>JBAOIG010000003.1:0-713315 GCA_037045155.1 Thermomicrobiales bacterium
GTTGAAGCTCACCATGTTCGTCGACGGCGTGGGGGTTGATTGGGTGAGCTCGCCGGGGGCGCTGACGGGGAGCCGGTGGACGCCGGCCTTGGCTCTGTACGCCGGCGCCCGCATCGACGAGCTCGCGTTCTACACCAAGGCGCTCTCGGAAGAGCGCGTGGTCGCCCATTGCAAGGCCGCTGGAAAGTGCCAATGAGCGCCGCCACGCTGTCCCCTGACGTCCCCTGACAGTCAGGGATCGTGACTAGCTAACTCCTCGATTTCGCACGGCGAGTTCCGGGCATGACGCGTGCTCGAGGGTGCCGTCATGCACGTGCCTCTTCGCTCCTCGCTCGCCCTCGCGTCTCTCGTGGGAACCGTGGCCCTCGCGGCCGCTTGCGCCGAGGACGAGCTCCTCGCGGGTCGCGCCTTCGGCGGGGCGCCGGGCGCCGGCGTCAAGTGGACCGGTGGCCCTGGCGAGCCGGGTGCGCCGACGACGGCGGCCGTTGGCGCCCGTCGCCTGACGAAGGCCGAATACGCGGCGACCCTTCGGACGCTCGATCGCGCCCGAGGTGCCCGTGGCCCTCGAGCAACTCGCCGTGGACGAGGGCGTGCCCTTCGACAACGACATCGCGTTGCAGCACGCGAGCGGCGTGCTCGTCGAGGGCGCTGACGCCATCGCCGAAGCCGTGGCGGCGTGGGTCATGACCCAGCCGGCGGTCAAGGCGCGCCTCTACGGGTGTCAGCCGACGGGCGCCAAAGACGCCGCCTGCTTCCGCACCTTCGTCGAGCGCTTCGGTCGGCGCGCCTTTCGCCGGCCGCTCACGGAAGCCGGAGATCGTCTCGCTCCTTCCGCTCCACGCGGGCGAGCGTGGAAGACAACGCCTTCGACAGCGGCGCGGCCCTCGCGCTGCGCGCCATGCTCTCCCCATCCGTCGCTGCTCTATCGCTTCGAAGCCGGCGCGAGCGTGGACGCCGCCGGTGAGGTCACGCTCACGGCCTTCGAGATCGCCGCGCGCCTCTCGTTTCTCTTGCAGGGCACGACGCCCGACGACGCGCTCCTCGACGCCGCCGCGAAGGGCGAGTTGGAAGAGCTCGCGCCGCGCACGGCGGCCGCCGAGCGACTCCTCGGGACGCCGGAGGCGAAGGCGCGCCTCCAGCGGTTCCACGCCATGTGGCTCGGCTACAGCCGGCTCACGGAGACCGAAGCCCTCGCGCGTTCGATGCGCGCCGAGTCCGACGCGCTCGTCGGCGCCACGCTCTTCGAGGGCAGCCGCGACTACGCGCGGAGCCGTTTCTGAAGCCCCAAGACCTGGCTCGACGGCGCCCTCGCCACCCACTACGGCCTCTCCGCACCGTCGGCTGCAGGGGGAGCGTGGGTCGAAACGAAGGCACCCGAGCGACGCGGGATCCTCTCGCACGGGGCTGTGCTCTCCTACGGCAGCAAGAACGGCGACACGAGCCCGACGCGCCGCGGAATCTTCATTCGCACGCGCCTCATGTGCCAGGCGATTCCGCCGCCGCCGCCGACGGTGAACGCGGATCAAGGGCCGAAGGGAACGACGCCCAACGCGTGCAAGACCGACCGCTACAAGGAGCACGCGTCGGGGAGCTGCGCCGGGTGTCACCAATCCATCGACCCCGTCGGCTTCGGTCTCGAGCGCTACGACGCTCTCGGGCGTTACCGGACCCACGATGACGGCCGCCCCGAATGCGCCGTGTCTGGGCAGGGCGAGCTGTCGGGCGCGAGCGGAGGCGGAGCGTTTCAGGGGCCCGCGGCGCTCGGCGAGTTGGTCCTCAACTCGGGCAAGTTCGAGGAGTGCGTCGCCGAGAAGCTCTACACGTTCGCGCTCGGTCGTGAGCTTAGGCCGGAGGACTTCGCCATGATCAAGAAGATTGGCCCGGCCTTCGCCGGCGATGGCCGGCACTTCGTCACGCTCGTTCGCGAACTCGTCAGCGACTACACGTTCACGCACCGTCGGGAGGAGAAGTGATGAAGAAGCTTGAGCTCAGTCGCAGGGCCGTCCTCCGCGGAGTCGGTGGCTTCGCCTTGGCGCTTCCCGCGCTCGACGTCATGCTCGACGCGAAGCCCGCCTACGCCCAAGGCGCACCGGTGAAGCGTTACGTCGTGATGACCTCGGGCCAGTCGACGGGGCAGGACTCGGGGCAGAACGCGGCGCCTAGCCTCTACGTGCCGGCGACCGTCGGCGCCCTCAAGGCCGCCGAGCTTCGGCCCGCCGTCGCCGGCCTCGCGGACATCGTCGATCAGTTCAGCATCGTGTCGGGCCTCCAGATTCCGTCGGTCGGGCTCGACGGCTACGGCTCGGTACCCGTCGCGGGGAAGGTGCAGGCTACGCACGACAGCACGCTCAGCCCGCTCCTGGCGGGCAAGGCCCACTCCAATGGCTCCTACGGCGCGAACGGCGCGACGTCCGACTATCTCGTGGCGCAGCAGCTCGGCGCGTCGAGCGTCTACAAGCAGCTCGTCTACCGCGTGCAGCTCGACGAGTTCAACGGTCACTACGCGGAGATCTCCTACGCCGCCGCGAACAAGCCCGTAAACAACTCGGTCGCCGATCCGGCGCTCGCGTGGCAGTCGCTCTTCGGCTCCTTCGTGCCGCCGGCGCCGCCCGCCGGAGGCGGCGGTGGTGGAGGTGGCGGCGGAGGGACGCCGGTAGGCGGTGGCGGCCCTTCCGCCGCCGACCTCGCGCTGCAGCAAAAGAACCTCCGCTCGACGTAGCGTCCTCGACGCCGTCATGAACAGCGCCAAGGAGCTCTCGGGGCGCCTCGGCGCCGCGGACCGGCGTCGGTTGAGCGATCACCTCGATCAGGTGCGCGCCCTCGAACAGCGCGTGGCGCTCCTCTCGGGAGCCGCGTTGCCCACGATGCCGTCTTCGCCCTCGTCTCCGTCGGCGCCGCCTCCCATGACCTCCACGCTCTTCGTGCTCGAAGCCGACGCAACCTGGCGCATTCACCAGGGGGGCCAACTACAACGACGAGATCAAGCGCGGCGAGCTGCTCGTCGACCTGATCACGATGGCCTTCGCGTGCGATCTCACCCGCGTCGCTTCGCTGCTCATCTCTTTCAGCATGCCCATGTTCCGTCTCCCGGCGCATGCCATCGATGTCCACGAGGAGGGCCACAGCGGCTCGGCGGCCGACTTCCTCTTGTCGCACAAGTGGCACGTGGGTCTGTTCGGACGGTTGGTCCGAAACCTGAAGGCGCTCCCGGAAGGCAACGGCACCGTGCTCGACAACACGGCGGTGGCGTTCGCCCTTCTCGAAGCTGGGGCCACGGCCGTGACGGGCAACAAGGCGAAGGCAACTACTTCGCGGCTCACTCGACCGACAACATGATCATGCTCATCGGAGGCGGCGGTGGCGGCAAGCTGCGCAAGGGGCAACACATCCGGCCCGCCGCGAGCGGGACGCACCCTGAACGGCAGCGCCAAGCCCCGCCATCCTGCGAGCGTGCTCATCTCGTGCATGAACGCCGTGGGCGTGCCGGCGACGACGCTCGGCGACGTGAGCGGCAACGTGCCGGAGATCCTCGTCTGAGTCGCTTGAGAGCTACGGGAAGATTGAGCGTCGTTCGCACGGTCATCGAACGACCCGGCGGCGTGACCGCCACGGGCGCGACGATCATGCGCAAGCAATCGGCCACCTCGCCTCGGGCGCCCGCGCGCGGGCTGACGCCGCGACCGATCTCTCGACCGTCCGCTGCGATCCCGACGTCGAAGCCGTAGGTCGCGGCGCCGGCGTCGGCGGCAGCCAACTGCGCCGCGCATCGCTGCCGAAAGAGCGGGCGCTGCGCCTGCAGGGCCAGCGTGACCTCGCCATCGATGGCGGCACGATTGACGGGGACGGCCTGGCGATCGGCGAAGCCTGCCGGCGTCTGATGCTTGGGACGTCGAGGGAGCCAGCGGCGCCGGAGGGCTAGCCGCGGGCCGCGCGCGCAGTCCGAAATAGATGGATAGTGCAATGATGGAGGCGCCGCCGACGATGGCCAGCGGCGTCGTGCGTGAGGTCCCGCTCATTGGCTCACGACGGACTCAGGAGGTTACTCGACGATCATCGTGACGGTCTTCGCCGAGCCGCCGCTGATCGCAGGCGTGCCCTTCGAGCCGTTTGGTGCGGTGCCGCACATGGCGACCCACACCGTCGCGGCGCTCTTGAACGTCTGGAGTCCGACGCGCGTCACGCCGATGGCCACGTTGGCCAGGAGCGGCTTGATGGCCATCGTCTGCGCCACGGCGGGCGGCGCTTCGTCGTCGAAGGGCGACCAATTCTTGCCGTCGTAGTAGCAGGCGTAGGCAAGGGCGCTCTGGGCATCGACTTGCGAGACCATTAGTGCGGCGGTGCTCGTCATGAAGACGGTCTGCCCCGCCTTCACGTTGATCTGCACGAGCGGCGAGAACTCCGCGGTGGTCGCACCGGGGATTCTGGCGTCGCCGCCCGACGAGACGGGGCTCGTCGTGCCCGGCACGCCCTGGATTCCTTGGATGCCTTGAATCCCCTGGATGCCTTGTCCGCCCGGTGCACCGGTGGCTCCCGTTGCGCCTGCCGCTCCGGGAGCGCCCGTCGCGCCAGTGGCGCCCGCTGCTCCGGGCAGCGCCAGTGGCTCCCGTCGCGCCCGCGGCGCCTGGTGCTCCTGTTGCTCCCGTGGCGCCAGCCGCGCCCGGTGCTCCGGTAGCGCCCGCGGCGCCCGGTGCTCCCGTCGCGCCCGCTGCACCTGGTGCGCCGGTAGCGCCCGCAGCGCCTGGCGCACCGGTCGCGCCCGCGGAGCCTGTTGCTCCCGTGGCGCCCTGCGCGCCGGTTGCACCGGCAGGGCCGGTCGGGCCGATCGGGCCGATCGCGCCCGTCGCGCCGGTTGGGCCCGTGGCGCCTGTTGCGCCGGCGCCCGTGGCGCCTTGCGCGCCCGTCGCTCCAGCCGGGCCTGTCGGACCGGGCGTGCCCGCGAGTCCCGTCAGCGGACCGACCCAGTGGCCGGTGCTGTCGATCACTTGGGTGCCGTTGACTGTCACCGTGTTGGGATGGATGTTGCCGACGGCGTTCTCGGCGACGAGCGCGTAAGGAACGCTCGACATCGCTTCGCGCGGAGCCATCTCCACGTCGCCTTCGATGCGGATGCCGAGGTAACGCGTCCCTCCGTCGGCGAAGAGCGCAGCGCCGATGGGCGTCAGCTTGCCGAGCTGCGTCGTGAAGTAGCCGTTGTCGAGCGTCAGCGCCTGGCTCTCGGTCCAGATGGGCGTGCCGCCGGCGGCGCTGTCGTACATTCAAAGTGAAACGTCACTGGGCCCGACACGGGCTGACCTGCGGCGTCGAGCAAGAGCCCCTGCTGCGTGATGGGCCGCCGGGACCGCGGCTGCCGCGTGGCTCGCGATGGCGAGGCTCGCCACCATGCCGAGCACGTAGAGGCCCCGCGTTCGCTTCGGCCGGCTCGAGCGCTTGCTGTCCTGCCGCTGGTCTGCGCTTCGTGTCACAACGAACCTCCGTCGATTCATTTCTCGCGCCAGCGGCGGCGCCGCTGACGACCGTGTGCGCCGGTGATGCGGTGATGCCGTGCCCGCCGGGCTACCGCCGGTCTTGGTGATGAGCGTGAACTTCGAACTCTTCGTGACGACCGCGCCGGCGCCCAAGCCTGACGCGAAGGCCGCGCCATCGAAGCCCGCGTCGAGCGTCGGCGTGGGCGCCGCGTCAACGACGGGCGGTGGCAAGTTCGTCGTGCTCGCGCTGGGGAGCGGCGGGATTGACGCGTCCGCGCCTTCCGGCGGAATGATCGGCGGATCGTTCTTCACGCAGCCGCGCCCTGGCGGCGCCGGCCGCTGCCGCGAGGAGCAACGTGGCGAGCACCGGCGCGAGCCGCCCGCCGCGAGGCCACGAAGACGAGGGAGGGGCCGAGGGGCGGAAGAAAGTCACGACCCCAGCATATAGCCGAGCTGTCGCGCCGCGCCACCCGCGCCGCGCGATGCCATCGGTCCGCGTCGAGGCCCACTCGGGCCCTCGGGCCCGACGACTGAAAACGGCTTCAGAACAGTGAATTGAGGAGGTCTGGGTTGGCCTTCAGCGTTTGGCGACCACGTCGTCGCGCCGCGCCGATTCTCCTTCCCCCAGCGAAGGGACGTCGCGCGATTGCCTAACTTTCGGTGGGCGCAGTTCGAGGGACGCGGTGCGGCCGCGCTACTTCGCGGGCAGCGGCGTAGCCCGGCGGCGGCCACTCAGCGGTGTCCAGTCGATCTGTGTTCCAGCGTGCCTCGCCGAGCAGGCGGTCTTCGACGAGTTGCCCGCCGTTGAAGATCGACGGGCTCCAACCCGCGAAGGCCCGATCCCAACGCACGCTCCAGAGGATCGACGAACTCCAAGCGAAGGCCCTCCCCCGACGACTACGTTGAGAGAAGCGATTGCCGCTTCCTATTTGCACCTACCGCGGGTGCGGTCTTCCATCTTGCAGTTGCCCGACTGGCACTCAGAACCCTTGGAGCACATTCGGCCGCGCTCCAGGCCCTTGGGCTTCGAGCCGCCGGACGTTGGCGACGAACTCGCGTCGCTCGAGCTGCTCGATGACGAACTGGTTCGGGGGGGTGGCCATTCGGCAGACGCCCCCTTCCAAGCACACGTCGAACTTGCCGGGGCACTTTCGCTTCGCGCTGCAAGTCCGACACACGCCGCCGCTGCACAGGCCCGAGCCGCACTCCCAGGGTTCTTTGCACGATGCACCCGCGGCGAGCGAGTGGTAGGTCGCCGTTCCCCGCAGCACCCCTTCGTAGCAGCCGGGCACGGAGTAGACCATCTGCGGCGAGATGTGGAGCGTGAGCTCGCCGGCTTCGAACTTCGCGTTCCGCCGCATGTGAGTCCTCGTGCTCCTCGCCGGGCCTCTTCGCGTCGGCGCCGGTGAACAGGCACGTGAGGCGTTTGACCGATACGGCGGCCGGCTGCGGGGCGTTCGTCCTCGAGGCCGGCTTGGTCGGCGCGCTGCCCTTCTCGGTGCGGACCTCGGGGCCAGCGCACGCGGTCGCCGCGGCCGCGAGGGCCTCGCCGCACGCCGTCGTAGTGAAGTTCCACCGCCCGTTCGCGGCCTTCCACGCGGCATCATCGTAGTGTTCAAAGTCGGTGACGAGCTTGAAATCGTCGCCGCACTTTTCCTTGGTTCTCGCCAAGCTCGCACGCAGCGTCTTGTCGAACTCATCCCGCGCAGCCGATTGCTCAGCGGTGAGCGACGCCTGACTGTGCGAGGGCGTCGCGCAAAGCACGAGTCCTCCGAGGCACGCAGCTGCGAGCACCGTCCGACGCACCACCGAACCCCTGCGATCTGCCATGGTCACTTGCCCTCCGGGACCCCGCTCGACTCGACTGACTTTGGACGGGCCGCCATCCGCGCGATTCAAGCCGGTGAATTCCGAGACCCGCACCCGTTTGCGCAAGCGAGGCGGCCCCCCCTCGAACGAACGAGCAGGAGACGAGACTATCGTCGAGTGAGAGCGGGCGCGCGCCCAATGACCTGGCGGAGCGAGCACGGGCCCGTTTCGACCCGAGGCGATTACAGGACCACTTTGCGCACCTCGTCCGTGACTGGTCACAGGCCAGGGCGCGAAGCGTCACGGTCACCCGTCCGGTCCCCGCCGAAGAGCGTTCGCTCGTAGACGCCATTGGGACCGATGACCCCCAGCGCGAGAGCTCCGACGACGCCGTCGCGCTCCACGGTGTCCTGGGGGAGCGTCAACGTCTCGGGGCCACGAAGGCCTTCCCAGATGGCGAGCGTGACGTGCGGCATGAAGCGCTCGCCGTTGCCTGTCGTCACCGTCACACCGCGCACAAAGGGGAGCGACAGGGCTCGCTCTTCCGCCTCGCGAAGGGCCTTGGTGCACGGCACGATGAGATACGCCATCGTGGCGGGCGGTGCGCCGTCGGGCGCGTTGTCAGGGGCGTTGTAGGGTCGGTCGTAGCGAAGAAACGCCAGCGCGCGGAACGACATGAGCATCGCCTTCGGGAGCGACGCAACGGCTTCGCGCCAGAGTGCTTCTGCCGCGCCGGCGCCGTTCGTCTCGACATGCAGCAACGTCACGTGCGGGACGCGGCCGTCGCCGAGCACGACGCGCGCCTTTTGGCCGCGCGCGAGCGACTCGGAGAGCGCGACGCAGCGCGCCATCGACTCAGGGTCGGGCAAGTAAACGAGGCCGAGTCGCATTGTGGCTCAGTCTAGCCGCGAGCGCGGCGCAGTCTCCGCCCTACGGACACACCGCCGGCTCCGGCGCCGCCACGAGCGAGTCCAAGTCGGCCGCCGTGGTGGCCGCGTCGAAGCCAAACGACCCAATGAGGCTCGTGCCGGCGTCGAACTCGAGCCGCATGAGGGTCTTGTCGGTGCCGTTGATGGCGAAGATCGTGTCGAGCGTGCTCTCGACGCCGATGCGCGTGATGCGCGGCGTCGTCGTGATGGCGAGCGTCGCCGCGGCGTCCGCGAGGTTCATCGTGTAGATGGCGCTGCTGCCGGTCGTGGGCGTCGTTTGCATCACGTCCATCATGTAGAGCGTGCCGCCGCGGAAGGAGCAGCTGTCGCCGTCGTCTTGCAACGTCTGGTGCGAGCCGAGACGCGACGCGGCGCTGGCATCGAAGTCGACCTTCACCAAGCTGCCGGTGACGGTGGTGGCGCTGTCGACCCAGTCGCCTGACGCGTAGAACTCCCCGGTGATGGGGTTTGCCGCGAAACACTCCATGCGCTTCAGGAGGCCCGCGTCTCCGCCGCCGGTGGGCGCTTTCGTCACGCGCGGACCGACGGTGATGGCGCCGGTGCAGCAATCCACCGTCGCGAGCTTGGGCGCCGTGAGCGCTTCGACGACGGCGAAGAGACCTCCGCGGACGGGGTTCCACGCGAGGCGAACGTCGGTGTGTCCCGTCGCGCCGACGAGCGTGAGCGCTGCCGTCGACGGGTTCACGCGATAGAGGCTTCCCTGAAAGTGCGCGTAGAGCGTCGGCGCCGTCGCGGCGTCCGACGCATCGGACGCGTCAGCGGCGCCCGCATCGTTGGTGGCGTCGCCCGCCGCGTCGAGCGTGTTGGCGTCAGCGCCGCTGTCTGCGCTCGCTGCGTCGGGAGGCCCGCCGCTATCGGCGACGGCCGTGTCGGGCGCACCGGCCTCGGCTGTCGGCTGGTTCAGATCCAAGCTCGCATCGAGTGAGCCACCCGTCGAAGGGGAGGGGTCGTCATCGCCGCAGGCGCTGTAGGCAAGAGCCGAGCTGGCAAAGACGAGGGCGAGCGGGAGGGCGCGATTCATGGCCTTCGTGTAGCGCACTTTGCGCCGCGAATGCACCTCGCGACGACGGGTTTTTCGCACGCCGGCGGGGGGAGTCACCGCCCTCCGGCGCTCCTGTGGTCACGAGCCCTTCGCCTCGATAACATGGCTCGTCGTGCCCAAACTCCGCCCGCGCGCCCACCTCTTCCTGCCGCCGGTCTCCGTGGGCCGCGTTTTGGGCAGGTCGCGATGAGCGCCCCCGTGCGTGAGGGCGAGGTCCTCGCCGGCAAGTACCGCGTCGAGCGCGTGCTCGGCGCGGGCGGCATGGGCGTCGTCGTCGCGGCGACCCACCTCGCAGCTCGACCAGCGCGTCGCGCTCAAGTTCCTGCTCGCCGAGGCGCTGGCAGAACGCCGGAGACGCGTCGAGCGCTTCCTGCGCGAGGCGCGCGCCGCCGCGCAGCATCAAGAGCGAGCACGTCGCGCGCGTCCTCGACGTCGGCGACGCTCGACGACGGGCGCGCCGTACATGGTGATGGAGTACCTCGAGGGCGCACGACCTCGCGGACGTCGCTCGAGCGCGCGCGGCGCGCTGCCCGTCGAGCGACGCCGTCGACTACGTGCTGCAGGCGCTGCGAGGCGCGTCGCCGAGGCGCACGCGCGCGGGCATCGTGCACCGCGATCTCAAGCCGGCGAACCTCTTCCTCGCGCGCCGCGCCGACGGCGCGCCGCTGCGTCAAGGTGCTCGACTTCGGCATCTCGAAGATCGCTCGGCCAGCGTCGAGCCGAGCGCCGACTCACGCAGACGACGCTCGATCGCTCGGCTCGCCGCACTACATGTCGCCCGAGCAGATGCGCTCGCTCGCAGGACGTCGACGCGCGCACCGACATCTGGGCGCTCGGGACGATCCTCTACGAGCTCCTCACGGCGCGCCGTCGCCTTCCCCGCGCGACTCGATGCCGCGAGATCGTGCCGCGCCATCCTCCACGATCCGATCCCGAGCCGCTACGGCATGGCCGCGCCGCGATGTGCCCGAGGCCCTCGAGCGCGCGGTGCACCCAGGCGCCTCGAGAAGGACACCGAAGGACGCGCTTCGCCAATCCGTCGCGCGAGCTCGCGCACGCGCTCGCCCCGTTCGTCGCCCGACGCCGAGGGGCACGCCTCTGCCGACTCGGTCGCGCGCCTCTCCGGCACCGCCGCTCACGCGGCCACCTTTCGTCCGCCCGCCAGCAGCGCCGATGGGATGGAGAGCGCCGCGTGTCGGTGCGGCGACGCTGCTCTCTTCGTCAGAGGCTTCCTCAGAGGCTTCGTCCGCGCCTTCGTCGGGGCCTTACTCGTCGCCGTCGTCGACGGAGCCGTCGGCGGAGGCTCGCGCCGGGCGCCGGCAAGGCGACGGCATGGTCCGCTGGCCACGCGTACGGGCCCGAAGACGGCGGTGGCCCAGTCGATGGACGCGCGCGCCGAGCGCCCGTCGTCGCATCGGCGCCGCGCTCTCGGGCCGTTGATCGCCGTCCTCGGGGTCCTCGGCGGCGGCGCCCTCGCGTTCACGCTCGCGCGGAGCACGCCGCCCACGACGGCGGGCGCGCCGGTTTCCCGGCGGAGAACGGGCCGGCGTCGGCTTCGCCGGAGGCCCCGGTGCCGTCCCCGTCCTTGCCGCACCACCCGCGTCGGCGTCGGCGTCCGTCGTGACGACCCCTTCGCCGAGCGCCGCCGTCGCGCTTTCTTCTGCGTCGCCGTCGCCCTCTTCGTCTACGCCGGCCCCCGTGCGCGTCGGCACCGCGGCACCGCCTGCACGAACAGAAACGCGAACGGAACCCAAGAAGCCGCCGGCACCACCGGCTGCCTCGAGTGACAAAGGTCGCCTCTTTATGGAGCTGGAAAATGAGCACGCGCATCGGGTCTTCGCGTTTCGTCACCGCCGCGCCGCGCGGGTGCTTGGTCGTTGCCCTCGCCGCGGCCACACTTCTCGGCGCAGCGCCCTCTGAGGCGCAACGTCGACGTCGCCCTCGGCCCGTCGCACCGACCGCACCCGTGCCCGTCGTCGCTCCGGTCGCGCCAGTGGCGCCCCAGCGGCCGAGCCTTGGCCGAATCCCTCAGCGGCGATGCGCGCGCCGACTACGACTCGGGGCGCGAGCTGTTCCGCGACGGCGATTTCGCCCGGTGCCCTCGTGAAGTTCGAGAGCGCGCACAAGAAGTCCGCCGACGCGCGCCTCCTCTGGAACATGGCTGCTTGTGAGAAGAACCTGCGCCACTACGCCAAGGTGCTCGAGCTCGTGCGCCGGTACCTCGCCGAGGGCGGCGACAAGCTCGACGACAAGGATCGCGCGGAGGCCACCGACCTCCTTCGCACCGTCGAGCCGCTCACCACCAAGCTTCGCGTCAACGTCAACGTGCCCGGGGCCGAGGTCGCCATTGACGACGTCGTCGTCGGCACCGTCGCCCATGACTCGACGGAGCCCGTGATCGTCGACATCGGCATGCGTCGCGTGCGCGTTCGCAAAGACGACCACAAGGAGTTCACGACGCAGATGCCCGTGGGCGGGAGCGCGGAGGTCGCCCTCGTCGCCTCGCTCGTGCCGATCGTGCACGAAGGAAAGTTGTCGGTCACGGCCAAGGACGGGCAATCGATCTACGTCGACGGAAAACTCGTCGGCACGGGCCGCTGGGACGGCGTCGTCAAGAGCGGCGGTCACCAGATTCGCGTCATCGCTCCGGGCATGAGGCCGTTTCAGTCAGGAGAAATCGTGGTGCAAGACGAGCAGGCCCGGACCGTTCCGGTGACCCTCGAGAAGGAGCCGGAAGCGCCCTCGAAGGTTCCCGCCTGGGTTTGGATCGGCGGCGGCGTGCTCCTCGCGGCCGGTGCCACCGTGGGCGCCGTCGTCATCTTTCGCCCCGAGGATCGCACCGAGCCGGCTCCCGTCGGAAACCTCGCGCCGGGCAACGTGCAGGCGTCGGTTCGCTTCCGCTAGGCCGGCGTCAAGCCGACCGACGGGCCCGTCAGCTCGAGCTCGCGAGCCGCGGTCGGAGAATCTCGCGGAGGTAGCTCGCCGACGACGGCGCGTGGCACGACGCGCATGCGCCGTCGAAGCCGACGTCGTCGCAGCTCCGGCAGACCGTGAGCGCCTCGTAGGGCGTGGCGTCGACGAGGTAGTCGACGAGGAAGAGCGAAAGGACGCGCGCGGCGAGGCGCATCTTGGGCTGATCGACGGGCAGCCACACGAGCTCCCCGGCATGACGCGCTGGCTCGAGATGACCGTCGCGCATGGCGAGCGTCACTGCGTTCCATTCGCCCTCCGAGAGCTCAACCAACGCGTCGACGACGACGCGCCGGGTCGACGCGAGGAGCTCGGCGATGGAGCGCTCGCTCATGGGCGCGGCCTCGTGGCGTGATTCGCTCGCGCCGTCGTCCGCCGCCTCGGCTTCGGCGCTGACGTTCGCAAGGGCGCGATACGGACCGCATAGCCACTCCGCCAAGTCGCGCTCCAGCCGTCGCGGGCCCCGTCGAGGAACGCAAGCCCCGTCTCGCGACAGGCCTCGGCAAACGTCGAGGGGGTTTCTTCCGCGCGGTCCAACGGCTCCACCTCGATGGATTCTGCAAAGTTGGTGCTCACGCCTGCGGGCGTCGTTTGGAACGGCCCGGGACGCCCTCGGTGTCCATTTCCGCTCAGGGTGCCGCTCTCGAGGCTCTCGTCGGCGACCGATGGACCCGCGGAGATCCGCCGGGCCGTTGCGCGAAAATTACACTCGCTGGGCACCGTCGACAGGTGCCACGTCGGGATCCGTCGGGCCGACTTTTCTGTCAGACCCTTTCGCGGTCTGAGAGCCCTCAGCGGTGAGAGGCCCTTCAGAAGGTTCCGACGGCGGCGGCGCCGGCGCCCATCGGAACGAACGCGATCGACGGAACGTTCGCTTGCCGAGCCGGCCTGTTCTTGGGTGTCGCGCTCGCCGGGCCGACGCTCACGGTGCGCGGCGGCAGCCAGAGGCGACGAGCAAGGCGCCGAAGGTCTGCATGGCGCCGCTCGTGATGAGCGCGCCGCGCGTGGCCGTCTCTTCGATGCACGGATCGACAGGAATCAACTCGGAGCCGGGCGGCGGGGTGCAGTTGGGGCGCTTCGCAAAAGCCATGAACGGCCCCGCGACGGGGATCAGAAGCTCGCGATCGGCGCTGCGCTTGGAGGCGGCGCCGAAATACGCCGTCGGCGCGTAGGCCAGGAGCAAGACCGTCGCGCCGCCGATGAGGAGGCCCGTGGGCCTCGACACCTCCGAAGCGGCGACGCCGTCGGCGGAAGGGCGCGTCCTTACCGGCTCGATGTCCTGCCGTGGCGCGCTCTCGACCTCGATGCGATCGTGCGACAGGAGCTCGAGGGTGGCGTCGGGCCCCGTCGTCACGCCGCGCACCGAATCGCCGGAGCGCGACATCGCCGCCGTGCCGGGTCGAAAGACGACGCGCCTGCCGTCGGTGTGCCGCACGGCGATGACTTGGCCCGCCGCGTCTTGTTCGATCACGGCGCCGAACTCGACGGGCTCGCTCGCGACGAGGGTGATCTCGCCGCGATCAACCCGCGCGCCCTCCGGCAGGGGGATTCGCTTGGTCGAGCGAATGATCGCGAGCGGCCGAAGCGCGTCGCGGCGGGCCTCGGCCGGCGACACCGTGTGCGTCGCGACCACTTGGCCGCCACAAGCGGGGAGGCCGCCCATCGTCGCCACCAAGAGCGCCGTGCCAAGAAGACGCCCGACGCCGTGCCCACGAGGAGATGCACCACGGAACCACGGAAGGCACTCCATACCCTTGCGAACGGCCGCATGCGCGAGCCCTTAAAGGGCTCGGCCATCTTCAGCGTTGTTGTCAGCGCCGAGCCGCCCTCGGCTACGCTCGTGCGTCCCGGTGCGCGCCGATTTCGAGAGCGCGCCGGCGCCCACAACCGGGCCAGAGGTCTCATGCGTCACGTCACGGTCTTGCTCTCGGCGGTCTTCGGCCTCGTGACCACCGTGGCGGCTTGCGGCTCCGAGTCGGCGGCGACCTTCGGCTCTGCTCGAGGCCGAATCATCGGTGGGCAGCTCGACGCGACGCACCTGGCGGTCGTCGCTGTGATGCTCGACGCTGGCGTCTGCACCGGCACCATCGTTCGCACCGACCCGGTCACCGGCGTCGGGTGGGTGCTGACGGCCGCCCACTGCGTCGACGGAAAGAAGGCCGCGTACGTACGCATGGTGGACGACTACACCCTGGGCCAGAACGAGCCCCAGCCGTACCTGCGCGCGACGGACTTTGTCGTCTCGGAGACCGTGAGGCACCCCGGTTACGTCGCCCTCACGGGCACGACGCCGCCGCAGAATGACTTCGCCGTTTTGCGCATCCTCGGCGTCGACGCCTCGACGCCGGTGATTCCGATCTTGCCCGCGAACTTGGACGATCTGGCGATCGGCAAGTCCGTCGTCGAGGTTGGGTACGGCAAGATCAGCGGCGTCGTCGACGCTGGCGACAACTCCAAGCGCCGGAGCGTCACCACGACGCGTCACCAAGGTGTCGGCGACGGAGCTCGAAACCAGCTACGCCATCGGCAGCACGTGCCAGGGCGACAGCGGCGGCCCGTCGCTCTACGTCTCCGGCGGCAAGGAGTACGTCGCCGGCGTCACGTCGTATTCGGACTCGGAGTGCAAGGTGTACGCGGTCGCGGAGCGCGTGTCGTCGGCGCTCGCGTGGATCGACGGCGAGGTGAACAAGGCGCCGGCGCTGAGCGGCTGCAATCTGGTGCCGCGAGGTCTCCACGGTCGGCTCGCACGCGTGTCACGCGGCCTACGAGCGCTGCAACAGCGACGCCGCATGCGCCGCGCTCCGCGACTGTCGTAGCCACGTGCAGCACGCGGCGGCCTGCTTCGCGACGTGTGAGTCGCGAGCACCCGCTCGCCGTCGGGGCCGCTCCTCGCGTGGGCCAACTGCGCGTGCCTCGGCGAGTGCAAGAGCAAGTGCGGCAGCGTGTCGGCGTGCGGCAATGTCCCCAAGTGCAGCGTCGACGTCGGTGTCACCGCGTGCGGCAAGTGCCAGGAGGCGAGCTGCTGCAGCGAGGTGACGACGGCGGCGCACGAGCCCGTGGGCAACCGGTGCCTCGCCACCAAGGGGACGTTCGCCGGGTGCGCGTCCAACGCGGCCTACAAGGCGGTGGAGGCGTGTCGCGCCTCGAGGTGCGCCGCCGACTGCGGCCTCGCGCCGCCGTCGCCGTCCGCGCCTCCGCTCGCCGAGGCGCCACCGGCAGGCGACGCGGGCTCGGCGCCTCCCGCGCCCGCGGCGGCACCGCCGGCCGAGGACTCAGGCTGCGCGGTCGTCGGGAGGGTCGTCCTCCGCCCCGACGTCGTCGGCCTCGTGGGTGGCCATGGCGCTCCTCGCGTGGGCGCGGCGCCGCCGCGTCCCCTGAGCGAAGCCGTGTGCTGACCCGCCGCGCCGCGCTATCATCCAGCGATGCGCCGCACTTCCTTTCTCGGTCTCAGCGTCCATGGTCGTCGCCGTCGGCACTTACGCCGCGTGCGTCGACGACGATCCGTCCAACCCGGGTTTCCAATTCGACGGCGGCGGTCTCGACGCCGCTTCGCCTGACGGCACGACGCCGGAGACCGGCGTGCCGCCCGTCGGCATCGACGCCGGTGGCGCCGCCGACGCGGGCCCCGCCCCCGTGACCGTGCTGCTGACGCGAGCCGGTGCGCCCGCGAGCGGCGTGACGGTGGTCTTCCACGACGCGAGCGGCGCCGTGCATCGATACACGCACCACCGACGCCAGCGGCCAAGCCGCGATGGTCGTGCCCGCCGGCTCGCAAGTCACCGCGGTCTTCGGCACGGTCACCAACCCGGAGCTCGTCACCATCGCTGGCGTCGAGCCAGGCGACGTGCTCCGCGCCGCTGAGCCGCTCGCGGCGGCCCAGCCGCCATTCCCCTCGATTGACATCGAATCGGCACCGGCGTCGCCGCCCGCGGGGACCGCCTATTACCTGGCGCGCGTGGGCTCCTGCTCGAACAGCGTCAACGTCGTCGACGGCGGGCAGGCCGGCCCCATCAACGTGACCCTCGATCCTGGTTGCACGAACGGGTCCACCGTGTCGGTGGTCGTGGAGGCGAAGAGCGCCGGCTCCGCGACGCTGGGCTTCGCCTCGCTGGCGAGCGCGTCAATCGCCGACGCCGGTGTCGTGACGCCGATGCCCGTCGACGTTGGTGGCACGTGGGCCGACGCCGGAGCGCAGGCGCTGCAAGTCGTAGGCGCCGATCCAATCGCCTCCGGCAATGCGGTCTACTCCGAGATCATGAACAGCGGAGCCATCTCTTCGTTCACGAACGTCGTCGGCAACGCAGACGGCGGGCCGCTGCAGCTCTCCTTCGAGGTGCATCCAGGCGTCGCGGCGAACGGTCAATATGAAGTTAATTATCGGGAGGACCTCTCAAGCGGCGTCGCCTTTCGCGCCATCGCCGGGCGCAGCGCCAGCGGGGAAATCCGAGCATCGACGTCGCGCAGATGATGCCGGCGCTAACGGCGGCGGACGTCGACGCCGGTGTCCCGGCTCGTCCCGCCGTCACTTGGGCTTCGGCACCACCGTCACCGCCGACGGCCTCTTCGTCCGCGTGCGCTGGTGGGAGTCGCCGACCGACGGCGGAGCGTACGTCTCGGGGCGCTGGACCATGGTCGTCCCCCCGCAGACCCAGGTAATCCAAGCCCCGCAATTGCCCGCCGCGCTGGCCGCCTACGCGCCGAGCGCCACATCGTCCGTTTACCAGACGCCGACGCTCGTGTTCGTCGACTCGAGCCTCTTGCCCGGCTACCGCGAGCTCCGGCAGGTCTCTGCCTCCGTCGGGCCGTCGCAAAACATGTACGAGGATCGACCGGGCGGTGGCCTCGTCCGCCTGATCGCAGTCGATTGCGACAACACACTCTGGGGTGGGGTTGTTGGCGAGGTCGGGCTGGGACGGAATCGAGCTCGGCGAGGATGGCCCCGGGCGCGCCTACCAGCTCTTCCAGCAGCAGCTGAAGCGGCTCAAGGAGCGGGGCATCCTGCTTGCGGTGGTCAGCCGCAACGAGGAGGCGGATGTCCTGGAGGTGTTCGAGCGCCACCCCGGCATGGTGCTCCGGCCGGCCGACATCGCGACCTGGAGCGTCAACTGGCGCCACAAGTCGGAGAACCTGCGCTCGCTCGCCGAGGAGATGAACCTGGGGCTGGACAGCTTTGTGTTTCTGGACGATGACCCGGCGGTGCCGGGCGGAAGTGGCAGCGCGCGCGCCGGAGGTCCACGTCGTCCCCTTGCCGAGCCGCGCGACGGGATACGCCGAGGCGCTCGCGCGGCTCTGGCTATTCGATGGCGCCCAGGCGACGGATGTGGACGCGGCGCGGACGCAAATGATGCAGGAGGAAGGACGACGCAAGCGCGAATCGACGGCAGCCGCCAGCATCGACGAGTTCCTCGCCGGGCTGGACCTGCGGGTCGAGATGCGACCGCCGGAGGACACTGAGTGGGCGCGTGTCGCTCAACTCACCCAGCGCACCAATCAGTTCAACCTGTCGTTGAAGCGTCGCACCGTCGAGGAAGTCCGGGCATTGGCCGGCGAGGAGGCGGTTCTTGTCTTGAAGGCGGCCGACCGGTTCGGAGATTACGGCCTCGTCGGGGTGGTATTCGTCCGGCCGCCGGACGCGGCCCGCTCGGCCGAAATTGACACGCTGCTGATGAGCTGTCGGGCACTCGGCCGGGGCGTCGAGGATGCGTTCCTCGCCGGCATGGCGGCGCTAGCCGCCGGCCAGGGAGCAACAACCCTGGTCGCGCCATACGTCGAAGGAAAGCGCAACGCGATGGTGCTGGACTACCTGCGACGCAGTGGATTCACCGAGCAGGGCTCCGGAGCATGGACGCTCTCGATCGTCGATCCGCCCTCACTGCCGGCCCACGTCCAGTTCGATAGCCCCTTGCTCGTCACGACCGGCGCTCCCGGGGGCAACTGAAAGGATCGTCTTGATGGAGACAGTGTCTTGCCTGCTCTGCGGATACCCAGGGAGCACGGTGCGCGTGACTGGGTGGGATCGTATGTGCAATGTGCCGGGGGTGTACACGCTGGTCGAATGCGACCGATGCGGCTTCCTCTACCTGTCGCCGCGCCCCGATGCGGAGGAGATCAAGCGTCACTATCCGGAGGAGTACCCGTTCTACGCATCGTTCTTCGACCAATCCTCCTACATCAAGTCGATCGGTGTCTATGAGCTGACCAAGCGCGCCCAGCAGGTGCTCGACGCGGTGAGTGGCGGGCATGACGTGCTCGATATCGGCTGTGCCGTCGGCGACTTCCTGTCGATGATGAGCTCGAAGGGCTGGAATGTGCGTGGGGTAGAACCCGACCCTGGCGCGGCTGCCTATGCCCGCAAGCGACACGGGATCGACGTGTTCAACGGCTATCTCGAAGAGGCTTCATTCGAACCCGAGTCATTCGACGCCGTGACAATGTGGGAGGTTCTTGAGCATACTCCCCAGCCCCTCGATACGCTGCGGCGCGCCTTCGATCTGCTCCGGCCCGGCGGCGCGATTGTCATGTCGGTGCCAAACCGGGACTCGCTCGAATCAAAGGTGTTTGGGACATACTGGATTGGCAATGACTTCCCACGCCATTTCTCCGTGTTTTCGCCGAAGCACATGCGTGTGGCGCTGAGCTCGGCTGGATTCGTCGAGCCGCGAATCATCAGCCAGCGTGGCCGTCTGGGGGCGATGCATAACGAGATCGCCTGCGGGCTTGGCAGCATCGACCTCTGGCTACACGCTGGAGACCGCGATCGCGGCGCAAGGCGCATCGCAGATCGCGTCCTGTTGCCGATTGTCACGAAGCCTGTGGGTGTCGTCCCCATCTTCATTGCGTCGTTGCCGATGTCGGTTGCGATCCGGAAGCTGAACCTCGGGTCGCAGATGATCGCCGTTGCCCACAAGCCAGCCGCCTGATCTGCCTGGCCCGCGTACACTTCGCTGAATCCGCTTGGCGGAGAGAGGGGTAGCGTGTGGCGCTTCGGATCGCGATCGACAACAGGCTGGAGACTGCCCGGCTGACCTATCCGTTCGAGGCGGGTTGGGTCGAGCAAGGAGGAGTTTCCCTTGTCGAGGGCCTGACCTCGACCCGGGCGGCCGACGTGGATATCGCCCTGCTCGACAGCGTTTCGGCGCTCTCGATGCTGGCGAATTTCGCCGTCCTGTCCGATCTGGCGCTTGTCACCCGGCGGGCGACGATGCTGACACTGGCAACCCATACGCGGCCGGACGATGTCGATGATGTCGCGGTGTCGCTCGCAGGGGTCTCGCCGGCCGGACGCGCGGTGGCGCTAGCGACACTGCAGCCATTCTATGGCATCCGCGCGAGAGAATGGTCGGAGGAGACGTTCCCCGTTGACACGGAACACGCCGTCGTCAGCGAGGGGCCGGCCGCCCTGATCCTGGCCGGGGATGAGGAGACCCACCAGGAAGACCTCGGGCGAGCCTGGTATCTGCTCACCGACACGCCATTCGTCAGCCACATCTGCGTCGTCCGTCGAGGACTACTCTCTCGAGACCCGGTAGCTGTAGCCGAGGCGGCCGGGTATCTGGTCGCCTCGCTCGAAGCGGGAAACGAGCGTGGGCGCGAGTTGCGGCGCGATATGGCGAAGCGATACGACATCGATCGCGACCTGCTGGTCGAAGTGATGGCCGACCAGGAGTGGGAGTTGACGGCGGAAGGAGTCTCTGGCCTCGCTCTGCTGGCTCGCCGCTCCGGCCTCACCAGCGGCCCGGCGCTGGAGCGCGCGGTTGTGCGGGTCAGGACGAGCAAGGCAGGCTAGCGCGGCGATCGGCCGGCCGGTCGCCGGGACTGACAACGCGACGTAACCTTATGGGTGAGATTTGGCGACTCGACGGTGAGTCGCCGCGCGGCGTGAAAGGAACGGCGGCCAGGATGTCACTTCGAGCAGCATTTCAGAACGAACCGTATACCGATTTCGCGGTCGAGGAGAATCGCGCGGCAATGCGTGCCGCGCTCGACGAAGTCGGCGCCCAGCTCGGCCAGCGCTACCCGCTGATCATCGGTGGCGAACGGCGTGAGACGGGTGAGTGGATCACCTCGACCAACCCGGGCAATCCGTCGCAGGTGGTTGGCGAGGTCGCCAGAGGGCGAGCCAGCGACGTCGAGGACGCGATCGTGGCGGCCGAGAAGGCGTTCAAGAGCTGGAAGCGGATGAGCGCCACTGGTCGGGCCAGCACGCTGTTCAAGATGGCCGGCATCCTCCGTCGGCGTCGGCTCGAGCTGGCCGCCTGGATGGTCTTCGAGCTGGACAAGCCGTGGGATGAGGCCGAGGGTGAGATCGCCGAAGCGATCGACTTCCTGGAATGGTATGGCCGCAAGGCGTTCGAGCTGGGTCAGCCGGTGCCGCTTGCCCATCTGGCAAACGAAGCGACCCAGATGATCTATGTCCCGCTCGGCATCGGAGTGGTCATCCCCCCCTGGAATTTCCCCTGCGCGATCCTGACCGGGATGACGATGGCCCCCATCGCGGCCGGCAATGTCGTGATCCTCAAGCCGGCCAGCAACACCCCGGTCATCGGCTACAAGATGGTCGAGATCATGGAGGAGGCTGGCGTCCCGGCCGGAGTAATCAACTTTCTGCCCGGCAGCGGTAGCGAGATCGGCGACGCGCTGGTCGAGCATCCGAAGACGCGGTTCGTTGCCTTCACCGGCTCGAAGGACGTTGGTGTGCGGATCTACGAGCGGGCGGCGAAGCTCCAGCCGGGCCAGCGCTGGCTTAAGCGGGTGACAGCCGAGATGGGCGGCAAGGACGCGATCATCGTCAACAACGACGCGGACCTCGATGCGGCGGCCGAGGGAATCGTCACCTCGGCGTTCGGCTTCAGCGGCCAGAAGTGCTCGGCCTGCTCGCGGGCGATCATTCACCAGGATGTCTACGATTCGCTGGTGGACAAGGTCGTCAAGCGCGCCGAGGCGGCGGTTTCTGTCGGCCCTGGTGTCGATGGCGAGGCGTCGATGGGCGCTGTCGTCGACAAGAAGCAGTACGATCAGATCCTGAAGTACATCGAGATCGGCAAGGGCGAGAGCCGGCTGGTCCTCGGCGGCGAGCCGGCGGCAGAAGAGGGCTACTACGTTGAGCCGACGATCTTCGCCGACGTCCCGCGAGATGCCCGAATCGCCTGCGAGGAGATCTTCGGCCCGGTGCTCGCGCTGGTGAAGGCGCGGGATTTCGATGACGCGCTGGACATTGCCAACGACTCCGAATACGGCTTGACCGGCTCGGTCTACGCCCGCGATCGGGCCGTGCTGGAGAAGGCGCGCGAGGAGTTCGAGGTCGGCAACCTGTATCTGAACCGCAAGTCCACCGGGGCAATGATGGGGGTTCACCCGTTCGGCGGGATGAAGCTGAGCGGGACGAACACGAAGGGCGGCAGCCCGGACTATCTGCTGGCCTTCGTCGAGGCCAAGTCGGTCGGCGAGCTGCTGTAGGAGCGCGGCTGGGCAGGGGCGACCCGCTTGCCTGTCATCCTTCACTCCGTTCAGGATGACAGAGAAATGGGAAGCTGCCGGCCTGCCATATTCACTGCGGTCGCCTACTCAGTGCAGCGACTAGCATGATGCGTCCTGTATTGTGGTGCGACAGCCACCACCGCTCGTTGTCATTCCGAGCCGCAGCGAGGAATCTCCCCTGGCTGGATACAGTCGAACGCAGGGAGATCCTTCGGCTGCGCGGGCGCCATCGCCCAGGGGGCACCCGCGCAGAGGATGACAAAGGACAGGGAGGCTATCGACGTGACAGTTCATACTGGTTGATGCACTCAGGATGACGAAGGAACGAGTCGCCTGTCGCTTGAACGGATCGTCCAGCCTGCTTCCGAGGTGGGCCGAATTGGAAGGAAGGACCCGCCGTGGCGTCTGCAACCGTATCGGCTAGCCAGTCCCTGCCGGCCAGGCTGTCGGCGATGGTCAACCCGGTTTTCCGCAAGGGCATCCTGCTGGCGACGCACAACCGTCTCGTCGCCAAGGTTGTCCGACGCTATGGAATGCGGCTCGGCGGCAACCGTTTTGTGGCTGGTGAGGATCTCGACCAGGCTGTGCCGGTGCTCCGGCGGCTCAACGAGCAGGGCCTGCTGACCAACACAACGCTGCTCGGCGAGGCAGTGCGCGACGAGCGCGCCGTCGCGGCCGTCGTCGGTGAATATGTCCGGCTGCTCGACCGAATCCAGGCCGAGGGGTTGAAGACCAACATTGCGCTCAAGCTGACCCACCTGGGGCTGGATCTCGGCGAAGATGTCGCCTATGCCAACGTCGAGCGACTGGTTGCGCACGCTGCAACGGTCGGCAACTTCATCCGGATCGACATGGAGGAGTCGGCGCGTGTCGACCCGACGCTGCGGATCTACCGCCGGCTGCGCGCGGCCGGCCACGACAATGTCGGCGCCGTCCTCCAGTCGGCCTTGCTGAGGACTCCGGCGGACCTCGAATCGCTGCTGGCGCTCAAGCCTAACCTCCGGCTGGTGAAGGGCGCCTATCTCGAATCGCCAGCGATCGCGCACCAGAAGAAGACAGACGTCGATGCCGCCTACGTGCGACTTGCCGAGCGGATGCTGCTCGAAAATAGCTTCACCGCGATCGCGACGCACGACGAGAAGATCATCGACTACATGATCAGCTTCGCCGCGCAGCATGGGCTGACCAGCGATAGCTTCGAGATTCAGATGCTCTATGGAATCCGGAGCCAGTATCAGCTCGATCTGGTTCGGCGCGGATTCCGCGTTCTGGTTGCCAGCCCCTACGGCGCAGAGTGGTATTTCTACCTGATGCGTCGGTTGGCTGAACGGCCGGCCAACGTCATGTTCCTCCTGCGCGGGATCGCCCGGCGCTAGGCGCGAAGACGCTTGCCAACCGGGTTCCACCGCCGATAATGCCAACCGAGGGTATGGCGTGAGCGAAGGGATTCCCAGTGGCGACAAGCTATGACGTGCTGATTCGTGGCGGCAAGGTGATCGATGGGACCGGCAACCCGTGGTTCTACGGAGATGTGGCGCTTGCTGGCGATCGTGTCGCCGCAGTGGCGCCGCGCGGACGGATCGACCCGGCTAACGCGCGCGAGGTCGTTGATGCCGCCGGCCACGTCGTCAGCCCCGGCTTCATCGACATCCAGTCGCACTCAATCCTGCCGCTCTTCGCCGAGGGTCGATCGCTGTCGAAAATCACCCAGGGGGTGACGACCGAGATCATGGGCGAAGGGTGGACTCCCTCCCCTTTCGGCGGACGTATCACCAGCCCGCTCGGCTCATCGATCGTTTCGGCCGACGCTACCGATGAGTGGGAGTCCCGCGCGCGTGGCTGGACGCGATTTCGCGCCTGGCTGGAGGCGATCGAGCAGCGTGGCGCGTCGGTCAACATCGGCTCGTTCGTCGGCGGCGCGACGGTGCGCGAATACGCCATGGGCTGGGACATGCGCGAGGCGACGACCGACGAGCTGGCGACGATGAAGCGTGTCATGGACGAGTGCATGCGCGAAGGGGCATTCGGCGTCGCGGCGGCGCTGATCTACCCTCCCGGCTCCTACGCAACTACCGATGAATTGGTTGAGGTCTGCAAGGTCATTGCGAGCCACGGCGGGGTCTACATCAGCCACATCCGCTCGGAGGCCGATCTCCTGCTGGAGGGAATGGCCGAAGCGATCGAGATTGGCCGGCGTTCCGGCGTCGCGGTCGAGGTCTATCACCTCAAGGCGTCGGGCAAGCAGAGCTGGCAGTTGATGCCGCGCGCGATGGAGATGATCGACGAGGCGCGTGCCGCCGGGATCGACATCACCTCCGACATGTACCCCTATGTCGCCAGCGGAACGGGACTCACGACCCTGGTCCCGAACTGGGCATCCGAGGGGGGCAAGCTCTATGAGAATCTCGCCGACGACCGCGTCTGGGCGGTGATGCGCGCCGAGATGATCGACCCGCCGCTCGAAGCGCCATCGATGTCACGCGCGCAGAATCTCGAAGGGGTGATGCCGGTCGGGTTCGTCCGCAGTGAGAACCGGCACTATATCGGCAAGCGTCTGCCGGAGATCGCTGCCGAACGCGGCGAGGAGTGGCCTGACACTGTCCGGGCCATGCTTCTCTCCGAGCATCAGCGTATCTCGACGATCTTCTTCATGATGAGCGAGGAAAACGTCCGTCGCCAGCTGACGCAGCCGTGGATCAAGATCAGCACCGACGCGGGCGGCCTCGACCCTGTGGGCCAGACAAACCCGACTCACCCGCGCGCATACGGGACATACCCCCGCGTCCTCGGCCACTACGTCCGCGACGAAGGCATCCTGCCGCTGGAGGACGCCATACGTAAGATGACCTCGTCCGTTGCCGATCGGCTGAGCCTGCGCGATCGCGGAATGCTTCGCGAGGGGATGCTGGCCGACATCATCGTCTTCGACCCGGAGACGGTGCGCGATAACGCGACGTTCACCGACCCCCACCGGCTCTCGACCGGTATCCGTGATGTCTGGGTCAACGGCGGGCGTGTGCTGCGCGAAGGCCTGCACACCGGCGCGATGCCCGGCCGGATCGTCGACGGGCCTGGCCGACGCTAACCGACAGACGGGCGCTGGGAGCGACATTGTCGCTCCCAATGCCCGGCCCCAGCGCAATATCCTGTGCAAATCTTCATAGTCTCGTCGTTACTATGTTGACGGATCGAAAGGCTGCGTCTAGCATCGGTGTAATCCGCTGTTCCGTGATCCGCCCGCAGACCGTGTTGTTGCTCGTGAGGTGAGTGACTTGCAGGTCTGTTGTGCGTAACCTTTGGGGAGGTAGCGACGTGAGCCAACGTGATACCCAGGACCTCAATGACAAGATCTACGCGAACTGGCAGCGATTCTATCGAGAAGGCCGTATCAATCGTCGGACGCTGATGCAGGCGATGATGGTCTGGGCCGGCGCGGCGAGTGTCGGCGGACTGTTGGCCGCTTGTGGCGGCAGCGCCGAGAACACGCCCAGCGGCGGTGGAGCGGCGACTGCTCCGTCGGGCGGCGCAACGGCGCCAGCAGGCGGCGCGACTGCTCCGACGGGTGGGGCCACCGCGCCGGCAGGCGGCGCGACCGCTCCGACAGGTGGGGCGGCGACCGAGGGCGGGATGCTGAGAGTCATCCTCGACCAGAACGACTTGCCGACGATGGACCCACACATGCACAACCTGCGCACAGGCATTATCTTCTTCTACCATACCCACGATAATCTCGGCGTCCGCAACCGCGAGACGAACCAGATCGAGCCCTGGCTGGCGGAGAGCTGGGAGAACATCGAGCCGACCGTCTGGGAGATGAAGCTGCGGTCGGACGTCAAGTTCCACAACGGTGATCCGTTCACCGCCGCGACCGTCAAGTGGAACTGGGATCGCGTCACCAACCCGGACCAGAAGAGCCAGCAGATGGGTAACCACTCCCAGATCGCCGGAGTCGACATCGTCGACGACTACACAGTCCATGTGAAGACGAAAGCCCCATACCCGATCTTCACCGAGCGGCTGCAGAACTTCCAGATGATCCCCGAGAAGCTGGCTCAGGAGAAGGGTGATGCGTGGCTGGCCGAGAACCCCGTTGGCTCGGGGCCATACAAGTTCGTCGAGTGGAAGCATGGACAATCGATCACACTCACCCGAAACGATGATTACTGGAACAAGGACGTCAGAGCGCCATACAAGGACCTGACTATCCGCTTCGTCCCGGGCGTCCCGACCCAGCTAGCTGAGCTCCTGGCCGGCAACGTCGATATCATTCGCGTTGTTCCCTACGACCAGATGAAGGCAGTCGAGGATTCCGGAGTGGCGATGCCGATCACCCAGGCGATCCTGCGCGTCGGCTACACCCGGCTGGACGCGATGGGCCGTTCTGGCCCGAATCCGTTCCAGGATGTGAAGGTGCGCCACGCCGCCAATCACGCCTGCGATATTCAGGGGTATATCGATACCCTCCAGCCGGGCGGTGACCGAACGCCGGCCATGCTCAACCCGAAGCACTTCGGCTTCGACCCGTCGATCGAGCCACACGACTATAACCCCGACAAGGCCAAGCAACTGTTGACCGAGGCCGGCCATCCGGACGGCATCGATGTCAAATGGGTTCGTGGCCCATCCTCAATGCCAAACCAGGATCAGGTCGACCAGGCAATGCAGCGAGATCTGGCGGCCGTCGGCATCCGGTGCGAATTCGAGACGCTGAGTGACGGTAACGTCTTCACCACTCGGCACAACGAGGGCAAGGCGGGGCCGATGCACTCGTACAACTGGGGCTCGTATTCCGTCTTCGACGCGGATGGCATCTACTGGGACCAGTTGCACACCGGCTCGATTTTCACCTACTACAGCAACCCCGAGCTTGACGCGCTCCTCGACGAAGGCCGCAGCTCGCTCGATCAGGATCACCGCAAGGAGGTCTACTCGAAGGCGCAGCGGATCGTCCGTGACGAAGCGCCGGTGATCTTCATGTGGGGATTCCATTCCGTCTGGGGTGTCAGCAACAAGATCGACTGGAAGCCACGTCCAGACGAAATCGACATGTACTTCACCGCCAAGCCGAAGGCGTAACCCGTCAGCAGCGGTAGTGACCGGCGCCTGATCGACGTATCAGGCGTCGGCCATCACCCGAGAGGCCATCACTCATGGGCTCGTACGTCATGCACCGCGTGCTGCAGATGCTCATTGCAGTCTTCGGCATTTCGGTGATCGTGTTCATCATCACCAACATGATCGGCGACCCGGTCAACGTCCTGCTCCCGCCGGAAACTCCCTACGAGCAGCGCGAGATCTATCGCGAGCAGATGGGGTTCAACCGGCCGTTGATCGTTCAGTATGCGGACTTCTTCTCAAGCGCTGTTCGCGGCGACTTCGGCAAGTCATTCCGCGCCGAGCGGCCGGCCCTGTCGATCGTCATGGAGCGGATGCCGGCTACGTTGCTGCTGACCGTCTCGGGGACGATCGTAGCGACGATCATTGCCATCCCGATGGGTATCCTCTCCGCGTACAAGCGGCATACGATCTGGGACAACATCTCGACACTCTTCGTCGTCGCCGGCCAGGCGATGCCGATCTTCTGGCTGGGCCTGATGCTGATCATCATCTTCGGGGTCAACCTGAAGTGGTTGCCTCCCTCCGGGTATGGGGAGATGGGGATAGACCGGCTCAAGCACCTGATTCTGCCGACGATCGTGCTCGGCGTTTTTCTGGCGCCGGTTACCGAGCGGCTGGTGCGATCTGGCATGCTCGACGCTCTCACGCAGGATTACGTCCGCACGGCGCGGGCGAAGGGCCTGAATGAGCGGGTCGTTCTCAGCCGCCACGCCTTCCGCAACACGATGATCCCGGTTATCACCGTCCTGGGGTTGCAGTTCGGGCAGCTCCTCGGCGGCGCAGTCATCACCGAGACAGTCTTCGCCTGGCCGGGAGTCGGCCTGCTCGCGATCGATTCAATCCGCAACGCGGACTTTCCGGTGACCCAGGCGGCAGTCGTGACACTGGCGGTGATCATCAGCCTGGTCAACCTGCTGGTTGACCTTGTTGTCGGCATGATCGACCCGCGTATCCGTCCGTCATAGCCGCGAGCATCATCGCGGGCTCCGGCTGCCGGGCATGCCCGATCGGCGACCGCAGGGAGGATTCATGGCATCTGTTGGTTCCACGACGCCGGAGATGGTCGAGTCCGCATTCTCACCGCAGCGGACCCGACGCCGGACGTTGCGCTCCGTCCTGAAGGCCGCCTGGAAGCTGCGCATGTCGGTCGCTGGGGGACTTGTCCTGTTGATCCTGATCGCCATCGCCATTGCGGCGCCGATTCTGACTCCGTACAGCCCGGAGGAGGGGCGCATCGCTAACCGGCTCCAGCCGCCGGTCTGGCAGGGTGGCTCATGGTCGCACCCGCTTGGGACCGATGGCATCGGCCGCGACTACGCTACCCGGCTGGCGTATGGGGCACGCGTTGCGCTGACGGTCGGGCTGCTTGCGACGCTGCTTTCTGGCGCGATCGGAATTGCGCTCGGTGTGCTGGCCGGCTTCTTCGGCGGCCGGATCGACGCTGTCATCTCGACGCTGGTGAATATCATGATGACGTTTCCGTTCATCCTGCTGGCGTTAGCGGTGATCTCCGTCCTCGGAGCGAGCTTCCTGAATGTCGTGATTGTGCTGGGGGTCGGAGCCTGGCCGATCTATACCCGCGTGGTGAAGTTCGAGGTCGAGCGGATCAAGTCGCTGGACTATATCCAGGCCGGCCACGTGCTCGGAGCGAGCAACCTGCGGCTGATGACCCGCCACATCCTGCCGAACCTGGTCAACGCGATCATCGTCATCGGCACCGTCCAGGTCGCCCGGCTGATCATCTCCGAAGCGTTCCTCAGCTTCCTGGGTCTCGGCATTCAGCCGCCGACGCCGAGCTGGGGCTATATGCTCCAGGAATCGCAGGCATTCATGTTCTCCTGGAGCGACCTCTGGCTGCCGACCCTGCCGGGGCTGGCAATCTTCATCACCGCGCTGTCGATCAACTTCGTCGGCGACGGACTGCGCGACGTGATGGATCCCCACCAGCGCGCCGCGCTGTAATCTGTCGTGACGCCGCGGGAGTCCGACAGGGTACACGCGCGTTGGTCGCGCCCGACGAATGACGCTGATCACCGTACTGAGTACATCGACTAGCATGAAGTGTCCTGTACTGTGGTGCGACAGCCACCCCGGCCGTTTGTCATGCTGAGCCTCAGCGAAGCATCTCCTCATGCTGGATGCATTCAGACGCAGGAGAGATCCTTCGGCTGCGGCCTCAGGATGACAAGGTGCGGGGAGGCTGCCAACCTGACACATCATGCTAGTCACTGTACTGAGTGGCCCGACCAGCGTGACGTGTCGGATTGTTGGTTGCGGCCGCCACCCCTCCCTCTGTCATCCGACGCCTAGAGGGCACCCGGCAGTGAAGGATCCGGTTCCCTGCGTTCGGTCGCAGCTGGCGGGGAGGAACGGATTCTTCGCTGCGGCTCAGAATGACAGGAGGCGGGGAACCGTCCAGAATGACAGGATCACTGCGGTCGACGACTCAGTGCACCGACTAGCGTGATGTGTCCTGTACTGTGGTGCGACAGCCACCCCGGCCGTTTGTCATGCTGAGCCTCAGCGAAGCATCTCCTCATGCTGGATGCATTCAGACGCAGGAGAGATCCTTCGGCTGCGGCCTCAGGATGACAAGGTGCGGGGAGGCTGCCAACCTGACACATCATGCTAGTCACTGTACTGAGTGGCCCGACCAGCGTGAAATGTCGGATTGTTGGTTGCGGCCGCCACCCCATCTCTCTGTCATCTTCTGCCCAGAGGGCGCCCGCGCAGCCGAAGGATCCGTTTCCCTGCGTCGTTCGCTGCCGCCGAGGAGGGACGGATGTTTCGCTCCGGGCGCCCTCTGGACGATACATGACAAGACACGGGACTGGCTGCCGACCTGACACATCACGCTGGTCGGAGCACTGAGTAGTCGACCAGCGTGATGCGTCCTGTACTGTGGTGCGACAGCCACCACCGCTCGTTGTCATTCCGAGCCGCAGCGAGGAATCTCCCCTGGCTGGATGCATTCAGACGCAGGAGAGATCCTTCGGCTGCGCGGGCGCCCTCTGGGCAGAGGATGACAAGGTGCGGGTAGGCTGCCAACCTGACACTTTATCCTAGTCGGAACACAGAGTCGTCGACAGCAGTGATTCTGTCATTCTGAGCCGCAGCGAAGAATCCGTTCCTCCCCGTCGGCTGCGACCGAACGCAGGGGGCCGGATCCTTCACTCCGTTCAGGATGACAGAGAAATGGGAGGCTGCCGGCCTGACATATTCACTGCGGTCGACTACTGAGAATGACGGGGGATGGCGCAGACTGCTGACTCCACATGTCATGCGGGCTCAGACATTCGATATGTTGACACACAGGGGGTGTCGCTAACGCACACTTGATATACGTCACTATGGTCGTGACGAGCTGGAGTTGGGAGCATGGCCTGATACGCCGGTGAATTGCCGGCTACCGCAATTTGTTGAAGAGTTGCTCGGCCTCGGTCTCGGTGAACGCGCGGTATGACTCGGTCCGGATATTCCCCGTGCCGGCGAGCTGCAGAAGTGACACCGATAGCGTTTCCTCATCCGGCGCTTCGACCACGGCCATCAGATCGTACGGGCCGGTCGTCCACCAGATCCCCTTGAATATCGCCCCTGCTGGCTCGAACATTGCCTTTGCCTGCCGATATCGGGTGACGCTATCGGCAGCTGCCCTGACCCCCTGATCTGTCCAGTGCATGAGTATGACGTAGGTAGGCATGCTGGCTCCCTTGTGCAAGCGGCCATGCTCCCGGGAACACACCCACTCTACACCCGCCGCTGGGCCTGTCAACGCCATATCATCTGACATCGTTGTCAGCAGCGGAGAGCGTCCCGTATCCTGTCGCCCCAGGCCTATTGCATGAACAGAGATGGCAGCCAGCGATGCAACCAGCCCCGCGCGCCGACGATGAGTCGGTTGAGATCGAGAGCGTACTGCCCGAAGACGATCGCCTCCAGCCGCCGGCACATACACGCGCGCACGCGAACCTGCCTGACCCCGAGGCCGAGTTCGCCCGCGCCGCGGCAGACCCGCAAGGCTTCTGGGCGGAGGTCGCCCAGGATTTCGACTGGTTCCGGCCATGGGACACGGTCCTGACTGGTGATTATCCCCACCACCGCTGGTTCGATGGCGCGCAGGTAAACATCACCGTCAACGCGCTCGATCGCCACGCGACGGGGCCACGAGCGAACAAGGTCGCCTACATCGCGCTCGGCGAAGATGGCAGCGAGCGGGTCGTCACTTACCGCCAACTGCTGCGGCTGGTCAACCGATTTGCGAACGTCTTGCGCTCGCGCGGCGTCTCGACCGGCGATCGGGTCGTCATCTACATGCCGTTGTCGCTGGAGGGCATTGTCGCGATGCTTGCCTGCGCGCGGATCGGCGCGATCCACAGCGTCGTCTACGCCGGCCTCGGCGTTGGGGCGCTGCGCGATCGGATCGTAGACGCCGAGGCGCGCGTCATCGTCACGGCCGATGTCGGCTACCGGCGCGGCGCACCGACGCCACTCAAGCCGATGGTGGACGACGCCATCGCCGGGCTGGACCAGGTCCGCCACATCATCGTCTGGCGGCGTGAATCTCCACGTTGTGAGCTGACCGACGAGCGCGAACACGATTTCTACGAGCTGCTGAACAACGCCAGCCCGGATTGCCGCGCCGAGCCACTCGATGCCGAGCATCCGCTCTACGTGCTCTACACCTCGGGGACGACCGGCCGGCCGAAGGGTGTCGTCCACGTCCACGGCGGCTATATGGTCGGGACCACCTACCACCTGCGGACGTTCTGGGATATCAAGGAGGACGACGTCTTCTGGTGCATGTCCGACATCGGTTGGGTCGTCGGTCACTCGTACATCGTCTATGCGCCGCTGGTGCTTGGCGCGACAACGGTCTTCCGCGAGGGATCCCCCGATTTCCCACACCCGGCCATTGCCTACGAAGTAATCGAGAAATACGGCGTTTCGGTGCTGTTTACTGCGCCAACCGCGATCCGGATGCTGATGAAGTTCGGCAGCGACGCCCCAGCCCGCTACGATCTGCGCTCGCTGCGGTTGGTGACCTGCGCTGGTGAGCCGCTGAATCCCGAAGCCTGGCGCTGGGCCTATCGCGAGCTGTGCGGCTACGGCGAGCACGCCTGGCTGATCGACAACTGGTGGCAAACTGAGCTTGGCGGGCCGACGATCGCGACCTTGCCGGCGATGGCGGCCAAGCCGGGCGCGGCTGGCAAGCCACTGGCCGGCGTTGTCGCCGATATCGTGGATCGGGCGGGAAACCCGGTTGCCGATGGCGTCGGCGGGCTGCTCGTGCTGCGCCAGCCGTTCCCGCACATGTATCGAGCCGTTTATAACGACCCCGAACGCTACGCGCGTGACTGGTCGGTCGTGCCGGGCGTCTACACCAGCGGTGACGTCGCGTTGCGTGATGCCGACGGCTACATCACGGTCCTCGGTCGGGCCGACGACGTGATCAACGTGGCAGGGCACCGGATCGGGACGGCCGAGGTCGAGAGCGCGCTGGTCAGTCACCCTCAGGTGGCCGAGGCGGCCGTGATCGGCAAGCCGGACGAGGTCAAAGGGCAGGCGGTCAAGGCGTTCGTCACGCTACGGGCTGGGAACACACCGTCGGACGAGGTGCGCGCCGCGCTGGTCGAGCACGTCCGCCACATCTGCGGCCCGATCGCCACGCCCGCCGAGATCGAGTTCCGTGAGCGTCTGCCCAAGACTCGCTCGGGCAAGATCATGCGTCGCCTGCTCAAGGCCGAGGAGCTGGGCGTCGACCCCGGCGACCTGACGACGTTGGAGGAGTAGAGAGGCTGGCCCTCATCGCTGCCCAGAGGGCTCCCGCCCCCTCTCCCAATGCTGGGAGAGGGGGTGTTGCGTGGCTTACGTGCTGGTTACCAGTAGCGATCTCGACAACCCAATCGAGACAAGACCCCCTCTCCCAAAGTTGGGAGAGGGGGCAGGGGGGTGAGGGCCTCCCCCTCCCTACCTGACCACGAAGTTGATCAGGCGGCGAGGGACGTAGACTTCCTTGACGACTGTCTTGCCATCCAGATGCTCCGCCACACGTTCGATGCCACGGGCAGCTGCCAGCGCGGTGGGCTCATCGGCGGCTGGAGAGAGGCTGACGTGGCCGCGGACCTTGCCATTGACCTGGACGACGATCTCGATCGTGTCCTCGGCGGCCAGCTCCTCGCTCCACACCGGCCAGGCTTGGGTATGCACCGAGAACGGCTTACCCAGCTTCTCCCACAGCTCTTCGGAGATATACGGCGCGCCGGGCGCCAGCAGCAGTGCCAGCGTCTCGATCGCCTCGCGCCATGCGGCAGTTGACGCAACGGCGGTGTCCTTCTGGCGCATCAGCTCGTTCACGAACTCCATCAGATGGGCGACCATCGTGTTGAACGAGAACGACTCAATATCGCGGGTGACGACGCGGATCGTCTGGTGGGTGACTCGGCGCAGTTGGCGGGTAGCGCCGTCCTCGCGCGCCTCGGCCGGGTTTGCCATCGTCTCGTTCGCGACCGTCCAGACGCGGTCCAGGAACCGCTGCGGGCCGGCAATGCCACGCGAGTTCCACGGGCCACCGAGATTCCATGGCCCCAGGAACATCAGGAACAGCCGGACCGTATCAGCGCCCAGCTCGCTGACCAGCTCATCGGGATCGACGACGTTGCCGCGGCTCTTGGACATCTTCTCGGTGTCTTCGCCCAGGATGATGCCCTGATTGAACAATCGCAGGAACGGCTCGTCGTGATCGACCAGCCCCATGTCGCGAAGAGCCTTGGTGAAGAAGCGCGCGTAGAGCAGGTGCATCGTCATGTGCTCGACACCGCCGGTGTACTGATCCAGCGGCGTCCACTGGGCAACCCGCGCAGGGTCGATCGGCCCGTCTTCCTTGTGCGGTGTCAGGTAGCGATACCAGTACCACGACGAGTCCATGAAGGTGTCCATCGTGTCGGTCTCGCGCCGGCCCGGCCCGCCGCACGACGGACAGTTGACATTCACGAATCGGTCGTCCGACTTCAGCGGCGATTCGCCCGTCGGGCTGAACTTTGAATCCTCCGGCAGGACGACCGGAAGATCCTCTTCCGGCACTGGCACGACACCGCACCGGTCGCAGTAGATAATCGGGAACGGTGTGCCCCAGTAGCGCTGGCGCGAGATCAGCCAGTCGCGCAGTCTGTAGATCACTTCGCCTGCGCCGGCGTTGTGCTCCTCGAGCCAGTCGATCGTCGTTGCGATTGCAGCGCCACCAGGCGTGGTGCTCAGCGGGCCAGAGTTGATCATCTCGCCATGATCGCTGTGAAAGGTGATATCGGGTTCGGCGGTAAAGAACGGGATGTTGCGAAGGATCTCCATCGCCGTCCGGCCGGCGCCGGTGCGCTCGACGATCGCACGGTCCGAGTCGACACTCTCCAGCTCGATGGTCTTGTCCTCGAAGACGACGCCGGTGCGCGCGCCAGCGTAGGGAACCCACTGGCCGGTCTTCAGCTCAGCACGGACCATCGATGTGAACTCCGTCATCTGGCGGCCGCTCAACGAAACATGAAATTCACCGCCGGCCTCGGTCGCGGTGACCTTCAGCGTTCCCAGCGCGTGCTGGAAGCTGGCGCGGTCGCCAACGGCTGCGAACGGCACAACCACGCGCACTTCGCCATCGAGCCGGCGGATGACCGGGATGATCGGCAGGCCGAACTTCAGCGCGAAGTCGAAGTCGCGTTCGTCGTGAGCCGGGACGGCCATGATCGCGCCGGTGCCGTAGGTGATCAAGACATAGTCGGCGATCCAGACAGGCACGCGCTCGTTGTTCACCGGGTTGATCGCGTAGCCGCCAGTGAAGACGCCGGTCTTCTCCTTCTCGGTGGACTGCCGGGCGATCTCTGATTCGCGAGCCGTCTGCGCCTGGTAGTCGGCTACGGCCCCACGCTGCTCATCGGTGGTCAGCTTCTCGACCAGTGGGTGTTCGGGGGCGAGCACCATGAACGTTGCGCCCCAGAGCGTGTCGGGCCGGGTGGTGAAGACCTCGATCGGATCGCCGTACTCGGTCGTGAAGGTCACCCGCGCGCCTTCGGATCGACCGATCCAGTTGCGCTGCATGATCTTGCCGCTCTCGGGCCAGACGACGCCGGGGTACTCCAGTAGCTCGTCGGCATACTTGGTGATCCGGAAGAACCACTGCTCCATCTGGCGCTGGTAGACCTCGGCGCCGCACCGCTCGCAACAACCGTCGACGACCTGCTCGTTGGCCAGCACGGTCTGATCGTTCGGGCACCACCAGACGTTCTGCTTCTTGCGGTAGGCCAGCCCGTTCTCCAGGAACTTCAGGAAGAACCACTGGTTCCACTTGTAGTACTCGGGCAGACAGGTGACGACTTCAGCGTCCCAGTCGAACATCGTGCCCATGCTGCGCATCTGAGCGCGCATGTTCTCGATGTTGGAAAGGGTCCACTTGGTCGGGTGGATGTTGCGCTTGATCGCCGCGTTTTCGGCTGGCAGACCGAACGCATCGAACCCCATTGGGAAGAAGACGTTGTAGCCCTGCATCCGCCGATAGCGCGCGGCAGTATCGGACGGCGTCATCGCGTACCAGTGGCCGATGTGCAGATCGCCGCTGGGGTAGGGGTACATCGTGACCGCGTACCATTTCGGCCGGGAGTCATCCTCCAGATCGGTGCGGTAGAGGCCGGTCTTCTCCCAGATATCGCGCCATTTCGCTTCGACTGAGACCGGATCGAAACGTCCGGGCCGGGTCGCGCGGCCGGCCGCGCCATGTGTCGTGCTCATTTCGGGTCACCTTCCTGGTCAGCCGATCGCTTCAACAGACCATGCTCGCCGTCGAACGGCCGATCCGTTCCGACGGCTCGGCAAGGAACCCGGCACGCCGGATGCCACGCGCAGACTCACCGGAGCCAGCCATCGGCTGCCTCGTCGGTCGTCTCACGCAGGTGAATCCGGACATCTCGTCGCCCCGCCTTCCAGAACCACGTCGTCCTGCCGTGAGCGAGAAAAAGCAACGAGCCTTCCGCCCGGTCAGGGACGAAAGGCTCGGCTTCCGCGGTACCACCCTGCTTGGCCGGTCCCGCGTCATCCATGTGGGTGGAGCTGCGGGGACTCGAACCCCGTACCTCAACACTGCCAGTGTTGCGCTCTCCCGGATGAGCTACAGCCCCATGACGATACGTGAGGCCGGCCCGCTTGGAGGCCTGATAACGGAGGCTACCCGGCGATGGCTCCTGGACGAGTTCGACCGCTCTGCCGCCTCACACCAACCGGCGGCTCGCTGTGTCCGGTCTACTGCTCCCGATCGACGCTACGCTCGTGCCACGGTCTCCCGTGAACCCGCTAATAATACCGAGCGGCCGACAACCCGTCAAACTTCGTCGTCGTTGCGTGGATGATAGAGTGCGCAGGCACGAAAGGACGAGGACATGGCCGAGGCATCCGCGACGACTGACCAGATCCAGACGATCGGCGAGCGAGTCCTCGCCCGGCTGGATAGCACCAACATCGCTCGTGAACGGGCGCTGGCCGAAACGCGCCAGATCGTGCGGATGAGCGCCAATGCGATCCGCGCCGTACATCGCAACGACTTCGCCGAGGCGCGCGATCTGCTGGCGAAAGCGCGCGCGATGCAGGACGCGCTGGCCGCCGACCTGCGCGACACGCCGAACATCTACTGGTCGGGCTACGTCCAGGACGCGCAGAAGGAGCTGGCCGAGGCGAACATCGTCCACGGCATCATCTCCGGCAGCGGCGTGCCGGGGCCGGAAGACCTCAACGTCGAAGACGCTGTCTATCTCAACGGTCTGGCCGAAGCCGCCAGCGAGCTGCGCCGCTACATCCTCGACGCCCTCCGCCGCGACCAGCCGGAACGCACCGAGGCGCTGCTGCAGACGATGGACGACGTCTACGGCCTGCTGGTCAGTGTCGATTACCCGGACGCTGTCACCGGCGGACTGCGGCGCACGACGGACATGCTGCGCGGCGTGCTGGAGCGCACCCGCGGCGACCTGACCATCTCGATGCAGCAACGCAGCCTGCTCGCGGCGCTGGACCGGGCGGCCAGCACGCCGACGTAGGGTGGATTCGACACCCCCTCAACGGATGCGCCGCTCGGTGACGCATGCTCTGATACCACGGCTCGCGCGATGCGGGTATCCTTGCCGAGCGCGACGCGGTCCGATCCTGCTGACGACGATACCTGCACCGCCAACGAGCCGAGCGCCGGCGCCATCAGCCCTGCGACCCGCTGGCCGGCCCAACCCGTGGAGAAGTGCCATGATGCGGCGAGGATCCCGGTTGCTGGCGCTGGTCGCCAGCGTGCTGTTTCTGATTGCTTCGGCAAGCCTGCCGGGGAAAGCGAGGGCAGACGATGTCTATGTCGTCTACTTTCCCTGGGTCTCGAACAACGAGACGATCGGTGGGCAAGGGCCGTGGTCGTCGACGCTTGCGATCCACAATCTGAGCAACAATCCCTGCCCCATGTCGGTCTACGTCGTCCAAACCAGCGGCTGGAATAAGACGGCGCAACTCTCGCTCAATGCGGCGTCGACGCGTTCGATCGCAGCATTGTCGCTCGGTGTGCCGAAGCCTGGTTCGCCCGTTCGTCTCGAAGCAACCTGTCCGATTGCCGCGAGCGTCAAGGCATTCGCGCCGGCCACTGCCGCAGCCCCATGGTCGGACGGCGCCGGCATTATCACCGGCTACACCGGGTTGAGCGAGTTCGACATCGCCGCGTCACGCAACGGGCCAGACGCTGGCTGGGTCCTGCCGCTCGTCCAGACCAACACCGGCTGGAACACGCTCGTCACCATCGCGAACCTTGGCACGACGCGGGCTGACGTCACGCTGAATCTCTATGCGACGGGCAACGAGGACGGCGCGGACGGCGCGACACTCTCGCTCCAGCAGGAGATTGCGGCCGGCGGCGTCTGGACGATCGACGCGCAATCCGCGCTCGGCCAGACGGGCTGGGTCGGCTTTGCCCGTATCACAGCAAGTGGGAACATCGGGGTCATCGCCCGGCGGGTCAAGCCATCGGCGCAGATGGCGATGATCAACGTCGGAGTCGCGACGAGCAGCTTCGCGTCCGGGGCCTATCGATCGGCCGCGCCATTGCTGTTCAACAACTACAACGGGTGGAATACCGGTATCACGTTGGCCAATCCGTCCGCGATTCCCGCGACGGTGACTGTCGAGTACCACGAGGCAGGAGGCACACACGTGTCGAATACCGAGGTCGTTGTTCCCCCCTTCTCGATGCAGTACATCTATACACCAGGCTCGGTTGCGCAAGACGGCTTTGTTGGCGGCGCGAATATCCTCAGCAACGTCCCGATCATCTCCTCTATCGACGAGGTGAAGTACGAGACGATCGAGGGGCTGTCCTACATGGCGAACGCCGGTGGACAGAGCGAGGTAACCATCCCGATTGTGTTCCGTGAGAATCCGAAGTACTTGCAACACGACAACTCCGGCATCGCCATCGCGAATCTCGACCCGGCCGCCAGCGTGACGGTTGCCATTGGCTTCCTGTCGCTCTATGGAGCGGATCTGCTGCCGACGCCGATACAGCTGACGATCCCGGCTGGCGGTGTTGGAACGATCTACTTGCCGTTTGTCGACGGACTGCCGGCCGGCACCGTCGCAACCGCGCGGCTGACGACCGCTAGCCCGGCTGGCATCGTCGCAGTCTCGAACGACGTCAATTACACGGTTGCGGGTGACGGCTCGGTCGTCTTCAACGCATGGGGCGCGACAGGGTCGTATATCGCCGGAGGGGCGGGGCAGTGACAGCAGGCAGGACGGACGAGTTCTCTGAGATCGTCGCCGCGTTGAACGCTGGCGATCTGCCAGAGGTATTCGCGTTGATCGAGCGCGAGCTGGCGGGAGACGCCGGCCAGGAACGCCGATACGCGCTTCTGTTGATGCGGGCCAGGCTACGGATGGTCTCCGACGATCCGGGACTGGCGTTCCCCGACCTCGACGATGCGCTGACGCTCGCCGGTTCGACGGGAGGGCAGGCCGCAGTTCTCCAGGCGCGCGCCGAGGCCGCCGAGGCAGTTGGCGAGCTGGATATGGCTCGCGCAGATCTCGAACGCCTGATCGCGACGGTGACCGATCCGACTGACCTGGCGGCAGCCGAGCAGGTGCTCGGCCGGGTCGAGCGCGACGGTGGCGACATCGCCCGCGCAGTCGCGTTGCTGGAGAACGCCCGCCGGCGCTTGATCGTGGCTGGCGCTGACGACGATCGTGTTGCGGAGGTGGCGCTCGATCTCGCTATGGCGTTACGACTGGCCGGCCGGGCGGAAGAGTCGATCGCGCTCTTGCGGGAGGTCGCCGCGTCGGCTGGGCCGGAGTTCGCTGCCCGTCTGCTCGTTCAGATCGGCACGAGCTGCGCGTTCATTGGCGACTATGACGCCGCGCTCGAGGCGTGGGCCGAGGCGCTGCCGATGCTGGCGGACGGTGATGATCGCGCGGTCGTGCGCTACAACCGGGCCGTGGCGTTTCGCGATATGAGCAGGCTTGACGAAGCGCGCGACGACCTGCAACGCGGACTGGTGGATAACGCCGGGCTGAACCCGCACACCGAGTTCGACCTGCTCCTGCTGCTCGGCATCGTCGAGCGGGAGCGCGACGACAGCCAGCGCTCGCTCAACGCACTCGGCCAGGCGGCCGCGTTGATGCCCGACGGCGACCCGCATGGGCGCGCCCGGCTGGAGATCGGGACGACGCTGGCGGTTGCCGGGCTCGTCGGGCTGGCCGTCGAGGAGCTTGGAGCGGCCGCCCAACTCTGCGCGAACCCTGACGATCGCGCCCGGGCGTTTCGTTCGCGTGGCGCGGCGCGGCAGGAGCTGGGCCTGGTTGACCTGGCGCTCGATGATTACAGCAGGGCCATCGAACAGACAACCGACACTGACGAGCGAGCTCGTGGGCAGATCACCCGCGCAACCATCCTTGGGGCGCTCGATCGGCGGCGCGAGGCGCTGATAGCGCTGGGGGATGCCGCGCTGGCCGCTCGCGACCCGGAGGTGGCTCGTCAGGTGATCGTCCAGCGCGGGGCGCTACGCTCGGCCACCGGCGACCTCGATGGCGCGATCGCTGACCTGGAGCTCGGTCGCGACTTGGCATATCGGGCGGGCGATGACGATCTGGCCGCGCGAGTTTCGGTAGATCTCGGGGCGATTTTCGTTGCGGTCGGTCGTGAGGCTGACGCGATCGGGTTGTTCGACCATGCGCTGGCAACGGCGGCCGGCGGGGATGTCGCGTTCACCGCACTGATGCATCTCGGCAGCGTCCACGTCGCGCGCCGCGAGCCGCTGGCGGCGCTTGGCGCGTTCGAGCGCGCCGCCGGCGCTGCTCACGACGACCGGGAGGGTCGGGCACGCGCCTTCCTGGCACGCGCCGGCGCAGCCCAACGCTTCCAGCGCTTTGGCGAGGCCGCTGCGGACTACGCGCGGGTCCTCACCCTCCAGCCGGGGCCGCAGGCATTCGACCAGGCGTCGATCGGGCGGGACGTCATCGCGAACCAGATCGGCAGCCTCGAACGCGCGCGGGCGGAGCTGACCATCCTTATGCGAGCGCCCGAGGAGCCCAGCTTCCGGGCCGGCCCGACGCTTCAACGTGGCCTGATCGCGCTGCAGTTGGGCGATATCGCCGCGGCCGAGATCGATCTCCACCGCGCGTCCCGAATGTACCGACTCCTCCCCGATCGCGCCCTCGCCGAGGCGTGCCTGGCGCTCCTCTCCGCCCATCTCGGCCGTTGCGAGGATGCACGCCAACACCTTATTGTCGCGGCCGATCTCGACCCGGCCGGCGCCTGGAAGGCGCAACTGGCCGACGAAGCGGACTGGAACAACTGTCCGGGCGTGACAGATGAGGGCTGAGGCAATGGGGATGACAAAGCCGCAGGGACAGCGTGCCTCAAGAGGCTCGTGACGTGAATCACGAAACCGGTTACCCTTTCGGGCATCGGGCTGAGAACAATCGGCGGATGACGTAACCGACCCTGACGAATGTGAGGAAATGAATGGCTGCACGGAAAGAGGAGCGCCAGATCGACGTCTCGCGCTTCCATACGTTCGACGAGATGACGGGGCTGCTCAAGGGGCTGGTAGAAACCTACCCGACGCTGGCCACGATCGAGTCGATCGGCCAGTCCCACGAGGGACGCGACATCTGGCTGCTGACGATCACGAATCAGCAGACCGGCGCGGCGGGTGACAAGCCTGCCATGTACATCGACGCCAACATCCACGCCGGCGAGGTCACCGGCTGTAATGTCGCCCTCTATACCATCGAGATGCTGCTCGCTGGCTACGGGAATGACGCCGATATCACCGAGCTCCTCGACACAAGAACGTTCTATATCGCCCCGCGCGTCCAGCCAGACGGCGCCGAGCTCTATCTGACGACGCCGTACACCCTTCGCTCCTCCGTCCGCGAGTGGCCAGGCGGCGACCCGGACGATGGCCTGACGGCGGAGGACATCGACGGCAACGGGCTGATTCTCCAGATGCGGGTGAGAGACCCGAAGGGCGAGTGGCGCGTCTCCGATCATGACGCGCGTCTGATGGTCAAGCGCCGGCCCGACGAGCTGACTGGCGAGTTCTACCGCCTCTATACCGAGGGCGTTCTGAATAACCACGTCCGCGGGCCAGTGACGCTGGCGCGTCCGAAATGGGGGCTGGATCAGAACCGCAACTGGCCGGCAAACTGGTCGCCGGTGCAGCGCGGTGGCGGGCCACACCCGCTGTCCGAGCCGGAGACGCGGGCTGTCGCAACGTTCGTCGAGTCGCATCGCAACATCGTCATGATCCAGAACTACCACACGACTGGCGGGGTGATCCTGCGCGCGCCGTGCGCGGTCGATGACAAGACGCTCCCGCCGCGCGACGTGGACACCTACAAGAAGATCGGCGACATCGGTGAGGGGATCACCGGGTATCCCTGCGCGTCCGTCTTCGACGCCTTCCAGGAGGTAGATGACAGCGGCCGGCGGAGCCAGTCGGGCGGGTTCATCGAGTGGACCTACTACCACCTCGGCGTCTTCTCCTTCGCGACCGAGTTGTGGGATCTGCAATCCCGAGCCGGCATCGAGCGGCCGGCCAACGATGCGATGCGCAGCATGCGTGAGCAGACCGAGGACGATGGCCTGAAGCTGCTGCGCTTCAATGACGAGCATCTCGGTGGACGCTGCTTCGTGCCCTGGAAAGCGCACGAGCACCCGCAACTCGGCGCGATCGAGATCGGCGGCTGGAAGACGAAGGAGATTCGCCAGAACGCGCCGGCCGAGTTCCTGCCGGACGAATGCGAGCGCAATGCCGCCTTCACTGTCCGCCAGGCGGCGATGACGCCGATCATCGCGATCGGCGACGTTGCGGTCGAGAAGATCGCCGACGATGCCTTCGTGGTTCGGGCGATGGTGGCGAATGAGGGCTACCTGCCGACCTACGGCGCTGAGATGGCGCGGCGGATCGAGGCGGCCAAGCCGGTCGAGGTCGCGATCTCGGGGGCCGAGCCGATCATCGGCAAGGCGAAGCAGTCGATCGGCCATCTGCAGGGCCGAAGCGCGGCACGCGGGATGATGTTCTCCTTCGGCGGCGCAAAGGTGGATAACGAGCGCTTGCTGGAGTGGCTCGTCCGCGGCAACGGCGAGGTCACAATCACCGCGACATCCGAAAAGGGCGGCGTCGCGCGCAAGACGGTGGCGCTGGCGTAGGAACGGACGGCCCTCACCCCCTGCCCCCTCTCCCAACTCTGGGAGAGGGGGTGGCTTATATTGCGGGGCAGAGAGTGAGACCGTCGAATACAGGACACCCCCTCTCCCAGCATTGGGAGAGGGGGTGGCTTATATTGCGGGGCAGAGAGTGAGATCGTCGAATACAGGACACCCCCTCTCCCAGCATTGGGAGAGGGGGCCGGGGGGGATGAGGGCCGTCGCTAGTCCGCGGCGTCCCGGTGGATCGCCGGTGCGTTCTCGGGGGTCCAGCGCAGATTGACGTTGCGGTTGGCGCTGACTTCGTCGAGGCGCTTGTACTCGGTCGTGTGCGGAGCGTTGCGGACGAACTCCGGGTCGCTCTTGACCTCGTCGTCGATCTGACGCATCACGGCAATGAAGTTGTCCAGCGTCTCGATGCTTTCCGTCTCGGTCGGCTCGATCATCATCGCTTCCTCGACGATCAGCGGGAAGTAGGTCGTCGGCGGGTGAATGCCGAAGTCGAGCAGCCGCTTGGCGATGTCGAGCGTGCGGACACCGTACTCCGCCTTCTGCCGGCGGGAGGTGGCGACGAACTCATGCATGCAGGGCCGGTCGTAGGCGATCTCGTAGCGATCCTTCAGGTTGGCCATCAAGTAGTTCGCGGCCAGGACCGCGTCCTCACTGATACGGCGCAGCCCCTCGGCGCCGTGCATCCGGATATAGGTGTACGCGCGGACGTGCATGCCGAAGTTGCCGTAGAAGCCATGGACCTTCCCGACGGAATGCTCGGGCGACTCGAAGCCGTAGGAGCCGTCGTCGTGCTTGACGATCACTGGCTCGGGCAGGAACTGTGCCAGGTCGGCACGGACGCCGACTGGTCCGGATCCAGGGCCGCCGCCGCCGTGCGGGGTCGAGAATGTCTTGTGCAGATTGAAGTGCATGATGTCCATGCCGAGGTCGCCCGGCCGGACCATGCCGAGGATGGCGTTGAAGTTCGCGCCGTCGTTGTAGACAAGCCCGCCGGCCGCATGGACGACATTGATGGCCTCCTGGACGTTCTCGTCCCAGAGGCCGAGGGTGTTCGGGTTCGTGATCATCATCAGCGCAACATGTGGACCGACGAGCTCACGCAGCTTGTCGATGTCGCAGTTGCCGCGATCGTCCGACGGCACAGTAACGACCTTGAAGCCGGCCATCGCCGCCGTCGCCGGGTTGGTGCCGTGGGCGGAGTCGGGCACTAGCACGGTGTCGCGGGCATGATCTCCGCGCGCCTCGTGGTAGGCGCGAGCGATCAGAACACCAGTCAGCTCGCCATGGGCGCCAGCCGCTGGCTGGAGCGTGACCGTCGCGAATCCCGAGATCTCGGCCAGATAGCCACGCAGCTCATACATCAGCTCGAGCGCGCCCTGGACCGTCTTGGGGTCCTGGAGCGGGTGGATCGCAGAGAAGCCGGGCATCCGCGCGACGATCTCGTTGATCTTGGGGTTGTATTTCATCGTGCAGGAGCCGAGCGGATAGAAGCCGATGTCGATCGCGTGGTTCTTCTGCGACATCCGCGTGAAGTGGCGGATGACGTCGATCTCGCTCACCTCCGGCAGGGAGAGCTCGTCGCGGCAGAGCGCGGCGGGAATCTCCGTCTCGGGGACGTCGACGGCAGGAACAGTCGTGCCACGACGCCCGGGCTTGCTCAGCTCAAAGATCAGCGGCTCTACCGCCATAGTTCCCCCCACCTGACCTTTCGCCGCATGCTATTGCGGAAAACCAACGATCGACCCGTCATGTCGCTGGCAGGATAACACCAGTCGCCGAGGGGCCACAACCGCGCCGCCAGCGTCGACGCCACTGATAGAATCGGACGGGCTGTTAGTCTCTCGCGGTATGCCGGCCAACCGTGCGCACCGCGTATCGACGTTTTCAGGGAGTCTCACCGATGGCGAAGGCGTTCTACTACGGCGGTCAGGCAGTCATGGAAGGCGTCATGATGCGCGGCCGCTCTTCGATGGCGGTCGGGGTTCGCTCCCCGGACGGCAAGATCGTCGTCTGGGAGGAAACGATCACCCCCGGGCCGGTTGTCCGCTCGGTGCGCAACGTCCCGCTCGTCCGCGGCGCGGTCGTGTTGTGGGACACGATGGTGCTGGGTATGCGGGCGCTGATCTTCTCCGCCAATGTCGGGCTCACCGAGGAGGGCGAAGATGGCGAGGCCGAGGAGCCGGGTTCGCTCAGCGGACCATTCCTGTGGCTGACAGTGGCGCTCTCGTTGGTGTTTTCGATCGGGCTGTTCTTTGTCGTTCCGCTGGTGACGGTCGATCTGCTGAGCCGCTGGATCGAGTCGCACGCGATGATCAATATCATCGAGGGTGTCATCCGGCTCGCGCTGCTGATTGGCTACATGTTCGCGATCTCTCTGACGAGCGATATCCGCCGGGTGTTTGGCTACCATGGCGCCGAGCATATGACGATCAATGCCTGGGAGCGTGGGGCGCCGGTGGATGTCGAGCACGTCCGCGGCCAGAGCCTGCGTCATGTGCGCTGCGGCACCGGGTTCTTGCTGATTGTTGTTGTCATCTCGATCCTGTTCTTTCTGACACTGGGCCGGCCGGTGTGGTACCTGCTCTACGGCTCGCGAATCGTGCTCGTGCCGGTGATTGCCGGGGTGGCCTACGAGGTAATTCGGGCCGGCGCCGCGCACTCAAGAAACCCGATCATGCGAGTCGTCCTCGCGCCGGGACTCTGGCTACAGGGCATCACGACTCGACAGCCGGATGATTCGATGATCGAGGTCGCGATCGCCGCATTCAAGCGGGTTCAGGCGACCGATGGTGTCATCGCCATCACCGACCTGGACCCTGCCGTCGTTGAGGTCGGCGCCGATGGCCAGCCGTTGAGCGGGGCGCCGAGCATTCTCCCGGAGCCTGTTCCGGCCATGGTTGAGGTCTAGTTGATGCACTCCAGAGAGATGGATTTCCAACCGTCAACCGATTCGTCGGCGCTCGATCGAGCTGCGGGGGATGTCGTCCGCGAGGTCGAAAGCCTCGCCGAGATGGAGGAGGTCTTCCGCATTCGGGACGAGGTGTTCGTCCACGAGCAGCGGCTGACCCGCGACGCCCGGCACGATCCCGACGACCGCACGAGCATCCACTATCTCGCCTGGCGCGATGGCCGGCCGCTTGGCACCGGCAGGCTGACCCTGCACGGCCGCGAGGCACAGGTCGCCTGGGTGGCGGTGCGTCCGGAGGCGCGTGGCTCCGGCCTCGGCAACGCGGTGATGGAGGCGATCATCGATCGGGCCGATCTTGAGCGGGCGGCCTATATCGTCCTCAACGCGCAGGACCATGCCATTACATTCTACGAACGGCTCGGTTTCGAGATCGTCGGCCCCGAGTTCACGATGGGTGGCATCGGCCATCGCGTGATGATCCGCCGCGGCGCTCCGAGGTAAAGCGACAAGCGTAACCGGAGACGGGAGACCGGGGTCGGGCCAGACACGCCCGACCCCCTCGATGCCCGCCCCCGTCCCCCGTCCCCGCCGTCAGACTGCCGAGACTGCCTCGCCGACGTGCTCGTCCGGGAGGTCAGCGAGGGCGGCAAGCGGGATCGGCCTCAACGGCGGTCGGGCGGTGATCAGTCCGACATCGGTGGGCGTTGCGCCGGCCTTCCGCGCGACATAGGCGCGAACGATCGGCGAGCAGATGCGACCCTGGCACAATCCCATCCCGCAGCGGGTGCGGCGCTTGATGTCGTTGATCGACAGCGCGCCCTCGGCAATTGCCGTGTCGATTGCCGACGCCTGAATCTCTTCGCAGCGGCAGATGATCGTCTCCGGGGTGACGACGTCGGGCAACGCTGCGCCAGGCACGTAGATCGTGTTCAGCACTCTGGCTATATCGCGGCGCTGGGCGATATCCTGGCGCAGCGAGGCGGCCTGGGCGGTATAGGAACGCTCGCTCAGCAGGCCGAGGTCGTGGGCGGCGCTCAGGCCGGCCAGCGCCCCGGTCGATTCGGCCAGGTCGGCCCCGCCGATCCCGGCCAGCTGCCCGGCAACGTAGATGCCTGGCTGGCTGGCGCGCATGCCGTCATCGTGGACGACGTGCCATCCTCCACGATCTTCCTCCCATGCCGTCTCGCATTCGGCCATCCTGGCGATCTCTGTGAGGGCCTCGAAGCCGAAATGGATGCAGAGGGTATCGACGGCAACAGTGCGCTGCGTGTCCGGCAGCACCTGCCAGTCGGCATCAGCCCTGGCGAAGGTAACCTCTTCGACCTGGCCATCGCCGCGGGCAGCGGTGACGACGTGGCCGGAATAGATCGGGATGTCGTGCTGGGCGAGGACGCGGCGATAGTCCCACGCTTCCTTGACGCGACGCATCTGGCCCCAGAAATGGTGGAGGTGGCGCAGTGGCGCGGTCGCCTGGCTGCCTTCGACGACGCCAACAACCTGACCGCCGGCCTCGGCAATCTCTCCCGCAACGGCGAGCAGCAATGGCCCTGTGCCAGCGACGAGGAAGCGTCGGCCCGGCAGGACACCGTCCTTGCTCAGCAGTGACTGGACTCCGCCGGCCATGATGACGCCGGGAAGCGTCCAGCCGGGGAAGGCCGCTGCGCGTTCCATCGCGCCGCCGGCGAGGACGACGGCGTCTGGCGAGAGAATGTCAGCGGTGTCGCCGCGTAGCGTCGCCACCTGGCTGGGCTGGAACAGCCCCCAGGCAAGCGTGTCGGTCTGCAACGTGAAGCGGTCGCCATGCAGTGCGGCGAGACGATCCTGGCCCTTCTCGACGCGCTCGTCGAGATCGCGTCCGCGCGAGATGTTGCGCGCCGCCGACCGCTGCTTGTAGTACTGGCCGCCGACGGCCGGCATCTCATCGATCAGCGTTACTCGCGCACCCTGTTCGAGAAGCATCGTTGCGGCGGCGATCCCGGCCGGGCCGGCGCCGACGACGACAATCGCGGGGGTGCTGGCTCCGTCGCTCATGCGATCTCTCCTTCGGGGCCCCAGGCATACGGCCGGTTGGGCTCGACCACGAGCCCCGCAGATGCCGGAGTGACACAGGCGCGGCAGCTCGGTGTGCCATTCACCGTCACCAGACAGTCGAAGCACATCCCGATTCCACAGAGCATCCCGCGCGGCTGACCGCCGGAGGTCTCGCGCAGCGTCCGAACGCCGCGCGCGAGCAACGCGCCAAGGATCGTCTCGCCCGGATAGGCGGTGACGTCTTCGCCCTCCCACTTGAACGTGAACGCTTCGCCACGGGCGACTCGTTGCCCGCGCAACTCCTCGATTCGCATCGGCCGTCCCTTTCACATCAGTGCCTGATGCATTATCCGGCATCCTGGCTGGGCACGCTACGCCATGTCGCATACTATCGTCTCTCAGCAATCCGTGGATGATGAAGGAGGGTGCTGGATGGCAACGCTGCGATACGTCGAGGAGGATGACGCCGACGAGCGCGTGAGCGCCGCCTATGACGACATCAAGGCCGGCTTCGGCAACGGACAGGTGCCAAACGTCTATAAGGTCCTGGGCAACAACGCGACCATCCTCGAGGCTGCGGTCGAGCATCGCCATCGAGTGATGGAAGAAGGCACACTCGACTCGACGGCGAAAGAGCTCCTCGCCTGGGCCACAGTGACGCTACTGAACAATCGCTTCGGCATCCAGATCCACACCGCCCGCCTGAAGCGGCTCGGCTTCAGCGACGCCGAGGTGCTGGAGGCGCTGGGCGTGCTCCAGTACTTCGCTGGCATCTCAGTCGTCATCAACGGCCTCGACATGGGCGACGACGTGAACGAGGACATCAAGCGATTTCTCAAGAACGAAGAATGAGGGACGGGGCACGGGGCACGGGGCACGGGGGTGGCGCGTGCGAGTTTCATCCCCCATCCCTCATCCCTGACGTCGTTCGAAAGGCGAGGATATGACGACGAAAACGCCGCCGATCGAGCCACTGGCCCTCGATGGAGACCGGATTACGATCATCGACCAGACGCTGCTGCCCGGGGAGGAGCGGCGGGTGACGGTCGGCACAATCGAGGAGATGCACGAGTCGATTCGTAGCTTGCGGGTGCGCGGCGCGCCGGCCATCGGCATCGCGGCAGCGTTCGGGCTGGATATCGCGGCGCGGGCGTCGCTGGCGACCGAGCGCGCTGCGTTCCTCGCCGATCTCGATGCGGCGCGGGTCTACCTCGCGTCCTCCCGGCCGACGGCGGTGAATCTGTTCTGGGCGCTCGACCGGGTCTGGGCGCGGGTGTCGAACGAGCAGGGGGATGTGACCACGCTGCGGGCGGCAGTGCGCGCGGAGGCGCTCGCGATCCTGGAGGATGACCGCGCGGCCGGCCGGGCAATCGGCGAATACGGCGCGGCACTATTGACCGACGGCGCAGTGCTGACACATTGCAACGCCGGCGGGCTGGCGACTTCAGGCTACGGCACGGCGCTCGCGCCGATCTATCTCGCTCACGAGCAGGGAAAGGCGATCGCAGTCTTTGCCGACGAGACGCGGCCACTGCTGCAGGGAGCGCGGCTGACTGCATGGGAGATGGCGCGGGCGGGCGTGCCGGTGACAGTGATCGGCGACGGGATGGCGGCGACCGTCCTGGCGCGTGGCGATGCGCAGGCGGTAATCGTCGGGGCGGACCGGGTGGCGGCGAATGGGGACTTTGCCAACAAGATCGGGACGCTCGGTCTGGCAATCATTGCCCACGAGCTGAGCGTTCCGTTCTACGTCGCGATGCCACTCTCGACGGTCGACCCCACGATCGCCAGTGGCGCTGAGATCCCGATCGAGGTGCGCGGGGAGGACGAGCTGCGCGTCTTCAATGGCCGCGCGATCGTCCCTGCCGCAGCTGGAGTCTATAACCCTGCCTTCGATATTACCCCCCACCGCTATGTCACTGCCTTCATCACCGAGCGGGGCGTTGTCTCCCCGCCGTATTTGTTCGGGATCTGACAGCCGCAGATAGTGCGTGTACTCGGCCCACACGAGGAGTCGCGAGCGGTGGGGTTTTTGCAACCAAGCATCATTGCTGTGACATGCTGAAATTCTTGACTCGTTCTGGGCCGGCGGGCTATACTACGAACAGACAACACACAGGATACCCAGGGCTGATTGACGGGAGGGATACCAGCAATCAGAAATGGCCGTCGCGCCATCGATTGTGCGCGGGGATGCGGTGGCCAGGGGGATCAGAGCGCGCAAGCTTGTGACAACTGATTAGGGGTGGATGTGATGAGGAAGCCCTCGCGGTTTCTTCGTATTCTTGCCACGCTGGGCATGCTGGCGGGGTTGTTGGCCGTCCTGGGGGGGACGCCAGCCGCCGCGGCCGCTCCGAGTCCTGGTTGGGACCCGGGCGTCGCGCCAGGCAACCTGTTCTTTTCCATTGGTGGGGCTCAGGAGGTCTATTTCCCGTGGGTCTACAACAACGACAGCTTCGGCCTGGGTGAGGCGAACGGATCGGTCACGGTCCAGAACCTGACGCATGTCGATGGCTATGTCTTCTTCTACGTCGGTGATGGCGACGGCTGGACATACACCTCGTATGCCAACCTGGCCGGCGGCGCGTCGAAGACCTTCTCGGCCGCCTCCATCGGAGTCCCGGCCCCGGGCGCTCCGGTCATGGCAGCCATCTATGAGGAGAAGATCTCGTACGACGGCACGAAGTACGTTTGCGAAGGCGACTATGGCCACGACATCAATGGAGACGGCGACTTCAACGACTGCGACTACATCGCGGTGCGGAAGAACGTGCTCGTCCCGCTGTGGGCTGCTGGCCTGGTCAAGTCGGCGGTGGCCGGCGCGGGCCTTCCATACACCACATCGGCGGACAGCTCGGTCTCGGGGTACAACGGCCTGAGCGGCGCAGAGGTCGAGCTCGACCGCAACGATGATCTGGCCGACGGTGTTTACATTCCGATCGTCCAGACTAACGACGGTCCGGGCGGCGCGTGGGACACCCGGGTGACCGTCGCCAACCTCGGTGACAATGCCAACGCAGGGGTGACGCTGCGCTTCTTCCCGAACAACGGGGATGGCTCTGGCTCGCTGCAGACCGGTTGGCAGGAGAACGTGCTGATCAGTGTCGGCGCGGTCTACCAGCTCACCCTGTCTGACCTCGTCCCAACGGGTTGGACCGGCTCTGTCCACATCTATTCGGATGACAGAATCGGGGCGATCGCCGATCGTTACAAGGTCGGCACCAACATGTGGCTGACCAATATCGGCAGCCAGGCCAGCTTCGAGGTCCAGCCAGGCGCATATTGTGGCGAGGGTGGCTGCGGCGTCGATATCAATGGCGGCCTGTGGTACCCGTTTGCCGGCCAGTACGTGCTGTTCGCGCCGCTGGTGTACATGGACTACAACGGCTGGAACACCGGCTTCTCGGTCGCGAACCTGGTTAGCGCCGATAACAACATCAACATCCAGTACGTCCACAACGGCAATGCCATCCAGGTGCTGACGCAGCGGTTGTCGGCGCACGGGATGATCACGGCGTACCGGCCGAGCCAGCCGGACCAGGACCAGAACCAGCAGAACGTGATGTTCGACCAGGTTGCTGGGGCGCTGATCCTGTCGGACGCGCCAGTGGCGGTGGCGGTCGACGCCGTCAAGTACTTCGGGAACGACAACAACGTTGGCCAGGCGATGACGTACAACGCCACTGCTGCGCTGAGCACCGCCCAGGCGATGCCGCTGGTGCAGAAGGGCAACCCGGCGACGGGCATGGGGGCGACCTCGGGCCTGGCGCTATTGAATCCGCTGCCGCTCCCGAACTCGATGGCGGTGACCTGGCTGAACCAGTCGGGGTACAACGCGGCGAACTTCGGGACATCGACGATCATCGTGCCGGCGCAGTCGATCGGGATTGCGTACACGATGACGCAGCACAACCTGCCGAACGGGTACTACGGGTCGGCGGTGGTGCACGCGAACCTGCCGTTCACGATGGTCTCGGCGAACGTCGATTACCAGGTGCAGGGTGATGGCTCGGTGATCTGGAACGGGTACAACCCGTGTGGATTGTTCCGGGCGTACCAGGAAGACTGTGTCTGGGGTTGGCCGGAACAGCCGGGCCTCGCGACACTGACCAAGATCGTCGTCGACAAGGAAGGCAATCCGATCGCGGGTGTCAAGGTCACCTTCGACGGCCAGGATGTCAACGGCGACCTCCAGAACGGCGAGGGCTACACCGATGCCGATGGCATCGTCAGCTGGAGTAGCCTGGTGGCCGGAACCTACAACATCAACGTCGTCGGCGCGCCGGCCGGCTACATGTTCGGCCCCGATTCGGACCTGAGTGACACGAAGATCCTCCTGATCGAGGGCGCCAGTGTTACTAAGACCAACATCGTCACGCTGATCCGCCTCACTGCGACGATCACCAAGACCGTCGTCAGCCAGCCGGAGAACGGCTACCCGATGGTCGGGATGACGGTCGCGGTCTACGCGGCAGCCAGCTGCCCGGCGCTCGGCTCTACCGTCGCTGACACCTCCGGCGCGTTGGCGTCCGGCACGACCGGCGATAACGGGCAGGTCGAGCTGACCTTCGACGTTTCCGTAGGCGGCACGGCGGTCTGCGTCGTCGTCATCAACGGGTCCGGCAAGGTCGTCTCGGTCGACAGTAGTCTGACCTATGGGCCGGCCGCGACCGACGAGATCACGAACGTCGTCGCGGCGACAGCGACGATCACGAAGACTGTTGTGCGCCCCGGCCCTGCGGATGGCGCGGATATCCCGATCGAGGGCGTGGCGGTCGCGTTGTACGGCGGCGGGTCGTGCCCGGCGGTGGGCGCGACGGCTGGCACGACGGGACGCCTGACCAGCGGGACGACTGATGCCAACGGCGAAGTCGCGCTGACGATCGACGTTGCGACGACGGGCGCGTCGGTGTGCCTGGTCGTGCTCGACGCGAACAACAAGGTTGTCGTCCTCGACTCCCCTATCGACATGCTCTATCCGGGCGACACGGTCGAGATCACCAATGAGATCGAGACAACGCTGGATATCTGGGTCACGGCCGGGTTTACGGTTTTGAATCAGGTTGCGATCTACGTGTTCACTGGCGCTTGCCCGGCAAGCCCGGGGACGACCGGAGCGTACTGGAGCCAGGCGCTCCAGACGACATATCTAACCATCCCCCTTCTCAGACCCGCGCAGTTCCACCTCTCGTTTCCTCCAGGCCCGTTCTGCGTAGCCGTTGACGCCTACTACAACGGCAGCATCAACACCTGGAGTGGCGGCACGATCCTGCTTGGCGATCCGGAGGAAATCGGCCTCGCGGGCTCTGACGTGGTGGTCGCGCCTCGACTATTCAGCCCGTACGCGGCGATCACGATCCAGCCATAAGCGCGAGCGCTGGTGCGACAGCCGGACGCTGAGGACGACCCCCGGGAAACCGGGGGCCGCTTTCTTTTGTGCGCGCCGGACGGAGACATCCCGCCCCTTGGCGGTAGCCCGGGGGGCCGTGTGGCCATCATTTCACGACGATCGTGGCCTCCCAGGTTTTCAGTGGGGCGACACCGGTCTCGAACGAGCGATGGTAGATCAGCCGCAACGTGGTTGTGCCGGCGCTGACGGCCTTGAAGGTGGCAGTGACTGACCCGCCGGAACCAATCGCCGAGCTCTCTGGCGCGAATTTCCAGTCACCCTCTTGCTGGAGCACCCCGGTGTCGAGATTCTCCGGCTCCCAGGCGTAGCCGGTCGTCGGGTTGCCATCGAGCTTCACTGTGAATGCCTCGCCGGCCTTGAGCCGGATTGTCGTTCCGGCGTCACTCTCGGTCAGCGCCTTCGAGCCTCCGGCGCTGCCGCACGCCAGAGCCAGGCCGGCAATGATGATCACCGACGCCAATAGCATCAACACTCGCATCCTGACCCTCCTCACTGACGACTTCCGCTCATAATCATATGGCGGTATGCTGCCCCCCGCTGTAGATTGACAGCGAAGGCATGGCCAGATCATAGAGGAGGATTATGCGCAGCTCTATTCTTGTGTTCATCGTGAGCCTCGGGCTGCTTGTCTCGGCCTGTGGCTCATCATCGGACAAGACGCCGACCGCGACGACCGCCGCAGCGACCAGCCCGACGGCCGCCGCGACCGCTGTTGAATCGACCGCCACCAGCCCGCCTGCTGGTTCGCCCTCCACGACTGCGCCGTCTGCAACCAGCGTCGCCACGACGCCGGCGAGCACTGCAACCCCGGAGAGCGCGGCAGAGCCGACGAAGGTCACGCTGGCGCTCGGCTTCGTGGCGAACGTGCAGTTCGCGCCGTTCTATGTCGCGCTGGATCGGGGCTACTACGCCGACGCCGGGTTCGATGTGACGGTGCAGCAGGGACCGAACCCCGACCTGCTCGCCCAGCTCGGCGCTGGCAGCATCGACTTTGCGGTGACAAGTGGCGATTCGCTCGTCCCAGCGCGGGCAGCAGGTATCCCTGTTCGCTACGTGATGGCCCAATTCCAGAAGTACCCGGTCGGCGCGACGGCGATCGCTGGCAAGGGCGCGCCGTTGGTGAAGCCCGAGGATCTCAAGGGGCGTCGCGTCGGCGTCTCGCAGCTGAATGGCTCGACCTACTTCGGGTTGCTTGCGCTTCTGCAGGCCGGCGGCCTGACGCTGGACGACATCCAGCTGGTGACGATTGGCTTCGCCGAGCTCGAAGCGCTGACCCAGGACCGCATCGACGTCGCGATGACCTACCTCGTCAATGAGCCAGTCCAGGCCCGGGAGATGGGCTACACGATGGAGGAGCTGGCTGTCTCCGACTTCGTGAACATGGTCTCGACCGGGCTGGTGACGAGTGACGCGATGATCGAGCAACATCCGGATGTCGTCCAGCGCTTTGTCGAGGCAACGCTCAAGGGCCTGAAGGATTCGCTGGATAACCCCGACGCAGCGTTCGAGGCGTCGATGAAGCGGATGCCGGAAATCACCGGCGACACCGTGCGGATTCAACGAGCAGTGCTGGAGCAGGCCCAGAAGTGGCAGCAGCCTCCCGCCGGCCATCCTCTCGGATGGACAGATCCCGAGGCGTGGAAGAACACCCAGGATCTGCTCGTTTCGGTTGGCATCGTCAAGACTCCGGTCGATCTTGACTCTCTCTACACCAATGCCTTCGTCGAGCAGGCCGCGCGTTAGCGGGCCGGCGGAGTCCGACAGTAGCGACAGCCGGAAAGCACCGGCTGTCGCGCTGCCACGGCCACGCCGCCGGCAGCGGGTTCTCGCCCGCAGATCCCCGAGGAGTAAGCGGCTGCTTCTCTGGTTGCCGGCGGTCGGGGTATTGCTGGCGCTTGGGATCTGGCAGGTGTTGTGGCTGCGACAGGTCTTTCCGAGCTACATGCTGCCCTCCCCCGCGTCGGTCGCCGACAAGTGGTGGCTCCTCTACCGCAACGGGACGCTCCTGCATCATGCCGGCGTCACGCTCAGGGAAGCGCTGCTCGGGTTCGCCGTCGCATTCGTTGTTGGCGTTGGCCTGGGCTATCCGCTGGCGCGATTCCATACGTTCGACGTGATCTTCGGGCCATACGTCGCTGTCTCCCAGGCGATGCCGGTGATCGCCTTCGCGCCGCTGCTGGTCGTCTGGTTCGGCCTCGGGCTGTTGCCGAAGGTCATCATCTGCGCCCTGATCGTCTTCTTTCCGATCCTCGTCAACACGGTCGTCGGCCTGCGATCGATCGACCCGTCGCTGATCGAGGCGTCCTGGAGCATGGGCGCGTCAGATTGGCAGACGTTGCGCTATGTCGAGGTTCCGCTGATGCTGCGACCGCTGCTGGGCGGGATCAAGATGGGGCTGACGCTGTCGATGACCGGGGCCGTCGTGGGCGAGTTCGTCTCATCGAGCGCCGGGCTGGGATATCTGATGATGCTCGGCCGCACTGCCTACGACATTCCGATGGTCTACGTTGCGGCGCTGACAATGGCCACGATCGCCACCATTGGCTATGTCGTCATCAGCCTGCTGGAACGCCTCGTCGACGCGCTGGTCTAGCCCCAGGCTAGGATTTGCGGCTGCGGCTAGCCTGGGCTATCGCGACGGCGAGCTCGTCGTCGGCATCGGCCAGCCACGCGCGGGCCAGACGCTCGGCGGTCTCCCGGTCGCCGATGGCCAGGTCGCCATCGATCACCATCTCGCGGAGGCGTTCCTTGACATGCTTGATCCAGATGCCGGGCGGCAGGCCGAACAGCGCCATCAGCTCGTCGCCATCCAGCGGCGATTGTAGTGCGTCGAGGGCGGCCACGGCTTCGAGGCGCGCGACGTGCTCGCGCAGGCCGGCCACCCGGCGGGCTGCCGCGGCCTGCTTGTCGGCGCGCGCGCTGGTCACGTCGGCGGCCGCCAGATCGAGCAGGTCCTCAAACGCGTCGCCAGCCTCCAGCGCCAGCCGTCGAACAGCCGCGTCGGTCCAGCTGTCGTCATATCCTGCGCCACGCAGATGCATAGCCACCAGCAGCGTGACTCGCTGCTCGAGTGTCTTCTCCTGCTTCAGCCGCCGCATCGCCCGGCGCGCCAGGTCCGCCCCGGCGATCTCGTGGCCGAAGAAATGAACCTCGCCGGCTTGGTCGACCGAACGCGTGGCTGGCTTGGCCGCGTCGTGCAGTAGCGCCGCCCAGCGCACGGCCAGCCGAGCGGGCGTCTGGCCGACGACGCGGACGGTATGCTCCCAGATGTCCTTGTGTCGCGCGCCGACGGAATCCCGGTCGTCCTCCGCCATCGGCTGCGCCTCCGGCAGTACCCAGCGGATCAGATCGGCTTCGTGGAGCGCTCGTAGCCCGTCGGCCACGTGTGGGCCGACCAGGAGCCTGTTCAGCTCGGTGGCGATGCGCTCACGGCTGATGCGCCGCAGCTCGGGACCGAGCGCCTGCATCGCGGCGAGCGTGGCGTCCTCGATCTCGAAGCCAAGCTGGGCGGCGAAGCGGGCGGCGCGGAGGATCCGGAGTGGATCCTCATTGAACCGCTCGACCGGGTCGCCGACGGCAATGATCTGCCGGCCGCCGAGATCGCCGATGCCGCCGAACGGGTCGATCAGTTCGCCATCGAGTGGGTCGAGCGCCAGCGCGTTGATCGTGAAGTCGCGCCGGGAGAGGTCGTCGCGGAGTGTCGCGTTGTGGGAGACCTCCGGCCGGCGGTCTGGCGTTGGGTAGGTCTCGCTGCGGTAGGTCGTGATCTCGACGACGATGTCTGGCTCGCCCGGCTGCTGGAAGACAAAGCCGATCGTGCCGAACTGCTCCCCGATAGCGAATGTCGCGTCCGGGCTGGCTGCGCCCCCTGCCAGCTTTGTCTGCTCGGGTGTGGCTGATGTGGTGAAGTCGAGGTCGCTCCGGCCGCGATCCAGCAGCAAATCCCGGACGATTCCGCCGACGAGGTAGAGCTCCTGTCCGGCCGCGTTGAACGCGTGCGCCAGGCGGCGGACGATATCCCGCTCCCTCCCCGGCATCCGTTCGACCAGCTCCGGCAATCGCACCCGCGTATCGCTCACTCGCGCCACACTCCTTACCCCGCCAAGTCTAGCGGACACGGGCGGTGGCACGCGGGGACAACGGGCGCGAATCGCCGCACGTTGCTGCTGTCTTCAGATAGATGGTCATGGGAGAAGGTCAGGCCCGGATTCCGAACCTGCCCATCGCGCGGTACTTGGCATAGCGAGCGTCGAGGAGCGCGGCCGGGCCGTCGGTTATGAGCGCGTCGAGTGCGGCCAGCTGGCGGTCGATAACGTCGCCGACGGCCGCGATCATCGCGGCCGGCTCCTCGTGGGCCGGGATCGGCTCGGGGATGATCTCATCAATCAGGCCGAAGGCGCGTAGCTCTGGCGCGGTGACACCCATGGCGGCAGCCGCCTCCGGCGCGCGCGCGGCGTCTTTCCAGAGGATTGCGGCCGCGGCCTCGGGTGACGCGACTGAGTAGACGGAATTCTCCAGCATCACCACCCGGTCGGCCACGCCGATCGCCAGCGCGCCGCCGCTGCCACCCTCGCCGATCACGATAGCAACGATCGGCGTGCCGAGCGTCGCCATTGCGTAGATGTTGTCGGCAATCGCGAACGCCTGGCCACCCTCTTCGGAGGCAAGGCCCGGGTCTGCGCCAGGGGTGTCGATGAAGGCGATGACCGGGAAGCGGAACTTCTCGGCATGGCGCATCAGCCGGAGCGCTTTCCGGTAGCCGGTCGGTTTCGGCATGCCGAAGTTGCGGGCGATATTCTCCTTGGTGTTTTCGCCCTTCTGGTGACCGATCACCATCACGCTGCGCCCGCGGAACTGGGCCAACCCGCCGATCAGCGCCTGGTCGTCGCCAGCCAATCGGTCGCCGTGGAACTCGATGAACTCGTCACAGAGCTGATTGACATAGTGCATCGTGTGAGGCCGGCCCGCATGGCGCGCAAGCTGGACCCGATCCCAGGCGGTCATCGTCGTCAGCTCAGGCATCGGCCACCTCGCTGGCAAGGATCGCGGGCGGCACGAGGCAGCCGGCAGCCTGCTGGTAGATCCGCATCAGCGAGCCGATCATCGGCTTCAGCGCGGAACGCGGAACCACTCGGTCGATCAGGCCATGCTCCAGCAGGAACTCGGCAGTCTGGAACCCCTCCGGCAGCTTCTGACGGATTGTCTGCTCGATCACTCGTGGACCTGCGAAGCCGATCAGCGCGCCAGGCTCGGCGACGATCATGTCGGCCACCGTCGCGTACGATGCCGTTACCCCGCCGTAGCACGGGTCGGTCAGCAGCGCGATGTGCGGCAATCGCTGTTCGGTCAGCCGCGTCAGCGCCGCTGTCGTCTTGGCCATCTGCATGAGCGAGAACAGCCCCTCCTGCATCCTCGCGCCGCCAGAGGCGGAGATCGTCAGCAGCGGGGTGCAGCCGGCGACCGCGCGTTCGGCCGCGCGCGCCAGCTTCTCGCCGTAGACCGCGCCCATGCTCGCTCCCATGAAGGAGAAGTCGGTGACGACGATCGCCAGTAGTTGGCCATCGACGGCAATCTCGCCAGAAATGACCGCCTCGGCCATCCCGGACTTCGCCGCCGTCTTGCGCGCCTTGTCAGCGTAGCTCTCGCCATCGACGCTGAACCCGAGTGGGTCGTCGGTTGTGAGATCCGTATCCCACTCGACGAAGCTGCCTTCATCGGCGAGCAGGTCAATCCGCTCGCGAGCGGCCAGCCGGAAGTGGTAACCGCAGCGCTGACAGACCCGGTGGGTCTGAAGGTGCTCCTTGGTGTAGGCCAGCTCGCCACACTTCGGGCATTTGACCCACAGGTCTTCCGGCACCTTCGAGCGCGCGTCCTCGTCGTCGGACGTGGTAAATCTCGGTTGTCGTCGGAAGAGCTCTCTCATCGTGGTCCTGGGATATCCTTGCCGGAACCTGAGACCAGCGAATGCTGCCCCCTGCCACCCCGCCTTCGGCGTGCGGCAGTATAGCACAGGAATTGCGATGGGCCGTCACAGCGGTCGCGGTCCTGCTGACGATCGGCTATCCTCGGAGTGGGGCAACTCGATACACGAACGGTAATTGAGGAGTGAGCATGGCGGCGATCGAACGGGAGAAAACCGTGGCAATGATCCTCGCCGGCGGCCAGGGCGAGCGGCTGAGTGTCCTCTCGCGCCAGCGCGCCAAACCGGCGGTCATGTTCGCCGGCAAGTACCGGATCATCGACTTCGCCCTGTCCAACTGTGTCAATTCCGGCATCTACGATGTTGCTGTTCTGACTCAGTATCGCCCGCATTCGCTCAACGACCACATCGGCCACGGCCGGCCCTGGGATCTCGACCGCGCGACCGGCGGGGTCCACGTCCTCCAGCCATATCTCGGTCGGGCCAGATCTGACTGGTACCGCGGCACCGCCGACGCGATCTACCACAACCTGTTCTACGTCCAGGAGGCCCGCGCGACCGATGTCCTCATTCTCTCCGGCGACCACGTCTATGCGATGGACTACCGCCCGATGCTCGCGCGCCATCGTGAGCTCAAGGCGGACGTCACCGTCGCCGTTCAGCCGGTGCCGTGGGACGACGCGAATCGCTTCGGCGTAATGACCACCGACGACGAGGACCGCGTTATCGACTTCGACGAGAAGCCAGCGCAGCCGCGCTCCAATCTCGCGTCGATGGGCGTCTACATCTTCCGCGCCGAAGTGCTGCTCGATGTCTTCCGCCGGCCAGAAAGCGATCGCTCGATGATCGACTTTGGCCACGAGGTCATCCCGTTTCTGATCAGCGACGGAAATGTCTTCGCCCACCGCTTCGGCGCATACTGGCGCGACGTTGGCACGCTCCAGTCCTACTGGGAGGCGAATATGGAGCAGCTCGCCGACGTGCCGGGCCTCAACCTGTACGATCCCGACTGGCGCATCCACACCCGCAGCGAGGAACGCCCCCCGACCAAGATCATGGACGGCTCGCGAGTTTCTCGATCGCTGCTCTCCAACGGTTGCATCATCATCCGTGGGTCCGTCGAGCATTCGGTGCTCTCGCCGGGTGTCGTTGTCCACGAAGGGGCTGTCGTGCGTGATTCGATCATCATGACCGACACCGTGATCGGGCCCGGCGCTGTCATCGAGCGCTGCATCGTCGACAAGATCGCCCGGATCGGCGCGGGCGTGCGGTTGGGGGTCGGCGACGACTTTTCGCCGAACTGGCTGGAGCCGTCGCGGCTCAACACTGGCCTGACGCTTGTCGGCCGTGGCGCAAGCGTGCCGGCCAACGTCCGAGCCGGCCGCAACGTGCTCATCGCGCCAGACGTGCGCGAGACCGATTTCGAATCGCTGGAGATCATCAGTGGCGAGACGATCGATCCGAACGTGCCGGTCTGGTCCTGAGATCGCGTGCCAGGAAGTAGCCGCGAAACCATGCGCCGGCTTGCTCGTTCAGCAATCAGGGCTCGGGCCGGTATCGGTGTGACAGTAAGGCTCGGACGTGGCACAGTTGTCGTGGCGGGTTGGGGACCGCCGTCAACACGCGCCGCCCGACACGTAACATCATTTCGATTTAGACGGCTCGGCCCGGGCCGCGGCTATGCGTGGCTACTGCTCGGCATGGCGTCTGCTTTGTGCGTTGCGCCTGCGGGGCCGCCGTGTTCTGGATCAGTCAAGAGGGGATCTGGTTGGTGATCGACTCCGTGCGTCTTTCCAGTGCTGAGCTCCGGCAACGGCAGATCGTCGACCTCGAGCATGTGCTCGCCGCGTTGTCCGAGGCAGACCGCGAACGATTCGCGCGCCTCTACGAGGTCAGCTCCGCGGTCGGCCGGCTCGTGCCGCCCGACCACATGCGCCGCTGGATCGTGAAGTATTTCGGCAGCGTCGAGGCTGTCAGCGAGCAGAAGGTCGTCCGCGTCACGAATCGCTGGACACTGGAGGGCTCGCTGTTCAACGAGCTTCGCGCCCGCCGCCCGCTCGAGGCGCGCATCCCGGCCGATCTGGCCAACGAGATCGCTCGCACCGCGCCGGATCCGTTTTGCGAGCCGGAGCTGAACACGCCGGAGGATGTCTTCGGGCGCATCGAGGGCAAGCACGCGGTTACTGCGAGCAACATCGCCAAGTACGATGGCTATCACGGTGTCGTCATCTTCCGTGAGCATGATCCGCTGGCCTTCACCGAGGCGTCGGTCAAGGACGCGATCGATGTCGCAGTCCGCTGGCAGGCGAAAAGCAGCAGCCTGGATTCCGAGGCGATCTATCCGCTGATCATGTGGAATTGCCTCTGGAAGAGCGGGGCGTCGATCCCCCATGGCCACCTGCAGGTGAGCCTGACCAAGGGCATGCACTACGGCCATATCGAGAGCCAGCGCCGGGCCGGCGTCGCCTACACCGAGCGCACGGGCGGCAATTACTATGATGACCTCTACCAGGCCCACGAGTCGCTTGGCCTTGGCCGTGTCTACAACGGTGTCCGCGTCATGGCGCACGTCACCCCGCTGAAGGAGAAGGAGTGCCTGATCGTCGGCTCGGCGCTTGACGAGGCGTTCACAGGGACCGTCTACTCCGTGCTCAACTGCCTGACCGATTACCTGAACGTCGTTTCGTTCAACCTGGTTATCTGGCGGCCACCACTGCGTGAGACTGGCGAGAATTGGGCCGATTTCCCGGTCATCGCCCGCATCGTCGATCGTGGCGACCCGCTCAACCGCACCTCCGATTTCGGCGCCATGGAGCTCTACGCTGCCAGCGTCGTCTCAAGCGATCCCTTCAAGGTCGCTGGCGCCCTCTGGGAGCGGCTCGGCGGCTGACCTGTCCGCCGACAACTCTGGGCGAGCCTCGTATCATGGGGGCTGGCGTGTGGGGATGGCGGCGAGGAGGCGGGTATGAACGTGTCGACGGGTGGCCTGCGGGTCGGGATCGACATCGGCGGGACGTTCACCGATCTGTTGGTCTTCGACGCAGATGCCGGCCGCTTCCATATCGGCAAGATCCTGACGACGCCAGATGAGCCGAGCCGCGCGGTGATCGATGGCCTTGTCGCCACACTCTCCGCGGCCGGCCTCAGCTCCACCGCAGTCCGCGGCATCGTCCACGGCACAACACTGGTGACCAATGCCATCATCGAGCGCAAGGGCGCGAAGACCGCGCTCCTGACGACCCGCGGCTTCCGCGACGCCGTTCAGATCGGTCGGGAGCACCGCTACGATCTCTACGACCTGTTCCTGGAGATGCCGAAGCCCCTCGTGCCGCGTGACCTGCGGCTGGAGCTGGACGAGCGCGTGCTGGCCGACGGCGCCGAGCTCGTCGCAGTCTCGCCCGGACAGGTCCGTGAGCTAGCCGATCAGCTCGTCGCCGCAGGGGTCGAGGCGGTTGGCATCGCTCTGATCCATGCCTGGCGTGACCCGGCTCACGAGCGGCAGGTTGAGGCGCTCCTGGCCGAGTACGCTCCCGATCTGGTCGTCTCAACCTCGTCCAGCGTTGTCCCTGAGATCCGCGAATACGAGCGCGCATCGACGACGATCGCAAATGTCTACGTCCGCCCGGTCGTCTCGCGCTATCTCCACCGCCTTGAGGAGTCGCTCGCGGCGCTTGGCGTGCGCGGCAGCCTGTTGATCATGCTCTCCTCTGGCGGAACATGCACCGTCGAGACGGCGCGAACCTTCCCGATCCGTCTGATCGAGTCCGGCCCGGCTGCCGGCGCGTTGGCGGCCGCCGAATATGGGCGGCTTTCGGGCATGTCGGATGTGCTCTCGTTTGACATGGGCGGCACAACCGCCAAGGCCTGCCTGATCGATGCTGGCCGGCCGTTGACCACGTCCGATTTCGAGGTCAGCCGTGTCTACCGGTTCAAGAAGGGCTCGGGCCTGCCGATCAAGGTTCCAGTCATCGAGATGATCGAGATCGGCGCAGGAGGCGGGTCGATCGCGCGAATCGACGCGCTTGGCCTGCTCAAGGTTGGGCCAGACTCGGCCGGTTCCGATCCCGGGCCGGCCTGCTATGGACGCGGCGGAACCGCGCCGACCGTCACCGATGCCGACCTCGTGCTCGGCTATCTCGACCCCGCGTTCTTCCTCGGCGGGCGGATGACGCTCGACGTGAACGAAGCAAGCGCCGCGATCGAGCGTGACATCGCAGATCCCCTGGGGATCGACGTCCTGCAGGCCGCCTGGGGTATCCACCAGGTTGTCAACGAGAACATGGCCAACGCCGCCCGTATCCACGCCATCGAGCGTGGGAAAGATCCGCGCGCCTATCCCATCTTCGCCTTTGGAGGCGCCGGACCAGTCCATGCCTGGCGCGTCAGTCGCATCCTCCAGTCACCACGCCTGATCGTGCCGCTTGGCGCCGGGGTTACCTCAACCGTTGGCTTTCTCGTCGCGCCCCTGGCGTTCGACTTCGTTCGCTCCTGGTATGGCCGGCTCGATGCGCTCGACTGGCCGCGCGTCAATGATCTGCTGGCGGAGATGGAAGAGGAGGGGCGGCGCATTCTTGGCGAGGCCGATGTCGCTGCCGCTGACATCACCGTCACGCGCGTCGCTGACCTGCGCTACGCCGGCCAGGGCCACGAGATCTCCGTGCCGCTGCCGCCGGGCACGTTGACCAACGAGTCAGTCGCCGGTCTACAGGACGGATTCGAGGCTGTGTACCGCTCGCTCTTCGAGCGTATCGCTCCCGGCAACCCGGTCGAAGCGCTCTCCTGGCGGGTCTCGGTTGCCGGCCCTCGCCCGGATCTTCCGCTGGATCGACTTGCCGGCTCGGTCGACTCTACGTCCGACCCCACCGTTGCGATCAAGGGCGAGCGTCCGATCTATCTCCCTGAGCAGCAGTCGCTCGTCTCTGCCCCCGTCTACGACCGGTACAGGCTCGCCCCCGGCGCTGCCATCTCGGGGCCGGCCGTCGTCGAAGAACGCGAATCGACCCTCATCGTTGGCCCCCACGCGCGAGCGCGCGTGGACGCGCTATTGAGCCTCGTGGTGGAGGACGCCGAATGATCGACGCTATTACGCTCGAGGTCATGTGGAACCGGCTGATTGCCGTCGTCAACGAACAGGCAGCGGCGCTGATGCGGACATCGTTCACCACGATCGTTCGCGAATCGGGCGATCTGTCGGCCGGCGTCTTCGATACCCGAGGCAACATGATCGCGCAGGCCGTCACCGGCACACCCGGCCATATCAACGCGATGGCTACCTGCATCCATCACTTCCTGGCGGTGTACCCGGCCGATACCCTCCGGCCAGGTGATGTCCTGATTACCAACGATCCCCAGAAGACGTCGGGCCACCTCCACGACTTCACGGTGATCACGCCGGTGTTCAGTGCGCCTGACGTTGGGCGGGAGGCACGGCTGGTCGGATTCTTCGGAAACACCTGCCATGTGCTGGATATCGGCGGGCGCGGGCTGGGGACCGATGCACGCTCGGTTTACGAAGAGGGGCTGTTCGTCCCGATCACCAAGCTCTACGACGCCGGGGTCGAGAACCGGGAGTTGCTGAAGCTGCTGGCGGCGAATGTCCGCACGCCCGAACCGGTGCTTGGCGACATCCACGCCCAGGTTGCCGGGAACGATGTCGGCGGCCGGCGATTGATCGAGTTCATGGATGAGTTTGCTCTTGAATCGCTTGAGCCGTTGGCTGACGCAATTATCGATCGGTCTGAACGAGCCATGCGCGCCGCCATCGCCGCGCTACCCGACGGCGAATGGCGCAACATTGTCTACTCCGATGGCTACGAAGAGCCTGTCCGGCTGGAGGTGACGCTGACCAAGCTCGGCGACGAAATCTGGGTCGACTGGGCCGGCTCCAGCCCGGAGAGCACCCGTGGCATCAACGTCGTCCTCAATTACACCCACGCCTACACGACGTATGCCCTGAAGTGTGCGCTAGCGCCGGAGGTGCCGAACAACGAGGGGTCGTTCCGGCCAGTCCATGTCTCCGCCCCGCCAGGGTCGATCCTCAACGCCCAGCCCCCGGCCGCGGTTGGCGCGCGTCATATCATCGGCCACTTCCTGCCCGGCGCGATCTTCGGCGCGCTGGCGCAGATCATCCCCGAGCGGGTGATGGCCGAGGGCGCGGCCAACATCTGGAACATCCAGCTCACTGGCAAGGATGACGACGGCCGACTCTGGACCTACGTCTGGTTCTCGACTGGCGGCACCGGCGCCCGGCCAACCAGCGATGGCATCAGCGCTGCCGCATTCCCCAGCGGCATCTCCGGCGTCCCGTCCGAGGTTATCGAAAGCCTTGCGCCGGTCATCATCCACCGTCGCGAGCTGCGCCAGGATTCCGGCGGTGCCGGAAAATATCGCGGCGGGCTCGGCCAGACGCTTGAGTTCTCGGTCCGGACCAGACACCCGTACACGTTTTCGCCCCTCTTCGACCGCGTCCATTTCGCTGCCCAGGGCGCCGATGGCGGGCATCCCGGTGCGCTGGCGAGGATCACGACCTCGTCTGGCGAGGAGCTGGACCGCAAGGGCGCTCGCGAGCTGCCGGCCGGCGCGCACGTCACGCTCGAACTCCCCGGCGGCGGCGGCTACGGGAACCCGCGCGACCGCGACCCGGCCGCCGTCCACGACGATATCCGTGAGGGACTTGTCTCGGCGAGCGAGGCCCGGTCGGCATATGGCATCGATCCGGAACCCGGCGATTGATTCCAGTATTGAATCCAGCCGCGCTTCAATGCATCCATTCTTTCATCACCCGACGTTAACTGGGTATGAGGGGAAGCGGGCATCTCGGAGTCGCTGACGCCAGAGTTGTCAGGTAGCAGCGACGCGGGCTGGAGGAGACGATCCCACGGTTCAGGAAACGGACGTTGGCGCGACGACTGCGGCTCTCGGGCAACCGGCGGCCCGGCTCGTCGTTGCGTGCGTGCTTCGCGGCCATCGATCGATCCGACCAGCCTTCCTCTCGAGACGACTCGGCGTCTGGCCAATGGTGGCCGGCGTGATGGTCCGGATGAAGGAGGAGACAGCGTGAGTCAACCCGAACACGGATTCGACGCGCTCCGCGAGGAGGTTCTCGCGGGTAAGTTGGATCGACGGCAGGTTCTCAAGCGTGGCGCGATGCTCGGCCTGAGCGCGCCGGTGATCGCCGGCTTGCTGGCCGCCTGCGGCGGCAGCGAGAAGGCGACATCAACTCCAGCAGCGGCGGCGACGACCGCGCCGGGCGGCGAGGCGACCAAGCCGGCCGAGAGCAGCCCAACGGCTGCCAGCGGCGCCACTGAACCCGCAGGCGCCAGTCCGACGGCAGCCGAAGCCAAGCCGACCGAAGCGCCCGTCGGCGAGCGTGGTGGCGGCGGGAATCTGCGCCTCCTTTACTGGCAGGCGCCGGTCATCCTCAACGTCCACCTGGCGAATGGCACCAAGGACTACCACGCGTGCCGAGTCTGCATGGAGCCTCTGGCCGACTGGGATATCGAGGAGAAGCCGGTTCTCTTCCTGGCAGCCGAGTTCCCCTCGGTCGAAAACAAGACCCTCGCCCCTGACGGCACCTGGTGCATCTGGAAGCTCCGCGAGGGTGTCAAGTGGCACGATGGCGAAGACTTCGATGCCGACGACGTCGTCTTCACCTACGAGTACGTCACCAACACGGAAAACGCGACAACGACGATCGGCCGCTATCAGACGATCAAGACCGTCGAGAAGGTCGACAACTACACGATCAAGGTGACGTTCAAGGAGCCAACACCGGCCTGGTATGACCCGTTCACGACAACTGAGGGCTGCATCCTGCCGGAGCATATCTTCAAGGACTACCAGGGCTCGGAATCACGCAACGCCCCGGCGAACCTGAAGATCACCGGCACCGGCCCATTCAAGGTGCGGGAGTTCCGACCTGGCGACGTCTGCCTCTACGATCTGTTCGAGGACTACTGGGACCCGGGCAAGCCACACCTCGACTCGGTCGAGATGAAGGGTGGCGGCGACTCGGCCGGCGCTGCGCGGGCGGTGCTGCAGACCGGCGAGGGCGACTGGGCCTGGAACATCCAGGTCGAGCCGTCGGTGCTCGCTCCGATGGAAAAAGCCGGGTTCGGCAAGCTCGACGCGCTGCCGGGTGGCGGCACCGAGCGGCTGATGATCAACTTCTCGGACCCGAACACCGAGGTCGATGGCCAGAAATCGCACTTCGGCACGCCACACCCGATCTGGAGCGACGTGCGGGCGCGTCAGGCGCTCGCCTACCTCTGCGACCGAGGGACGATCGCCGAGCAGCTGTACGGCAAGGGCGGCGTGGCGGCGACGAACCAGTTCGACGTGCCGGCCAAGTTCACCAACAAGGAGCTGACGGCCGAGTTCAACATCGACAAGGCGAAGGCATTGCTCGATGAGATGGGCTTCAAGGGCGGCGACATCCTGTATCAAACGACGATCAACACGGTGCGTCAGAAGACACAGGAGATCATCAAGCAGGCGATGGAGTCGGTCGGGTTCAAGGTCCAGCTGAAGAGCATCGACTCGGCCGTCTACTTCTCGACGGATCAGGGCAGCCCGGACACGTCGGGCAAGTTCAACGCCGACCTTGAGATGCACACCAACGGCTCCGATCTCTATCCCGCAACCTGGTTCGAGCGTTATCGCACTGACCAGATCGCCCAGAAGGAGAACGGCTGGGCCGGATCCAACTACTTCCGCTACTCGAACCCCGAGTACGACAAGATGCACGACCAGTGCCGAGTCGAGATGGATCCGGACAAGCAGATCACGCTGTTCCAGGCCATGATGAAGCTGGTCACCGAGACCGATGCCGTCGAGGTGCCGCTGGTCAACCGGACCGGCCTGTCGGCGATGAGCAACAAGATCGAGGGTCGCGTCGGCTCGCCATGGGCCGCAGACCCGCCGTGGGAGCTCAGAGACTGGACCCTCAAGGGCTAAGTCTCAGGGAAGACAATCAGTTCGGCATAACGAGAGGCGGGCATTCTGCTCGCCTCTCGTTGCGTCTCTCGCTCGATGCATCCAGTCACTGCCGGCCGGCGTATACCACGTAACGGGCGCACGGCTTTGCGAGTATGTTGTCGCAAGGATCGTGACTCCGTACAATTCCGCAACTCCCATATCCGGATAGCCCCGGCTCGGTCATTTCGTCGCTCTGCGATGCGAAGGATCAGCCGGCGCGAGGTGGCTCGTTGACCGTTTCGGCAGGCGTGGCGTGAACCTGTTCGCGGCGATCGGCAGTACCCGCATATCCGTATTGGGAGCTTCTGGGACCGGTGCGATGTGCGCCGGTTGTCTGGCCGGGTTTCGTGGAGGGCGACCGACTGATGAGCGATTCATCGAATGGGTTCGATCGGCTAGAGGCCGACGTGCTGGCCGGCCGTCTGGATCGGCGGCAGGTCCTCAAGCGTGGGGCGATGCTCGGCTTGAGCGCGCCGGTGATTGCGGGACTGCTGGCTGCCTGTGGAGGCAGCAGCGAGAAGGCGACGTCGACGCCAGCGGCGGTGGCGACGAAGCCGGCCGGTGGTGAGGCGACGAAGCCGGCGGAAGCGACCAAGCCGGCCGCGAGCAGCCCGACGGCGGCCGCAGCCAGCCCGACGGTAGCCGAAGCCAAGCCGACCGAAGCGCCCGTCGGCGAGCGTGGTGGCGGCGGGAATCTGCGCCTCCTTTACTGGCAGGCGCCGGTCATCCTCAACGTCCACCTGGCGAATGGCACCAAGGACTACCACGCCTGCCGCATCTGCATGGAGCCTCTGGCCGACTTCGATAGCGAGCTGGAGCCGGTTCTGTTTCTGGCGAGCGAATACCCCTCGGTTGCGAACAAGACGCTGGACCCGGATGGCAAGTGGTGCATCTGGAAGCTCCGCGAAGATGTCAAGTGGCACGATGGCGAAGCTTTCGACGCCGATGACGTCGTCTTCACCTTCCAGTACATCACCAACGGGGAGAATGCCGCGACCACGATCGGCCGCTACAAGACAGTCGATACTGTCGAAAAAGTCGACAACTACACGATCAAGGTGAACTTCAAGGAGTCAACGCCCGCGTGGTACGACCCGTTTACCACCACCGAGGGTTGTATCCTGCCGGAACATATCTACAAGGACTTCCAGGGCTCGGAATCGCGCAACGCCCCGGCGAACCTGAAGATCACCGGCACCGGCCCATTCAAGGTGCGGGAGTTCCGACCCGGCGACGTCTGCCTCTACGATATCTTCGAAGACTATTGGGACCCGGGCAAGCCGCACCTTGACTCGGTCGAGATGAAGGGCGGCGGCGATTCAGTCGGCGCTGCGCGGGCTGTGCTCCAGTCGGGTGAGGCGGACTGGGCCTGGAACCTGCAGGTCGAGCCGTCCGTGCTCAACCCGATGGAGGCGGCCGGCATTGGCACGGTCTCAGCACTGCCGGGCGGCGGCACCGAGCGGTTGATGATGAACTTCTCCGATCCGCGTACCGAGGTCGATGGACAGTTCTCGCACTTCGGCACGCCGCACCCGGCCTGGAGTGACGTGCGGGCGCGTCAGGCGCTCGCCTATCTCTGCGATCGCGCGACGATCGCAGAGCAGCTCTATGGCAAAGGCGGCCTCGCCGCGACGAACCAGTACGACGAGCCGGCCAAGTTCACCAACAAGGAGCTGACGGCCGAGTTCAACATCGACAAGGCCAAAGCGCTCCTCGGTGAGATGGGCTTCACCGGCGCTGAGATCCTCTACCAGACATCGATCAACTCCGTACGCCAGAAGACACAGGAGATCATCAAGCAGGCGATGGAGTCGGTCGGATTCAAGGTCCAGCTGAAGAGCGTTGACGCGGCGGTCTATTTCTCGACCGATGCCGGAAACCCGGACACGGCCGGTAAGTTCTACGCCGACCTGGAGATGCACACCAACGGGTCTGGAATCTACCCAGCCCAGTGGTTCGAGCGTTATCGCGGCGACCGGATCTCCCAGAAGGAAAATGGCTGGACGGGCAGCAATGCGTTCCGCTACTCGAACCCCGAATTCGACAAGATGCACGATCAGTGCCGGATCGAGATGGACCCCGACAAGCAGGTGACGCTGTTCCAGGCCATGATGAAGCTGGTCACCGAGACCGATGTCGTCGAGGTGCCGCTGGTCAATCGAACCGGTCTGTCGGCGAAGGGCAACAAGATCGAAGGCTACATCGGGTCGCCGTGGGCAGCGACTCCGCCCTGGGAGCTCAAGCACTGGACGCTTAAGGGCTAGCCGTCAGCGAGGCTCTATGACGCGCGGAGGGGGATGGGTGTATTGCCCAGCCCCCGCTGCGCGCGTATCCAGGATGCATCCGGCCCCGGCCGGATGACGTATATCGGCTATCGAGCCTGACCTTGCCGGACGTCGATGGGATGCATAGAATTCCGCGACTCCCGCATCTGGAAACGCGCGGGTCGATGCTTCTGCCCAGGGGTGGACATCGCCCGGCGCGAGGAGACGATCGACCGCGCTGGTGGTTGCGATAGCAGTCTGTCGTTGTCTGCCGTGGTGGAGCGTACCCGGTTTCGGGTGCTCGGTAGAGGAAGCAGCCGCATGATGCGGCGGCTATTGTGTGGCGCAGGGCTTAGAAAGGGCGACCGACTGATGAGCGATTCATCGAATGGGTTCGATCGGCTAGAGGCCGACGTGCTGGCCGGCCGTCTGGATCGGCGGCAGGTCCTCAAGCGTGGGGCGATGCTCGGTCTGAGCGCGCCGGTGATTGCGGGACTGCTGGCTGCCTGTGGAGGCAGCAGCGAGAAGGCGACGTCGACGCCAGCGGCGGTGGCGACGAAGCCGGCCGGTGGTGAGGCGACGAAGCCGGCGGAAGCGACCAAGCCGCCCGCGAGCAGCCCGACGGCGGCCGCAGCCAGCCCGACGGCAGCCGAAGCCAAGCCGACCGAGACCCAGCAAGCGGTTGGTCCAGCCGGCGGCGGCGGCCAACTTCGACTGCTCTGGTGGCAAGCGCCGACGATCATGAATCCCCACCTCTCGACTGGCACCAAAGACTTCGACGCCTCGCGCGTCGTCTACGAGCCGCTGGCCGACTTTGACTCCGATGGCAATGGCCTGCCCTCACTGGCCGTCGAAATGCCCACGCTTGAAAATGGCGGCGTCTCGAAAGACGGCCTTTCCGTGACCTGGAAGTTGCGCAAAGGCGTCAAATGGCACGACGGTACGCCATTCACCGCCGATGACGTCGTCTTCACCTGGCAGTACGCCTCGGACAAGGCAACCGCTGCTGTCACGATCGGCAACTTTGCCAACGTCGACAAAGTCGAATCCGTCGACGAGACGACTGTCAAGATTATCTTCAAGCAGCAGAATCCGGCCTGGTTCGATGTCTTCACCGGCCCGAACGGCATGATCCTGCCGAAGCATGTCTTCGGTGACTACGTTGGCGAGAAATCACGCGACGCCGCGGCGAATCTCAAGCCGATCGGCACTGGCCCGTTCAAGATCCGCGAGTTCCGACCGGGCGATGTCGCAATGTACGACATCTTCGAAGACTACTGGGACGCAGGCAAGCCGTTCTTCGATAGCGTCGAGCTCAAGGGTGGCGGCGACGCGCAAGGCGCGGCTCGAGCCGTTCTACAGTCGAACGAAGGGGACTGGGCCTGGAATGTCCAGGCGGAGCCATCCATCCTGAACCAGATGGCGCAGGGCGGTGTTGGCATTATTGTCTCCAACCCTGGCTCCAGCGCCGAGCGGATCATGATCAACTTCGCCGACCCGAACACAGAGGTCGATGGCGCGCGATCCGAGCCGAGCACTCAACACCCGATCTTCAAGAGCAAGGATGCGCGTAACGCGATCGCGCTCTCGATTCAGCGCGACGTGATCGCCAAGCAGCTCTATGGCGAGGGCTCGAGCGCCGAGCTGGGCAAGGCGTCCTCGAACAACCTCAACGCGCCAGGCCGTCTCGTCTCTCCCAACACGACCTGGGAGTACAACATTGACAAGGCCAAGCAGTTGCTGGCGAATGTGCCGGAGGCTGCCGGCTATAAGCTGCTCTACCAGACCTCGATCAACTCGGTGCGCCAGAAGACGCAGGAGATCGTCAAGCAGTCGCTCGAGCAGGTCGGCTTCGTCGTCGAGCTGAAGAGCGTCGATTCCGCGGTCTACTTCGCGTCCGACGCCGGCAATCCGGACACCTACCCGCACTTCTACGCCGATCTCGAGATGTACACCAACGGTCCGTCCAGCCCGTACCCGATCAGTTGGGCTGAGCGGTTCCGATCCGACGAGATCGCGGCAAAGGCCAACAGTTGGGCGGGCACCAACATCACGCGCTACAACAACCCGGAGTTCGACAAGCTCCACGACCAGGCGCGCGTCGAGATGGATCCGGCCAAGCAGGTCGATCTCTTCGTGGCGATGAACGACATGTCGGTCAACGACTTTGTCGAGGTGCCAATCGTCCACCGGGCCGGCGTCGCTTGCGCGTCGAAGACCCTGGCCGGATACAAGGGGACGATGTGGTCCAGCGACCTCTATGATCTCAAGAACTGGAAGCGCCAGTCCTGACCGGGTCGTCGGGTTTCCCTGGCCGGGGTGTCGAAGGTCACCCCGGCCAGCCTGTCTTCAGCAACAGCCTCGACAGGTCCGGCGATCTCGGTCGGCAATTCCGCGCAGAGGGCTATCGAATCGGTCGTCCGCGTGCTAGGATTGGCCACACTCTCAGTGGCACGGCGTTTCGACCGAACAACAGAGGTTCCGCGAAACCGTCGCGATGACGGACATATCGTCATATCGGGCGGCGCGGTCGGGAAGTAGGGTTGGGGAGCTATGGGTCGTTATATTATTCGTCGTGTCATCACGGCGGTTCCGACGCTGATCGCGATCAGCATGGTCATCTTCGCGATCCTTGCGCTCGCGCCCGGCGACCCACTGTCAGATCTGGCGCTCAACCCGTCGGTGCCACCTGAGGTGCGCCAACGAATCCGCGAGAGCATGGGGCTCGAAGATCCGATCCCGGTCCGCTATGCGAAGTGGGCCAGCTCTCTCTTCCGGTTTGATTTCGGCTACTCGTTCCGCACACGCGGCCCTGTCATCGACCTGATCAAGCAGCGGCTACCGACGACGCTGTACATCAGTGGCTCGGCATTCCTGCTCTCGATTCTTATAGCCATACCAATCGGAGTGCTATCGGCGGTCAAACAGTACTCCGTCTTTGACAACGTCGCGACGACGCTTGCCTTCATCGGCTTCTCGTTACCGACGTTCGCAACCGGCCTCTTCTTTATCCTGCTCTTTACGATCAAGTTAGGCTGGTTACCATCGATCTATAGATCGACGCTCGACACGCAAGGGTTAGCCGGGGTCTGGGAACGGATCAGGCAGGCGATCATGCCTGTCACTGTGCTTGCCCTGTTCCAGGCGGCGATCTTGCTCCGCTTCGTGCGCGCGTCGATGCTGGAGAATATCCACCAGGACTATGTTCGCACCGCCCGAGCCAAGGGGCTGACGGAGCGCAACGTCATCGGCAAGCATGCGCTGCGCAATGCCCTGATCCCGGTGATCACGATCATCGCGCTCTCGCTGCCGGGCGTCATCACCGGCGCAGTTGTTACCGAGCAGATCTTCAAGGTTCCGGGCATGGGCGCGCTGCTGATTACGGCGATCCAGAACAACGACACGCCGGTAGTCATGGCGATTACGTTCATGTTCTCGATTCTAGTGGTGTTCTTTAATCTGGTGGCGGATGTCATCTATGGCGTCCTTGACCCACGGATCAAGTACTCGTAGGCGCGACAGACGAGCACACGAGGAGAGAGGACGATCTGATGGCTGAAGCCCCTGACGCTCAAATTCAGGGTAGCCCCGCGGCTGCGATATTGGACGCGGGACGGCTCGGCTCTCGCAAGCCGCGCTCGCTCTGGTCCGACGCGGCCCGACAGTTTCGCAAGCACAAGCTGGCGGTTGCCGGTGTCTTCGTTCTGATATTCCTGATCGTCATAACGCTCATCGGGCCAGTCGTCTGGCCTCAGAACATGAAGACGATCGACTTCTCGAAAGCGACAATCGGTCCGGCGCTCGCCCACCCGATGGGAACCGACGACCTCGGCAGAGACCTGTTTGCCCGGGTTCTCTGGGGCGGGCGCATCTCGCTCGCCGTCGGTGTGACGGCGATGTTGGTGGCGATCCTCTTCGGCACCTTTATCGGCGCGATGTCGGGCTTCTTCGGTGGCTTCACCGATTCCGCGCTGATGCGGTTCACCGATATGTTCATCTCGCTGCCGACGCTGCCCTTGCTGCTGCTTGCGATGTATCTCTTCCGCGACTCGCTGATCCACAAGTTCGGGCAGACGCTTGGCCCGTTCCTGCTGCTGGTCTTCCTGATCGGTATCACGAACTGGATGCCGGTTGCCCGCCTCGTCCGCGCCTCCTTCCTCTCGCTGAAGGAGAAAGAGTTCATCGAGGCGGCCCACTGCATCGGCGCCAATCGTTCGTCAATCATCTTCAAGCACATCCTGCCGAACTCAATGGGGCCGGTGATTGTCGCAGCGACGCTGGCTGTTGGCTCGGCAATCATCAGCGAATCGACGCTGTCCTTCCTGGGCCTCGGCTTTCCGCCGGACGTGCCGACCTGGGGACAGTTGCTGAACACGTCGGTGAACTTCATGGAGATCGCGCCGCACATGGTCATCTTCCCGGCGATGTCGATCTTCCTCGCGGTTCTCTCGATCAACTACGTTGGTGATGGCTTGCGCGACGCACTCGACCCGCGCAAGACCACCGGCTAACCACCGCCAGGCGTGTGACACGATGCCGGACTGCCACCAGGCAGTCCGGCTCGTTACTTGTTTTCAGGGAACCAGCAACGCCGCCCGCGCACGTCTGCGGGCCGGCCGAACGGACGAGGGATATCGATTCATGGTTCGCGACTCACTTCATCCGTCGACGCCCCCCGCCGATTCCGCCGAGCGTCTCTCCGATCTCGGTGCATTGCGCGCGAAGCAGGCGCGTTCGCTCTGGTCGGACGCAGCGCGTCAGTTCCGTCGCCACCGACTGGCGATGGCCGGCGCGTTTACGTTGCTGTTCCTGACGCTTGCTTCGATCTTCGGCCCGATGATCTGGCACGGTAGCACCTGGATCAACTTCGAGTACTCGACACTTGGTGTCTCGTCCACCCACCCGATGGGCACGGATGACCTCGGTCGCGATGTGATGGCGCGCGTCCTCTGGGGCGGGCGGGTGTCGCTGTCGGTCGGGGTTGTCGCGATGCTGTTGTCGGTCATGATGGGCACGATGGTCGGCGCGCTGGCCGGCTACTTCGGCGGCTTCGCCGATTCCGCGTTGATGCGGCTGACCGATATGTTCATCTCGCTCCCGGATCTGCCGTTGCTATTGCTGACGATCTATCTCTTCCGCGATCCGCTCGCCCAACGCTTTGGCACGACCGTCGGCCCGTTCATGCTGATCGTCTCGCTCATCGGGATCACCAGCTGGATGTCGGTTGCTCGCCTGGTGCGCGCCTCGTTCCTCTCACTGAAGCAGAAGGAGTTCATCGAGGCGGCTCACTGCATCGGCGCGAACCAGACGACCGTGATCTTCAAGCACATCCTGCCGAATGCTATGGGTCCAGTGATCGTCGCTGCGACGCTGGCTGTCGGCTCGTCGATCATCACCGAGTCGACACTCTCGTTCCTCGGCCTCGGCTTTCCACCCGATGTGCCAACCTGGGGTCGTTTGCTCAACGACTCGATCAACTTCATGGAGATCGCGCCGCACATGGTCATCTTCCCGGCGATGATGATCTTTCTGGCCGTGCTCTCCATCAACTACGTTGGCGACGGGCTCCGCGACGCGCTCGACCCGCGCAAATCGCTCTGACGCTGGCGCGAGACCGCCTTGCCGGAGCATGATTGCCGGTCGGGGCCGCGATCGGGTAACGTGCAGGTGTGGGGGGTAGCGTGAAGCTGCGATGTATCGAATGTGGGCGGGAGTACCCGCCGGAAGATACGCGGACGGGCTGTGACTGTGGCGGGCTGCTCGAAGTCGAGCTGGAGATCCCGCCCGTCTCTCGTGAGATGTTCGATGCGCGACTTGGGATGCTCGATCACCCACTGCGATCCGGCGTCTGGCGCTATCGCGAGCTGATGCCCGCCTTCCCGGACGACGCGATTGTCTCCAAGCCCGAGGGTAACACCAATCTCTATCACGACCAGCGCCTGAGCGATTTTGCCGGGACCGAGGTCTGGTTCAAGCACGAAGGTGAGAACCCGACCGGCTCATTCAAAGATCGCGGTATGACAGTCGGCGTCAGCCATGCCCGCTGGACTGGCGCGACGATGGTTGCTTGCGCCTCGACCGGCAATACCAGTGCATCGGTTGCTGCATACGCCGCGACGGCCGGCATTCCCTCGGTCGTCTTCATCCCCGAGGGCAAGATCTCGGCCGCAAAGCTCGGCCAGACCATCGCCTACGGCACGACGATCATCCAGGTGCGCGGAGATTTCGATGCGGCCATGCGGATGGTTCGTGAGGCGACGAGCAGGTACGGTATCTACTTGCTGAACTCACTGAATCCATTTCGGCTGGAGGGCCAGAAGTCGATCGTGCTGGAGTCGCTCCAGCAGCTTCGCTGGCAGGTTCCCGACTGGATCGTCATCCCTGGCGGCAATCTCGGCAATACCAGCGCGCTTGGCAAGGCGTTGCGCGAGGCAGTCGCGGCCGGCCTCATCGACGAGATGCCGCGTATCGCCGTCTCTCAGGCGGCCGGCGCCGCGCCGTTCTACCGCGCCTGGCAGACCGGCTTCGAGACCTACGAGCCAGTGGCCGCCGAAACGATCGCGAGCGCGATTCGGATCGGCGACCCAGTCAACTACACCAAGGCGCGGCGTGCCATCCTCGACACCGAGGGAACGGTGACTGCCGTTGACGATGACGCGATTATGGCGGCCAAGGCCATGGTCGATCGTGTCGGCATTGGCTGCGAGCCGGCCTCGGCGGCCGGCCTGGCCGGTATTCGTCGCCTCGTGACCGAGGGCGTTATCCAGCCGGGTGAGCGAGTCCTGACCTATCTGACAGGCCATCTGCTGAAGGACACCGAAGCGAGCGCCGACTACTACATCACCCGTGGTGGCGCGTATCCGACGGTCATTGATCCGACACTGGAGGCGCTGGACCGTGCTATTGCCGACCTCCTGTAACATCCGCGTCCCCGCGTCCAGCGCCAACCTCGGCCCCGGCTTTGACTCGCTGGGTCTAGCGCTCGATCTCTGGATGCAGGTGGATGTAACCCGTCTCAACGGCCCGGGCGACGTTCGTGTCGTTGCCTGCGACGATCTGCTGGGCGGCGGCAACCTCGTCGTCGAGGCGATGCAGGTGACGGCGGATCGGCTCGGGATGTCGCTCCCATCCTGTGAGATCGCGGTCTTGAGCGATATTCCAGTCGCGCGCGGACTGGGCTCATCTGCCTCGGCAATCGTCGCCGGTATTCACGCGGCCGGCTTCGTCCTCGATGTGCCGCTTTCCCCGGCGCTCGTCGTTGACATCGGCGGCGAGATGGAGGGCCATGCCGACAATATCTCGGCGTCGGAGCTGGGCGGGGCAACCGTCTCGATCCGCGCCGAACGCGGCTGGGTTGCAGAGGTCGTCGCCCCCGCATTGCCCTGGGAGGTCGTTGCTCTTGTCCCGGACGCCCCGGCGTTCACGCATGAAGCGCGCGGCATCCTTCCTCCAGCCGTCTCGATCCCGGACGCGGCGGCCAATATCGGTCGTGCCGCCATGCTGGCGCTGGCGCTTCGTGATGGCCGCGGCGATCTGCTGCGCGAGGCGATGAAGGACCGATTGCACCAACCCTACCGCGCCGCGATCTTCCCCCATCTCGAGCCGGTCATTGACGCAGCGCTAGCGGCCGGCGCCCTCGGCGCCAGCCTGTCGGGGGCCGGCCCGACGATCCTTGCCTTCGCTGACACCGCTGTTGCCGCAGCTGTGGCTATCGCAATGGAGGCCGCGGCCTCCTCACATCGATTCGCGGGACGAGCGAGCAGGTTGGCGATTGCAGGTGGCGCAATTGTCGATGTGCGCGCGCCTGTCCGATAGCGGCTCGTCTGCAGCCATTGCGCTCGCTACGTCAGATTGCCCCGCGAGACAGTGGATGATCTGGTAGACTTCGCGGTTGTCGCGGCGTGGGCCGTGATGGAGACAGATGGATAGTCGCCTTTCTGCGCCGCCGGCCGGGTGGGTCGCGCAACCACCGCCCGAGCCCTGAGCGTCGCAACTACCGGGAGGAAGGAGCACGCGTTGCGCAAGCACGCCGCTGATCCCCAAGTTCGCGATTACGAGATGATGCTCGTCGTCGCGCCGACCGTGACCGAAGAAGGCCTCCAGCAGGTCGTCGATCGGATCTCGGGGTACATCACCGCCCAGAACGGGACCGTCGACTCGACCAACAGCCAGAATCCCTGGGGTCGCCGTCGATTGGCATATCCGATCCGGGACTTCAACGACGCGTTTTACGCCCTCTACCGCTTCCATGCGACATCGGACGCGATCGACGAGCTCGAACGCGACCTGCGGCTGGACGAACAGGTGATCCGACACCTGATCGTGCGGTACGATGTTCTCACTGAACACGAGGAACGGCCGCGCGGCGAGGGATTTCGCCGTGGCGAGCCGGTTTCGACCCGCACTGCCGAGCCGATAGCTGACGCTCCGGCTGCACCAGACGCGACCGTCGAGAGTGCCGAGGCTGTCGAGAGTGTCGAGGCTGTCGAGAGTGCCGAGGCCGTCGAAAGTGTCGAGGCCGTCGAGAGTGTCGAGGCCGTCGAGAGTGTTACTGAGTCGGACGAGGGCGGCGAAGACGTGTCGAAGCCGGACGAGGCATAGACGCCCTCGCGCGTCCGCGCCAGTAGCCGTTGGCTCGGCTGGCCCGCCGCGCAGCATTCAGGAAGTGGAAGAGGAGAGCGTCATGTCGCGAGGCTTCAGTCATGTGGTTCTGGTCGGGAATCTCGGCCGTGACCCGGAGATGCGCTATAGCCAGAACGGGACGCCGATCACGAATTTCTCGATGGCGGTCAGTCGTCGCCGTCGCGACCAGGAGGGCCAGTTCCAGGATGAAACGAGCTGGTTCCGCGTGACGCTCTTCCGCTCAATGGCCGAAAACGCGAATGACTGGTTGCGTAAAGGCAACCGAGTCCTGGTCGAAGGCCAGCTGCAGATCCGACAATATACCGATAGCAACGGGGTCGAAAAGACCAGTGTCGAGGTGGTGGCGAACAGCTTCCAGAACCTGACCGCGCGCGAAGACCAGGGTGGCGATGCCACCGGCGCGTACAGTGGCGGCTACAACCGGGACAATCGCAGCCAGAGCGGTAGCGCGCCGCGAGGCGGCGAACGCCCGACACAGCCGCCGAGCCAACCGAGCCAGCAAAGTCAGCAGAACGACCCGTTTGGTGATTACGACGACGATATTAACGATGTCCCGTTCTAGCACATCCGCCCCGCTGGGACTGTAGGGAAGACGAGGAAGAAGCCGATGGATGAGCGACAGTCGTCGCATGGGGACCAGTCTGGTGCGGGCCGGCCGCGCCGCTTCGTGAGCAGCGGCCCGGGCCGCTCCTTTTCTCGCCGCAAGGTCTGCGGATTCTGCGTCGATGGCATCAATCACGTCGATTACAAGGACGTCCCGCGCCTGCGGCGCTACGTCTCTGATCGAGGCATGATCGAGCCGCGCCGCAAGAGCGGAACCTGCGCCAAGCACCAACGCTCGTTGGCAGTCGCGATCAAGCGCGCCCGGCATCTGTCGCTGCTCTCCTTCACCGAGGGCTCGCGCGAGGGTCGAGATCGCGGCGGTCGGGGCGAGCGCGGTGGTCGTGGCCGAGACCGTGGTCCTCGAGACTTCGGCGACCGCGGGCCACGCGAATTTGGTGACCGCGGGCCGCGTGACTTCGGCGACCGTGGGCCTCGAGACTTTGGTGACCGCGGGCCGCGCAGCTTCAGCGATCGTGGGCCGCGTGAGGACTTCCGCGACGCAGGGTCGCGACCGCAGACCGAGAGCAACGATTAGGCGCGTGGGCGCTTGTGTCGCCAGTTTCAGCTGGCGCGAGTGTTCCGCAGGAACCCGGTGGTTGCCGGGTTCCTGCCACGTGACCTTGCCTGCGTCCGGCTTCAGCGAAGCGAGATTCGCCGCATGCTAGATGGAATTCGTGAACGCGCCCGGAACGTTTTCTCTCGCTCCGGGGCGCAGCCGCAGCGGCGGGTCACCCGCCGTGAACGCGAAGACCGCCAGAAACGTCTGCTGTATATCGCCACGGGCATCGCCGGGGCGGTGGTTATCATCGCGCTCGTGGTTGGCGCTTCATATCAGTATTACTTCTACCCGCGCAGCGCCGTTGCAACGGTCAATGGCACGAAGATCGAACGACGCGATTACTGGATGGTCCGTGGGCTGCAGTTGCGCCAGAACCTCGCGCAGCTGAATCAGCAATATCAGATGACCCAGCCGGATCAACGCCCTCAGCTCGAGCAGCAGGCACAAACCATCACCGACGAGCTGAAGGACGTGCGCGGCGCTGCCCTGGCTGAGGACACGATCTCGGCGATGGTCGATAACGTGATCGTTCTCCAGCACATGGGCGAGTTCGGGATTCAGATCACACAGGCCGAGATGGACGAGTTCACCGCCGCGCAGTTCGCGCCCGGGCCGTTGAGCTCGCCGACCCCGACTCCGCCGGTTGACGCGACCGCCGCGGCCTGGGCGACCGGCACCAGTGAAGCCAAGGCTGCCGAGGCAACTCAGACAATGCAGGCGATGGAGACTGCCGCCGCTGCCGCCTCGCCAACCGGCGAGATCACCGGCACCCCGGAGGCCACCGGAACCGTCGCTACGTCGCCAACGTCGGAGGCGACCACCACTGCCCCGGCAGTAGTCGAGACGGGCACACCGGCCACCGATGGCACGCCATCTGGCTCGCCAGTGATTCCACCCTCGCCGACCCCGTCTCCGACGATCGCGGCCGACGCCGCGCGGGCGACGGCGGTGTCGCGGATCGACCAGTACACGACCAACTTCCTCAAGCCGTCCGGAATGACACGTGCGGATTATGACCGTTTGATCGTCAGGCCGGAGCTGGCGAAGTCGAAGGTGCGAGAGCAGCTCGAGGGCAAGGTGCCGCAACGCGCCGATCAGATCCACGCGGCCCATATCCTTGTCGCCACCGAAGATGCGGCGAAAGCTGTCGAAGACAGGCTCGCCAAGGGTGAGGACTTCGCCGCAGTCGCGAAAGAAGTCAGCACCGACACGCAAACTGCCGGCAACGGTGGCGATCTGGGGTGGTTCCCGCGGGGCGTGATGGTCGCGCCATTCGAGGCCGCTGCCTTCGCGCTAAAGCCCGACGAGGTATCCGCGCCGGTGCAATCAACGTTCGGCTGGCACGTCATCAAGGTGTTCGAGGTCGAGCAGGATCGACCGCTGACGCTGGATATGGTGCAGTCGCTGAAAGTGCGGGCGTACAACGACTGGGTCCAGAAGCAACGTGATGCTAGCGAGATCACGTCGGCTGTGCCGTTGACGACGCTTCAGCGCCAGCAGAACCAGTCCAGCAATTCGACATTCCAGGCGCCGGCGGACGCGCCACAGCCACCGCCGCCAACCTTGGCGCCGGCCTCACCGGCGCCGTAATGACCCCCCTCCGGCGCGGGCATTGGCTGCCCGTGCCGGAGGACAGCGGCGCTGGCCACCTTGGCGCGAGTGGATCGACCCTGCCGGCATCGCGAAAGTTGCGGGGGGTGGTTGAAACGCGATGAGTGACCCGGAACTCCAGGACTGGGCGCGCAGTGAGCAAGGCCCGGGTCAGTCTGTGCCGAGCATCTGGCCGGCCGCGCACGGCGCCGGTCGCGGCGTCGGCATTGCCCTTCTGGTCATCGAGCTGCTGGCCGTAGCCGTTGGCTTCTGGCGCACACAGTCCGCATCGGGGCTGGTTCTCTGGCTCCTCTGGCTGCTGATTCTGGGGATGATTGTCCTTGGCGCGATCACTGCCAAGCTCGTGCGTGGCGTCGGGACGATGTCCTACGTCATCGACGACCATCGGTTGACGGTCTTCTGGACCGGCCACAAGCACGTAATCGCGCTTGCCGAGATCATCGAGGTCGAATACGACCCGTACCTGCCGGTCCCATCGTCAGGCTGGGAGCCGCTGTGGCCCGGCCTCGTTGTCTGGACACGCAGGCGGGGTGACGGCATCTGGCGTGCCTGGGCAACGCTCCCTCCGCGCGGTCGGGTTCGTATTCGGACAATGACCGGTGGCGTCGAGATCTCTCCAAGCCGCCCGATCCGCTTTCTCGTCGATATCGACCGACGTCGCGCCGGTGGCCCTGCGCCTGCTGTCGAGATGCGCTCCCAGTCAAAAGCAGGACACTGGAGCGAGCCAGCCGAGCCGTGGCGCGAGCCAGACTCCCCGACGGCGCATGACCGGCCGGCCGGTGCCGAGCCCGCGATCGAGACGGACCGTGCGACGCGAACGGAGCTCGGCCTGCTTCGATATGCCTACCGGCAACTCTTCCACAAAGAAATCCTTGGCGACCGGCTGTCGTCGAACCTGATCGCAGTCGGAGTAATCATCCCTCTGCTCATGGTTGTCTATCTGTTCAGCCAGCTCGCGGGAGTGGCGGATCCGGTCGCGCTGCATTGGGACGCGCTCGGCGAAGTCGATCGCCTCGGCCCTCCGTCGGCGCTCTGGCAGCTGCCGATGCTGGCCGCATTCGTACTGGTTGGCAATACTGTGCTGGCGACGGCGCTGGTCACTGTCGATCGCTTCCTGTCCCGGTTGATGCTCGCGGCGATACCGATCGTGCAGCTCGTTGCGACGGTCGCGCTGGTGCGCGCTGTCGGCTGATCAGTTCGCGTCGCGTCGCAGTGCGCGGTCGTTGCTATACTGGCCTCGCAAGGCATGGTCTCGGTCGCTCGCAGTGACGGTTGGGGTGACATGGCTAATCTCATCACCGTCGGGCGCGTTGTGCTGCTCTTCGGCGCGATTGCGACACTCTACAGCAGTAGCTATATCGCGATCTTTCTTGCCGGACTTGTCATCGCCCTCGTGTTCGCTGGAGATGGGTTCGATGGCTGGGTAGCGCGTAAACGCGGTTCGACATCACAGCTCGGCGCTGTGCTCGATATCGCGGGTGACCGGGTGGTCGAGAATGCCCTCTGGGTTGTCTTCGCTCACCTTGGGCTGGTCGGGGTCTGGGCCCCGTTGGTTATCCTGACGCGCTCGTTCACCGTAGATGTCATGCGCTCGGTCGCGCTGGCCGAGGGCAAGACGCCGTTCGGAGACCAGACGATGATGCGCTCGCGCCTGACCTGGTTTCTGACCGCGTCACGCTTCAGCCGCGCCGCCTATGGCTGGTCCAAGGCGCTCGGATTCGTCTTTCTTGCCTGGTTCGTCGCCTGGCAGCTGCCCGATGCCGACGGGCGGTTCCTCGATATCCTGTACAACCATCAGGTGTTTCGCGCCGTTGGCTGGGTCCTCGTCTACGCCTCGGTCACGCTGTGCGTGGTTCGTGGTCTGCCAGTGATCTACGATGCGATGTATTACCTCAAGGAACCTGCCGATCGGGTCGAGCAGAGTGAGCGAACGTAGCCCGCGCCTGCTCGATAAGCCGAGCATCCCCCCACGCAAGCCAGAGAATCGCAAGCAACGCTGGGGAATTGTTGTGGCGTGGCTGTTTGCGAACTTCACCCGGGTTACGCCGATCCGCGTGGGATATCTGCTCTCCGATCGTGTCGGAGATCTCCTCTACTGGCGCACCCGCGTCTATCGGCTGAGCGTGATCGACAACCTGCGCCACGTCTACCGTGGACAGATCAGCGAGATGGCGCTTCGTCGTCAGGCGCGACGTGTATTCCGAACATCGGCCCGCAACTTCTGGGATCTGGGCCGGCTGCCGCACATGGCGCCCGAAGAGTTCAGTCGGATTGTCCGGCTACCGGAACACGACTGGTCTCTGATCGAGTCGATCAGAGATGAGCGCACGGGTGGAATCATCCTCACCGGCCATTTCGGCGCGTTCGATTTCGCCAGCCAGACGCTCTTTACGCGTGGCTACAATCCCTACGTGCTGACCGCTCCGACTGTCGGAGAGTTTGTGTACGCTGCCGTCTCGTGGTTGCGCAGGGGCCAGGATGCGCCGCTCGAGGACGTCTCGCCAGCGGCGATCCGGCGGATGATGCGCGTGCTGCGAGGGGGCGGCTTCGTCGGCCTCGTTGCCGATCGCGACTTCGCGGACTCTGGTCAACTGGTCGAGCTGTTCGATGAACTCACGACACTACCAGTCGGCGCGGTGCGGCTGTCACGCGCTACCGGCGCGCCGATCATCCCGGTCTTCGCCGTCCGCGACGACGCGACCGGCCGCGCGCAACGCTATGCGTTCTTCATCTCGGATCCGTTTACCATCGAGCGCACCGCCGATGAGGAGGCTGATGTCGCGGTCGGCCTGCGGAAGATGGCGGCCGTCCTTGAGCGCTACATCGCCATGTTTCCCGAGCAATGGGTGATGTTCCACCGCGTCTGGCCTGAGGGGGCCAGAAGACGACGCCTCATCGACACAATCCGCGAGGCAACGGCGGAGCGGCTGGCGAGCGCTACTGGGCCAGACGACCAACCCGTGTCAGTGGCTGGCCCAGCCGAAGATCAGCGATAGTTCACAAACTGCAGCGGCGTCTCAAATTCCTCCTGCTTGAGTGACTGAATCACCGTCTGCAGATCGTCGCGGTTCTTGCTGGAGACGCGGACGAGATCGCCCTGAATCTGCGGCGTCACCTTCTTGAACTCGGTGCGGATGCGTTTGCTCAGCTCCTTGGCAAACTCGTCGCTCAATCCTTCACGCAGCTTGACAACCTGGCGCAGCCGGCCGCCGGCCGCGTCCTCCTCCTTCTGATAGTCGAGGATCTTGAGCGACAGGCTCCGGCGTAATAGCTTGCTCTCCAGGATGTCCCGCACAGCGCGGAGCGACATTTCGGAGTCGGTCGAGACGACGAGCTGGCTTGCTTCCTGCTCGATCGTCGTCTTCGTGTCCTTCAGGTCATAACGGGTGCCAATCTCCCGCGTCGCCTGGTCTACTGCGTTGCGCAACTCCTGATGGTCGAACTTCGAGACAATATCGAAGGAACTCTGTGCTGCCATCGTTGCCGTTCACCTCTCTTTTCGCCTCCTAAGCATGTCCTAACCCATCGTTCCCTGACAACCACGCGGTGTGACGGGAATACGAGGGGCGCCGCTGATGCTGTATCGTGTGTTGCACCACGAATCGTGCGGTGAATCGGCCGCGCTAGCGAAGGGGTTGGGATATGGACGATCGTAAGGTCATGTCGATCGAGTACTGCCGCTCGTGAGGGTATCTCACACGTGCCGCCGGTCTGGCGGAGAAGGTGCTCGACAAGAACTCGGACAAGGTCAGCCAGTTGACGATGATCCCAAGCAGCGGCGGGGTCTTCGAGGTGATGCTCGGTGACGAGCTGATTTACTCGAAGAAGGAGACGGGTGATTTCCCCGATCCGGACAAGCTTGCCGAGCAGGTCGCAGCCGGCTGATTCTCCCCCAATTCACCTGAATTGAAACAGCGCCGGGCATCGCCCCGGCGCTGTTTGTCGTTGTTACTGGTTGCCGAGCGGCTCCCATCGGCAGATACTGAGCGTACCGTGGTCCGGACGCGGCATGACGAAGGGAAGATGAGCAATGGCACGACCGTTGAAGATCGGGTTCATCCTGCCGCAGATAGAAGGCCGGCGCGAGGGGACGACCCCTGGTTGGACCGATATCCTCGCCGCGGCACAGGTCGCCGAGGATATCGGGTTCGATTCCCTCTGGCTCGTCGATCATCTGCTCTACCAGTTTGGACCGGACGATCCGCCTCGCGGTATCTGGGAGTGCTGGACGCTGCTTTCGGCGCTCGCGGCAACGACGACCCGCGCCGAGCTCGGCACGCTGGTCACCTGCACCGGCTTTCGCAACCCGGCACTACTCGCAAAGATGGCCGACACGGTCGATGAGATCAGCGGCGGGCGCGTCATCCTCGGGCTTGGCGCAGGATATTACGAGCACGAGTACGCATCGTTCGGTTATCCATACGACCATCGTGTCTCGCGGTTCGAGGAGGCGCTCCACATCATTGCGCCGCTGCTGCGTGACGGGCGGGCGACCTTTCGTGGCCAGTATTCCTCCGCCGAGGATTGTGAATTACGCCCGCGCGGTCCACGCCCGAAGGGGCTGCCGATCATGATCGGCACCGGCGGCGAGCGAATGCTACGGTTGACCGCCGAACATGCCGACGCATGGAACGGTTGGCTTGTCCGTGGGCAGAACCATCCGGATGCGATCCCGCCACTGCGTGAGCGGATCGACGCCGCCTGCCGTCAGATTGGCCGTGACCCGGCCACGCTGACCCGGACGGCGACCGTCATGGTTGATCCGCGCCCGTCGGCAGTGCCGTCAAGAACCGGCCCGCTGGCCGGCACGCCCGAGGAGATCGCCGACGCGTTCCGTAGTTTTGCTCGCGAAGGCATCTCACACATCCAGATCGCCTCCCGGGTCACCAACGCAGAAGGTATCGAGCAGTTTCGCCCGATCCTGGCGGCGCTCGATCGAGACTGAACGGAATATGCCGGACAAGACGAAAGCCGGCGGATAACTCGCACCGGCTTTCGTCAGGTGGTGGGGATGGTGGGATATTCGATTCTGAGGGCCGGTGGAAGCATCGCTTCTCCGACCATGACGGAGGATATCCCGATCCCGAATATGTCACACCGTCATAACGGACATATCGTCACCTGTCCAAATGGTCAGGTAGCGAGAAGCACAGAGGGGCCGAAACTCGACCCCGCTGAACAACTTCGGAGGCGATCAGACAGTTGGGGTGGCTTCTGGCGTGGTGTCGTTCGGGTTTCCGTGGTGGTTGCCGTCGAACGGCATGTTCTTGCCCGAGAAGCCATTCTGGATCATCTCTGTCAATCGACTCGGCAACTCGTTGAGGATCTTATCCGCCTGCTCCTGGGTCAGCTTGCCATTGGTGACGGCCTGGGTCAGGTTGGTCTTTGTCTGGGCGACCAGCGCATCAACCACGGTCTGGACAGTGCTGCCATGCGCGGTGATGACCTGCTCCAGCGTCGAGCCGGACTTCAGCTCGGCCTTGAGATCGTCGGTTGAGATCCCGAGCGTGCTCGCGATTGTCGCCATCCCGTCGCCGTGGCCGAACATCCCGCGACCGAACCGCCCGTGATGCCGGCCGAAAGAGAAGAAGTCACCGTTTGCGATGCGCTTCTTCATCGCGTCGCCCTGCTGCTGGGTCAGCTTGCCGCTGGTGACAGCGTCGTCAACCGTCTGGTCGCCGGCCGAGATCATCGCCTGATCCAGCTTGTCGCGGCCGATGCCGAGGTTATCGGCGAGGTGCGTCAGGAACGTGCCCTTCAGCCCGCCGCTCCCGGTCGTCGACGAACCGGACTCTGCTGCAACCGTCCCACCGATGACCAGCGCGCCGATCACGAGGGCGAGGGTGATGATCGCGGCCCAGCGGCGCTTGCCGCGTCGCCAGGAACTACCGCCGGTCGTTCGGGAAGGCGTATCAGGAAACTGCTCGCTCATGCGCGTGCTCCTTCGTTACTTCGTTTCTGCGCTGCGGGCTACGTGGCCCACACAATAGCGGGGTGGCACGCCCGTCGCGACCACCGTGTCTATGATTGTGAGGGGCGATCCTTGGAGTTGGCTGGGAAACCGATGGGGATTCCGCGTCAGCCTCTTTCGGCGAGATTCACAGGAAGCTCTCAGCAATCGGTGTTCTAATGAGACCGAGGACTGGAGAGGATGCGCAACGATGAGCATGCAGGGATGGGCCGAGCGAGCGCCGGATGATGTGGCGGCGGCCGGCGCGAATCGCATTCTCGTCGTCGATGATGAGCCAGCCATCACCGAGCTGATCTCGACCGCATTGCGCTTCGTCGGTTACGATGTCCGGACGGCGTCGACGGGCCGCGCCGCGCTGCTGGAGTCCTCCGCCTGGGATCCGACGCTGATTGTTCTCGATATCATGTTGCCGGATCTTGACGGGTTCGAGGTTGCCCGGCGGCTTCGCGACGGCGGAGATCGGGTTCCGCTTATCTTCCTGACTGCCCGCGATGAGCATGAGAGCAAGATGCGCGGGTTCACCGTCGGTGGAGACGACTACCTGACGAAGCCCTTCAGCCTGGAGGAGCTCGTTGCCCGCATTCGGGCCATTATCCGGCGTTTCGATACCCGCGAGACGCCGCCAGCCCGGTACCACCGCTACGCCGATCTTGAGCTCGATGAAGACGGTCACCGCGTCTGGCGCGCCGGCCAGCTCGTGCGGCTCTCGCCGACCGAGTTTCGTCTGCTGCGCTACCTGCTGATCAACGCCGGCCGCGTGCTGTCGAAAGACCAGATTCTCGCCAACGTCTGGCAATATGACTTCTATGGCGACGCCAACGTCGTCGAGACCTACATCAGCTATCTCCGCAAGAAGGTCGACGACTGCGAGCCCAAGCTGATACAGACAGTTCGTGGTTTCGGCTATTCGCTTCGGCTTGAGCCGGATTGATCACCTGTGTCGATCAAGACGCGGCTCCTCCTTGCGATCTCTGCTCTGGTGTTGGTTGGGTTCCTTGCCAGCGGCTTCCTGACGGTGAATCGCACGCGGGCCGGCATGATCCGACGAATCGACCAGTCGCTCGTCAGCAGTCCGGTTCGGCCGCTCCGCCCACGTGTGGGAGCGCTCGACCGCGAAGGGGGTCGCCAGGCGACCGCGATGCTGCTCGTCGATGTGAATGGGACAGTCCTCAACAGCTGGCCGAGTGGCTACCCGGACCACCCCGATCCGCTCCCCGATCTCGGCGGAATGACCCCGGCCCAACTTACGCGGCGGACCGGAAGGATCTTCACTACACGAGCGGTCGATGACTCGTCGTTGCGCTATCGCGTTCTGCTGCGAAGCGCCCCCGGCACGGGCTTCCTCGCGGTCGCCGCGCCAATGGATGATGTCGATGCAACGACGCGAAGCCTGCTCGTCGGGATCACAGTCCGCAGCCTGGTGATCCTCGCTCTGTTGCTCATTGTTGTCTGGCTCGTCATTCGACGCGGTTTGCAGCCGATCGACGACATGATTGCCAGCGCCGGCCAGATCGCGGCCGGCGATCTGGCGCATCGGATCGAGCATGAGGACGATGCGACCGAGGTAGGGCAGCTCGGACTGGCGCTGAATCGGATGCTCGCGCAGATCGAGTCGTCGTTTGCCGCGAAGGAGGCTTCCGAGCAGCAGCTCCGCCAGTTCGTCGCAGACGCCTCGCACGAGCTGAAAACGCCACTAACCTCGATCCTCGGGTATGCCGAACTGTATCGGAGCGGCGCCGCGACGACGCCAGCCGGAATCGAACGTGTGATGTCGCGGATCGAGTCCGAGGGTGTCCGGATGGGCACGCTGGTCGATGACCTGCTACTGCTGGCCCGACTGGATCAGGGTCGCGAGCCAGATCGGGCGGAGCTCGATCTCGGCCTCCTCGCAGCCGAAGCGGTCGCCGCCGCGCGGGCCGTCGAGCCGGATCGCTCGATCTCATTCGACCGGGAGGCGAGTGTCTGGGTCCTGGGCGATGCCGATCAACTGCGTCAGGTAATCGATAACTTGCTATCGAACGCGCGCCAACACATCGGCCCCGGACTTGCCGTCCGCGTCAGCGTCGCCAGCACGGGCGATGATGTTGTCCTGTCAGTAGCTGACGATGGGCCGGGGATGACGTCCGACGCGGCCGCTCGCGCCTTCGATCGCTTCTACCGCGCCGATAGTTCGCGGGCGCGATCGAGCGGCGGCAGCGGGCTGGGCCTGTCGATCGTCGCCTCGATCATCGCCGCCCATGGCGGGACTGTGACGCTGGATACCGCGCCCGGCAAGGGCGCGACATTCCGCGTGTCCCTTGCCCGCTGCGCGCCTCCGGCCGGCCTAGACGTGTAGAAAGTCCGCGCCCCCTTGACAGCAAGTCATAGTCACAGGGTAGGATATGTACGTACAGCCTTGTGAAACTGGATCTGCGCGGGGTCGACCCGGAAAACGAACCTGAGACGAGGGGGCGGAGTCGATGACAGCACGACGAAGATTGATAGCGACGTTCGCCGTAGCACTGGCGTTGGGCGGAGGGCTACCGATGGCGCTCCCCGCCGCCGCCGATCTCTGGCTATCCGGCGGTGATTCCGCTGTCGTCTCCGGAACCGATGGAGAGGGGCTCAACCTCCGGGCCGCGCCGGGTCTGGACGGCGAGATCATCCTGTCGATCCCCGACGCGGCCGAACTGGACGTTGTCGATGGGCCGATGACGCTCGATGACGGCACGTCGTGGTACGACGTGCTTGTCGAGGTCGATGGCGACTGGTTGGCGGGCTGGGTCTCCGCGGACTACGTCGAGCCGGCCGGCCTGGCTGCGCATGTCTATCGGTATGTCGCGAGCGAGGGTTTCGCCTTTGCAGACAACACCATTACTCCGGGCGATTCCTCTGAGGCAGCGAGTGATGTGCCAATTGCAGTCTCGACTGACGGCCGGGGAGTGGTCATACGGAGTGAGCCGTCATCGGCAGCCGAGCAGCTCGCTGCCGTGTCAGATGGCGCCCTTGTGGATATCCTCTCGCCGAATTACATCGATGACGAGGGCGTCGCCTGGTCGTATGTTCGATACGGAGGGGTTACCGGCTATACGCTGACCTCTGGATACGAGACGGGCGACTGGCCGACGACGCCGTCCAGCGAAGCTGGCCAGGCCATCATCGACGCAGCGTTCACGCACCTAGGCATCCCCTATGTCTGGGGTGGCTCCGACCCAGATGGCTTTGACTGCTCGGGTTTCACCTGGTGGGTGTTGAGCGAGGACCTGGGCTATGGCGTCCCGCGCGAAATGGAAGGACAGATGTCGACCGGCATGCCTGTCTCGCGCGCTGACCTGGAGCCGGGCGATGTTGTCTACTTTCAGAACACCTACCAGCGGGGCGTCTCCCACGTGGGCTTCTATCTGGGCGACGGCCTGTTTGTCAGCGCCACCGGGCAGCACGATGCCGTCGGCGTCAGTAGTCTGTACGACCCATACTGGGCATCGCGTTACCTGACAGCCCGTCGCGTCAACTGACCCTGACGCCGCGATGCATCGTGCCGGGATCACTCTGGCCTGCGCACACACGGACGTGGGAGGGTTCTGGTCGCTCGATCGACCAGGGTTCAGCTCTCCCGTGCCGGCGCGCAGATTCTCATCAACTCTCAGCGAATACACAGGATGAACACGTATTCTCTCACCACTGCGTTGCTGACGTTCATACGCGGGAGCATCGCCTGCCCGGGGTGAAGTCAGCCTGGCCTTGCTGCCAGCCGATCGTGGTTCACAGGGGGATGATCTGATGAAGTCGATTCGCGCCAGGCTCGCGGTTGTGATCGTGATCGCGATAGTCGCTGGCGCGGCCGGCGTCTGGTATCAATTCTTCCGGGACAATGCCCCGCCACCTGCCTCGTTGGAATCTGCCGTGTCCGCGCTCGCCGCCACAGCGACGACAGTCCGCGGCGTCGCGACGATCGCAGAGCCGACTACCACCGCAGGCGCGGAAGCGACGAGCGGATCGGGGCAGGGGCTGGCCGGCGTGTGGTCGGTTGTCCCGGACGACAGGGCATTTGTCGGCTATCGAATCGGCGAGGAGCTGTCCCGCGTTGGCACGACCGAGGCAGTTGGCCGGACCGCAAACGTCACCGGGTCGCTGACGATTGACGACATAAGCCTGACTGCTGCGACGCTCTCCGTCGACATGACGACGCTGACCAGCGACGAATCGCGTCGGGATCGCGCGTTGGGCGACCAGGCGCTGGAGACGCGGCGCTTTCCCACCGCGACGTTCACGCTGACAGAGCCAATTGCGCTCCCCGTGACTCTTGCCGCCGGCGAATCAACGTCGGTGACGGCGAAGGGCAAGCTGACGCTGCACGGCGTTGAGCGCGAGGTTGAGATCCCGCTCGACGTTCAGCTCAGCGGAGACACACTGGTCACAGCCGGAACACTCGACATCGCGCTGTCGGACTTTGAGATCGAGAAGCCTCGAGCGCCGGCCGTCATTTCGGTCAAGGATCATGGCACGCTCGAGCTCCAGCTGTACTTCCAGCGCGCCAGGTGATCGCCGGGGATCAGGCCGACCCGAGCTTGACCGACTGGTCCGGCTCGTAGTCGTTCCGGCTGGTCGCCGACACGGTGTTGACAACGATGTCGCCATTCGCCGTGACCGAGATCGGGAACGTCGAGAGTGGGCGTGGCGCTGGGCCGCTGGTGACGACGCCGTGTCGGTCGAATGTCGAGTTGTGGCATGGGCAGTGGAATTGCCCCTGCCCTTCCTGCCACGGCACCTTGCACCCCTGGTGCGTGCACGCCCAGTAGAGGGCGAGCGCGCCGTCCTCATTGTTGATCAGGTGGAAGTGACCGCTGTCGCTGGACGCCGGGTCAGCGCCACTCTTCGGAATATCCGCCTTCGGGACGGTCAGCTCGCCCTTATATCGCTCGTTGCCCGACTTTCGTGTCAGCAGGATCAGCCCGCCGGTCGCGGCCACGACGAGCCCCGCGCCGCCGATGATGGCATTGCGGACGAACTCGCGTCGATTCATGTTCTCCATTAGCGAAGAGGACTCCTTGTCAGGGCCGCCATTACCGTGTTGACGACGCTTACCTGTCGTCGAGTGAATGGTGGGCGGCCGGTGCGCGCGTGCTTGTTGGATACGTAGGCGATGACAATGTCATCGACAGGGTCGATCTGGAGGGTGCAGCCGGTGGCCCCGCCGTGGCCGAAGCTGGCGGTAGAGAGCAGATCTCCGGACATGCCAGTGTTGCCCTTGACCGAGAAGCCAGCGCCCCAGGGCGTGTGCTGTGCGGGAAGGTCTGGCAGCAGTGAGCCGGGCGTGTTGCCGCCGGTCTGGTCGGTCGTCATCACCCGGACGCCCGCTTCGGAGAGCACCCGCGTCTTCCCGCCGGGGGCAAAGAGCAAGCCAAAGCGCAACAGATCGCTGACCGTTGCGCTGACGCCGAAAGCTGGATGCGCCATGCCGAGCCCGTAGTCGCCGTTGTACATGTCTCCAGGCGTTCCCTCGCCCAACGGGCCGGCCACCTTCGCCAGCCGGCCGAAGATCTCGTCGCTGGGCGGGAACCAGGTGTCGCGAAGACCGGCAGGGTCCAGTACCAGCTCGCGGACAAGCTCGGGAAATGGCCGGCCGGCCGCAACAGCGGCGGCGCGCCCGGCAATTGCGTAGTTATAGTCGCTATAGGCATGCTGGCTGCCGGGCGAAAACTGGAGCGAGTAGGTGAGCGCCTCGTCGACCAGCTCGTCGAGCGGGGTCTGCGTCAGCAGCCGCTGCTCCATCTCGGGCGACTCGTAGATCAACCCCGATGTGTGGGTCAGCAGGTGTCGGAGTGTGATCGTCTCGCGGCCGTCGCCGGTGACTTCCGGCAGGATCATTCGCACCGGCATCGACAATGTCAGAACGCCACGCTCAACGAGCGCGACGACTGCCGCTGCGGTATAGACCTTCGAGATCGATGCCAGCGGCCAGACCGTCGTGCTCGTGGCCGCGACGCCCGGCCGGGCGTTTCCGGCGTGATGCTCGCCAATGGGCTCTCCGCGCCAGGCGACAGCCACTGCCGCGCCGTCCAGCTCGCCTCGCTCGATGAAGCTGTCTATCAGGTCGTATGTTTGCTGGAGCCTGCTGGTTGCGTTGTTCGTGGTCACGTCCCGCTCACTTTCCGTCAGAGTGTATCAATCCACCGCGAGACTATCGCCGCTTGGGAGCCCTCCCCGCAAGTGCCCTAGACGATCGCGGAGAGCAGCCAGAAGACGCCCATGCCGGCCAGGAGCGCCGCCCAGTATGGGCCGGCACGGCTGACAACAACCGTTGTCGCCAGCGCTCCAAGAAGCCGGCTGGAGGTTGCTCCGGGGCCATCGATCAGCCCCGGAGCGGCCAATGCCGCGAATGCCGCGACCGGAACCCAGGACAGAAACCGGTCAATGATCGGCGGAAAGCTGCGGCGCGCGAAGTAGAACCCGCCAGCGCGGGCGAGCCACGTTGCTGCGCCGATGGTAAGGATCATCAGCAAATTGTTCAACGGTCGGCTCTGGTTTCGAGTATTGTCCCGAGCAGCGCTGCCGCGCAGATTGCGACCGGGAGCGCGATCCCGCTGCTCACGAAGCTGGACAGCGCCAGCATGAGCAACGCCGCAGCGGCGGCGGTCACGAACGCTATCCGCCCACGCATGAGCGGCCGGAGCAACGCGATGAACGTCAGCGGGAAGATGAACGCAAGCCCGATTCGCTCGGGATCGGGGAGCATGGCGCCGAACATGAGCCCGGTGAGCGTGCTGAGGTTCCACACCACGTACAGGCTCAGGCCACTGCCGAGCATGAATCCGGAGATGCCACGACCCTCGCGTGCGTGACGAATGGTGAGGCCAAAGCCCTCGTCGGTGAGCATGCTGCCGGAGATCTCCGGCCGGGGACGCTCGTCGGGGACCATCATCCGCCGGAGCACCATGCCATAGAGAAGGTGACGCAGGTTGAGCAGGATGGCAGTGAAGGTTATCGACAACGCAGCCGCACCCGATGCGGCCATGCTGACGACCGTGATCTGCGCCGCGCCCGCAAAGACCGTGAGGGAAAGGAGCTGCGTCTCGACCGCGCTGAATCCGGTCGCCCGGGCGGCGATCGTGAAGGCGACGGCGAACGGGATGACCCCGGGCCAGAGCGGGAGCGCGGCGACGAATCCGCGTGTCACGCTGCCCGCGCTCTGCTCGCCCGCCAGTCGCGGGCTCGCGCGGTGTTCGTCCGTCGTCACGATACCTCGTCTCGAAATCGTCGGCCTGTCCCAACCAGGGATGATGCCACACTGATATCGTTGATTCTGGGCGGTCCGGCGGCTATGTTGCCGCCTGCCGATAGCGCGCTCGCGCGTACAATCAACGCCTGAACCGCGTGAGATCTGGAGCGCGGCGCGTCGAAACCAGACAGGTGATCCGCATCGGAACGCTCGATCTCCCGACTTTGAGACGGCCACGGTCATCATTCGTGGCGGCGCTGGCGTGCGTCGCGCTCATATGGCTGGCGTCGGCAATCAGCCCACCACCAGTGGCCGCCCATGCTGCGCTCTTGCGTAGCGATCCTGAGGCCGGCGCAAGCCTTGCCGAACCGCCCACCTCGATTGTTCTCTGGTTCAGCGAGCCTGTTGAGCTGCGCTACAGCACGCTGACAGTCCTGCGGCAGGATGGCTCTGTCGTCCCGACCGGTAGCCTGGCGTCGGTCGGCACGCCAGATGAGCCGGGGCTGACCGCGGAGCTGCGCGGCAACCTTGCGCGCGGAAGCTATACGGTCGTCTACTCCGTCCTCTCGGCAGTCGACGGACACGTCTCGGGCGGATTCTTCAGCTTCACCATCGGCGACGCGTTGATGCCTAGCCTCGAGCAAGAGACGGCGCTCGCCAGCCTGGCTTCGTCGAGCGCGGTGGCGCCAGTGGCGCTATCCAGCGGAGTCCGGTGGATGAACCTCCTGGCTCAGGGTGTGCTGGCCGGGATGCTCTTCTTCCTCGTCGTGGTCCTCCTGCCGGTGGCCGGCCGGTCAGACGCTTCCGGTGTCCCCGCGCGCCATTTCCGTCGGCTGGCGCTGATCGCGGTGATCCTGCTACTTGTTGGCCATCTGGCGTCGGCTGTTATCCAGGCGATGAACGCGTCACGCTCGACATCTCCGCGCGATGTCATCGATGTGCTGCCGTCGATCCTTGGGAAGACACGGTTCGGTGGCGTGTGGCTGGCGCGCGGAGTACTGCTGGAAGCGTGGGCGGTCGTTGCCTGGGCGCTGTTGCGCGGCGCGCGATTGCCCGCCTGGCATGGCAGAGGACGCCTGCTCTGGAGCATCGGTCTGTTGGTCTCGGCGCTCGTGCTGTTGACTACCTCGCTCGGTAGCCACGCGGCGACCCGTGGCAGCGCCACCAGCTGGCCGGTGCTGACCGATTGGCTGCATCTGATCGTCACCAGTATCTGGATCGGCGGGCTCGCGGGCTTGCTCCTTGCGCTCGAAATTGCGCCGACCAGCGATGCTCGGCGTGGCCTCATTGCGCGGTTTTCCAGACTGGCGCTGGTTGCGGTCCTCGGGATCATCGCGACCGGTATTGTCTCGGCCTGGGTCGAGGCATATAGCTGGGACGGGCTGGTGTCGACGGATTACGGCGCCTGGCTGATAGTCAAGCTCGTTCTGGTGGCTGGAGCCCTTGGCTTCGGGGGGCACCACTTGCTCAACGTCCGTCCGCGCCTCGACGTGGCTTCGCCTGACGGTGAGATCGGCGTCCCAGCACGATTCCGGCGCACTCTCCGGCTCGAGCTCCTTCTTCTGACCGGTGTCGTGCTGGTGACTGGCGTTCTGACTGGCACGCCCCCGGCGCGTGACTTGCTTCAGCGTGTTGACATCCTTGGCTCGACCCGACTGACTGGCGGAGCATCGATCACGCTCCGAGTCTCCCCGCCTGATATTGGCGCGAACCAGTACTCCGTCATCGTCGCGCCGAGCGATCCCGACACGTTTGGTGAGGTCCAGCGAGTGTATCTGCGTTTCACGCCGCTCGCGGTCGATCCGCCGGCCGGCGCTGAAGAGCTGGCCGGAAGCCAGCGTATCCAGCTTCGCCAGGCCGGCCCGGGTGACGTATCGACGTTCATCGGAAGCGGCTCCTTCATCACGCTCGATGGGGACTGGGATGCGACGGTCGTGATCCGACGAGCTGGCGTTGCCCAGGATCTCGAGGCGTCATTCGGGATCACGGCTCGTGATGGCAAGCTCCTCTGGACCGGCATCCCGGAGCCCGTCGCGAGCCGCAGCAACGCGGCGATGGCGCTCGGGGGAGTGTGGTTGGCGGCGGCGGCGATTCTGGTCGTTGGCGCCTGGCGGTTTCGACGCCAGCGGCTCTCGCTCAGTTACGGCTTGATCGGGCTTGCCGCCGTGGCAATTGTGCTTGGCTCCTTCTTGATTGCGCTCGGGAGTGGGCTGATCGCGACCTGACGTTCGCCGCGCCGGGCTGGAGTTGTGGCAGTCCCGCGTGCTACATTGTTGTCACCGGGTGGAGCATCGACTCTGGCTCACCGTCGGCGCTGGCTGTGAAGAGGTGGATAATGCGGCGGCTGCTCGCCTGGGTGGAGGGTCAGTCGACGGAACGGGTGCTCATTGCCTGCGTGGTCGCCGTCGTCCTCATCGGTATCGCCGATGCCTCGACGGACCCCGATTATCTCCTCACGATCGTCTATATCATTCCCATCTCGCTGTCGGCCTGGCGAGCCGGGTGGCAACGAGCCTGGGGCATCACGGCTCTTGCGGTTGTGACATTGCTGATCGTGGATACCCTGAATCCTCAGGACGGCGCACTGACGCCAGCAGTGCTCTGGAATCAGCTTAGCCGGTTGGCGGTCGTTGTCTTCATCGTGATTCTGATCAACGGCCTGCGCGAGGCGCGGCAGCGCGCCGAGCTGATGGCGAGGACGGATATCCTGACCGGAATCTCGAATCTGTTTGCCTTTCGGGAGGTCAGCGCGCGCCACCTCGAGCACGCGCAACGCAATGGCCAGCCACTAACGCTGCTCTTCCTGGACATCGACGACTTCAAGATCGTTAACGACTTCGGCGGCCATTCAGCCGGCGACGAGGTGTTGCGCCGAATCGCGAGGGAGCTCAGCTTCGCCGCCCGGCAGGATGATTTCGTTGCCCGAGTTGGCGGCGATGAGTTCGTCGTGCTACTGCCGCGGACAGATGCTGCCCAGGCAGCCGACGTGATCAACCGGATCACCAGCCGGCTAGCCACGATCAGCCGCCCCGATGGATCGCAACTGACCTGCAGCCTGGGAATGGCCACGCATGCGCCGGCCCTGGCAACGATCGATAAGATCATGCAGGAGGCCGATAACGCGATGTACTTCATGAAGGCGCATCGACTCCCACTGGAGGAGCAGCGCGTCGATCCGCATGGCAGGTCGTTGCGACTGCTTGCCTCGGCGGAAGACAACCCAGTCGATGCGTCCGCATTCGGGACGGACTCCTGAAGCCCAACGAACGGCGCGATCTGCGGGCGAGTCTGCCCATCTGCATCGACGAGTAACACCGGGGCTTCAATCTTGCGACACGTTGCGAACATGCCATCCAGTGGCGTCGGGATCGGCGCGCGGGATTCCTGCAGGCATTTCCGGATTGTTGAAAGGGGGCTCCGTGGTTACTCCCTCCCGGATCTGGTGCTATCTGCTGGTCGTCCTCGGGATGTTGATCGGCGGGTTCTTGTTGACGGGTTGCGGCTGGCGCTCGGAGCTTGTTGAAGAGACCCCGACTGCTGGCAACGCCCTGAAAATCGAGATGTCGGATACCAGAATAACGCCAGACCATCTCTCGGCGCAAAAGGGCGATGTGACCTTCGAGGTCACGAATAACGGCGCCAAACCCCACAATCTGACGGTGAAGATGGGCCCGGACGAGCATCAGTCGCCGGAGATCGCGCCCGGTGCGACGGCGACCTGGACGCTGCATTTTCCGCGCACCGGCCAGTTCGCGATCTACTCAAGCCTGGGCAACGATCACGAAGCCGGAATGGAAGCCGTTGTTCTGATCGAGACCGACTGAGCACAATCTGATACGGCAATGGCATGTTCTACTCCCTCCTGTTGCGCTTCCGAGACACTGGTCGGGCGATGATGCGCGCAGGAGGGAGGCACGACAGTGAACGACAAATCCCGACTTCCCAAAGACGGACCCAGTCAGCGCTTATCGGTTGCTTATGGGTTGATCTTCGGCGCCGCGCTCGGTCTCCTCGTGGGCATCGTCTTCGAGCTTAATCTGGCGCTGGGCATCGCGTTTGGCGCTGGACTCGGCCTCGTGGTGGGTATTGTCGCGGACGGGCTCCGGCGTCAGTAGCCGGGTGGGCGGCGAAAGGCAACCTCCGGATTTGTCGCCGCCATCGACTGCGCAATACCCAGCAGGCGTGACTCGCTCCAGCGCGCGCCGACGAGCTGGACGCCGATCGGGAGCCCTTCGGGGCTTGAGCCGGCCGGTAGCGTCACGACCGGATGTCCAGTGAGGTTGAACGGTCGACAATAGCCGGCCAGCAGGTCGTAGCTCGCGGATTCGCCATCCAGCGGCACATCGCCGCCGCGCGCCCGATGCTCGAATGCCGGGATCATCATCACCGGGCAGATCAGCGCGTCGACCGTCGCGAAGTATCGCTCCCACGTCGCGATGATCTCGTCGCGGCGCTGGAGTATGCGGAAGTAGTCCTCTGCGCTTGGCGGGCCGCCGGCCGGCGGCTCGATGAGCATCCGCACGATCGAACGCAGCGCTGCTCGTGTTGTGAGCAGCTCTTCGAAGTCGATTTCCGGCAGTCGCGCCTCGACGCGTGCGCCGTGACGTTCCAATGACGCTGCCAGGCGTTCGATCGTCGCGCGAGTCGCCGCGTCGGCCGGCAGGCCGGGGAACGTCGACGCGACCGCGATGCGCAGTCCGGCCAGCGGCGGAGGCGAGATGGCCGGCAGCGGCGCCGGCGGCACGTCCGGGTCGCTGGCGTCTGGCCCAGCAATCACGCGCAACGCCAACTCGAGGTCGTCGAGTGACCGCGCCAGAGGGCCGATGCAGTTCATCACGCGTGTCGTCCGGACATAACCCGGCAGATCGGGAATATGGCCGGCGTTGGGGACGCGCAACTCGGTGGGCTTGAGCCCGAACACGCCGCAGCAGTGCGCCGGGACGCGGATCGAGCCGCCGATGTCGCTGCCGATATCGAGCGGCGCCAGCCCGGCGGCAACCGCCGCGGCCGCGCCACCGCTCGACCCGCCCGGTGTCCGGTCAAGATTCCACGGGTTGTTCGTCCGACCGAAGATCGGATTGGTCGTCTGCAGATCGGTCAGCAGCTCGGAGACGTTCGTCTTGCCGAGAATAATCGCGCCGGCCTCGCGTAGTCTCCGAGCAACGACGCCATCGTGGGCCGGCACATAGTTGCGCAGCAATGGTGATCCGGCCGTCGTGCGCATACCGGCGGTCTCGTGGCAATCCTTGAGCAGCGCTGGCACACCCGCAAGTGGGCCGGCATATTCTCCTGCCGCCAGCCTCAGGTCGCAGTCGCGCGCCCGGGCGAGGGCGCGCTCGGCGTCGAGCGTGACCACTGCGTTCAGCGCCGGATTCACTCGTTCGACCCGCGAAAGACACGCGGCGACGGCCTCGACTGCCGATACGTCGCGGTTGCGGATCGACCGGGCCAGCGTCGTTGCGTCCATCCAGGAAACGTCCACCATCTGCCACTCCCACTCTGATTGCCCGAGATGAGACCCATGATAGGGCATTCATTCGCAGCGAGGATGTGTCTGGTGATGTGGACGGGTCCAATGCCTCTTGACCGTATAGCCATGCCGTGATAACGTATCCGTTTGTGCCCCGCTGTCTGGCGGTGTCTGGCATAGCAAAGAACAGGCGACCGGTAACCGGCCGGCGTCGATGACGGAAACGCCACCGGCGTGTTTCGAAGGGAATAGTCAGCTTCAGATGAGCACCGCAGCAGTTCTGGTCGCCAGGATCCGCAGTCGCGAGCGCGTGATGTCGAACATCGTCGAGCGTAACCCGGAGTCCTACCGCGAGAACCCGTACTACACGCAGCTTCAGGGCGCGGTCGTCGCATACCGTGACGCTCTGACGCAGCTCGAGCGCATCGCTTCCGTCGAGGAACAGGTCGTCCTGGCCTGATCTGAGGCAACTCAACACCAGAAGCGCACTCACCTCCGGGAGGGGTGACGAGACTGGAACCCCCCAGGGATTCATCCCCGGGGGTTCCCGTATACCCGGTGGTATCGTTGCCTTCGAGCGCTGCGTGAGCGACGCGGCGAGTTCTGCTACATCGGAGTGCGTCGATGACAGGTATGCCCCTGCTGCCGTTCCTCCAGCGCGTCGAGACGTGCGAGCGCGACGGCTTCCCCCTTGTCGAGATCCGTGGCGATCTCTACTGTTCGGTCGAGTATGCCGATACCCTGATCGGCGGCGAACGCGTCCTCGGCGTCGCGGAGGGCGAAGATGGCCAGGTCGAGCTGCTGATGACGGGCGACCACATCATCCCGCTGACCTGTCCGTGCTGCGGCGGCGCGATCCATCGGAAACAACGCACGCTTGGTGAGGTTCGCGCATTGCTGCTTGGCCGGACGATCGAAGGATTCCGCCAGGGCGAGTGGGTTGGCACGGGTAGCCCGCCGAAGCGGCACGCGGTCTTCGCCCTGCAGTTCAGTGGATCCGAAGACCGTGGGGAGCGAACAATCGAGGTCTCGCTGGAGTCGGTTCGCGGGATACGGCCCCGTGAACACATCATCACTGAGGCGAGCCAGACCGAAGCGTAAGGAGACATCGATGCGTGTGCTGGTGACCGGCGCTGCCGGGGTGATCGGGTCGGCGGTCCGTCACGATCTGGCCGGCGACTACGAGATCTCGGCGTTGACCCATCGGCCGGCCGATTTCCCAAGCCATGTCGCTGACATCAGCGACCTCGACGCGATCCATCCAGCCTTCGCGGGGATGGACGCTGTCGTCCATCTGGCCGCATCCATCTCGGTCGAGACTCCCTGGCCGGATATCCTGCGCGACAACATCATCGGGACATACAACGTTTTCGAGGCCGCGCATCGGGCCGGGGTCGAGCGTGTCGTCTTCGCCAGCAGCAACCACGCCGTTGGAGGGTACGAGCTCGACAACAAGCCGGATATCTACGCGCCGGCCAACCCACTCGTCGTCGACGATCGCGCCGAGATCCGGCCGGATTCCTACTACGGCGTCTCGAAGGCATATGGCGAGGCGATGGGACGCTACTACTCGGATACCCACGGTCTGCGCGTCTTCTGCCTGCGGATCGGCAGCGTCCGCGCCGACGACGATCCACGGTCGGTTGACGCCGGCCAGTCATCCGGCTGGTTGAACCTCACAACGGAGCAGACCTACGATCGTCTCCGCGCCACCTGGCTCTCGCAGCGCGACTGTGCGCACCTCATCGAGCGCTGCCTGGCGACTCCGGATATCCGCTTCGGCATTTACTATGGGATCTCTAACAACCGACGCCAGTTCTGGGACATCTCAAAAGCCCGCCGCGAGCTGGGCTATAACCCGCAGGACAGCGCCGGGTAGTGTTGAACGCAAGAACAGATTTCGTGCTTTACTAGGTCGTTGTTTGCCATGTTTGGTGAGGGAGTAGCGGGGCCAATTGAAGATCTTCGATACGCATGTGCATTTTCCGTGGGGTGAGGATCGCGATCCGGACGACGCGATCACCGAGTTGCGCGAGCGCGCGGCTGCGGCCGGCGTCGTCCACCTCTGCCTGCTCGGCTCGCGATTCGGCGATTACAACGAGCGGGTCACTCGCGCGATTGAGCGCGCCCCCGAATTGTTTGTCGGCCTGTATGGCATCGACCTCGACCAGGAAGGTCCGACGCAGGTTCACGAGGCGGCCGCGCGCGGCTTTCGCGGTCTGAAGATCATCCTGCCACTCAAGCGCTACGATCATTCCGACTACTTCCCGATTTACGAGGCGGCCGAGGAGCACGGCTTCACCTGCCTGTTCCACACCGGCGTTGTCGGCGGCGGGGCGGACTACCGCACCCAGGACCCGTTCGATCCCGAGCTGATCGAGCGCGTCCGTCCATGGGAGCAGCGCTCGCGCGGCAGCGGCGTCTCGTCGGCCCATATGGAGCCGATCACGCTCGATACGATCGCCTTCACCTTCCCGGAGCTGAGGCTGATCGGGGCGCATCTAGGCATCGGCTACTACGATCTCGCCGCCCACGTCGCTCGCTGGCGGAGGAACGTCTTCTTCGACATCTCCGGCGGCGAGATGGTCCGCCGCCATCTCGTGGAGCGACGTCTCGTGCCGAACGAGATCTCGCACTACAAGCTGCTCTACGGCTCGGACAACAACGAGCGATTCGAGGAAGAGATTCGCGACTGGCAGACGATCTTCGATCTCCTGCGCCTCGGTGACGAGGAGCGCGAGCGGATCTTCTACGGCAACGCCGCGCGCCTGTTCGGCATGATTCCCACCGCGGTTGCCCCTGAGCCGACCCCCGAGCCCGCCGGAGCCGCGACCGGCGACGGCGAGTAGGGGGCAACCCCTCGACTCCAACCCGTCTCCGGCAGGCGCGGCAGCCGCTCGCGCGGATGGCAGACGCGTGCTGTCCGCGCGCTGTTATCAGCGTCTGTCATCGACACCGAAGGAGAACGACACATGAACGCGACCGAACGCGATATCGAGATCTTGCGCGGCAAGCGCATCGCGCTGATCGGCTGCGGCGTGATGGGCGAGGCAATCGCCGCGACGCTGCTGCGCGGCGAGCTCGTCACAACCGACCAGCTCGTTGGCGCTGAGCCATACGAGGAACGTCGCCAGCTGCTGGCCGAGCGCTACGGCATCAGGATGCTGGCCGGTAATGCCGAAGCCGCCGAAGGCGCTGACATCGTGATGCTGACGATCAAGCCACAGTCGCTGGGCAAGGTCGGCGACGACCTGCGTGGCCGGCTGGGTCGCGACCAGGTCGTCGTCTCGATCATGGCCGGCGCGACCGTCGACCGGCTGCATGCGGCCCTCGGCCACGAGCGGCTGGTGCGCTCGATGCCCAACACCCCGGCGCAGATCGGGCAGGGCGTGACCGTCTGGCTGGCGACCCCATCGGTGACCGACGAGCAGGCGCAGGCGGTTGCGGCGCTCCTTGGCGCGATGGGTGAGGCAGTGCGTGTCGAGAGCGAGGAGATGGTCGACATGGCGACCGCTCTCTCCGGCACCGGGCCGGCCTACGTCTTCCTCGTCATGGAGGCGCTGATCGACGCCGGTGTCCATATGGGCTTCCCGCGTCGGATCGCCGAGGAGCTCGTGCTACAGACGATGCAGGGCTCGGTCCAGTTCGCGCGGGAGTCCGGCCTGCACCCGGCGGAGCTCCGCAACATGGTCACCTCGCCGGGCGGCACGACGGCCGCGGCGCTCTACCAGATGGAGAAGGGCAGCCTTCGCACCGTCATCTCCCGCGCCGTCTGGGCCGCCTATCAGCGCACGGTCGAGCTGGGCCAACCCGCCGCCGGCCCCGCGATGCCACAGCAGTAGGGTTTTTCATCGTCACCGTTGTCCGGCGGTGGGAAGGGGCGACCTCACGTCTTTCGCCCCATCCGCGCCTCGGCGTCGCGCCGGGCGTCGGTGCTGTCCGTCATGCGGATCAACTGCCGGGCGGCATCCAGCCGGGCGCTCCCCATGCTGAGCTCGCGGGCGCCAAGACCGATCAGTAGGGGGATTGCGACCGGGTCGCCGGCCATCTCGCCGCAGATGCCGGCGTGCTTGCCGGCCGCGCGGGCCGTCGCCAGCACGTCATGAATGAGCCGCAGGACGGCGACGTCGAACGCGGGATACTGCGCCGCCAGCGCCGGGTTCGTGCGGTCAACGGCGAGCGTGTACTGGACCAGATCGTTGGTGCCGATGCTGACGAAATCGACCTCCCGGATCAGCAGGTCGATCGCGATGGCCGCGCTCGGCACCTCAATCATGATCCCTAGCGGAGTGTCGTCCCGGTGGGGTATGCCCTCGGATGCCAACTCCCCGGCAACATCGTCGACGAAGCGGCGCGCCGCGTGGACATCGCCAACGGTCGCAACCATCGGGAACATGATCCAGATGTTGCCGGCCGTCGCCGCGCGTAGCAGGGCGCGGAGCTGGGTTCGGAATGGGTCGGGATGGGCTAGTGACAGGCGCAGCCCGCGAACGCCAAGGAACGGGTTCATCTCAGCCGGCCCGCCGTTGCTGATGCCGGGCAGTGGCTTGTCGCCTCCGGCGTCGAGCGTGCGGATAATGACCGGGCGTTCGCCCATCACCTCGGCCGCATCTCGGTAGGCGGTGTACTGCGCTTCCTCGTCCGGCAACATCGGCTGGTCGACGAACAGGAACTCGGTGCGGAACAGCCCGATCCCTTCTGCGCCGCGCTCCAGCGCGACCGCCGCCTCGGCTGATGTTCCGATGTTTGCCCGAAGCTCGACACGTTCTCCGTCCAGTGTCACGGCCGGCAGATCGCGGTCGGTGGCAAGGCGCTCACGTTCGGCGCTCGCGAGCGCCATCCGCTCCCCGGCGGCTGCGAGCGCATTGTCGTCTGGCGACAGGATTAGCTGGCCGGCGTCGCCATCGAGGATTGCGACCTGGCCGTCGACCGCACGCCGGAGCAGCCCCGCGACGCCGACGACCGTCGGGATGCCGAGTGCCCGGGCGAGGATCGCGACATGGGCAGTTGTGCTGCCACGTTCGGTCGCGATCCCGGCCAGTCGCGAGACATCCATGCGTGTCGTGTCCGATGGGAACAGCTCATCCGCGACGATGATCGCCTCGGTTGGCAAGTCGATCGCAGTACTTGCCTCTCCGCCGTCCAGCGACTGGAGCAGCTGCGACGCGACGTCTCGCGCATCGTCGGCCCGGGCCCGGAGATAGTCATCGTCGAGCGCGGCGAACATGCTCTCGACCGATGCGGTCACTGTTTCGATTGCGCTCTCGGCGCGCGCGTGCCTCTCGCCGATTGCGCGCTCGATCTCGCCAACGAAGGCCGGATCATCGAGGAACAGGCTCTGGGCGTCGAAGATCGCGGCTTCCCGCTGGCCGGCGCGTTCGGCGGTCGTTGCCCGGGCGGTCGCGATACGACGACGCGTCACCTCGACGGCATCCCGGAACCGGCGAAGCTCTGGCTCGATCTCGCCGGCCTGCAGCGGTGGGCGTTCGGCGCTCGGCGCGCGTCGTCGGTACGTCACGATTCTGCCGATCCCGATCCCATCGGCTGCGGGTGTGCCGGTCAGGATCTCGGTGGTCATGGCGCAACCTCGTCGAGGCCGCGCTCGATAAGAGAGCTCAGCGCGATGATCGCGGCGTCTTCGTCCGGCCCGTCGGCGCGGATGAGAATGATGTGATCATGCTCGACGCCAAGCGTCATCAGGCTGAGGATGCTCTTGGCGTCGGCGTCTCGCAGGGGGTTCCTGGTCAGGTTGGTCAGCCGGATTGCGGCGTCGAACCTGGCCGCGGTCCGGACGAGCAGGGCAGCCGGGCGCGCGTGTAGCCCCGCTGGGTGGGTGATCGTCAGTCGGGCCTCCCGCATCGCCGCCGCATCCTCTCGCGCTTGCGTTTGTCAGTGTGTGATCTTGGTCAGGCTTCTGGCCCCGAGAGCGGCGGCCGCGACCTCGTCGAGCCCGCCGCCAATGGAGGCCTCGACCGCGGCGATGACCGCGCCTTCGACGAGCGGCGCATCGCTGAGGACAACTCGTGAGGTGAGTGTGTCGCCTGCCAGCTCCAACGCCGTCTCGGCGCTCATCACTGCCGAGCCGAGATCCATCAGCACGAGGATGCCATCGCCGGTGTCGGCGGCCGTTAGCGCCTCGCAGATCCCGCCGGGGTCGGTGCCGAGCGAGCCATCCGCAGAGCCACCCACGGCTCGGATCGTGATGAGCCCTCCGGCCATCTGCTCGGCCATTTCCCGGACACCCTCGGCGAGCTTCCGGCTATGACTGACGATGACGATCCCGACCGGCATGCTCTCCCCTGTCGCTGACGTTCGTCAGGCGTCCGCTCGTTCACGGACGAGGTCGGCGATCGCGCGAAGGATGTAGTACGACGACGTCGCTCCCGGGTCCTGATGCCCGATGCTGCGCTCGCCGAGGTAGCTGGCGCGGCCCTTGGTCGCCAGCAGCGGGATGGTCGATTCCATCCCCTGGCGGGCGGCCTCGGCGGCACGGTCGAGCGCGTCGACCGCGCTGGCGCCCGCCTCGACGGCCGCGGTCAACGCATCGACTGCGGGTGAAATCGCGTCGACCATCGTCTTCTCGCCCGTCGTCGCCTTGCCGCGCGCCTGGACTCCCTCCAGCGCCGCCTTCATCGCGGCTGCGAGATCTGTCGTCGTCGTTGCGCCATTGGCGGGAATGACCGCCGATGCGCGCAGGAACGCCGTGCCGTAGAGGGGGCCGGCAGCGCCGCCAACGGTCGAGATCAACGTCATCGCAACCGCCTTGATCACTGCGGCCAGCGACTGGTCCGATTGCTCCTGAACCTTCGCCCATGCGGCGGTGAATCCGCGGTTCATGTTGGTGCCGTGGTCGCCATCGCCGATCGCCGCGTCGAGTTGGGTCAGCTCGACCGAGTGCTCGGCAAGCGTGGCCTGAACCCGCTCGACGATCGCGAGCCCCAATCCGTCCGTGTTACCCATCCAGCCTCCTCAACCCGCTACGTCGTGCGTCGCCGGGATCATACGCCCCAACGCAGCGCGGCCGTGTGGACTGGCGCGTCCCACAGATCGGTCAGCTCGTTGTCCAGCCGCAGCAGTGTGATCGATGTGCCGGCCATCTCCAGCGACGTGATGTAGTTGCCGACGAGCGAACGGACGATCGTAACGCCCTGACCTCGGAGGATCCTGTCGAGGTGGCGATAGACGATGTAAAGCTCCATCAGCGGGGTGCCGCCCATCCCATTGACGAAGGCCAGCACCTGCTCGCCCTGCCGGAGACCGAGATCGTCAACGATCGGTGTCGTCAACATGTCGACGATCTCGTCGGCCGGCGCCAGTGGCAGTCGATGCCGGCCTGGTTCACCATGGATTCCGATGCCGATCTCCATCTCGTTCTCGGCGAGGTCGAATGTCGGCTTGCCGGCGGCTGGCACCGTGCAGGAGGTCAGCGCCATGCCCATGGTGCGGACATTGTTGTTCACCTTCCGGCAGATCGCGGCGACGTCATCGAGGCTGGCCCTGCGCTCCGCCAGCGCGCCGGTGATCTTCTCGGCCAGCACCGTCCCGCCGACGCCGCGCCGGCCGGCGGTGTAGAGACTGTCCTGGACGGCGACATCGTCGTTGATGACGACGCTCCGCACAGTGATCCCCTCAACCTCGGCCAACTCCGCCGCGAGCTCGAAGTTCATGATGTCGCCAGTGTAGTTCTTCACGATATGGATGATCCCAGCGCCGCCGTCGACCGCCTTCGTCGCGGCCAGCATCTGATCCGGGACAGGTGACGTGAATACCTCGCCGGGGCAAGCGGCGTCGAGCATGCCCATGCCGACGAAACCGCCATGCAGCGGCTCGTGACCGCTGCCGCCACCGGAGACGACGCCGACCTTCCCGGCGATCGGCGCGTCGGCGCGCACGATCACCTTGAGCTCGGGATCAACCCGCAGCAACGACGGATGGGCCGCGGCGATACCTTCCAGCGACTCGCGGACGACATCGTCGACCTTATTGATAAGCTTCTTCACGAGTCTCCTCCATCACAAGGCTGTGGTGGTCTTGCCGGTAGTTACGTGTGATCCGCCGCCAGGTCACTCACGGGGAACTGGTTTCTGGATCCACGCGAGTCTCACTCCCTTGTATCTTCGGTCTTCCGGCGCGGTTGCGCGAGCGGTCAACGGTGGAACGTGGCATGCATTGTTCGTGCCATTGGTTTGGCCGCGTGGCGCATTGACAATCGCCCCATGGTGGACTATCTGTAACGGTGTCTTATCGCCCGACGTGATCGCTGCCGATTCTGGAGCGAGGTGGCGTCGAGGCATAAAAGCCGACCCCGAAGATGGCTGTCGGCGCAGCGCATCACAAACGCTTCCCGCCGGCCGACGCCAGAGTCCGTGACTCTAACGCCGGGAGCGCGGGTTTCGCCGTTCGGACTCTCGGACGGCAACGATACGGAAAGGGAGGATGCCCGTCCGCGCAGGGGTCGCGGCGCGCGTTGATCCATGCAGGCCGCGCGCGCGTTCCAGTTACGATCGATATGAATCAAGAATAAAGGGAGCACGTGGATGCGTCGGGATACCCTTTCGGCGAAATTATGGGCCGAGTTCATCGGCACTGCGTTCCTGTTGTTATTGGGTGATGGCGTTGTCGCTAACACGGTCTTCGCCTCACGTCTGGGTGTCGCGCCTGACAACCCGTGGGCAGGCTACGATTGGAATACGATCGCCCTGGGCTGGGCCTTCGCCGTCGTGATGGCGGTCTATGTCGCTGGCGGAATCACCGGCGCGCATATCAACCCTGCCGTTACCGCCGCCGCAATGGCGCGCAGAACGATGGATGTGACAACCGGCATCTTCTACTGGATCGTCCAGGTCGCTGGCGGGTTCGTCGGCGCATTCCTCGTCTGGGTCCTCTACAAGGGGGATTTCGACGGCCAGGGCTGGAAAAATGTCTTCTATACCGGCCCGAGCAAGTACTACGATGGGGCGTGGTTCAACCTGTATTTCGCCGAGTTTGTCGGCACCTTCATGCTGGTGCTGCTGATCTATGCCATCGTCGACAACATCCGCAACATCGGGCCGGGCGCGAATCTCTGGCCGTTCATGGTTGGCATGGCCGTCCTGGCAATCGGTCTCTCGCTCGGCGGCCCGACCGGGTACGCGATCAACCCGGCCCGTGACCTCGGGCCACGCCTGTTCTCCGGCATCTTCCTGTCGGGCGACAATATCGCGTTCAAGGACTCGTACTTCCTCGTGCCGATCATTGCCCCGCTACTCGGCGGCGTGGCCGGCGCGTTCTTCTACGACTTCCTCGTGAAGCCGATGCTGCCGCTGCCCAAGGAGCCCGAGCCACAACCGCGTGGCGCGGACGTTGCGCACGACGGCGATTAGCGTCTGCCCGACCGATGGCGTTCGGGAAGCATCTCAAAGGAGGAACCATATGGCCGACAAGAAGTACGTCGCGGCGATCGACCAGGGGACGACGAGCACGCGCTGCATGATCTTCGACCACTCCGGCAACGTTGTCGCCATTGAGCAGATGGAGCACGAGCAGGTCTACCCACAGCCGGGCTGGGTCGAACACCGCCCGGGCGAGATCTGGCATCACACGCAGGCAGTCGTCCAGGGCGCGCTCTCCAAGAGTCTCGTCCGCAAGGAGGATATCGCCGCGGTCGGCATCACCAACCAGCGTGAGACGACCGTCGTCTGGGACAGGCGCACCGGTGAGCCGCTCTACAACGCCATCGTCTGGCAGGACACTCGCACCGACCATATCGTCAACGAACTCGCCCGGGATGGCGGCCAGGATCGCTTCCGCGACAAGACGGGTCTGCCGCTGGCCACCTACTTCTCCGGCCCGAAGGTGCGCTGGATCCTCGACAACGTCCCCGGCGCGCTGGAGAAAGCCGAGGCCGGCAATGCGCTCTTCGGCAACATCGACTCGTTCGTGACCTGGTGGCTCACCGGCGGGCCGAATGGCGGCATCCACATCACCGACGTGACCAACGCGTCGCGCACGATGCTGATGAACCTCGAGACGCTGGATTGGGACGACGACCTGCTGAAGGCGATCGGTGTGCCGCGTCAGATGCTGCCCGAGATTCGATCGAGCAGCGAGACCTACGGTCACGTCAAGGGTGGCGCGCTGGATGGCGTGCCGGTGGCCGGCATCCTCGGCGATCAGCAGGCGGCCACGATGGGCCAGGTCTGCTTCGGCGTCGGCGAGGCCAAGAATACGTATGGCACCGGCTGCTTCATGATCTACAACACCGGCACGGAGCTGGTGCCCTCGAAGAGCGGCCTGCTGACGACTGTCTGCTACAAGCTCGGCAATCAGCCGGCCGTCTACGCCCTCGAGGGCTCGGTTGCGATCAGCGGCGCGCTCGTCCAGTGGCTCCGCGACAACCTCGGGCTGATCAAGAGCGCGCCCGAGATCGAGGATATGGCGAAGACGGTCAGCGACAATGGCGGCATCTACTTCGTCCCCGCCTTCTCCGGCCTGTTCGCCCCCTACTGGCGCAGCGACGCGCGCGGCGCAATCGTCGGTCTCACTCGCTACGTCAACAAGGGACACCTGGCCCGCGCCACGCTGGAGGCGACTGCCTATCAGACGCGCGAGGTGGCCGAGGCGATGGAGAAGGACTCCGGCTCGGAGCTTGCCGCGCTGAAGGTCGACGGCGGGATGGTCTACAACGACCTGCTGATGCAATTCCAGGCGGACATCCTCGGCGTCACCGTCGTACGGCCGAAGGTCGCCGAGACGACCGCGCTCGGCGCGGCCTACGCGGCCGGCCTGGCAACCGGCTTCTGGGGCAACCTCGAAGATCTGCGTCAGAACTGGAACGAAGACAAGCGCTGGGAACCACGCATGAACGAGGCAGAGCGCGAAAAGTACTACCGTGACTGGAAGCGCGCCGTCGAGCGCACCTTCGACTGGGTCGAAGCATAGGCACGATCCGGACGTGAGATGCGGGACGCGGAGCGCGGATGAGCTGCGTTCCGCGTCCCGCTGTCGTTCTCGCTGCTGTGGCAGCAGCTATGCGACATAACGAGCATGCCGAAGGCAGCGGGTCCGAGCGGTGATGACGGGAGAAGGAGTGAACCATGCGTCGGGACGAACAGCTCGCCAGGCTCAATCACACGTTCGACGTGCTGGTGATCGGCGGCGGGGCGACGGGCCTCGGCGTCGCGCTCGATAGCGCCTCGCGCGGCTACTCGACCCTGCTCGTCGAGGCGCGCGACTTCGCCCAGGGCACCAGCTCGCGCAGCACCAAGCTCGTCCACGGCGGCGTGCGCTACCTCGAACGCGGCGATATCAAGCTGGTCCACGAGGCGCTTCACGAGCGGGGCCGGCTGATCCGCAATGCGCCACACCTCGTCCACGAGCTCCGCTTCCTCATCCCGACCTATCATGCCTGGCAGTTGCCCTACTACGGTATCGGGCTGAAGATGTACGACCTGCTCGCCGGCCGGCTCGGACTGTCGCGTTCGACGATCGTCACCGCCGGTGGCGCAGCCAGGCTCATCCCGACGATCAACACCGACGGGCTCAAGGGCGGCGTGATCTACAGCGACGCCCAGTTCAACGACTCTCGCCTCGCACTGATCCTGGCCCGCACCGCCGTCCAGCAAGGCGCGACCATCCTCAACGATGCCCCCGTCCGCGATCTGCTCAAGGACGGCGGACGTGTCGTCGGCGCGGTCATCGACGATACCGTCAACGGAGAACGCCACGAGGTGTACGCGCATGCCGTCGTCAACGCCACCGGGGTCTTCGCCGACGAGATCCGCCGGATGGACGACCCGGCAGTCAAGCCGATGATGGCGCCCAGCCAGGGCGTGCATCTCGTCCTCGATCGCAGCTTCCTGCCCTCCGATACCGGCATCCTGATCCCCAAGACCGACGATGGCCGCGTCATCTTCATCATTCCCTGGCAGGGACACACGCTCGCCGGAACGACCGACACCGAGCTGGCAGATCCCGAGCTGGAGCCGAAGGCCCACGAGGACGAGATCGACTTCATCCTCGCCCACGTCGACCGCTTCCTCACGCGGAAGCCGAGTCGCTCCGACGTCCGCGCGGTCTTCGCTGGCCTGCGTCCACTGGTCCGCCCGCTTGCCGACGATGAATCGACCGCCGCGCTCTCGCGCGACCACACCCTCATGGAGAGCCCCTCGGGCCTGGTGACGATCGCCGGCGGCAAGTGGACGACCTACCGGCGCATGGCCGAGGACACCGTCAACCACGTCGCCGGAGTCGCCGCGCTGCCCCGGCGCGAGTGCCTCACGGCCGATCTGCCGCTCCTCGGCGCGACATCGCGGATACCACGCTGGATGGAGTTCGGCGCGAGCGCCGACGAAGCAGCCGAGTACGAGGCGAAGTACCCGGGCATCCTCCACCCGCGCCTGCCCTACAGCCTGGCGATGACCGCCTACGTCATCGAGAATGAAATGCCAGTCCAACTCGACGACGTCCTCGCCCGCCGCCTGCGTGCCCTCCTCCTCGACGCCGAAGCCGCCATCGACGCCGCCCCCACCGTCGCCGCCCTCATGGCCAGGCTCCAGAACCACGACGACGCCTGGGTCGCCCGCCAGCTCGAATCCTTCACCGCCCTCGCCCGTGAGCATTACGTCGTCGGGGACGGGGGACGGGGGATGGGGGCTATTTGAGAGTGTTGAGGCGACGGCCGATCGAGGAGCGCAGGGCGCCAATGAGGCGTGCGGTGCCGTCAGCCATTTCAATGTGTTCTTCGAAGGTTGTGTTGTCGATGTACCCGAGATCGATAGCGAGATAGAGTTGCGATCGCACCTCTGCGCATGAACCCTTGGCGATCGACAGGAACCGGAAGTACTCCTGTGTCGTCCCTCGTTCGTATCCCTCAGTGGGCTGTCAACGTCAAAGTGGCACACATGTTGGCGCGGCAGCCACCCCCCGTGGCCTGTCATTCTGAGCGCGCACGCGAAGAATCTCCCCTGCGCCGGGCTGCATCGAATGGGTGAGAGATCTTTCGCTGCGGCTCAAGATGACAAGACAAGCGGGTGGCTATCGATCGGACAGCTAGACGTTGACAACCCACTCAGCGATATTAGACATAACCGACACCGCGGCGCGTCGCATCTGGTCGCACAGGCCGAAATCGCGCCGCATCGCTTCACTGCGGGTTATCTCATATACAGCACCTGCTAACGTCCGCGCATGCTGCCAAGCAACGAGATCCTCAAACCGTGTCACCTTCGGGTACATGACTCGTGCCTACCCCCTCGTCCCTCGTCCCTGACCCCCCATCCCTCACATAAACAGCTTCCACGAATCGGGTGTTGAGCCGGGGAACTGGTAGGCGTAGTCGTCGGCGTGGGAGTGGGGGAGGATCGCGCCGGTGGCGAGGCGGGTGGCGAGGTACTTCACGAGGTAGACGACATCGTCGCGCTGGGCGATGTCGACGAAGGACAGGTAGCGGGCGTCGTCGTTCTCCTGGCCGTCGCCGGCCGGCTCGCCGGAGAGATGCTCCAGCAGCCAGAGAATGTAGGTGTCGGTGTTCGGGCCGTCGTAGCGCGAGCGCAGGCCGACGATCCCCAGTGGGCGGGCCTCGACGCCCGTCTCCTCGCGCACCTCGCGGGCGGCGGCGACATCCAGCGTCTCGCCCGGGTCCAGCAGCCCGCCCGGCAGCATGTAGCGCCCCTGGCTGGGTCCATAGGTCATCCGCACGACCAGCAGCGACGATTCGCGGACGACCAGCGCGCCGACCGACGTGACGTTGCGCGGCGGCCGGCCCGGCTGCTCGGTCATCAGTGGCTCCTCATGGCTGGCTGCCGCTACTGCACCCGCACCCGATAGAGGTATTCCGTCATCTGGTCGCCCTGGTCCTCAACGCCCTTGACCATCGGCCAGGTGACCTTGGCGTAGACAAGGTACTCGCCGGGGTTGACGGTGAGCGCGAAGGTCAGATCTCCCCCGTCGATCGTCTTGCTGATGACCGGGTCTGTCTGGCGGACGAAGGCGGGGGTCTTGTTCGGGATGCCCTGCGCGTTGGTCGGGGTCGCAACGTTGCCCTCGGCCGGGAACACCTCGATCACTGTCGATTGCGGGGTCGGGCTGCCGTCCTGGAAGTAGAGCTGCGCCTGCTCGCCGGCCACCGCGATGGCGAACGACGGGTCGAGCTGAATGAACGGCGCGGTGACCTTGCCGCCGGAGTTTGCGCTCACCGACCACCAGTTATAGGTGCCGACGCCGGCGAAGGCAGTCGACCGGGTGGTCAGCGTCAGCAACGTCGATGTTGGCGGGAAGACGACATTCTCGCCCGGTGGCGGCGTCGGCAGGATCACCTTCTCATTCGGGCCGATCGTCGCTGGCGGCTGGGTCGGGCCGAGCGTCGGCGTCGGCGCGTTTGCGATCGCCGTGGCTGTCCCGGCGACGGCGGTCCGCTGGGCCTCGAGCGTTGGGTTGACAGTCGGGCTCCATCCCGGAGGAACCGGCGTGAACGTCTCCATTGAAATGAGCCCGGTCTTCGGACCCGAGTTGCCCATGCACGCCTGCAGTGTCAGCACAGCCAGCGCCGCCAGCGTGAGCAGGATGCCCAGACGCACCGCGCGCCCCGGGCGTGTTGAGGTCGTCGTGTTGTTGTGGGATGACAAAAGGCATTCCTCATCGTTCGTCTTCCGCCCATTCGGCGGCGTCAGGACCATCGGGAAGTATAACGGGCGACGCGCGCTGAGGTTACAGGCCGGCTAGCTTCCCGGCCGTCGTGCCGGCCCGGCCGGCGAGCTCCTCCCTGCCGCCGACCCCCGCGACTCTCGATATCCCCGCGACCCGCTCCACAGCTCCCGCCCACCATGACATAACCGTCAGAAGCATCAAACACTGCTACAGCGCAGATCAGTGTCGATTCTCAGAGTTGTATTGTGTCTACGATCATGCACAGATATACTCTGCGGAAACACCGTATGAAGATCTGCTCTGCAAGCCGGAAGGAGGCGGGTAGGGGTGGTGCGCGGCGACCTGGACTGCTGATAGCTCGGGACGTCTGAATTGCTGCCGCGTGAATGGAGATGCTTGCCAGCGCGGCAGTCGGGGGAAACGCAAGCAGATGTGTCTCGTTGGAAGGGGAACTGACGAGTGATGAAGAAGCCGTCACGGTTTCTTCGGGTAGTAGCGACATTGGGGATGCTGGCGGGGTTGTTGGCCGTCCTTGGGGGGACGCCAGCCGCTGCGGCCGCTCCGAGTCCTGGTTGGGACCCGGGCGTCGCGCCAGGCAACCTGTTCTTTTCCATTGGTGGGGCCCAGGAGGTCTATTTCCCGTGGGTCTACAACAACGACAGCTTCGGCCTGGGTGAGGCGAACGGATCGGTCACGGTCCAGAACCTGACGCACGTCGATGGCTATGTCTTCTTCTACGTTGGTGATGGCGACGGCTGGACATACACCTCGTATGCCAACCTGGCCGGCGGCGCGTCGAAGACCTTCTCGGCCGCCTCCATCGGAGTCCCGGCCCCGGGCGCTCCGGTCATGGCAGCCATCTATGAGGAGAAGATCTCCTACGATGGCACGAAGTACGTCTGCGAAGGCGACTACGGGCACGACATCAACGCAGACGGCGACTTCAACGACTGCGACTACATCGCGGTGCGGAAGAACGTGCTCGTCCCGCTGTGGGCTGCTGGTCTGGTCAAGTCGGCGGTTGCCGGCGCGAGCCTGCCATACACCACATCGGCGGACAGCTCGGTCTCGGGGTACAACGGCCTGAGCGGCGCAGAGGTCGGGCGGTTCGACGAGCACTACCTGCCGATCGTGCAGACGAATAGCGGTCCGGGCGGCGCGTGGGACACCCGTGTGACGGTGGCGAACCTGCGTGGGGATGCCAATGCGGGGGTAGAGCTGCGCTTCTTCCCGAACAACGGGGATGGTTCCGGCTCGCTGCAGACCGGTTGGCAGCAGAGCGTGCTGGTGAACCCGGGCGCGGTGTACCAGCTGACGTTGTCGGACTGGGTGCCTGAGGGGTGGACCGGCGCGGTGCACATTTACTCAGACACTGCGGTGGGCGTGATCGCCGACCGGTATAAGGCCGGCACGAACATGTGGCTGACGAATACCGGCTCCAACGCCAACTTCGAGTGGGACAATTCGCTCTACGGCATCTTCACCGGCCAGTACGTGCTGTTCGCGCCGCTGGTGTACATGGACTACAACGGCTGGAACACCGGCTTCTCGGTCGCGAACCTGGTTAGCGCCGATAACAACATCAACATCCAGTACGTGCACAACGGCAATGCCATCCAGGTGCTGACGCAGCGGTTGTCGGCGCACGGGATGATCACCGCCTACCGGCCGAGCCAGCCGGACCAGGACCAGAACCAGCAGAACGTGATGTTCGACCAGGTTGCTGGGGCGCTGATCCTGTCGGACGCGCCAGTGGCGGTGGCGGTCGACGCCGTCAAGTACTTCGGGAACGACAACAACGTCGGTCAGGCGATGACGTACAACGCCACTGCTGCGCTGAGCACCGCCCAGGCGATGCCGCTGGTGCAGAAGGGCAACCCGGCGACGGGCATGGGGGCGACCTCGGGTCTGGCGCTCTTGAACCCGTTGCCGCTGCCGAACGCGATGGCGGTGACCTGGCTGAACCAGTCGGGGTACAACGCGGCGAACTTCGGGACATCGACGATCATCGTGCCGGCGCAGTCGATCGGGATTGCGTACACGATGACGCAGCACAACCTGCCGAACGGGTACTACGGGTCGGCGGTGGTGCACGCGAACCTGCCGTTCACGATGGTCTCGGCGAACGTCGATTACCAGGTGCAGGGTGATGGCTCGGTGATCTGGAACGGGTACAACCCGTGCGGATTGTTCCGGGCGTACCAGGAAGACTGTGTCTGGGGTTGGCCGGAACAGCCGGGCCTCGCGACACTGACCAAGATCGTCGTCGACAAGGAAGGCAATCCGATCGCGGGTGTCAAGGTCACCTTCGACGGCCAGGATGTCAACGGCGACCTCCAGAACGGCGAGGGCTACACCGATGCCGATGGCATCGTCAGCTGGAGTAGCCTGGTGGCCGGAACCTACAACATCAACGTCGTCGGCGCGCCGGCCGGCTACATGTTCGGCCCCGATTCGGACCTGAGTGACACGAAGATCCTCCTGATCGAGGGCGCCAGTGTTACTAAGACCAACATCGTCACGCTGATCCGCCTCACTGCGACGATCACCAAGACCGTCGTCAGCCAGCCGGAGAACGGCTACCCGATGGTCGGGATGACGGTCGCGGTCTACGCGGCAGCCGACTGCCCGGCGCTCGGCGATACCGTCGCTGACACCTCCGGCGCGCTGGCGTCCGGCACGACCGACGCGAACGGGCAGGTCGAGCTGACCTTCGACGTTTCCGTAGGCGGCACGGCGGTCTGCGTCGTCGTCATCAATGGGTCCGGCAAGGTCGTCTCGGTCGACAGTGGTCTGACCTATGGGCCGGCCGCGACCGACGAGATCACGAACGTCGTCGCGGCGACAGCGACGATCACGAAGACGGTTGTGCGCCCCGGCCCTGCGGATGGCGCGGATATCCCGATCGAGGGCGTGGCGGTCGCGTTGTACGGCGGCGGGTCGTGCCCTGCGGTGGGCACGACGGCGGTTCTCGCGAACGCGCTGACCAGCGGGACGACTGATGCCAACGGCGAAGTCGCGCTGACGATCGACGTTGCGACGACGGGCGCGTCGGTGTGCCTGGTTGTGCTCGACGCGAACAACAAGGTTGTCAGCCTCGACTCCAGCGTGCCGATGCTCTATCCGGGCGACGACGTCCAGGTCTGGAACAAGATCAGCACCTTCCTGGATGTCTGGCTTGCGAATGGATTCTGGCTGAGTATTGACGGAGTTGCGATCTTCGTGTTCGACCATGCCTGCCCGGCTGGCGGGCCGGGGACATCCGGGGCCTTCTGGAAGGCTACACGCGTACCCGCGATGATGGCTCCAACGCAGTGGTCGATTCCGATTCCTCCCGGTCCGTTCTGTGTCGCCATCGGGATCTACAATGACAAGTCGGTGAATGCTTGGGCGGGCGGCACGATCCTGCTGGGCGATCCGGTCGAGACTGGCTCTACCTCCTCAGACGTGATCATTAAGCCCGTGTCCCCCGGTTTGATCGCCACGATCACGATCCAGCCATAAGCGCGAGCGCTGCTGACACAGCCAGACGCTGAGGGCGACCCCCGGGAAACCGGGGGTCGTTCGTTTCGGGGGGGCGAGGGGCGAGGGATGAGGGACGAGGGAGTCACCACCGCTCGTTGTCATTCCGAGCCGCAGCGAGGAATCTCCCTGTCCATTCGTCACTGACGATGGAGAGAGCGCGGGCGTCTTTATCTCCCCTCTCCTCACAGGGGAGGGGCGGGGGGTGGGGTCCCCAGAAACCCGCCGGCCGAATCGCGCAACCACCGGCGAGCTCGTGCGTTAGTAGAGTGTCAGGGATCAGCGCCGGCCGCGGGCCGGGTGAGCGCTCGATGGGCGCGCCGGTCTCCGACGTTCGCGAAGGCGACCGCGCCAGGTCCGCAAAGAGGCGCGTAAGTACGTGGACGACGGAGGCCCGCGCGTTGACAGCGCCAGCGCCCGTTCCCTATACTCGGGCGGGCCTGACAAGCGTTGTGGCACTGTGTGGGGTAGCGAAAGGGGGCGTATAGCGAGGTGAAATACGCCAGCCGGAGGTGAAAGAGCCATGCCGGCACGACAGCGAAAAAGACCATCATCGGTTCGTGTGCTTGCGATGACGGTTGTGGGGTTCATGAACAAGCACAGTGGGGTTAAGGAGAACCAGAGTTGAAGAAGCCCTCACGGTTTCTTCGGGTGGTAGCCACCCTGGGCATGCTGGCCGGACTGCTCGCCGTTTTCGGCGCGTCGCCTGCCGCTGCTGCCGCGCCGGATCCGGGATGGACGCCTGGCGTTGCGCCGGGCAACATCGTCGATACGGTCGCGAAGCCTGGCGCCCAGGAAGTCTACTTCCCGTGGGTCTACAATGGTGACAAGTTCAATGACACCGACCATCAGGATGATCGCCACGACTTTGGTCCGGCGAACGGATCGGTGTCGATCCAGAACCTGACGAATGTCGACGGCTACGTCTTCTTCTACGTTGGCAACGGCAATGGCTGGACGTACACGACGTACGCCTTCCTGGCCGCTGGCGCGTCGAAGACCTTCTCGGCAGCGTCGATCGGCGTTCCGGCGTCGGGCGCTCCGGTTGTGGCCGGGCTGTACGAAGGTAAGCAATCGTACGATGGCTCGAAGTACGTCTGCGAAGGCGACTACGGGCATGACATCAACGACGACGGCGACTTCAACGACTGCGGGTACATCGCGGTGAAGAAGTCGTTCCTGTATCCGCTGACGGCTGGCGGCGTGGTGAAGTCGGCTGTGGCCGGCGCGAGCCTGCCGTACACGACGTCTGCGGACAGCTCGGTCTCCGGCTACAACGGCATGTCGGGCGCTGAGGTCTACAACTGCTACTTCAACTACGACTGGGAGCTCTATCACACCGATCCTGTCGTCGATCACGACTGGGATTGGCCGATCAACCCGGGCAGCCCGACTCACTGCGAAGGCTGGCCGCGTGACTTCTTCGTTGCGCAGGGTCTCTACATCCCGATCGTCCAGACCAACGTTGGTCCGGGCGGCGCATGGAACACCCGTGTGACGGTTGCGAACCTGGGCGTTGACGCCAACGCGGCGGTGACGCTGCGGTTCTTCCCGAACGACGGCGATGGCTCCGGCTCACTGCAGACCGGCTGGCAGCAGAACGTGCTGATCAGCGTCGGCGCGGTCTACCAGATCACCCTCTCGGACTACGTGCCGGAAGGCTGGACTGGTAACGTCCACATCCTGTCCGACGACCTGATCGGCGCGATCGCCGATCGGTACAAGGTCGGCACGGACATGTGGCTGACGAACATCGGCAGCCTGTCGACCTTCGAGGTCGGCGAGTTCTCCTACGGGCCGGTTCAGGGTGGTAGCGCTGATGGTGGCTTCTACTATCCGTTCGCCGGTCAGTACGCGCTGTTCGCGCCGCTGGTCTACATGGACTACAACGGCTGGAACACCGGCTTCTCGGTGTCGAACCTGGTGGAGACGGACAACAACGTCAACATCCAGTACGTGCACAACGGCAACGCGATTCAGGTCGTGACGCAGCGGCTCGCGCCGCACGGCATGCTGACGGCCTATCGGCCGAGCCAGCCGGACCAGGACCAGAATCAGCAAAATCCGATGTACGACCAGGTTGCTGGCGCGCTGATTCTGTCAGACTACCCGGTTGCCGCGGCGGTTGACGCGGTCAAGTACTTCGGCAACGACAACAACGTTGGCCAGGCGATGACGTACAACGCCACGGCGAACCTGAGCAACGTGCAGTTCTTCCCGCTGGTGCAGAAGGGGAATCCGGCGACGGGCATGGGGGCGACCTCGGGTCTGTCGATGCTGAACCCGCTGCCGATCCAGAACTCGATCCAGGTGATGTGGCTGAACCAGAGTGGCTACAACGCCTCGAACTTCGGGATCAGCACGCTGATCATCCCGGCGCAGTCGATCGGGATTGCGTACACGATGACGCAGCACAACCTGCCGAACGGGTACTACGGCTCGGCGGTCGCGATGTCGTACGTGCTGCCATTCGTGGCGGTGACGGCGAACGTGGACTACCAGGTGCAGGGTGACGGCTCGGTGGTCTGGAACGGGTACAACCCATGCGGTCTGTTCCGTTCGATCGACTACACGGGCGATCAGACCGGCTACTGCGTCTTCGGCATGCAGATGCCGGACGGCGGCGAGCCAGTCAACTAGTTGCCACCGGACACCAAGGGCGGCGCGCAGCCCGATCGCCTGATCTGACTGACGAAGCTCTGGAGGGACCCCCGGGAAACCGGGGGTCTTTTCTTTTTGGGGGACGGGGGATGCGGGATGCGGGACGGGGGCGACGCTGGCCCTTTGTCATCCTGAGTGCTCCGACCAACGTGATGTGTCCTGTATTGTGGTGCGACAGGCATCACCGCTCGTTGTCATTCCGAGCCGCAGCGAGGAATCTCCCCTGGCTGGATACAGTCAGACGCAGGAGAGATCCTTCGGCTGCGCGGGCGCCATCGCCCAGGGGGCACCCGGGCAGAGGATGACAAGGTGCGGGGAGGCTGTGTCCTGTATTGTGGTGCGACAGGCATCACCGCTCGTTGTCATTCCGAGCCGCAGCGAGGAATCTCCCCTGGCTGGGTAGAGTCGAACGCAGGGAGATCCTTCGGTTGCGCGGGCGCCATCGCCCAGGGGGCACCCGGGCAGAGGATGACAAGGGATAGGGAGGCTGCCAACCTGACACTTCATGCTGGTCGGACCACTGAGTAGGCGAGCGCCGTCCCTACGCAGGGATCGACGTCTGCTCTCTCGCCCGGAGGCCACAGCCGAGAGATCTCCCCGCGTCCTTCGCTCCCCTCTCCCCGCGGGGGAGGGGCGGGGGGTGGGGTCCCAGTCGCACGCCGCGCAACTTTCGCGAGCGTCGGTCGTTCTATAAGTGCCCGGAAGATGACGCCGGGGGCGCGAGGGTGAAGGGGTGCGTAGGTACAGGGGTGACGGGGGCCACGCGTTGACAGTGCTGGCCGCAATTCCTATACTCGGGCACAGACCTTACCTGCATCGCGAAGACGTGTGGGGTATCGAAAGGGGGCACGTAACGACGTGATACGCGCCTGCCGCGCTGATTCTTGCGCCGGCAAGTCAACAATGGCCATCATCGGGTTGTGTGCTTGCGATGGGGTTATGGGGTTCATGAACAAGCACAGTGGGGTAAAGGAGCATCAGAGTTGAAGAAGCCCTCTCGGTTTCTTCGGGTGGTAGCCACCCTGGGCATGCTGGCCGGGCTGCTCGCCGTTTTCGGCGCGTCGCCTGCCGCTGCTGCCGCGCCGACACCAGGATGGACGCCGGGTGTTGCGCCGGGCAACCTGACCTGGAGCCTCGACGGCGCCCAGGAAGTCTACTTCCCGTGGGTTTACAACAACGACAACTTCGGCCTCGGCGCTGCCGATGGCTCAGTGTCGATCCAGAACCTGACAAAGAAGGACGGCTACGTCTTCTTCTATGTCGGCAACGGCAATGGTTGGACGTACAGCACCTACGCCTTCCTGGCGGCAGGCGCGTCGAAGACGTTCACCGCCGACTATCTCGGCGTTCCTGCGCCGGGCGCTCCGGTCGTGGCCGGCCTCTATGAGGGCACGGACTCGTATGACGGCTTGAAGTACGTCTGCGAAGGCGACTACGGGCACGACATCAACAACGACGGCGACTTCAACGACTGCGATTACATCGCGGTGAAGAAGACGGACGTTACCCCGCTGTACGCCGCTGGCGTGCTGAAGTCGGCTGTGGCCGGCGCAAGCCTGCCGTACACGACGTCGGCGGACACCGCCGTCTCGGGCTACAACGGCCTGTCCGGCGCTGAGGTCGATTACGACCTGAACGATGATCTGGCCGACGGCGTCTACATCCCGCTGGTCCAGACCAACGGCGGCCCGGGCGGCGCTTGGGACACCCGTGTGACGGTTGCCAACCTCGGTTGGGACGCCAACGCGGCGGTGACGCTGCGGTTCTTCCCGAACGATGGCGACGGCTCCGGCTCGCTGGCGACCGGCTGGCAGCAGAATGTGCTGATCAGCGTCGGCGCTGTCTACCAGATCACCCTCTCGGACTATGTCCCCGAGGGCTGGACTGGCAACGTCCATATCCTGTCGGACGACGCCATTGGCGCGATCGCTGACCGGTACAAGGTCGGCACGAACATGTGGCTGACGAACATCGGCAGCCTGGCGAACTTCGAGGTCCAGGACGATTCGTTCTGCGAGAATCGCTGCGATCCAGACTTCGATGGAGGGTTCTTCTACCCGTTTGCCGGCCAGTACGTTCTGTTCGCCCCGACTGTGTACATGGACTACAACGGCTGGAACACCGGCTTCTCGGTGGCCAACCTTGTTGATATCGACAACAACGTCAACATCCAGTACGTGCACAACGGCAACGCGATTCAGGTCGTGACCCAGCGGCTCGCGCCGCACGGCATGCTCGTGTCGTACCGACCGAGCCAGCCGGATCAGGACCAGAATCAGCAGAACCCGATGTACGACCAGGTTGCTGGCGCGCTGATCCTGTCCGACTACCCGGTTGCCGCGGCGGTTGACGCCGTGAAGTACTTCGGCAACGACAACAACGTCGGCCAGGCGATGACCTACAACGCCACGGCGAACCTGAGCCTCGTTCAGGCGAACCCGCTGGTGCAGAAGGGCAACCCGGCGACGGGCATGGGAGCGACGAGCGGCATCACGATGCTGAACCCGCTGCCGATCCAGAACTCGATCAAGGTGTTCTGGCTGAACCAGAGTGGCTACAACGCCGCGAACTTCGGCGTCAACACCCTGATCATCCCGGCGCAGTCCATCGGGATTGCGTACACGATGACGCAGCACAACCTGCCGAACGGCTACTACGGCTCGGTGATCACCTCGGGCAACCTGCCCTACGTGTCGACGACGAGCAACGTGGACTACCAGGTGCAGGGTGATGGCTCGGTCATCTGGAATAGCTATAACCCGTGCGGCCAGTTCCGCGCATTCCAGGACTGGGACGGCCCGTGCCTCTTCTTCATCAACCCAGGTGTGGGAGTGGTCGCGCCGTAGGCACGCTACCAAGGGCAGCGCGCAGCCCGATCACCCGATCTGACTGACGACGCTCTGGAGGGACCCCCGGGAAACCGGGGGTCTTTCTTTGTGCGTCAGGGACGAGGGACGGTAGCAACTCTCGCGTCCTTGTCATCCTCTGCCCGGGTGCCCCATGGGCGATGGCGCCCGCGCAGCCGAAGGATCTCCCCTCTCGTGCGCGCTCGGTGGGTTGTCAGCGCCAAAGTGGCATAGATGACGGCGTGGCAGCTTACCCCTGTGGTCTGTCATTTTGAGCGCGCACGCGAGGAATCTCTGCTGCATTGGACCCCATCGAACGGGTGGGAGATCTTTCGCTGCGGCTCAAGATGACAAAAAGACGAGGTCAGTTTCCATGCTGGCGTATTCGCCACCTTGGCGTTGACGACCCATTCGGGACGACAAGACGGCGAGATGACTCCTGTCCCGACCGTATCGCCATGACAGACACGGGATCCACTCTAGCCACTCATCCCCCGTCCCTCATCCCTCATCCCCCGTCTCCGACCATATACGCGTAGTCGCCGGTTTCGACGCGGGTGACGGCGCCGCGGGCGAGGATGAGGAGAGTCTCGGGGAAGGGGGCGTGGAAGCGTTCGAGCTCTTCGAACGTCTGCGGATTGTAGGTCGTGCCGAGGAGCGTGCCGCCGGGGATGGCGTCGCCGAGGCGGTCGACGCCGACGGCCGGCACGAGCAGCCCGCCGTGGCGGGGCCGCACGATCGTGAGGCGGTCGAGGACGATCTGGTCGTCGCGCCGTGTTGGCTCGCCGGCGAGCGCGCCGAGGTGGCGCAGCGCGTTGCGCAGGCCCGCGACCGTCCGGGAGATGTACTCCTCGTCGCGCAGCAGCCCGCCGCCCAGCTCGGTGACGACGGTGCGGACGCCGCGCTCGACAGCAACGGCCGAGAGGGTGCCGGGGTAGCCCGGCCCGCGATAGAGGATCTTCGTCCCCAGCGCGCGCGATAGCGGCTCGTCGTTGTCTATGTAGGCGTAGTCGACGGTCGGCAGCGCGCCGCCGGCGTGCAAGTCGATCAACGCGTCGAGTCCCGGCAGGAAGCCGTCGACGAACGCGGCGGCGAGCTGCTCGGTCAGCCAGCCGGCCGGGTCGCCGGGGAAGACGCGATTGAGGTTCTGGCCATCCTGCGGCGTGTGGCGCGTCTGCGCCTGGAAGGCGAGCGGGTTGACGACCGGCGCGATTCGCAGCGTGCCGGCCAGCTCGCGGGGGTCGATCCCGGCGACCAGCCGCCGGAGCGCCTCGACCGGCGCCAGCTCGTCGCCATGCACGCCAGCGGTGAGGCCAACGACGGGACCCGGCCTTGCGCCCACGATCTCGTGGACGGCGATCCGCAGCGGCAGGCCGGTCGACAGGGTACAGATGTCGATGTAGCGCATCAGACGGTGTCCTTTCGGATGTGATCTCCCCACCTCGCACGCGTCCCGTATAGTACCCTCGCGTCCCACGTCCCGCGTCCCGCGTCCCGAAAGGATCCTTGCCGTGCGAACTCTCGTCGTCATCCCACTGCTGCTGATCCTCGCCACCTGTGGCGGGAGCGCGAGTCCGACATCGACGCCGGGGGCGACCGCGCCGACAGCGACGGTGTCGACGCCTGCGCCACTGCCGGCCTCGCCGCCAGTCGGCGCGTTGCCGACGGGGGAAGCCTGGGTGACGCCAAGCGGCGATCTGCCGGGGCCGGTGCGGCTGGCCGTCGGGGCCGCTGCCGAAGCGGCGAGCGTGCCGGTCGAGCAGGTCGTGGTCGTTGCCTGGGCGGCGGTCGACTGGGAGTCGTCGGCGCTCGGCTGCCCGAAGCCGGACATGGTCTATCTGCCGGTGATCACGCCCGGCTATGCCGTCCGGCTCTCGATCGGTGGCAAGGAGGTCGAATACCACACGAACCTGGAGACGACCGTCGTCCGCTGCTCCCCACCTCTGCGCCGCTAGCCGGCCGGCTCACGCCGCTGTTCACAGGTGGCGATCTACGGGGGGCGAACACAAAGGGGCGAACACAAGGTTCGCCCCTACGAGCAGCCGCCCCACCCCCGTCCCCCATCCCTCATCCCCCATCCCCCGTCCCCACCGTGCTACCCTCCCGACGACACAGGGAGGGAGCGGATTTTGGCGGAGATCAGGAATAGCGAGGCGTATTACCATGTCGTGCTGGAGCGCATTCCGCCGCGAGCGGAGCCGCCGTTCGAGGACCGCGCGATGCAGGAGCGCGTCTGGGGCCGGCAGTGGGGGGTCGGCGACGATGTCGGCCGGCTGCGCCTCGTCGCGCTCCACCGGCCGGGCGCGGAGATGGCGACGATCGACCCGGACAAGTACGACGAGTCGATCGAGGCGCTGATCGACGACCGCGAGCAGTGGTACTGACGCGACGAGACGGGGCCGGATGTCGCGCTGATGCAGCGCCAGCACGACGGGCTGCGGGCGGCGCTCGTGGCCGAGGGCGTCGAGATCGTCGATGTCGGGGGCTCGCTGGGCGATGTCAAGGCGGTGTTCACCCGCGATCAGGCGATCGCCGTGGACGGCGGCGCGGTGATCTGCCGGATGGGTCCGGTCGGAGCCGATCCGGGCTATGGCCGGCGGGGCGAGGAGGCGTACATCACGAAGGTGATTGCTAACCTCGGCATGCCGATCCTGCGGACGATCAATGGGACAGGGCTGATCGAGGGCGGCTCGTTCTGCTTCCTGACGCCGAAGGTCGCCGCGCTCGGCATGTCGTTCCGGCAGAACGAGGAGGGCGCGCGCCAGCTGGAGGACGTCCTGCGGGCCAGCGGGACGCGCCTGATCCGCGTGCCGCTCACCGGCCACGCCCTGCACATCGACGGCGCAATCCTGATGGTCGATCATCGGACGGCGCTGGTGAACATGGCGCGGCTGCCGTACTGGTTCCTCGACGAGCTGAAGGCGCTGGGGATCCAGCTGGTGTATGTCTGGCCCAGCGAGGGACACGCGGTGAACTGCCTCGCCGTCCGCCCCGGCCGGGTGATCATCTCCGAGGGCTGCCCGCGCACGCGCGAGCGACTGACGGCGGCCGGCGTCGAGTCAATCGAGATCGACTACAGCGAGATCCGCAAGAACGGCGGCGGCATCCATTGCAGCACGTTGCCGCTCGTCCGAGACAGGGACGGGGGACGGGGGACGGTGTAGGGGCGAACCTCGTGTTCGCCCCCGTGTGTTCGCCCCGCTGGGGTGGCGGTCAGTCGCGTTCGGCGAGGCGGCCGCCGTTGCGGATGAATCGCGGGCGGGCGCTGTCTCCGTCAAAGAAGTCGACACGGCGGCCGGCGCTTGCGCCGGTGGTGACGAGGAACTCCCGCTCGCCGACCGGGGCAAGATGGTCCGCCGGTGGGGTCGTTCGCTTGCCGGAGAGCGCGCTGATGCTGGTTGCCTCCAGCCGCAGCCCGTCGTCCTCGACACTGACGGTGTAGACCGCCTGCGGCTGGCTGTAGTGGCCGGCGATCGCGTCGAGCTGCACGTCCGTCAGCGCGACACGTTCGGGGTCGCGCAGGTCCATGCCGAGGTCGTCGGCCAGCGCCCACTTCTCGACGGCGTTGTAGAGCGCTGCGCCCCGGCCACTGTTGGTGAGCATCGCGATTGCGTAGTCGCGGCCGGGGACGGCCGTCAGTCGCGCCTGGAAGCCGTTGGTCGTGCCGCCGTGGCCGATCAGCTTCTCGCCGTCCACCCACCGGATGTCCCAGCCGAGGCCCCACTCGTCGGCCCAGTTGCCCGCGATCGTCTGCTTCTCCTGCATGGCCGTCGCCGATGCGGCAGAGAGAACCTGCCGGTCTGCGAGCTTGCCGCTGTTCATGTGCATCTGGGCGAACGACAGGAGGTCGTCGACCGTCGAGATGATCCCGCCGGCCGGGTTGACGCAGCGCGGCAGCGGGTAGCTGCGGGCGATTTCCTGCGCGTCGCCTGCCGGGTCGATAAGTGTGTGGCCGACGGCCGCCGAGTGGACGATCGCCTCGTGGGCGAAATAGACACTGTCGTCGAGGCCCAACGGTTCGAAGACGCGCTCGCGCATGGCCTGCTCGAACGTCAGGCCGAGGACCTTCTCGACGACCGCGCCGGCCAGATTGAAGCCCACGTTGCAATATGCCCAGGAGCTCCCCAGTGGCGTCCACTGGCGCAATGTCCGGAATGCCTCGACCGACTTTGCCAGCGCGTCGTCACCCATGCCGAAGTCGTCGAAGAAGTCGCCGTAGATGCCGCTGGTGTGTGTCAGCGTGTGGCGCAGGGTAACGCCGGCCTGGGCAGTTTCGTCGGCCAGCCGGAGGTCCGGCAGGTAGGTCACGATCGGCGCGTCGAGGTCGACCTTGCCCTCGTCGACGAGCAGCATCACGAGTGTCGCGCAGAAGACCTTCGAGATCGACCCGATCTGAAACAGCGTGTCTGGCCGGGCCGGCTGCCCGGTTTCCAGGCTCGTCACTCCCCAGGCGTGGAGACTGCGCTTGCCGTCGCGCAGGATCCCGACAGTGACGCCGGGAACCGTCCAGCGCGCCATCTGCTCGGCGATGATCGCGTCGAGACTCTCGCTCATCAACTCTTACCCTCACCCCCGGCCGCCACGTGACGGCTTACTCCTGCCGGTGGATCCGGCGCATCAATTCCGTCTCTGCCTGCTCTGCCTCGTCAACAAGCGTTTCCTCATCGACGTGGGCGTAGAACGAACGAACTCCCCGCTCGCGCAGCCCGATGCCGGTCTGCCAGACCTGTTCGACCATGCGCCGGCCGGACTGTGGCGCGAGGGCGAAGCCGACGATCAGGCCGACCGCGACGCCGAGCAGGTAGCCGCTCACGAACGAGAGCGACGATGTGTCGCCGCTCGTGTCCTGCAGCGTGCTATCCCAGTCGATCTCGCGCCAGGTCTCCCAGGGGGTCGATCGTTCGCCGTGAGGCATCCGCTCCATTCGATCCTCCTGCCCGGCCACCGCTCAGCGCGGCACGCAGGCGCTAGTCGTCGGGCAGCGTCGAGACACCCTTGCCCTTGCGGTCGCGGCCGGCCGCGGTCTTGACCATCGCGCGAGCCTTGGCGATGTTGCCGTAGAACGAAATCATCGGCGAGGCGACCTCTTCGGTCATGAACGAGGCAGTGCCTTTCACCCGGCTGGCAGTCTCGGTCAGCTGCTCCAGCATCGGGATGATCTTGTCCTTGATCGCGAAGGCGACCCAGACGAGGACGGCCGACACGACGACGAGCAGGATCGTCATCACGACCGAGATCAGGCCGATCAGGACGATCACGATGTCGCGCAGGCGCTCCAGCGCGGACTGGCGCTCGCCGCCGAGGAGGTACAGTCCGACGATCACAATAATGAATGCGACCAGCGCGCCGACGCCGATCAGGATCCCCTTGGTCTTGGTCATTCGTTGCTACCCCCTTGCCTACGCACACGACTACTCGCCCCGTCGTCGCTTCCACGCTGTTCGGGCGCATGCCGCGCATCCATTGTTGCACGATCGTGGGTTGAGGTCATGCCTCGAGCCGCGCTCGTGGCCGGGATGGATCAGCGAGCGGCGCTGGGAACCATGAAATACCAGGCAAGCCCCAGTAGCAGGAAGGCGCCGGTCAGCGAAGAGAACAACGGGATGCTGCCGAGCGGGAGCGCCTCAATGCCGAGCGCCACCCCGCCGATGTACCCGAGGAAGAATCCGGCGACCGCGCTTGCCCAGTAAACGGGCCACTGCCAGAGTCGCCGGCCGAGGATGGCGTGAAACCCGGACCCGAGCGCGGTGGCGATCGTCAGGCTGAGGATGATCGACGGCGACATGATCGCTTGGCTCCGTCCGCGCTAGCTTGCGACCGACAGGCCGGGCGCGTCGGTCGCGCGGATCGTCCCGCCACCCAGCGCTTCATCACCCTGGTAGAACACGATCGCCTGTCCCGGCGCGACAGCGCCCGATAGCCCGGTTGCCCGGACGATCACCGCGCCCGGCAGACCCGGCTCGACGGTTGCCGGATATGCCGTCCCACGGTAGCGGACGACGATCTGGCAGTCGAACGGGGCATCTGGCCAGCGGTCGTCAGTGAACGAGACACCATCGGCGACAATCCGGCTGGTCGCCAGCTCCGAACGGGGCCCAACGATAAGCAGATTCTGCCGGGGGTCGAGGCGGAGCACGAAGAGTGGCTCGCGCGCGGAGACGCCGAGGCCCTTGCGCTGGCCGACAGTGTAGTGAAGCAGGCCCCGGTGCTGGCCGACGACGTTGCCGGCGCCATCGACGATCGGCCCGGGTGTCGTCATCCGCCCCGCCTCCTCGCCCAGTCGTCGGGCGACGAATCCAGCGTGTTCGCCACTGGCGACGAAGCAGAGGTCCTGGCTCTCCGGCTTGTCAGCGACCGGCAGGCCGAAGCCACGGGCCAGCTCGCGAACCTCGGTCTTGCGCAGCCGGCCAAGCGGAAACTGCAAATAGGCGAGCTGCTCCTGGTCGAGGGTATGGAGAACGTACGACTGATCCTTCTGGTCATCTACCGCGCGGAACAGGTGATAGACCCCGGCGTCGTCACGCTCGATCCGCGCGTAGTGGCCCGTTGCGAGGCCGTTCGCGCCGAGCATCCGCGCCTTGCCGATCAGATGGCGAAACTTGACGTGCCGGTTGCACTCCAGGCACGGGTTCGGCGTTCGGCCCGCGGCATACTCGCTGACGAAGCGATCGATGACGCCGGCCTCGAACTCCTTCGCCATGTTCATCGCGTAGAAGGGCACATCGATTCGTTGGCACGTGGCTCTCGCGTCCTCCATTGCATCGATCGAGCAGCATGGGTTGATGAAGCCTTGCTCGTCTGGCGGGTTGTAGAGGCGCATATTGACGCCGACGACACGATAGCCGCGCTCGCGTAGCACCAGCGCCGCGACTGCCGAATCAACGCCACCACTCATCGCGACAACGATCGTCTGGCCGCTGCCGTCGATCGGGCCGGTATCGTAGCGGGAGAGCAGCGCGCGAGCATCCTCTGTGGAAAGCCGCGGTAGCGAGGTTGGCAATTGCCGCGCAGGACAGCTCGCGCCACCCGCGCCCGGGATGACGAGCGGCGACTGCGAGGGTATGAGCGGGATGATCGGATTAGCTCGGGTCGTCGTGGGCATGAGATCCTTCGTGATCGAGTGCGGTCGTGCGGATTCAATTGTACCCCCGACGCCAGACGACGCGCGGCGGGCGGCCGTGGTGCTTATGTTATGATAGCGGCCCGCGCGGGGTGTCTCCCCGGCGGAGAGTCGACTCCACCCTGGATGCCTCAATGCCGAGTGAAACGGTCCATCCGCAGCGCGGCAAGACGCGCGCCGACATCCTCAATGTCCTGAAACGTTCCGACGGGCTCACCGCTGACCAGCTCGCGGGACAGCTTGGCATTACCTCGATGGCCGTTCGCAAGCACATCGCCGCGCTCGAATCCGAGGAGTTGATCGATTCATCGATCTCTCGCCGGCCGATCGGCCGGCCGGCCCGCGTCTATCGCCTCTCCAAACAATCCGACAGCCTCTTCCCGCGTCGATACGATACGATGGCCGTCGACCTGCTGATCGATCTCGCGGCGATGGATGGTCCGGGCAAGCTCGACCTGCTGTTCAACCGGCGCGCCGACCGGACTTTTGAATACCTCGAACAACGCCTCAGCAGCGCGCGGACGCTTGGCGAACGCGTGAAAGCGCTCGCCGAGGGAATGGATGACCTCGGCTATCTGGCCGACTGGAAGCAGGTCGGCCCTGGAACCTATCTCGTCAATCAGTACAACTGCGCGATCCAGCGCGTAGCCTCTGCCTTCCCGCAGGTCTGCTATTACGAGCTCGAAACGTACCGACGACTCCTCGACGCCGATGTCCAGCGCAGTTGCCACCTGGCATCGGGTGATCATCTGTGCTGCTACGTCGTGACAGAACACGCTCCGGGGGATGCCGCCGGGTAGGCGCGCCGCCGGTCTCGTCTTCCTTGTCGTGGCCATCTCGCCGCTGTATTGTGTCAATAGTCTTCCGTGGGCCAGTTATCAGGCGCGACGGGTATCGCGCGAGAATCGCCTTCTGCCGGCCAGAGATGCCGGCCGCGCGGTTCAGCACCCGCCGTTGGTGTTTCGGATCCCCTGCAATTGGCGTCACAATTTCATTATGGGAAATGCAGAAGGGACGATGTAATGGCCCATATCTATGCCGGCGAGCTCAGCATGATCGACCCCGAGGTGCTCAATGCGATCAAGCGGCTCCCCGATTCATTCTGGGCATTCGCCGAGTTCAACATCGGCCGCAACGTTGACTGGTTCATTGTCCGCCCCGACGAACGTTCGACACTCATCCTCACCGAGCTCAAACGAGCTAGCACGCCCTTCCGCGGCGAGGTGAACGGGTTGTGGGACAAACAGTCCCCGACCGGCGAATGGGAGGAGGCGCCAGCGAACAACACTGACACAAATCCCTACTGGCAGGCGGTCAACACGGCGAACGCTCTGGCCGACTGGCTCTGGAACAACCAGCAGCTCTATCGGGAGGTGAACGATATCCGACCGCCTGGCGAGTTTCGCGTCTGGCCTGACCTGCTCCTGCTCAGCCCACCTGGCACCCAGCATCGTCTCCCGCTTTCTCCGCCCAGCCGATATGGCCGTTGGTGGTTCACCGTGGAGGAGTGGCTCCGTCATGTCGATGCCTGGATGCCCAAGACTGGCGTTCAGCTGACCCCCCGCGAGGTCGAGAACCTGGCAACCTCGTTGCGATTGACCGAGATATGGCCGGGCGGCGACGCCGATGATGCCCTTCGCCCAGTGGCAGGACCGATCAAGTCGCCAACCCCGAGTTTCAACGTGAACGCATTCGCGACCTACCTCCAATCGCTGGACGATCGCCTGACCCGGCTGGAGCAGCAGATGGCTGCATTGTCCGCTCCCGACCCGTTGGAGCAAGATGACCCAGACGAGCGGGCATGACGCCGGCCGTCCAGCGCTGGCACGTGTGGGGGCTAGCGCTGGATCACTGATCCCCCTATACTTATATCGTGTTACGATGTATTGTGAGGGCAGATGCGCCGATCACCGATCGACATCGACGACCACCGGGCACTCGCGGAGTTTCGCTATCAGATCCGCCGGTTTCTTGCGTTCAGCGAACGCGCCGCTCGCGAAGCCGGAATCGAGCCGCAGCAACACCAGCTGCTGTTGGCGCTGACTGGATTGCCGGACGGGGTTGCGCCAACCATCGGCGAGCTGGCCGAGCGGCTCCAGATCCGGCACCACAGCACGGTTGAGCTGGTTTCCCGGCTCTCCCAGCGCGATCTGGTGCGCCGCGTGAAGAACCCGGCCGATCGTCGGCAGGTGTTCGTTGAGATGACAGACGACGGTCAGGAGATTATGGCGCGACTGTCGGCGGTCCATCTCGAGGAGCTACACCGGGTGGGACCCGAGCTTGCTCGGGCGCTGAGCGCGATTGTCACCGAGTCGACGCAAGCTGCCCCCGATCGCCGTGCGTAGCGGAGGGGGAGATTCTGACGATGTCGATACCGGACGGGGAGGCGAGCCAATCGAGGGATCGTCGCGCGACGATACAGATTGAAGACCTGCCGCGCGTGAGCCCGGACGACCGGGCGATGGAGCTTGGCGATTTTACGACGACCGCCCGGGTGATCTTCATCACTGCGGTCGCGATTGGCCTCGGCGTCGTCAGCGCCGGCGTCGCCTGGTTTCTCCTGAAGCTGATCGGCTTTTTCACGAACCTGTTCTTCTTCGGCCGGATATCTGTTTCGATGGCCGACCCAGCGGATTCGCATCTTGGGTGGGCGATTGTCGCCGTCCCGGTGGTCGGCGCGTTGATCGTCGGACTCATCGCGCGGTTCGGTTCGGAGCGCATCCGCGGTCATGGCATCCCCGAGGCGATCGAGGCGATCCTGATCAACGGCTCGAAGGTCGAGCCACGGGTCGCGTTCTTCAAGCCAATATCGTCGGCCATCTCGATTGGCTCCGGCGGGCCGTTTGGCGCAGAGGGCCCGATTATCATGACCGGCGGCGCGGTCGGCTCGCTCGTCGCCCAGTTCCTGAGGCTGACTTCGGCGGAGCGCAAGACGCTGCTGGTGGCCGGCGCGGCGGCCGGCATGGCGGCGACGTTTGCCGCGCCCGTCGCGTCGGTCCTGCTGGCGGTCGAGCTACTGTTGTTCGAATGGAAGCCACGCAGCCTGATTCCGGTGGCGCTGGCCAGCGCGACGGCAGCGGTCGCCCGACGGTACATCATCGGCATCGGCCCGATCTTCCCGACTCCTCCGCATCCTGAGTTCATCGGTATCTCCGGCATTCTTGGCTGCGTCGCGATCGGTGTCCTCGCCGGGTTCATCTCGCTGGCGCTGACGGCAGCGGTCTACTTCTTCGAGGATGCGTTTCACAAGCTGCCTATCCACTGGATGTGGTGGCCGGCGATCGGCGGTGTCGTCGTCGGCATCGGCGGTCTCATCTTTCCTGAGGCGCTTGGCGTTGGATACGGAACGATCGGGCGGCTTTTGCAGGGGGATCATGCCTCGAGCCTGATCCTCGGGATCCTGCTGGTGAAGTCGACGATCTGGGCTGTCTCGCTCGGTTCTGGAACGTCGGGTGGCGTTCTGGCGCCATTACTGATGATCGGCGGCGCGGCCGGCGGGCTGGCTGCCTATGTCCTTCCCGACCGCGGCCCCGGCTTCTGGCCGCTGATCGCGATGGGCGCGATCATGGGCGGCACGATGCGCTCTCCGTTTACCGGCGTCGTTTTCGCGTTGGAGCTCACCCACGACATCAATCCGCTCCTGCCGCTGCTGATCGCCGTCACCATTGCCCACGGTGTGACGGTGCTCGTCCTCAAGCGCTCGATCCTGACCGAAAAGATCAGCCGTCGGGGCTACCATGTCAGCCGCGAGTACTCGATCGATCCGCTGGAGATTCTGTTCGTTCGCGAGGTGATGCGGTCGAACGTCGATGTCCTGTCGATGTCCGTCTCATTATCCGAGTTGCGCGAGCTTCGCGATCTGCGTCTCTCCGATGACACACACCTCGGCCAGCGCCTCTACCCGATCGTCGACGACTTCGGCACGTTGGTCGGGGTGGTGCCATCGAATCGGGTTCAGTCGGCGGATGGCGACTGCCACTCGGTCACCGACTTGCTGCTGCCCAACCCGGTCGTTGCCTATCCCGATGAGCCGCTCCGGCTGGTCGTCTATCGGATGGCCGAGACAGGTCTGACTCGCTTCCCGGTGGTCGAGCGGGAGACGCGCCGGGTGGTCGGCATGATCTCATTGAACGATCTGCTGAAGGCGCGTGTGCGGAATCTGGAGGCCGAGCGACGCCGCGAGCGGATTCTGCCGGTGCGGCTTACAAACCCTCTGACCGCCCGCCGGAACAACGTCATCAGCAACTAGCACGCGGGATACTCCGGCTGGTCTCGCCGGCCATCGACAGCGGGCGCAATCGCGCTAGACTGCTGGCATCAATCGTTTCGAGAAGGGCGGGATCCAGATGTCCACAGATCATCGAGCCGGCCGGCCGCAGCCCGACGAGCGGCTGGCAGAGGCGCTCGCCAGTGCCGTCGAGGCCATGATCGACTACGAGCTGGACGCGGAAGCGCGCCAGGTTGTCCATGACACCGTCGGCCGGCACCAGGCACTTGCCCAGAGACTTCGCGCGGTGCCGCTGACCAACGCCGACGAGCCAGATTTCATGTTCGTTCCGTACCGGGCGGAGGGTTGACGTGGCGAGGGAGATCTACAACTCGACCATTGCCGAGCTTGGCGCGCTGCTCCGTAGCCGCGAGACGACACCGACCGAGCTGACACGGCTGTACCTGGAGCGCCTCGACACGGTTGCCCGTCGCTACAACGCGGTCGTCACGATTACCGAGGAGCGGGCTCTTCGCGAGGCTGTCGCTGCTGAGGCCGAGATGCGGGCGGGGTACGATCGCGGCCCTCTTCACGGTATTCCCTGGGGCGCGAAGGATCTGCTGGCGGTTGAGGGATATCCGACAACCTGGGGCGCGCCGCCCTATCGCGATCAGACGTTTGGGTCGGACGCGACAGTTGTCCGTCGGCTGCGAGACGCGGGCGCGGTGCTGGTCGCCAAGCTGGGGATGGTCGAGCTGGCCGGCGGAATGGGGTACAAGCAGCCCAATGCATCGCTGACCGGCCCCGGCATCACCCCGTGGCAGGCGGACACGTCGCCGAGCTGGTCCGGCGGGTCGTCGAGCGGTTCAGGGTCGGCAGTGGCGGCCGGCGCGGTCGGCTTCGCGATCGGGTCGGAGACGTGGGGATCGATCGTGACGCCGGCCGCATTCTGCGGCATCACCGGCCTACGGCCGACATATGGGCGCGTGTCCCGTCACGGCGCGATGGCGCTGTCATGGACGCTGGACAAGCTCGGCCCGATGTGCCGCAGCGCCGAGGATTGTGGCCTTGTCCTGGCGGCGATCGCCGGCGATGACCCGGCTGACGGAACCGCTAGCCGGCGCGAGTATGCGTGGCCGCCGGCTGGCGTCCGCGCGAAAGGCTTCCGCTTTGGCGTACTGTCCGACGCCACGGTTGGTGTCCAGCCCGAGGTGCGGGCGAACTTCGAGGCGTCGCTGTCTGTTCTGGAAGAGATCGGAACGGTCGAAGTTGTTTCGCTGCCCGAGTTCCCCTACAACGATGTCGCCAGCGTCATCATCCAGGGCGAGCTCGCCGCAGCATTCGAGGATCTGATGACCAGCGGCGATGTCCGTGAGCTGACCGCTCCGGAGGATCGGATCAACGGGCTGGCTGCGCTGGCGCTTCCGGCCCATGTCTATATCCGCGCGCTCCGTATCCGCCGGCTGATCTGCCGGGCGCTGGACGAGCTGATGGCGGGCTACGACGCGCTGATCGCCCCGACGCTGCCGACGGTCGCCAGTCCGATCGGCGAAGCCTTCGACCGCTACTTCGATCGCAGCAATCGCTCTGCGATCGGCGCAGCGGCGAACATCGCCGGCCTGCCGGGAGTTGCCGTGCCGAACGGCTTTGGTGAACGCGGATTGCCGACGTCGCTGTCCTTCGTCGGCCGCGCCTGGGGCGAGAACGATGTGCTCGCTGCCGCGCACGTCTACCAGCAACGAACGCACTGGCACCAGCGTCACCCGCTGTAGGCTCGCTACCTCCGTAACGACCGCCCGTCCACACGGCTTGTCGTGGACGGGCGCGCCCATCTGGAGACCTTGACTCACAGTCACTGACATGACACAGTACGTACACATCGCTATGTGTGGCACGCGCCTTGAGAGTACGATCGTCGGCCGGCCCACTGGCGCTGGCTCCATCGCCCGCAGAGATCGATATGCAACGCCGCGCGCGACGACGGCGTGGCGTCGGAAGGTAGCACTGCACCGTGTCTCGCAAGGATTCGCACGATCCGGCTCCGTTCTCGTCGCGACCGCCGCGCGGTGGACCAACGGATTCCAACCGGCATGTTGGCTCGGGCCGTTCGTATCACAGCGGGCGTGGCTCGGATGGCAATTGGACCGGTTCCTCGACGCAGTTCTCGCCGTACGGTCGACGCGACAAGCTCTGGCCCAAGGTGCTGCTGGTCGTCGCTGTTGTCGGCGTGCTCATCTTCGGCTCGTTTCTCGTCGCCCAGCGACTGACCGGACTCAACGCCGGATCGCCAACGAGCGATGTCGGGGCCGCGACGGGGTCGCCGACAGCCTCTCCGGGCGCGGGAATCGGTGTCGCGTCGCCAGAAGGATCGCCGTCCGTCCAGGCTTCACCGACGCTGCCTCCAGAGGCCTCTGCCCGCGACGTCGCGAAGGCGTACCTCGATGCCTGGAGCGGTCTCGACTACAACCGGATGTACGATCTACTCTCCGGCCCTGCCCGGCAGCGTATCAGCCGCGATGACTTTGTGGCCCGCTATCAGGCGATCGCAGTCGAGGCCGGGATTGTCGGCGTCAAGGCCGAGATGATCGGCGGCACCGACAAGGACGAGCTGTTTCCAATTCGAGCGTCGTTCGACTCCGCGCGAGTTGGCCAGTTCAAGGACGACAACCTCCTCCCACTGGTTCGCGAAGGCAGCCGGTATGGGGTGGACTGGACGCCGAACCTGATCTTCTCGCAACTCGGCGATGGCTACGTCCGATGGGAAGGCAGCATCCCGCAGCGGGGTCGCATCCTCGACCGCAAGGGCCGGCCACTCGCGATTATGGGCTCGATCACCCGCGTTGGCGTGATCCCTGGCCAGGTCGTCGATCAGAACGACATGCTGAACCGGCTCTCCCAGGCAATCAACGTGCCGCAAGATGTTGTGCAGAAGCGCATCGCCGGTGGACAGGCGGACTGGTTCATGCCGGTCAAGGACTTGCCGGATGCGATCGACCCGGCGCTCGTGGACACGCTCCGCGCTATTCCCGGCGTGGCGATCCAGAAGTCGCCCGCGCGTGTCTATCCGGCCGGCCCGGTGGCCGCGCATGTTGTCGGGTACATGAGCGAGATTACCGCCGACGAGTTGCCGGAGCTATCCAAGCGCGGCTACCAGGCTGGCGATCACATTGGGCGCACTGGCGTTGAGTCGTGGGGCGAGCAGTGGCTGGCGGGCAAGCGGGGCGGAACGCTCAAGCTCATCCGGCAGGACGGCTCCACGATCCGTGTCCTTGGCGAGGCAGAGTCGCAGCCGGCGAACGACATCGTCCTGACGCTCGATCTAGATATCCAGCAGGCGACCTATGACGCAATCGGCGACCAGGCCGGCGCTGCGGTCGTCCTCAACCCGAACAACGGCGAGGTGCTGGCGATGGTCTCCCGGCCGTCGTTCGATCCGAACTGGTTCGTGCTCGGCATCACCGACGACCAATGGGCGCAACTGAATGACTCGCAGAAGACGCCGCTGGTCAACCGCGCCGCCGCGTTCGGCACGTCGACCGGCTCGATCTTCAAGGTTATTACCGCCGCGGCCGGAATGGCCGACCTGGGCATGACGATCTACAGCCCGGTCGATTGCCCCGGCACATTCCAGCTCCAGGGCGCAGACCAGGTCTGGCGTGACTGGATCCCCGGCGGCCAGGGATCGATGGATCTCCACACCGCCATTGTCCGCTCGTGCAACACCGTCTTCTACAAGATCGGCGCGGATCTGGACGAGAAGGACGAGAACCTGTTGCCGAACATGGCCAAGGCGTTTGGTCTCGGCGCGCCGACCGGCATCCCCGAGCTGTACGAGATTCCCGGCATCGTCCCTAGCCCCGACTGGAAGATGGAGAATGTCGGCGACTTCTGGGCGCGTGGCGACGCGGTGAATCTGGCGATCGGGCAGGGCTATCTTGTTGCGACGCCACTGCAAATGGCGAACGTCTACGCCGCGCTGGCCAATGGTGGCACGCTCTATCAGCCACACCTGACGCTCGATATCGTCCGGCTTGACGGTTCGATCGCGCAGAAGGGCGAGGTAAAGGAGATCGGCAAGCTGCCGCTTTCCTCGGAGCAGGTCCAGGGCATCCGCGAGGCGCTCCACGACGTCGTCAATGCGTCAAACGGCACGGCAGTCGAGCCATTTATCGGTGTGAGCCACCCGGTATCCGGCAAGACCGGAACCGAACAGACCGGGGCTGAGGGCCTGGGCACAAACGCATGGTTCGCTGCCTATACCCCCAGCGATTCGCCGGTAATGTCGACGGTTGTCTTCATCGAAAAAGGTGTTGCTGGCTCGAAGGCAGCCGCGCCAGTCGCCCGCAAGATCATTGACAGGTGGTACGAGGTATATCCGTAGTGGGCGTTGATGTTCCGGTCAGTCGCTCGTGGGCTGTTGCGGAGCTGGCGCGAAATCGGCGGGGCGGCCCACTTTCAGTGGTCCGGGCAGTCGAGCAGCCGCCCCGATCGCCAGGATGGCTGCGATCAGCAACGCGGCGAACAGCAGCCGGAACTCGCCGATCGTCGGGCGCGAGCCGCTGAGGATCGCTGCCATTCCGGCCGACCCCAGAATGCTTCCGAGATAGCGCATCGTCGAGAATAGCCCGGCCGCCTGCCCGGTCTCGCCGTGCGGCGCGGCCTCCAGCGCTGTCGTCTGCACCGGCGCGGACGACAGACCCAGACCGATGCCGACCACGATGAGTGACAACAGAAAGGCGTACCACGGCCAGCCGGCCGCGATCCCGGCGAACGGCGCGACGCCAGCGGCGAGGAGTGTCACTCCCAGGAGAGCTGGCGCTCGGCGACCGAGCCGGTCGGAGAGCGCGCCGCCAACCGGCGAGAAAACGACCATCTGGAGCGAAAGCCCGGCCAGAAGCAGGCCAACCTGGCTGCTGCTCCAGCCGACATCTCGCGCCAGGAAGACGGGAAGCGAGAGCAGCAGCGTGTACATCGCCAGATTGCTGAACAGGACGGTCAGCGTTGCTGGTGTGTATCCGGGTCGTCGGAAAAGGCTAACGTTCAGCACCGGCAGTGCGACCCGCCGGACGTGGCGCAGTAGCAGCCAGCCAGCGGCGATGCCAACGACACCGAACACGATCGTGTCGACGATCGACGTGACCTTCCAGATCGTAAGTCCCAGAGCCAGCGAGATGAGGCTGATCGTCAAGAGCATCGCGCCGCGAAGGTCGAACTGACCCAGGCGGTGTTGTCGGTCGGCCGGCAACCGCAGACCGAGGATCAACGCTGGAGTGATCAACAGAATATTCGCCGCGAAGATCCAGCGCCAGCCGAGGCTGTCAGTGACGATGCCGCCGAGCGGCGGTCCCAGCGCCGCTGCGACGGCGATCCAGGCGCCAACCGAGCCGAATGCCCGCCCCTGGCGGTCGGCCGGCACCAGCGAGCGCACCAGCGCGATTCCGTTTGGGATCGCGATCGCGCCGGTGATCGCCTGGATCGTCCGGGCGACGATCAGCACCTCGATCCGCCATGCCAGTGCCGCGACAACCGTCGCGATGAGAAACCCGACGAGCCCCAGCAGGAACAGCCGACGCCGGCCGTAGCGGTCTCCAAGGCTGCCGCCAAGGGGCTGGACAGATGCCATCGCCACCAGGTACGACAGCACGATCCATGAGCCCCAGGTTAACGACCTGCCAAAGTGGTCGAGGATATCTGGCAACGCGACGACGATCATCGTCGAGTTGAGCGGAGCGAGCATGGAGCCGAGCGCAGCGGTCACGAGGACCGTGCGCTCGGAAACCAGGCGGGTATCCGCGCTGTTCGTGTTAGTCGCTGATGATCCGGACAACGCCACGGCCGCCATCCACTTCGACCATCTGACCGTCGGTGATCTTCGCCGTCGCGAAGCCTGTCCCGACTACGGCGGGAATGCCGTACTCGCGGGCGACGACCGCGCAGTGGCTCAGCACTCCGCCGGTATCAGTAACGACCGCGGCGACGGTGCCAAAGAGTGGTGTCCACGGCGGAGCAGTGGTCTCGGCGATCAACACGTCACCCGGGACGATCTTGTCGGCGTCTGCCAGACTGCGAACGACCTTCGCAGGTCCTCGGACAACCCCGGCGGAACCAGCCGCGCCGAGAAGCACAGACGGGTCGTCGGAGTCCTCTGGCTGCACGCCGAAGAACTTGGTGAGCGTTCGGAGGCCGGGATTGTCCGGCGGCGGTCCCGGTGGCTGTGTTCCGATGGCCGGCGGCAGCTCGACACCGTGATATCGCTCGATCTCGGCGGCGCGCTCCGCGACCGTCAAGCGGAAGTTCAGTGGTGTAGCAGCGCGAAGCGCGTCGCTGATCTCGTCGTGCGTCAGATGGACGACATCGGCCGGGTTGGCAATCGAGCCCGCGGCGGCCAACCGCTGGCCGGCTTCGACGAACACTTGCCGGGCGTCGCTTGCTGCCCGGAAATCGAGCCAGTAGCCGTGATCCTCAGACAGGACGGTTCCAACTCGCGCGGCCCGCAGCAGAAACTCGAACTGGTCTCGCACAGCCTGCGGATACATCTCCAATTGTTCTCGCGCTGCCGCGACGAGCTGCTCGCGTTCGGCGGCGAGCGCCGCCATCTCTAGCTCGGGGTTCTTGTCCGGCTGGGCCAGGTATCCCTTCATCATCTCGATCGGGGCCGACGGATCCTCGAACCACGACGGCCGGCTGACACTCCACCAGTAATCGCTACGCCGACCGTACTCATCGAGATATGCGCGGAAGTCGGTGAGGAAGGCGCGGCTTTCCGGGGAGGCATCCAGCGCGCGAACCACCTGGTCGGCGGGCATTGTCTCCATGATCCGTCGCACAGCGGGTATCGACGAGGCCTTCTGGCTCAGTCTCCACAGCGCGAGATTCGATGCCACTGTCTTGTTGTCGAGGCCCTGCAGCAATCTGTATGGCTCAAGACGGTCGGCCCCGCCGAACAGCTCGCCGTAGAGCTCCTCAAACAGGCTGACCGGAACCATCGATGGCAGCGCAACCTCGAAGTGAATGGCGAAGAGCCGTTTGAGCTTGTCCAGCACTGCGTCGAGATGGTCGGCAAGCTCGAGTGTCGTCGCGCCGGCGAGGTCGAAGCGCTCCCAGGCATCGATGGTCTGCCTGATCTCCGGGAGCCATTCGGTATCCCAATTCTTCTGGAGCTGTCCCATCGATGCGCGAACCGTCTGTTCCGAGCGTTTCTCCATCGCTGCGAGCTCGTCGGGGCTCAACTGGAGCGGCATGAGCATCAGATAGTGGTGGGTCCAGAACCGCCGTGCCGATGCGCGCAGCGGGATGTCGTAGAACGTGAAGCCGTGGTTCATCCCGATGCTGTAGAAGATCCGGATCAGCGAGTCGTCCAGCTGCGGGATCGGATCGGGGAAATGCATCCGATCCTGAGTCCAGAAGCCATCGGCGTCTTCCGGCCGCTCCCATTCGGCGGTCAGATATGGTGGCACTGGGATGCGTGTGGGGGTTGACATCGAGCGATTCTCCTTGCGCTGATGATAAACGGGACGCGGATTTACGCTCCGGCCGCAGGACTCACGATATCCTGCGACGCGTGGAAGCCCTGGTTGGGGATCGTCGTGATCGGCCGACTCTGAAGGAGATAGAGGACGCCGCCGGCGAACGCGCACTCGACATCGACAGGCCAGCCGAGGTGTCGTTCCAACGCAATGCCAAGTTGCGTCGCCTGTTGCACCTGGGCCGGCGCGAGCGATGGAACCTGCCGCAGCATCCGTGGCACATCGATCTCGCGCACTCCGCCGTGCGTTGGGATCGTCATCCGGTTCTTCGTCGCGATCCCTTCGTGGATGACCAGGCGCCCTGGCTTACGGATGGTCCACGTATCCGGCGTCACCGTGCCGCCCGCCAGGCTCTCTCCGAGCCCCCAGCTCGCGGTCAGCATCAGCTCGTCCTGCATGCCGTTTACCGGGTTGGCGGTGAACATAATGGCGGACGTATCGGCCGGGACCAGCTGTTGCACCAGCACGGCCATACGGATCTGGCTGCTGGCGAGGGTGAGATCGTGGTGGCGCCGGTAGGCCAGAGCCTGCTCGGTGTGGGCCGAAGCCCAGCAGCGCTCGACTGCGTCGCAGATCTCGTCGACTCCACGCACGTTGAGGAAGGTTTCGTGCTGGCCGGCGAACGAGGCGGTCTGGCCGTCTTCGTCGATGGCCGACGAACGCACCGCAACAGCGGGCAACGCAACGCCACAGCGTTCGGCGAGGATGTCGTAGGCCGCCGAGATCGCCATGCGGAGCGCCGGTTCGATCCGGTCGTCCGGATGGCACAGCCGGCAAGCAGCGGTCAGGCAGAAGCCGGGCGGGATCCGATGAATCCGGGCGAGGCGGCTGAGGTTGGCGGCCTTCGCGCCGACGTTGCTGGTGTCATTGGCGCGGGGGTCGTCGAGCCAGATGATGTCGGGTGTCGACTCGATTCGTTGTGGCCATGCCGTCGGATGGGTGACGATTCGTGGGGAGAACGAATCCATACACCTGCTCACTTGTGTGTAAGAACGAGCGCGATTGCGACTTACGCAATCGCGTTGACTCAGGATGTGCGAGCCGTCTCTTGGTGTAGCGCCATTACCGCGAAAAGTCAAGAGGGGGCGAAGTCCTAATGTCGTGGTGGGACCCCGAGGGGCCGGCCATTCGGCAGCGCAGCCGGCTTTGACGCCGTTCCCTGGAGCGTGGTAGGATCAGTCGTTCCGGCGACGCCGGAGTTCTTGTTATGTGCAATCAATACTTCGATCGCCTCGGGCAAACCGGGTTGAGGAGGGGACTGGCAGCGTGCTGAAAATGCGACTCCGGCGGATGGGCGCCAAGCATCAGCCAAGCTATCGAATCGTCGTCGCCGAGTCGTCGTCACCGCGTGATGGCCGTTTCGTGGAGATCGTCGGCATTTACAACCCTCGCACGTCTCCGATGACGCTGCGGGTTGATGCCGAGCGGGCAGCGTACTGGCTGAAGGTCGGCGCGCAGCCGACTGACAAGGTTCGCTCGCTGCTGGTCCGCGCGGGCATCACCGAGGGCAAGCTCAGCCGCGAGGGCCTCGAAGAGGGCTACGTCACCGAGACGCCGCGCCGTGGCGTCGAGCCGAACGTCATCCCCGCCGGGACCCGAGCCGATGCCGCCGAGCAGGCAACTGCCTGATATCGGGAGCGCGAAGCCGCGCTGCCCCGGTAATTCTGCGTGATTCGACAGGCTGGCTACCGTCTTCGTGCGGTAGCCAGTATTGTTGTTAGCGGCAGGTCTCCCGGAAGGGGACGGGCATCAGCATGGAGGGCTCCGATATGGATTCGCACGCCGACTCCGAGGGTAGTGGCGCAGATGACAGCGCAATCGACAGCCTGGTCGCGCTAACGGAATACATGGTCGAGAACGTCGTGGAAGACGTCGAAGGCATCCAGATCATCCCGGAACGGCTCGGCTCGAATGTCCACATTAAGATCCGGGTGCCGGAAGAGGACATGGGCCGTGTCATCGGCCGGCAGGGGCGTATCGCCCGTTCGATGCGCACGATCCTGATGATCGCCGCGTCGCGAAAGGGTCTGCGAGCCAGCCTTGACATCGACTCCTGAGCCTCCCCGCCATCGCACCCCCTGGCGTGACGCCGGCACAGCCGCCCGACCTGCATCGCCGACGAACCCGGACCCATCGGCCCCGCCCAGCGAGGTGTTTCTCTCGATCGGGCGGATCGTTGCTGCGCACGGCATCGGCGGAGAGATCAAGATGGACGTCTATTCCGATGCTCCCGAACGCCTCATCAAGCTCCGTCGAGTCTATTTCAACGATGACCCGGCGCCACACGCGTTGACGGGCATCCGGCTGCATGGCCGGCAGGCACTCTTGCGCTTCGCGGATGTCACGACTCGCGATGGGGCAGAAGCGTTGCGCGGGACGATCGTGCGGATTTCCGGATCGCAGCTTCGCTCTCTGGAGCCGGACGAGCTCTTCCACTACCAGCTTATCGGCCTGTCGGTCTACCTCGAATCTGCCGAGAAGATCGGCGCGCTCGTTGAGATCATCGATTCTGGCGAGGTGGATATCTACGTCGTGCGCGACGAGCACGGCCGCGAACACCTCTTCCCGGCTCTCAAGAGCGTCGTGCTGGAGATTGACCCCGAGCACGACCGCGTCGTCGTTCGCCCCCAGGAGTGGGAAGAGGAGTAGCGGCCGCGCTGCTATTCTTCGCCTGCCGCGATTGGCAAGTCCGGCCGGTTGCCCCACTCTGCCCATGAACCGTCGTAGACCCTGATGTTGTCGTAGCCGGCCATCTTGAGCGCAATGGCGGCATGGGCCGCGCGCACCGCGCCCTGGCAATAGGTGATGATCGGCGTGTCGGGAGTCAATCCCACGCTCGCGGCGCGTTCGGCCAGCACCTCCGGCGAGCGGAAGCGCCGGTCGCCATCCCAATCGAGGTTGTCCTGCCAGAACAGCCATGTCGCGCCGGGCACGCGTCCGCCCCGCGCGGCGCGGATTTCTTCGCCGGTATATTCGCTCCAGCGCCGGACATCGAGGATGACGGTCTCGGGGTTCGAGATTGCGGCGTTGACGTCGCTCCAGTCGGCGACGAGGCCGGGCCGGGCCTGGTTCGGATCGATCGTGAACCTGGCGCCGGTTGTATCGATCGATCGAGGCGCGTCGGCGGTCACCGGCTGGCCTTCCTGGATCCAGGCCATCCAGCCGCCGTCGAGGATGCGCATCTGCTCGCCGTGGCCGTAGCGGGCCAGCACGAGCCACAGCCGCGCGGCGAAGTGGCCACCCTCCTGGTCGTAGCCAACGATGCGCGTGTCGTCTCCGATGCCGAGCTTCTCCATCATTGCGGCAACCTGCTGCGGCGGGGCGATCATGTTCTCGACGCGGTGGTCGGGGTCAGACAGGTCGCGCGACCAGTTGAGGTGGACCGCGCCGGGGATGTGGCTATCGCGATACGCCTCTTCCATGTCCTCATCGAACGCGTATCGGCAATCGACGACACGGATATTCGCGTCGTCGAGGTGTTCGACGAGCCACTGGGTCGAGACGAGAAACTCGTGATCCATCGCGGTTACCTCCGAATGTGTGACATCTGGCGAGCCTGACGGTGTCGTGTGGCGGAATGAAGGTCGCGAGACGAACTCGGCGGCGAACCGTGTGTCGCCGCCGCCTTAGTATGGCACTGGTTCTGGCAGTGCGCTGAGCTCTCAGTCGCTAGCGCTTCTTGCGTCGCTTGCCGCCTTGCGGATGGGGCGGCTTGGCGTGCTCGCGAGCTTTCTTCGAAGGCGCGCGCTGGTTGAGCGGCGCAAGCTGGCCGCCGTGTTGCATCATGGCGTCGATATCGCCCGGGCGCATGCCGGGCATCCCGCCGAGCTGGCTGGGGTCGATGCCGGCCGCCTCCATCTGCTTCATCATGTCGCGCATCTGGCCGACCTGCCCGAGCTGACCGGGCATCCGGCTCATCACGCCGCGCTTGCCCTTTTTGCCGCCCGGCATCCCGCCGCCGGCCAGCGCGCCCATCTGCGCCATCATCTTCTGCATCTCGCGGAACTGCTTCAGCAGGTCGTTGACGTCCTCGCTGGTCGTGCCGGAGCCGGCCGCGATCCGCCGCCGGCGGTTGGGCTTGATGATGTCCGGGTGGCGGCGCTCCTGCAGCGTCATCGAGTAGATGATCGCCTCAACCTGCTTATAGGAATCGTCGGAGATCTCGACGTTCTGCTGGCGCACGGCCTGTCCGATGCCGGGAATCATCTCCAGCAGCTGGGTCAGCGGCCCCATCTTCTTCAGCGACTGGAGCTGGCCAAGAAAGTCCTCGAGGTCGAACTGACCGTCGAGCATCTTCTCTTCCAGCGCCTGGCGCTCTTCCTCGGTCACCTGCTCCTGGGCGCGCTCGATCAGCGAGAGCATGTCGCCCATGCCGAGGATGCGCGAGGCGAGGCGGTCGGGATAGAACGGCTCGATGGCGTCCATACGCTCGCCGGTGCCGATGAACTTGATCGGGATGCCGGCCACCGAGCGTATCGACAGCGCCGCGCCGCCGCGGGCGTCGCCGTCCATCTTGGTCAGGATCAGGCCGGTGAGGCCCAGACGGCGGGCGAATTCCTGCGAGACGTTGACCGCTTCCTGGCCGGTCATCGCGTCGACAACCAGCAGGATCTCGGTCGGGCGGATGTCGCGCTCGATCTCCTCCAGCTCCTGCATCATCCGGTCGTCGATCTGGAGCCGGCCGGCGGTGTCGATGATGATCGGGTTCTGGCCGCGGTCGCGAGCGGAGCGCAGCGCGTTCTTCGCGATCGCCAGCGGCTTCTGGTCGGTCCCCTCGCTGTAGACGGGGATCGTCAGCTGGCGGCCGAGCGTCTCCAGCTGATTGACGGCGGCCGGCCGGTAGACGTCGGCAGCGACGAGGACCGGATTGCGCCCCTGCTTGCGCAGGTGGTTGGCCAGCTTGCCGGCGTGGGTCGTCTTGCCGGAGCCCTGCAGGCCGACCAGCATGATGATCGTCGGGCCGGTGTCCGCCTGCTGGAGCGGGACAGGCTCGGCGCCGAGGACCTTGATCAGCTCGTCGTTGACGATCGAGATGACGGTCTGGGTCGGGCTGAGCGCCTGCAGCACCTCCTCGCCGACCGCGCGCTCGCGGACGGCGGCGACGAATTCGCGGACGACCTTGAAGTTGACGTCCGCCTCCAGCAGCGCCCTGCGGACCTCGCGCATTACCTCGTCGACATCCGCCTCGGTCAGCTTGCCCTTGTTGCCCAGCTTGGCGAAGGCGTTGTTCAGCCGGTCGGTCAGTGTCTCAAACATTGTCTGTCTTTCCGGTGCTTCGGGTTCGATGTGGATGTGAGTTCGGTTTCGTGATGGTCAGACGCCATGCGATAAATGGTACATGGCATACGCACATACCGCGTACGTCGATTTGTCCTACGTAACCATAATCTAAACCAATGCTGGCGATCTGCGCTCTGTGGTTAGCGTGAATCGACGCTGATCCGCCCCTCGACGACATGCACCGTACCGACAGGGAGCATATTATCGACCGCGGCGCTGCCATCGGGCAGGTACGCCGGCAGTCGCTCTCCGGTTCCAATGCGCTGCATGCCCACATGGACGGTGTAGGCGCCGTCATTCGGGACGGGAAAAGCCACCGAGTCGGCGATCTTGTCGCCAGCCTGCCAGAGGCGTGGCGCGGACATGCCGCCGAGAGCGTAGCCGACGTGTTGATAAATCAGGTGATTGGCGTCGTCACGGACCTCAATCACCGTTTCGGCGTTCTCATCGAGCGCACCGACGACATTCCAGGTGACAAAGACCGTCAGCAATTCTGGATTCGCTTTCGTGCGCGCCGCGCGGATGGAATCCAGCCAGGTGTTGCCGTCGATGCTACCCGGACTGGTGAGTAATTGCGTCGCTGCGTCTGGCGTCAAGCGGCCGACTTCCCGGACGGTGTAATGGTCACTGGTTGGAGTTACCGTCACCAATCGGTATCCCTCGCGAAGCAGACTGTCCATTTGTCCGGGTGTCGTGTCTACCCCGTGTGGGCCGAACGAGAAGGGACCCCCAGCTACGTCTGGCTGCCACGAGACCGACTGCACGTCAGCATGAGCCATCTGGCTTGAGTTGACGTAAACGACTCCATCCAGGCCGAGGTAGAACGGCACGACCTGAATACCAAAATGGCCGTAGCGATATTCATATCCCCCCAGGGCGAACCACGATGGCATATTGGCGACGACGATCCGCTGACCTCGATACTGTTCGCCGAGCCGGACGATCGAACCGATCGTTGCGCTGCCGCTCTCGAACATATCGAGCCGGACGTTGACGAAGCGCCACGACTGCACGACGACACTGAACAATAGCGCTGTCGAGGCGATACGCCAGACAAGCGTGGCGTGCCGATTGCCGAAATCGAGCGACGGCAGCAAGCCCCAGAATAGCGCCGCCCCGATCATCACGAGATAGAGCAGGCGTGGCCCGTTCTCGACATACCCCCACGACAACCGCAACATTGATGGCAGTGCTGCGACAGTGCCAATCGCCAATCCAGCCAGCGGAAGGACCACGATCCAGCGATTCTCTGTTCGCTTCATAGCAAACCAATACGCGAGCAGCCCGAGCATGATCGCGGCGATGCCAGCCCGCAGGATGCCAACGGAAACACCCAGATGATCTTCAAGCCAGATGAGTTGCGCCGAGACCGGGTAGGTGAAGCCCTGCAGGAAGAACAACGCTTTTGGCCCGGCTTCGGCGAGGTTCGTCTGTTCAGTGGACGGCAGCTTGTCGATCGTTGACCAGACAAGGAAGAATGCACCTGCCGCAGCAATATGGGCGAGCGGCCAGAGCGATGGTCGACGATCGGACTGCCTCAACATGACCACCGCCTCAAGCCCAACGATGAGCGGTGCGACAACGACGCCCGACTCGTGCGACCAGAGCGCGAGGATCGACATCATCAGCGCGCCAGCATGGAGGTAGCGAGCTTGGCCCGAGTCGTCATGTAGCCGCGCAACGGCGTACAGGTTCAGGCTCGCCAGCAGGAACAGACCGGCCAGGACGTGTGCTGTTGGCCCGATGATCGGAAGCACCTGATAGTGAAACGGCGCGGTGAGAAACAGGACCATGGGTACGAGCGCCCAACAACCTGTCCCAAGTCGCCGGAGGAGCAGGTAGATCAGCCAGCCAGATACGGCGTGAGCGATGAGCGGAATCAGATGCAGTGTTGTGTGGTCGAAGTGACCCTGCACTCCGCGCAGCAACTTCCAGATGACGAACGGAATTGGTCGATAGTACTGATAACCTTCGGACGATGACAACAACGCCCAGTAGCTCCGACTCTCGGCGCGTGTCAGATCGATTGGGTCATCAAAGAAGAAGGCCAGGGGGATAACACGACTGTAGATCGCCAGGACAGCGGCGATTGCAATGCTGAGTGGCAGCAGGTATACGCGAACAATCGAACTGCGCACTGCTTGGCCCCCAGTCGAAGTTAGCCGGGCAGGCAATGTATGTGGCAGAACGAACGGGCCCGGTGATGTGTGCGTGAACTGCCAGAAAGGATGACACCTGCGCGGGCGGAGGGCAAGTGCCGGTGCACTTCCCACATCAGTCTGTCGTGTCTTCGACGCGTGCTACCCGACGTTCGGATCGCCTTTGCTCATCGTTTCCATGAGGCCGACCATCGGGTTCCCGAGGTGCCCGGGGACGAACTCAGTGAACCACGGGCCGATCTGCCTAGTCTTGACGTCGGGATGCGTCTGCCCGGGCGGGTAGTCCACGTCAGCACTCACCCGATGCCCCGGGAATCGTCGTCCCACAAAGGTCACGCTTACCAGAATGTCCGAATTTGGGGCGTTTGTGCGTCTACATAGTGGGAGGAAATTCAGGCTCGAACACTTGCCACGGCTACTGGTCGCAGCAGCCGCAAACTGGTTCATGTTGGATTCCTGGACCAACGTGGAACCCAACACTGTGTAGCAGTGTCATCTACGGGCCGAAGCTTTGGCAGTACCGAATCGGCTGCCCGCCCTACGACTACAACATGTCAACGCCAGCCAACGGCGACGATGAGACCTACTACATGCTCTACATCTACTAGCTGTCCGCGACATCAGTGCACTGGGCCTGCGGAGTTCCACGAGAGGTTGCTGGTGATGGATCGATCCCCTGTTAATTTGGACGCAGTGTCCCGGCTGGTCATGGCGCTGCTGCTCGCGCTCCTGGTTGGCGTATTCCCCGATGCTCCTGTGCGCGCGGAGCAGGGTATAGCGCCGCAGGGGATCTTAACGATCTCGCCTTCGCATGGTGGGTGCGGACTTCCAGTCGATCTTGAAGGAAGCGGGTTTTCCCCTGACAGCACAGTGGTGCTGCGTCCACTTTCGCCCGCGACTGGGCGACCTATTGCTGATGCAGTCGTATACGAGACTGTTGCGAACACCGATGGCTATTTCAACGCGCAGGTAAATCCGTGCCCGCCGAGCGTCACCGAACCTGGTGCCACGATCTTTTGGTCCGCCGAGCCGCCGGGGCGTCCGTATTTCGAAGATGGGGCTTTCGCCATCGCTGCCTACACGATCTTCGATATCAATTCGTCTCAATACTTCCCGGAGACCGGGCACACGGTGGCTGGAGAATTTCTCTTTACCTGGCAGCAGTCAGGCGGCTTGCCGGTTTTCGGATACCCGCTGACCGACGCGACGATTGAGACGAACCCTGACACCGGCGAGGACGTGCTCGTCCAGTACTTCGAGCGTCAGCGCTTTGAGCTACACCCGGAATACGCAGGCACGCCCTATATCGTGCTGCTCGGTCGTCTCGGCGACGAGTTGTTACAGACCCAGGGATGCGACTGGCAATCGGAGCCGACTGTGGATCCAACTGATCCACACTACTTCCCTGAGACCGGGCACGCTATCGCGCCGGAATTCTGGCAGTACTGGTCGGGATACGGGCTGGACTTCGGCGACCAACCTGCCTATTCGATTTACAGCTTCCGCGAATCACTGGCGCTCTTCGGCTATCCGCTGACCGAGCCAGCAGTTGAGACGAACGCCGACGGGGATACTGTCCTGACCCAGTATTTCGAACGTGCCGTGTTTGAGTTCTATCCAGAGAATCCACAGCGATGGCAGGTGTTGCTGCGCCGCACAGGGGCCGAGATGATTGCTTTGGAATAGGGAACTTCGTGATCCTCGTGATGGCGCGCTCGAGTTTGCCTTGCTTCGTGAAGACGAAGTAGATCGGTTCTGGAGAGGTCTCAGCATCGAGATGGCGGCAATAGGTTCGATGCGACGGTGCTTGGTGACTGCTTCACGCACAAATGGACTGCCCATGTAAAGAACATCTTTGCGGCGATGGCATCAAACATGCTGTTCTGTTATCACAATTGGCATCGAGCAAGTCGGGAGTAGTGTCACGGTCGAAATCTCGCCAATACAAAGGTTGCAGTTTGCGCGATGTGTCGATGCCATGAGAAGGGTGGTGAAGTCGTCGAATGAAAGCTTCTGAGGAAAGGCCCGTGGCGGCTTTTGGATGCGAACAGAAGGATGGAACTGTCATGTTGCACTCGAGGCTCCGAGTTCATGTGGGTACCTCTATTCGGTGTATCTCCCTCACGATTGCGCTCTTCGTCCTTCTGCTACCAGCGTCGTCGGTAAGCGCTGACGACTCAGAAAGCGAGGTTATCGTCGTTCAGGACGTAACAGTACAGTCAGCCTGCGTCACGACTTGGGAAGTCTATGATAACGAGGATCGAAGAAACCTAATCCGGAAGGACACTGAGCCCTGCCAACTTGGCGCTGTACTGCACAGCACGCGTATGGCGGAAGCAACCGCTCGAGCGTTAGGTTTGGGTTACGTCGTTGTGACCGGAGACACTGTTCGTGACGAACGGGCATTGAGCCAACTCAAGGCTGAGTACCGCGTGGCGCAGAACCAGATGATTGACACAAGCAGCAATCCTAAGGCGTTGTCAAGCTGTGGGATTGCATATCAATACACCCGATACATGAGCTACAGTGCCGAAGGTGGAATTGTGCGGACTGGCGTCCAGTATAAGGACGACCCAAACTGGACGTACGGCTGCAATACGATTGCCATCACTCATGCGTTCGCATACCTCACCGATCCGCTTGATCCCGGAAACGACCTTTACTGGGATCAGGGTTGGTACGCGAGTGGTATTAGTGCTGGTGGGTGGGATATGGGCTGCCAGCAGTTGCAAAACAACGGCACAGTGAATAACACGTACATGAGTACGTGGATCGCGTACGGCGGCGACTGGTATGTTGACGAATCGATCAACGACACGTCGCTAGGCTGCGATTGGTGGGGCGAGGAGTACACAGGATCAGCACTTCTCAGCACCTACTAGAGCGCCTGAGGCGTGGTTGCGAAGAAACCCATGCTGGCTTTCGTCCGCTAGCTAGCATGGGTACCGATCATGTTGATCTGCGCGGGCGGGCCTTGGCTATCCCTGCCGCAACCTCTGTGAATAACGCTCTAGAGTGAAAGGAGCTGCCAACTCTAGAACCACTCGTTCCTGCTTATTGCATCCGCCGAAATCAAACAAGTGGTTCAGGGGAGCCTCATTGAGGACAATGCGATTTTGTCCGAATCTACATACGAGCGCTCGGAGAAAACAAGAGTTTAGAGACGGAATGGAATCAAACGAAGGAGAGACTTGTGCAGGCTAGAGGTATCGTGGCCGTTGTCGTTTTCACCGCCTTTGGGGCTGCCCTACTCCTAGCGCTAGTGCCACTAGTTGCGTCGCCTTCCGGATCGTCGCGGGGTGTGCGGATCGTATTGGTGCTGATGCTTGGAGTGATTCTCATCAGCTCTGTTCTATTGTTATTCCGATCAATGAGAAAACGCCACTGAGATGGGTGGGCAAGGATTCCGCTCGTCCATGTAGTCAGAACGGATTCCTCAGAAGTATCGATTCACGATACCAGTGATACTTACGTAATTTTCCCTATCACAGAACCGCCGATACATGTATCTTCTTCTAGCGATATAGTGGTCGATTCATGATGTTTGATGCCCAAATTGCGGTAGGTGTGACCTGAATAGAGGTGATGTGTACCAGACGGCTGCGTTCAAGTACAAATAGACCTGATGGTTTCGTGCGGAATTTCATCTACGCCTCCCCCTCGTCAAAGAACAGCGCGTCGACGAAGGCTTCGTGGTTGAACTCGGCGAAGTCGGTGACTTTTTCGCCGGTGCCGACGTAGGAGATGGGCGTGCCCAGCTCGCGCGCGATGGCGAAGGCGATGCCGCCGCGGGCGGTGCCGTCGAGCTTGGCGATGGCGATGTCGGATACGTCGGTCGCCTCGGTGAACTTCTGCGCCTGGATGAGGCCGTTCTGGCCGGTCGTCGCGTCGATGACCAGCAGCACCTCCTGCGGGGCGTTCGGCACGTAGCGCTGCATGATCTTGCGGATCTTCGACAGCTCGGCCATCAGGTCATGCTTAGTATGCAGCCGGCCGGCGGTGTCGACGATCAGGATGTCGACGTTGCGGTTGTGCGCTGCCTGCATGCCGTCGAACACCACCGCGCCGGGATCGGCCCCCGGCCCGTGGGCGATCACCGGAACGTTGACGCGCTCGCCCCAGACCTTGAGCTGGTCGATGGCGGCGGCGCGGAAGGTGTCGCCGGCCACCAGCATGACGTTGCGGCCGCGCGACTTGTGGAAGTTGGCCAGCTTGGCGATCGTCGTCGTCTTGCCGGTGCCGTTCACGCCGACGACGAGGATGACAAACGGCACGCCGCGCTGGAAGATCTTGACCTTGCGGTTCTTCGTCGCGTTCTCCAGCAGCTTCACCATCTCGTCGCGCAGATATGTGCGGGCGATGGCCGGGTCGGTGATGCGCTCGCGGCGGATGTCCTCGCGTAGCGCCTCGACGACATCCATCGTCGTGTCGACGCCGAGGTCGGCCTGAATCAGCAGCGCTTCGAGGTCTTCGAACAGCTCCTCGTCGATGTCGGAGCGGTCGAAGAGCGCGGTGATGTCGGCGAAGATGCCGCGCCGCGTTTTTTTGAGGCCCTCCTCTAGCTCCGGCTGGGCCTCGGTCCGTCGTTGGAAGATGCGCCTGAGAATCACGGGAGCTCCTTGGTGTGTCTGGGAATGGCGTTGCCGCAACTATCGAAACGCCGCGCCAGTGGGGCGCGGCGCGTGCATCAGTATACCGTGCTATTCCCGCACGCCCGGGGGATCAGGCACGCGTCGCTGGCTCGGCAATCTGCGACCTGGCCGGCGCCGGGAGATCCGAATACACCCCACGATCGCGCGGCGGCACGAGGTTCGCGATTGCGCGCATGACGGCGTCGGACGCCTCCGCGTCGCAGAGTCCGACGAGCGAGCCGGCCGGCAGCGGTGCGCCGAATCGCACGACAAGGCGGCCGAGGTCCTCGTACACTCCGGTTGGGATGCAGGTGAGATGGCGCGAGTCGAGCATCGACAACAGATGCCCCATGCCGTGGGGAGGCCGGATCAACGTCTCGAACCCGCCACCTTCCGGGTGGAATGCGATGACAGGGCCGGCCGGGTCGCCCAACGCGCGAACGAGCTCGCGGAGGGCAGTCGCGCGCTGGGGGACGTCGCTCACATCTTCGGGCATGATGATGATCCCGTAGAGATGAGAGAACCGTCTGAGCACCCATTCCAGATAGGCGGGAGGGAAACGCCATGGTCCGAGGTAGCAATCCTGCCAGGTGTTTGTCATCACCCAATGAATCGTGCCGCCGCGGCTCCGTCGCCTTGCGATGGCTGCGGAGATGGCGATCGCGCCCCACCCGACCCAGATCGCATCCTTCCGCTCGTAGTGATTCGGCAGCACGACACACACCCCGATCGTTGGCACATTCTCGATGCCGAGGATCAATGGTTGGGGTCGCATGGAATCCGAGAGATGAATCACGTCGTGCCAGACATCGCGCCGCTGGTGGCGCAGCGCCGATCCGACACATCGCGCCATCATGACCGGTGGCAGGTGGTATACCGGTGGTCGCGGACGCGCCGGAACGATCGACCGACCGAGCCGGACAACCCAGGACGGATGCGGGCGATACATGCGGCGCTCCTGCACAACGATCGATCGACGCGTGAATGCGACACAATGGCTCCTGACCCACCCTGCTCGATGATAAAGCCGCGGTTACGGATTGCGCAATCCCGCTCGCTCGGGCTTTCCCTGGGCGGCAGCCGAAAGGCCGGCGGGCGGTCGTTGACCTGTTTCGCCCGGCGCCCTGCGACACGACGCTGACGATGGCGATCGGAGTGCTCGTGATGATCGCCGCAACCGTCGCCTACAACGGCTCGACGGTGCTGCTCGCGATCGGCTCGAGACGAGCGCCCGAGCCTGCCGGAGCCCGGCTGTTCGCGGGTGTCTTTCGCCGCGCCCAGGGGCTCGCGGGGATCGGGCTGACGGTCGTCGGCTGGACGCTCGAGGTGTTGGCTCTGACTCGTATACCGTTGACTGTGTCGCGAGGGATCTACGCCGGCAGCCTGGGTCTGCTGCTCGTCCTCGCGCGCCGGGCGCTGCATGAGCAGGTTACCCGACGCGATATCTTCGGCGCAGTTGCAGTCGCGGTGGGCATGGTCCTCGTCGCGTTGTCTCCGCCCGCCCGGGCGACCGCTGCGCCGAATCCGGGAGTCTGGGTGCTGCTCGCCCTGCTACTCCTCCCCGTTGCGTTTGCGCCGTCCGCGCTGCGGCTGATTCATCATCGGGGCGGGCCGCGGATCAGCGCCGTCGCGTCCGGCGCCGGCTTCGCTGGCAATGGGATGTTCAACCTCGGGATTGCGCTCTATCTCTCGCCATCACTGCACACAGGACCATTGGCGCTGATTCTGGTCGGCGTGGTCAGCTTCGGCCTCCTTGGCTTCAGTAACGAGCTGGACGCATTGAAGTATGGCCGGGCCGGCAATGTCGTCCCGATTATCCTCGGGCTGCAATCGATGCTGCCGGTGATCGCTGCACCGTTCATGTTCGGGGAGCACTGGCCGACTGCCGATCTTCATCGGATCGCGCTCGCTTTCGGGCTTGGTCTGGCGGTGTCCGGTATCGTGGTGCTCAGTCGTGGTTCGGCGAGCCTGCTCTCCTGACGGGCGAACACGCTGATCCGGTGGGCTATCATCGGGCCGACGATGGAGGAGCGACGATGATCTGGCCGTTCGGGCGGCGACAACGCAAGATTCGCGACGCGCGACGTGAGTACCGTGCGGCCGGCCAGCAGTTACGCGCGTCGTCGCAGCGATGGAACCTGTTCGGCCGTCGCAACCGGGCCATCCGCCGCGCGAGCCGGCGCTATGAAGATGCGCAGGTGCGGCTTCGTAGTCTTGGCGTGATCGAGGAGGCAGGAGTTTACCCGCGCAACTGGGCATCGCTGCGCCGGAGTGTCTACGCGCGGGATCGCCATCGCTGCACACGCTGCGGCCGCAAGGGTGGCCGGCGGCTGGCTCTCCATGCCCACCACGTCAAGCCGCTCTCTCGCGGCGGCGCTAACACGCTCGATAACCTGACGACGCTCTGCGGCGCGTGTCATCGCCAGGTGCACGCGCGCCGTTAGCTTGTCTGGATCATTTCGGTTGGATCGCTCCGCTGGCGACGGGCTAGCGCGACCCACTCGGAGTCGCCATCGCCAACGCGCGTGAACCATCGGGCTGCGGCACGCTGGTCGCCCGCGCGACGGTAGAGCTCGCCGATGAGGTACGTATACATCTCGCGGTCGTCATCAGCGATATCGGCCGCGGATAGCATTCGCTCGAACCGGGCAGCGGCATAGCGCCGATACTGGCGCTCACGGTCCGCGAGATCGCCCACCGCCAACGGTTGCGCTTCATTCATCGCGTCGTCTTCCATCGGCGGTTGGGTGTCGGCGACGGTGTCGTGAGACGGGCGCGGCAGGCCGCCGGCCCGCGCGGCCTCATCCATTGCGCGCATGTCCTGACAACACCAGGCGGCGTTGAGGTAGTGCCAGGCGATGTCCTCGTCGGGCGCGCCGCTCCACTCTGTCACCCAGGCCGCCAGCTCCCACCGCCGCGCCGCGTCGATCTTGCCGCGCTGGACGAGCGGGGTGATCGAGGAGCGGATTCGAGCGGTCAACTCCGCGTCGATCCTGACGCTGGGCACGACATGCCCCACCGACAGGAACTGGTCGCTCTCTCCGCTGTATCCGCAGGTTGGGCAGGTGTGGACGATGAACTCCTGGGGTTGGAACCCCGCGGCCAGCGTCCTCAGATCGGTCGTCCGCATCCCCAGTGTGTTGGTGCTCGTGAGCACTTGTGCAGCGAATGTCGTTGCGCAGACGGGGCAGTTCAGCTCGCGTGGCTCGATAGTCGTCATCATTCCAGTCCTCTTCGAGTGCGCAGACGCTCGGGCTGGTGCATGGCGGGATCGATTGCGGCGGTCTGCATCGACGGCATCAAGTGTACTGTCAGGCGGCACTTCCCGCACTCCGTTCGGCGCGAAACAATGTCCGCTATACTGCGCTCATCTTCTGCGGGTGAACGAGAGGTGTGGGCGGGATGACGGAAGTTCCTGCGCGCGCATGGCTGGCGATGAAGGAGCTCCCCGAAGAGGAGCGCCCGCGTGAGAAGTTGCGCTTGCGTGGCCCTGGCGCGCTCTCGAACGCCGAGCTGGTGGCGATTCTGCTGAACACAGGCACGAAGGGCGAGCCGGTGACGACCCTGGCCCAACGAATCATCGCCGAGAGTGGCAGCCTGCGCGGGTTGATGAGGCGCGACCTGGACTCGCTGCTGCAGGTGAGGGGACTGGGGCCGGCCAAGGCGATCAAGCTGCTGGCAACGATCGAGCTCGGCAAACGCATCGCACAGATCACGCCCGAGGAGCGCGCGCAGGTTCGCGGCCCCGAGGATCTCGCGATTCTGTTCCAGCCCGCGATGACGGCGTTGGAGCACGAGGAGCTTCGGGTCGCCGTCCTCGATACGAAACACCGTGTCGAACGCATTACGACCGTCTATCAGGGAAGCGTCAACAGCGCCCAGGTCCGGGTCGCCGAGGTGTTTCGGGAGGCCATCCGAGCGAACTGCCCGGCCATCGCGATCGCTCACAACCACCCCAGTGGCGACCCGACTCCGTCTGCGGCGGATATCAGCCTGACCGCCGAGCTGGCTCGCGCCGCGTCCCTCCTCGATATCGACCTCATCGACCACCTGATCGTCGGGGACGGCCGATGGGTCTCATTGCGGCGTCTCGGGCTGGGGTTTCCGACCGGTGGCTGAGCCAGGAGTCGCCGGCCTCGTGGTGTGATCCTCCTCCGCAGGACATGATGGACGGAGGATTGCGAGGAACAGTAACGGTCGATTCAGGATTATCACCTGGAGAGGTAGATAGTGATGAGTGATTCCAGTCAGATGTGGGTGCTCGCTATTCTGGTCGTGTTCATGGTCGGAGGGCTGCTCTGGTTGCTCCTGGCGCGTATGCGCCAGATTGCGCCGAAGACCACTGCGTCGATGTGGCCAATGCCAGCGATGGACGAAGCTGGCATGGTGCGTCTGGCCGGCCGCGCTCCAGTGCTCTCGGCAGTGGATGTGACGCTGTCGCGTGGGCCCTACGGGCTGGTGCCGCTGGACGGTGATGTGGCGGCCTCCACGCGCGCGGGGATCGATGCGGCGTTGGCCGCTGGTGGGTCGTCGCTCGACGGACTCGTCGACGACGCAGGATCGGCGACGGTTGGTTCCGAGCTGTCTGACACTACCTGGACAACCAGGCCGGCATGAGGTCTCCGTGAGTCAATATTTCCGCCGCGGCTCTGGTAAGGGGCGTTATAGTGGATACGAGATGATCGCGCGGCGATGATGACGCGGGATAGACCCTGAAGGGAGACGCCGATGGACTTCCGGCTCACCGACGAGCAGCAGGCCGCGCGTGATCTGGCGCGCGAGTTCGCGGAACGTGAGATCGTGCCGGTCGCTGCCGAGTACGACCTGCAACACAAGTTCCCCCGCGACATCATCGACAAGGCCCAGCAGGCGGGGTTGACCTCGCTCACCGTGCCGGAGGAATACGGCGGCGCGGGCGCGACGCTCTCCACGCTGGCTATCGCATCCGAGCAATTCGGCTGGGGCTGCGCCGGGATCGCGACATCGCTCGGCATCAACACCCTGACATCAGATCCGATTCTGATTGCGGGGAGTCACGAGCAGAAGCGCGAATATCTCGGGCGAATGGCGAGCGGGACGCTTGGCGCGTATGCGCTGACCGAGCCGGCCGCCGGCTCGGACGTTGCATCGCTGGCAACTCGCGCGCGCCGGGTCGGCGATGACTATGTCCTGAACGGCAGCAAGATCTGGATCTCTAACGCGCCGCATGCCGAGTTCTTCGTCGTCTTCGCCAAGACCGATCCGGATGCCGGCCGCAACGGGATCAGCGCATTCATCGTCGAGCGTGACACGCCCGGGGTCGATGTCGGCAACCCGTTGCCGAAGCTCGGCCAGCGAGCGTCGCATGCTTCAGAGATCTTCTTCAACGATGTCGCGGTGCCAGCCGCGAATCGGCTCGGTAACGAGGGCGACGGCTTTCTGATCGCGATGGGCGTCTTCGATCGTTCCCGACCGATGATCTCGGCCATCGCCGTCGGCGTGATTCAGCGCTGCCTCGATGAGTCACTGACCTGGGCGATGGAGCGGGTGACGATGGGTCAGCCGATCATCAGGCACCAACTGGTTGCTGCCAAAATTGCAGAGATGGGAATGCGGGCCGAAGCGGCGCGTCTGCTGACCTACCAGGCATCGTCGCTCTACGACGCCGGCGAGCGAAATACCCTCGCCGCCTCGTATGCCAAGGCGTTCTCGGCTGACGGCGCGATGTGGGCCGCCACCGAAGCGATCCAGATCTTTGGCGGCAGTGGATATTCCGAGGAGTTCCCGGTCGCCAAGCTGTTCCGCGACGCGAAGCTGCTGCAAATTTACGAGGGCACCAGCGAGATCCAGCGAGTGATCATGGCGCGCGAGCTCGTGCGCGAACGCGGCCGAAGCGCCCCGGGGCGCCGTTAACCGGGGCGCGTATCTCGACTTCCCGGCGTGGCGCGTGCCGTATCGTGCGGGCATCCATCAACGCAACCGGTCGTCGGTGAGAGCAGGTCGAAGCAAGGCAGACACCTACCTGACCCCACCGAACAGTCCCAGATAATCCGGCGTCAGGTCGCGCGTTGGCGCGAGTGGAGAGGAGTCTGGCAATGCGGATCAGGTCCATCGGCGTCGTCGGAGCGGGCACGATGGGCAGCGGGATCGCCGCGCTGGCAGCGTCGGCCGGCATCCCTGTCGTCCTCCTTGATATACCCGGCGAGCGGGATCGCAACGAGCCGGCCAAACGTGGGCTCCAGCGTGCGCTCAAGGCGCGGCCACCCGCGTTCATGGATCCGAAACGCGCCGGGCTGATTGCGGTCGGCAACTTCGAAGATGACCTGGATCTGCTTGCGCGCTGCGACTGGGTGATCGAGGCCGTCATTGAGGAGCTCGGCCCCAAACGCGCGCTATTCGATCGGCTGACGCCAATCCTCGCCCCGGGCACGATCGTCTCGTCGAATACCTCCGGCATACCGATGCGTCTGCTCGTTGAGGGCCGTGACGAGGCGTTCCGGCGGCGCTTCCTGGGCGCGCACTTCTTCAACCCGCCGCGCTACCTGCATCTGCTGGAAGTCATCCCCACCCCGGAGACCGATCCTGACGTCGTCGAGACGATCGAACAGTTCGCTACCCTCGTCCTCGGCAAGGGCGTTGTCCGGGCGAAGGATGTGCCGGGGTTCATCGGTAACCGGCTGGGCATCTACGGGATGATCCAGGCGATCAGATTGATGGAGCGTTTCGGCCTCACCATTGACGAGGTAGACGCGCTGACCGGAGAGCTGATCGGCAGACCGCGTTCGGCCACCTTCCGCACGGCCGATCTCTCGGGTCTGGATATTCTCAAGCACGTCGCGGACGGCCTCTCCGCGGCAACCGGGAACGACTACCGCCTCCCCGTCTGGGTCGAGGATCTGGTCGCGCGGGGCAGCCTCGGCGAGAAGACCGGCGTCGGCTTCTACCGGCGCGAAGGCCGGGACATTCTGACGCTCGATCCGGCCACGATGGAGTATCACCCCCGGGCCGAGACCCGCTCGCCCGAGCTCGGCGCGCTTTCCCGCCGGCCACTCCAGGAACGCCTCCGTCAGTCGCTGGATCTACCTGGGCCGCACGGCGAGTTTCTGCGGACTCTGTTCCTGACGACCGCTCACGAGACACTGACCCTGGCGCCCGATCTGGCGTGGGACATCCCGTCGATAGACCGTGCGCTGGAGTGGGGCTTTGGCTGGGAACTGGGACCGTTTCGGCAGATGGATGCCGTCGGTCTGGCGGTAGTCCGCGCTGGCCTCGGAGATGCTGGATTGGACGAGCCAGACTTGCTGCGCTCGGCGGGAGATGGCTTCTACGCCAGTGAGGGCGGCCGGGAGACCTACCGCGGCTTCGATGGCGCGCCGGCCCCGTTGCCGGAGCGCCCGGGCGTCGTCAGCCTGACACGCCTGAAGGGGGCGGGCGCGGTGTTGCGCGACGGAGACGATGCGTCGCTTGTCGACCTCGGTGACGGCGTCGTGATGCTGGAGCTGCACTCGAAGCTGAACACGCTCGGCGAGGGGACGTTTGCCGTTCTCCGCGACGGGCTCGACCTGATCGAACGCCAGGGCTACGCTGGCCTGGTGATTGGCAGTGATGATGCGCGCGCCTTTTCGGCTGGCGCCAACCTCGTGCCGGTCGCGCATCTGGCCCAACAGGGGGATTGGGCAGCGCTGGAGAATCTCGTTGCCGGGTTCCAGCAGGCGACGATGAGCCTGCGGCGCGCACCGTTCCCGGTCGTCTCGGCGGCATTCGGGCTGACGCTCGGTGGCGGCGCGGAGATCGCAATGCATAGCGACCGTGTGCAGGCTGCCGGAGAGCTGGCGATGGGCCTGGTCGAGTTCGGTGTTGGCCTGATCCCGGCCGGCGGCGGGACCAAGGAATTGCTGGCTCGCTTCACTGAAGATCTGTCCCCGTATCTCGAAGCTGATCCATTCGAGGCCGCCCGCCGAGCGTTCACGTTGATCACGCTGGCGCAGACGAGTTCCAGCGCGCTGGAGGCTCGCTCGATGGGCTTCTTGCGGCCGCAGGACGGGATCACGATGAACAGGGACCGACTGATCGGCGACGCGAAGGCAGTCGTGCTGGCGCTTGCGCCCGGCTACGTCGCTCCGGTCGATCGGCGCTTCCAGGCGCTTGGGCGCGACGCGCTTGGCAACCTGCGGTATGCCATCTACGCCTTTCGCGAGGCGGGGCAGGCGAGCGCGCACGACGCGGTTATCGGCGAGAAGCTGGCCTGGGTGCTATCGGCCGGCGACGGGCCCCCGCGCGAGGTCGGTGAGCAGGACATTCTCGACTTCGAGCGCGAGGCGTTCCTGAGCTTGCTTGGGACCGAGAAGACGCAACAACGAATAGCCCACACACTGCAGACAGGGAAGCCGCTGCGGAACTGAGCCCGCAGCTCGCACAGCAGGGAGAGGCAGATGCGCGAGGCAGTCATCGTCAGCGCGATGCGCAGTCCGACCGGCAGAGGAAGGGCGGATGGAGCGCTTGCCAGCGTCCACCCCATCGACCTTGCCGCGACGGTGATGCGCGCAGCGGTTGATCGGGCCGGGATCGAGCCGGAAGCGATCGAGGATGTTCTCTGGGGATGCGCGTTTCCGGAGGCCGGCCAAGGGCTGAACATCGCCCGGCTTGCGCTTCTGCGGGCCGGCATGCCGGTCGAGACGACCGGCGCGACCATCAATCGGTTCTGCTCCTCGGGCCTGCAGACGATCGCGATGGGCGCGCAGTCGATCATGACCGGCATGGCCGATGTTGTACTGGCCGGCGGGGTCGAGATGATGAGCCAGGTGCCGATGTCTGGCTACCATGCCCGGCTCAACCCCGAGATCACCAAGGACTATATCGGGATGGGCTTTACTGCGGAGCGAGTTGCCGAGCGCTGGGGCATCACGCGGAATCAGCAGGACGAGTATGCCTACCACAGCCAGCGCAAGGCCGCCGAGGCGTGGCAGCGTGATGCCTTCGCCGATGAGCTCGTGATCATTCCGGCGCCACGCTACATCTGGCATGGCGTCGAGCGAGAGATCGAGGATGTGCCGGTGCGCCGCGACGAAACGATGCGGCCGGATACGACACTGGAGGGGTTGGCGAAGCTGCGCCCGGCATTCAAGGCCACCGGCGCGGTGACCGCCGGGAACGCCAGCCCGTTTAGCGACGGCTCAGCAGCGGTCGTGCTGATGAGCCGCGAGGACGCCGAAGCGCGTGGATTGGAGGTGCTGGCGCGGTTCGTCGGTTTCGCCACCGCGGGTGTCGATCCGGACATCATGGGTATCGGGCCATCCAAGGCGGTGCCGAAGCTGCTCGGCCGCCTCGGCATGACGCTCGATGATATCGACCTGATCGAGTTCAACGAGGCGTTTGCCGCCCAGGTACTGGCGGTGACCCATGATCTGGAGCTTCAGCCGGAAAAGATCAACGTCAACGGCGGCGCAATCGCGCTCGGTCACCCGCTGGGCGCGACGGGCGCGAAGCTGACCACCAGCCTGATCCATGAGCTGCGTCGTCGGGGTGGTGGCACTGGCCTGGTCACGATGTGTGTCGGTGGTGGCATGGGCGCGGCTGCCATCCTGGAGGTCTACGGCGCGGGCGCGTAGCATGGCCGGCCAGTCGGAGAGTCATCGGCACTCGCAGTCTCGAGGAGGGTCTCTATGCAGGGTCTCATGATGGACTATCAGCTGACTCTCGATGCGGTGTTACGTCGCGCCGAGACGTTCTTCGGCAGCAAGGAGATCGTAACCCGCCTGCCGGACCGCTCGATCCACCGCTACACCTACACCGACATGGTGCGTCGCACTCGCCAGCTCGCCCTGGCGCTCGCCGATCTCGGAGTCCAGCCGGGTGACCGGGTTGCAACGTTGGCCTGGAACCACCATCAGCATCTGGAAGCCTATTTCGGCATCCCGATCATGGGCGCGGTTCTGCACACGCTCAACCTGCGACTTCCGGCCGAGGACCTGGTCTATATCGTGAATCACGCCAACGACCGCGTGCTGCTGGTGGATCAGGTCCTGCTCCCGCTGGTCGAGCGCATTCGCAGCAACAGCCACATCGAGCACGTTATCGTCATCGGGGCGGACGGCGCTGCGCCCGAGGGGATGCTGAGCTACGAGCAATTCATCGAAGGCTTTGATGCCGACACGTTCGTGCAGCCCGCGCTCGACGAGGAGCAGGCAGCAGCGATGTGCTACAGCTCTGGCACGACCGGCCGGCCCAAGGGCGCGGTCTACTCGCACCGCGCGCTGGTCCTGCACTCGTTCGCGTCGGCGATGGCGGACACGCTGGGTGTCCGAGAGCGCGATACGGTCCTGCCGGTCGTGCCGATGTTCCACGTCAACGCCTGGGGCCTGCCGTTTACTTCGACGATGGTCGGCGCGAAGCAGGTGATGCCCGGTCCGTTCCTCGATCCGGCCAGCCTGCTTGAGCTCTACCAACAGGAGCGAGTGACCATCACCGCCGGGGTGCCGACGATCTGGCTCGGCCTGCTGCAGATGCTGGACAAGGATCCCACCGCCTGGGATCTCTCCAGCCTGCGAGTGCTGCTGGTGGGCGGACAGGCCGCGCCGAAGAGCATGATCCAGGGGTTCCGCGACCGGCACGGGCTGGAGGTCGTCCATGCCTGGGGCATGACCGAGACGTCGCCGCTCGGCTCCGTCGCCGTGCTGTCGTCCGAGATGGACAACCTCTCGGTTGCCGAGCAGGATGTCTACCGGGCGACTCAGGGTCGGCCGGCGGCATTTGTCGAGATTCGCGCCCGGGGCGAGGAGGGACTCCTCCCGTGGGATGGCGCGTCGATGGGCGAGCTGGAGGTGCGCGGGCCGTGGGTCGCCGCGCATTACTACAATAATCCCGATGCCGAGGAGTCGTTCACCGAGGATGGCTGGTTCCGCACCGGCGATATCGTGACGATCAATTCGGCCGGCTACATCCAGATCCAGGACCGCGCGAAGGACGTGGTGAAGTCCGGTGGCGAGTGGATCAGCTCGGTCGCGTTGGAGAACGCACTGATGGGCCATCCGGCGGTTGCCGAGGCGGCCGTCTTTGCCGTGCCAGACCCGCGTTGGCTCGAACGACCGATGGCGGTCGTCGTGCTGCGCGAGGGGGCGTCAGTCGAGCCGGAAGCGCTGCGCGAATATCTCTCGGGGGAGTTCCCGCGCTGGTGGCTGCCGGATCGGATCGAATTCATCGAGGCGATCCCACGCACATCGACGGGCAAGTTCCAGAAGTCGGTGCTCCGCGAACAATATGGCGGCGCGTCCGCGTCCTAAGAAGACCCTGGCGTAGACCTACTCGTCGTCGAGCGGCGCGGCCGGGGCGTAGCCCCAGGTCTTGCCCTCGGCGGCGAGGGCTGCTTTGCGCTCTGCCCAGTAGCGGTTGGTGCGGTAGAGGCTCTGGAAGGTGCCGGCGTCGCTCCAGAAGCCGTCCAGCTCGACCCAGCGTAGCGCGCCAGCGCGCAGGTAGAAGTTGTTGACGTCGGTGATCTCCAGCTCGCCGCGGTTTGATGGCTCCAGCTGGCGGATCAGATCGAACACCTGCTCGTCGAAGATATACAGGCCGGTGACGGCGAAGTCGCTCTGTGGGTTGCTCGGCTTCTCCTCGATCCTCGCGATCCTGCCGGGATCGGCCGGGTCGAAGACGGGGCAGCCGAACCGCTCGGGATCGGGGACGCGCTTGAGAAACAGCATCGCGCCGCCGTCAAACTCCTCGACGACAGGTCGGATATCGGCGTCGGTGGTGTTGTCGCCGAGGATGACGCAGGCCGGCTCGCCATCGGCGAATTCCTCGCAGAGGCTGAGCGCCTCGGCAATGCCGCCCTCGTTCTCCTGGAACGTGTACTCCAGGTGGCGGATGCCGAACTGGCGTCCGGTCCGTAGCACCGGCAGGAAGTGGCCGGCGTGTGGCCCACCGGTGACAACCATAATGTCGTCGATGCCGGCCGAGACCAGCGTTGTGATCGGGTAGTAGATCATCGGCTGATCGTAGACCGGCAGCAGATGCTTGTTGGTCGCGTAGGTCAACGGATAGAGCCGGCTGCCAAGCCCGCCGGCAAGGATGATCCCCTTCACGATGCCCCTCCGTGGCCTACTGGTCGCGCTCGACCCGTCGCACCAGCCGAAAGCCGCCATAGGCGATTGCCGCGCCGATGATCGTCCCGAGGATCTGCTTCCACCCGAAGCCAGTGTCCGGCCGGCCGAGCGCCAGTGGGTCGGCAAACAGCGACGCCAGCATGACGAGGACGCCGATGATGAGCACGGCGTAGGCGGCAAACGCCAACTGGTCTCGCAACGCCTCTCGCTCCCTCAACCATAGATATGCCGGTTCGGTCGCCGGCCGGAGTATAGCAGGGCGTCGGCGGTCGGACTGAGACGACGACGCCCCCGCCTGGCCGGCGGGGGCGTCGCATGCTTCGTGTGGATCGGCTGTTACGGGTTGACCTTGATCACCTGCCCCATCCCCGGCATCACGCCGAAGTTGGAGATGTAGATCGAGTCATCCGGGCCGATTGCGATGCCGGTTGGCGCGATCAGGCCGGTCGTCATGACGGTCGTCTTGTGTCCGTCAGGGGAGACCTTGATCAGCGCGCCGGTTGCGGACGCCGGGTTACTCGGATCGGCAGCAAGCAGCCCGCCCTTGGTCATCTCAAGGACGTACATGTTGCCGTGGCTGTCGAACGCAACGCCGAGGATGTTGGTGAAACCATCCGCGTAGACGGTCTGTTCACCTGGCCCGGCAACACGCCAGACGCGCGCCATACCGAGCGAGAACGGGAAGCCGGTCAGCTCGCCCACGTAGTAGGCGCCATCCGGTCCCTGGACAACACCGGTCGGGACGGCCTGCATCGGGATCTGAACGCCCGGAGGCATGCCGAGGAACGGCGGCGGAGTCACCATCCGATTCGGGAACACGCCGAGCGTTTCGTAGGTCGTGTCCTCCGCGCCTGTGCCCGGGTGGACGGCGATGAGATTGTTCCCGCCCGCGTCGGAGACGACGAAGCCACTTTCCGTCGCGACCAGTGAGAATGGGTTGGAGTCGATGCCGGTGCCGGACGGATCGGTGTTCTGCCACTCGGACGCGTCAGCGATGCTGTGCCACGTGCCGTCGCTATTGACTGCGACGATCGTGCCGAAGCTCTTCGCGAGCTCACCAACCAGCGGGACGCCGACAGTTGTGCGGTTGTCAGGCTTCGACCCGAGGCCGATCACGGCGTAGATCTGGCCATTGTCACCCACGACGACATCGTGTGGGCCCGTCGGGTCCTCGCCGAAATCGACTGAGGGAAGGCCCGTTACAAATTGCGTCTGCACGCCATTGGCGACCTTCGTGATCGCGCCGGTTGCGCCTGCGCAGACGTGGACTGCGTCGTGGCCCTCGCCGATATCAACGCAATTGGGGCCGGCTGTGCCAGCTTCGGCCACATAGACGGTGCCGTCAGCTGTGACGGTCAGTCCGCGTGGGCTGGTCAGACCGGTAGCGATGACCTGGGACTGAACCGGCGGCGTCAGGATTTCCGCGCCAACACGGCGCAGCAGAACCTGCGAGTCGGCCGGATTGTCCGGGTGATACTCGAAGACGGCGCGCTCGAACCACTGGGTCAGCACTGTGTCGCCGTCAGGGTTGAGCTCCATCATCGGCTCGGATAGCGGGTAGCCGAAGAGCATCAGTGATTCGCGGAACGTGATGCTTGAGTCACCCAGGTCGATCCCGTGGCTGGACCAGTAATTCCAGAACATCGGCGCGATCGCGTGTCCGGTGACCGCGAAGTAGTTGTCCGCGCTCGGGTCAGCCTTGGGGAACGACCACCAGTCGCGCCCTTCCTGTGTGAGGATCTGCGCGCCAAGCCGGCCGAAGAGGACGGCGAAGACGGTGCCCTGATTCTCCGGGTGCAGCTCGAAGCGCTGGCGCTCGAAGTACTGGACGAGCAGCGGCTGGCCAGTGTCAGGGTTTGTCTCTTGGTGCGCGTCGGAGAGGGGATAACCGAAGACGGGGATTCCACCGTTAGCATTCCAGAATTGGAGGAATTCGCCGCAGATACTGAAGCCGGTGGTATCGAATTCCTGGCAATCCGCGCCCTGAGCAGATGAAGACTCTGCAGAAGCAGCGAATGGCAGCAGGAACGCGAGCATCGACGCGGCGGCAATCATTGATACGAGCCGGCGTGCCATACGTATTCCTTTCATCCAGGAGAGATGACAGAGCTCGCCCCGTAGACCAGCAACTGGCCCGGCTGTATTCCCCCCCCTTTCACGAGGCGACGATGCGCGTTCGCGCGACCGAATTCAACGCCTCGTAGTGTGGTGTGGATTCATTCGCGTGTCGCTGTACGATTGGGCATCCAACCTGCCCATAAGTACAGGTGTGCCCGGTCGACACTCTCACGCTACGCCCGGATAGCTATTCTGTCAATTACTGGTTGTGCCAATGTTCTGAAGATATTCTCAGATTCCAGCCAGAACGTCATCCGCCGCTTGCATGTGGCCGATGGATACAGGCGTTGGATGCCCGTTCGCTCACCTGCCGTGTTGGTCGGGGTACGTCAGTTCTTGATCACTATCTGCGTAGCCTGCGGGCTGAGTGTCGATGGTCAGCGCAGGGGGGCGTCGGCGGTTCCGGGAACAAACGAGGCTAGCTCGGCCAACTGGGTGACACGCAGATAGCCCGCTGGTCGTGGGTTGACACCGAAGCGATCGATCAGCACTGGCGTCAGCCCGGCGGCCCGGGACCCGACGATGTCATTGTCGAATGAATCACCGACGTAGATCGCGCGGGTCGAGTTGACTCGCATCAGCGCCATCGACTCGGTGAAGATGCGCGGGTCGGGTTTGCCGACGCCGAAGGTGGCCGGTGAGACGATGATCTCGACCCGACTCTCAATGTTCAGCTCCCTGACGCGATCGACGGCCTCGTCGTTGTTCGAGATGATGCCGACGCGCAGGCCGAGGCCGGCAAGCCAGTCGAATGTGGCGATGACATCATCGAACAGGTGAAATGCCTTGATCAGATCGCGATGCCGATAGCGCTCGACAAATTCGGTCTGGCACGACACCGGGATGCCGAGCGCGGCCGGCAGGCGCTCGATGAACGGGCCCCACGCGCCGGCAGCCGAGTCTCCAGCGAGGGCGAATGCGTCGTACACCTCGGCCATGGTCAGGTTCACGCCGAAGTCGGCCGCGGCGTGCTGGGCGAAGGTGTAGCGATGTGGTTCTGCGCCGCAGAGCGTGTCATCCCAGTCGAACAGGATGGCTTCCCAGCTATTGCTCATTCCCCGTTACCCCTCGCATGAGGGCGGCTGACCTGCCGCCGCGCACCTCTCACTCGCCTCGTCGCTGAGTGTACAACCGCTGCCACTGCACGCTACGATAGCCGGGGCGTATGCTTTGCGCATGCAAGAGATACGAACGGGCGTGGACGTCGGCCCCGAGGCGCAGGGCCGAGGCAAACGCGGAGGCTGCCGATGATCGACCGCCAGTACTGCCTGCGCCACCGCCCGGCGCTTCTGAGCCGCTATCCAGTCACGCCCAGAACCGACCTGGCAACGCAGCGTGCGGTTGTCGTGGATCGACGCGATGATTGCGAGCTGCTCTGTGGCGGAGCGCACGAGGGGCCGCATGTCTGGCCGGATGGCTCCGAAGTCGGGCGGCCGGCGCGCCTCGAACCCCCCGAATGATGGCACGCTGTCAGCCTGCGCGGCGCTCCCACCACGGCGAAGCCTGGTCCGGATCGCGCGGTTCCAGACCCTGGCGGAGCTCGGCGCCGGCCATGAATCCCGCCAGTGCGCCGAGCGCGGCCGGCAGCGCCGACCATACAAGGACGAACAATGCCTGCTGGGTGGCGTAGTTCTGGACGCTGACGACGCGGGCGATCGTCCCCTCCCAGGCCGGCGAATAGATCGTCACGCCGAGGAAGGCCGCCCCGACAATACAGAACAACAACGTCAGAATACCAAGCACAACCACCCGACGGGTCGTCAATCCGAGGAGCACTGCACCGACAAAGGCACTGATGAGAAACAGCAGCGTCGATTGGTGCGGCGAGATGTAGCGCTCCAGCGCTCGTGATGACCAGATGACCACGGCGCCATGCATGAGAGTAACCGCCAGCCACTGCAGCGCGATCAGCGACCAGTACAGGGGTGGCGATATCGGTCGTGCCACGCGGTTACTCCCGCACCCGGTCGACGACGCCGATGCGGTCTCCGACGTTGAGCGTCACGGTCCGGTCGAGGTCAAGGTAGGAGACACGTACCCAGCCATTGATCGTGAGGGTTGCCTCACCGCCGCGAGGCTGTTGGCTGCCAGAGGTGACGGTAAACAACAGGTCAACATCCTTTGTCTCTCCGGGCCGTAGCTTCAGCGGCTCCCAGGCGTCATAGCTCGATCCAGCGAATTCGCCATCGAAACGAAGGAACAGCTGCATCGCCTCGACAGTCGCGGCAGATGGCGAGCCGTTGGTGAAGCGGATGGTCGCTGTTCCACTCCCGTAAGTCGGATCGAGCCAGACGAACGAGTCCGGCACGTAGCGGACCTCCATCGATGCGTAGGCACGGAGGGTGCTGTTGTATTGGGAGACGCCCTCGACGATCGCCCAGGCGCCGCTCAGGCCGAGCAACACCGATACACCGATAACGAGCCAGAATCCGCGCATTCGCCTCCCCGCTCGCGAGCGGCCGGCTCGCGTCGCAGGAAGCGTAGCCGAGGTCGTTGGTCTTGGCCAGTGATGCTCAGCAGCCGGGGCCGTCGTTGCCGTTGGCGAAGTCGGTCGTCCAGACGTTCCAGTAGTAGGCGTCCGGATTCGACGCGAAGCCGATGCCGACCTGAGTGAAGAGCGGGTTCAGGATGTTGTCCTTATGGCCCTGTGACGCCATCCAGGCGGACACGACGGCCTGGGCGGTTGCGTGGCCCCATGCGATGTTTTCGCCAGCTGCCCAGCCGCTGGCCGGCAACGAGTAGCCGGCATCGCGCACGCGGTCGACGAAGGACGGGCCGGATTGTCCGGCCGGGAGTGGCGCGAGCGTGTTGTGGTCGAAGTAATCGCGCGTCGTCATATCGAGGCTGTGGCGGTACGAGGCGACGTTCAGCGCCCGGGAATTCGTGAGCGCAGAGAGGCCGGCCTTCTGTCGCTCGACGTTGAGTAGCCGCAACACCTCTGCCTCGGCGGCATTCAGGCAGGCAGCTTCGCCGGAGCCTCCTGGTGTCGCTGTCGCAGGCGGAATCGGGGTTGGTGTCGGGTAGGCGGCGATGAGCGTCCACGTCCCGCAGGTTGTCGAACGGAAGTAGGCGTCACCCGGCTCGATCGTCACCGTCTGGATCTCATGGCTGAGACTCTCGACGATAACCGCGCTGAGGCTGGACAGCCGTTGCCAATGGCAGCCGGCCGAGGAGTCACTGTTTCGCCACGTTCCTGCTGACACATCCTCTCCGACGTTCCAGAGGCCGTCGGTGAACCAGTCGGTGCCATGCTGGGGGCCGGTGGTGGCGGTCGGCGCGAGTGTTGGTGTCTTTGTTGGCGTCGGCGTCTTCGTGGATGTCGGCGTCTTTGTGGGTGTCGATGTTTTTATTGGTGTTGGCGTCTTCGTGGCGGTTGGATTCGGACCGCTGGTGGATAGTGACGTGGCTGTGGCGGTCGTGGTGGCGCCGGTCGGTGTCTGGTGTATGGGAGGATCCTGCTCCGTCTGCCAGGCAAGGTAGTGCAGGCCGACGTTGCCGGCCTCGACTCGCCAATCCGGAGGGTTCTCGGGCGTCCAGGTCAGGCAACGGCGTTCGAAGCATTGCATGAGGACGTCGCGCGGCGTGCCGCCGACGCGGACCGTTGCCCAGTACGCCTCGCTGATCGGCCGGCCGGTCGCATAGTACGGGCTTTCGAATAGCGGCGCGGTGACGACCACCCCTTCTGCGATGATCAGCCCCTTCGCAGTCATGAATGCCCAGAACGGATCGGCGATCGCGTGATGCGTGACCTCGTCGATCGAGCCGGCCGTTGCGCCCCAGCGAGCCAGCGTCGCGTCGTCGGTGACGCTGCCATCGCGGGTCAGCCTCCTGGTAAGGAAACTCCCGGAGGCGGCTGGCTGCGCGTCGAGCAGCGAGCCGAACGAGGCGTAGGTCGGTCCGCTGGTGTCGTCGGGGTCGCCGGCGACGTTGACGTTGGCTGGCGTTCGTAGCTCGGATGCGGCGTCACCGATCTGGCGGCGACCGGATACCAGCTCAACGACGAGTAGTCCGTTGGTCACGTACCAGAGCCCATCGTCTGGCGCGCCGGGCTGGGTGATTTCCATCCGCGACTTGTCGAAGTACTGGACAATGCGTTGTCCGCCGGGAGATTCGACGTATGGCTCGTAGCTGAGACCGGAGACTGCCGCCGGCCCCCACATCCACGTCCTCGCGACCTTGCCCGCCGCGATCGGCTCGTCGGTCCGCGACCAGACGCGCTGAAATGGCGCCAGCTCCGACGCGGCAGCCTGCGCTTCACTCCCACCGCCCGGTATCTGGAGCATGATGATCTGGGCCGTGACCAGCAAGGTAGCAGCCAACGCAGCAACGCGTCGCACAGATGATGACGACATGCGTGCTTTCCCTCTCGGCCCTCGCCGCCGTGACAAGAAACCACGATGATCTGCTGATGAGTTCGTTTCCCCAGCCCACTCTAAGCGGAGAAGATTGCGGTCGTCAAGCGCTGAATGCGCGTCTCATGATGTCTTCAGCACATCGCCGCGGGTGATGATGCCGAGGGGAACCTCGCCAATCGTGCCGTTTTCGGTGATGACGACGGCGGCAACCCGTTCGTCACGCAGGAGATCGATGGCCTCGCTCGCGGCGCTGTGGCGCGAGAGCACGCCGGCCGCGCGGTAGCCGCGCAACGCGATCGCCTCGCCGACCGTCAGCCGCTGGCCGTCCCCGTCGATATCCTCACGCGCCTCGGCGACGACGATGTCGCGATCCGTCAGCAGGTCGACGAGCCTGCCGCGGGAATCGACAACAACGAGTTGGCCGTAGTGGTGGTGAAGCATCCTGTCTCGTGCCTCGGCGAGCGGCTCATCGGCCCGCGTCGTGACGATCGCGCGATGGGAGATCTCGGCGATCCCGATCGCGGCCAGTCGGACGATCTCCTCGACGCCGTCGATGATCCGGGTGGCAGCCTCGGGCCGGAGCATGATGTCCGGGTTGTGGGCCAGCGCATTGCGTGTGTCCCGGTAGCGCTCGGCCCGGGCCGCGATTTCGCGGGCGTCCTGCATCGGGGAACGTTCGAGGTAGCGGATCGAATCGCCGAGGCTGGCGCGTTCGTCGTTCATGCCGAGGTTGCTGGCAAGGCTCGCCAGGAATCGGTCGAGCGCCTTCAGCGCCTGCTCCCCCGCGCCGGCCAGATTGGTCCCCGACTCGTTGCGAATATCGGCCAATTCGTCGAGGTAGGCGGATAGATCGAGGCTATGCCGCAGGGGTTGGTCTGGCTGTCGTTGCCTCCAACGTCCGGAGCGCCGCTGTTGTCGGCTCGATCGACCGTCGCTCATCAGGTTTGCCTTTCGATTCTCCGACTCAGCGAATCCAGATGCGCTGGCCTGCGAAACGTTGGATCGCGCGCTCATCCGGCTCGATTCCGAGTCCCGGCCCTGCTGGCGCCCGCACCATCTCGCCGGCGTAATAGTCGCTCAGTCCGCCGATGTCCTCGGCCAGCATGAGCGGGCCACCCATCTCAACCGTGTGCACGTTTGCCAGCGCGAGGGCGAGATGCAGGCCGGCGGCGGACGCGATCGACGACTCAACCATCGTCCCGACCTGGCATGTATAGCCGGCCGTCTCGGCAATAGCGTTCAGTGTCAGACTGCCAAGCAGCCCGCCCGACTTCATCAGCTTGATGTTGATCAGATCGCACGCGCGGAGCGACACCGCCCGTAGCGCGTCGCGGGCGTCGTGGATTGCCTCGTCGGCCATGATCGGCACGCCGGCCATCCGGCGCACCTCGGCCAGTCCCTCCAGGTCGCGCCAGTCGACAGGTTGCTCGACATAAGCGGGGAGATACGGCGCGACTCCACGCGCGCCCTGAATCGCGATCCCCGGTGTGCGCCAGCCCTGGTTCACGTCGATCTTGATCGCGATGTCCGGCCCGACCGCCTCGCGGACCGCGGCGACGCGCCGGATATCGAGCGCTACGTCGTTGGCGTCGCCGATCTTCAGCTTGACCGTGTTGAAGCCAGCGCCGACGTGGGCGACCGCGTCGGCAGCCATCTCGCTCGGCGTCTTCATGCTGACCACGCGTGAGATCGTCAGGTGTGTCCTGGATCGCCCGCCGAGAAGCGCCCAGACCGGCAGGCCCGTGGCGCGGCCGACGAGGTCGTGCAGCGCGATATCGATTGCCGCCTTCGCGGTCGGGTTGCCGCTGATTCGTCGGTCCAGGTCGGAGATGAGCGCGGTGCGATCCAGCGGGTCGCGGCCGAGCAGGGTCGGCGCAAGCAGCCTCAGCGTCTCCAGCACGCCGCCAAACGTCTCGCCGGTCACATGTGGGTCGGGCGTGCCCTCTCCCCAGCCGGTCGTCCCATCGTCCGTTTCGAGTCGCACCAGCACCGACTCGACGTCGGGAAATGTGCCGTAGGAGATGATGAATGGCTCGACAAGCGGCAGGCGAATCGGGATCAGCTCGACTCCGGTGATGCGCATCAGTTCTCCAGCCTACGGTGGGTCGTTCGGTCGACACGGGTCATGGTACGCGAGACGGGCGTCAGCCTCGGTGCTCCAGGAGGTAGTAGCCGCGTGCGCCGCCACGCGATCCCGCGAACCCGGTGATCGTGCAGCCCTCAGCAAATGCTTCCTCGAGCTGACTCCGCACGGCAAACCGCCAGGCGCGTGCGGCAGCCGGGTCATCTGCCAGCAGTGCGTCGATGTCGGCCGGGATCGCGACGCGGACACGCGCACCGGCAGCGGGATAGTCGGGGAGGTCGGCGAGCGCGGCTGGCTCCAGCGGCTTGTGGCCGGCGAGCAACCGGTGACGAACCCGGTCGCTCTCGAGATTCCAGTTGATGAAGAGCCGATCGCTCGGCAGTCCCCCGTACAATCCCCCGGCGAACTCGTCGCCGTAGACGTTCTCTTCGTAGACATGGCTGGTCGCGCCGAGACGCTCGAAGTTCAGCCGGGCATTTGCCGCGCGAAGCGGATCGACTGTCCAGGCTGCCTCGCGGAATCCGGCGCGCAGAGCGAGCGCGCCCTGGAGCGCCTTGAGGGCGAACCCAAGCCCTCCGCGTGCGTCTGGCTCGACCGCCATGAGGTCAGAAATCAGGAGTGGCCGGCCATCGACGAAGCCGCCGTACCCCTGGATGTAGCCGACCATCCGCGCGCCGTCAAACGCGCCAATGACCTCTCCGCCGGTCTTGGGGATGACGACCATGATGGAGTAGGAGGCCAGGTCGGACTCGCTGACGCCGAACACCTCACGCTGCAGGCGCTCGCATTGCGCGAAATCCTCCGGAGAGCGAATCACCCGGAAGTCGAGCGTCCGTGCGCCGATGCTGCGACGCCATCCACCGGGCGCCGGATCGAACCCGAGCGTCTCGGGCGTGAGAGAGTCGCTCACTGATGGTGCGCTCGTTCGGCAGGGCGCGCGACAGCGAAGCCGTAGACGAGGGCAATGATCGGGAAGATGGCGGTGAGCGCGAACATCATTGAGTAGCCAGTGATGCCGGCGACGGCGCCCATACCGATCGCGCCCATGCCGATGCCGGCCTCGAAAAACGACGTGAATGTCGCCATCCCTGCGCCGCGACGGGCCGGCTCGACGAGGTCGACGGCAAAGGCGTTGAGCGCTGGCTGCCCCGCCCCGAAGGCCAGCCCGAAGAGCACGCCAGTGAGGAGCAGCAAGGCGAGCGAGCTCGTCAACGCCAGCGTCCCCATTGCGAGGATGGTCAGGACGAACGTCGGCAGGACGACTGCCAGACGGCTCAGCCGATCTGCCAGACGACCGCCGAAGACGCGTGAGGCGAGGACAGCGACCGCGAAGACGGTGAAATACAGGCCTGAGTTGGCGATATCACGATCCTCGGCGTAGACGATGATGAAGGCTGCGATGGCGCCGTACACGAGGTTCGACAACAGGATCAGAACCGCGGCCGGCATCACCGATGGCTCGAAGAGGCCGCCACGTGACGCGGAGGAGACGTTCTCGTCGGGACCGGGGTCGGTGACGAACGTCAACAGCACCAGCGCAGCGGCCGCGCCACCCGCCGCGATGGCAAAGAGCGTCGTCATCCCGGTCGCGTCACGGATCAACAGACCCAGGTACGGGCTGATCGCGGTCGCGAACGTCGACATCAGTCCCCAGATTCCCATTGCCTCGCCGCGTCGCGATGGCGGGGAGATCTGCGCGATGAAGGCAAAGGACGCGGTGTGGAAGCAGGCCATGCCGAGACCGTGGACGGCTCGGACGCCGAGGACAAGCGGCACAGTGTTTGCGAACATATAGAGGATGCCAGCGAGCAGGAACAAGCCCGCGCCAACCAGAAGGAAGCGCTTCGCGCCAGTCCGGTCGATCTCGCGACCGATGAAGAGACGCGGAAGTAGCGCGGCGATCGAGAAAACGCCAACGATCAGGCCGACCGCCGTCGTCGAGCCGCCGAGGTCGTCGCGGACATAGAGCGGCAACACCGCGGTCAGGAGCTGAAACGAGGCGAACAGCGTCACGCCGGCCGCGCATGTCAGCAGGAATTGCCTGGTGAGGATCGTCGGTGATGGCGCGGCCATCGCGCTCGACGAGCTCATCCGGCCTGCGCGCTCGTGCCGGGGTCTGCCGGCACGATCACTCCTCGTCAGCCTCGTCTGGCCGGCCGTGATCGTCCTCGTAACGCGCCACGCGGGCGCGAACCTCGGCAGGAGTCAGGGCGTTGACATCGATGCCCAGGAGATCCTTCAGGTGCTGGGCATCCTTGTAGCCGTGTGACTTCGCCCACGCCCAGAAGTGGGTCCACGAGACGTCGGCCGGATCGCCGCGCGCGGCGCTGTCTCTGGCGCGCAGATCCGATCCGCGCATCATCGGCGTTGGGGTCTCGCTACTCGGCGGCTCCTGCTCGGCCGTCTCGTCTCCTTGCTGGACAGAACGAGGACGAGCGGGTTGTTCGGTCTGCCGGACGGGACGCATGCGTGACGGCGCCTGAGGCTGGCTGACGAGCTGCTCGGCAGGAGTGACCGCCGGGACAATCGAAACGGGCGCCGCGCCTCGTGTGCGTGGCTGGTCGGTCTCGATATATTCCGCCCCGTAGCCCAGGGCAGCGAGCGCGCGCCCGATCGCGCGTGTCTCGGCTGTCTCGACAAACGCTGCTGCGCCGGCGCGAGTTGCGCTGGCGTGGCTGGTCGCGCTGCCTCCGCCGGGAATGCTGACGGTCGCCTTGCAGATGGCATGTTCATCGTCCAGCGCCAGCAATTCGGTCTGGATGTCCGCCTCGGGATGCTCGTGCCGTAGCCAGTGCATCCGCCACTTGATATCGAGGTAGTAGGAACCATCGTCCAGTTCGCGGAGATGCTCACGGGGATCAAATCGCGTGCTCATGGCTGGGTTGCGCTCCCTTCCCGGCGGCGGTCTCCTACGATTATAGCCAGCCAGCGCCGTTGCCCGGCCGTACAATCACCCAGCGCCGAACACACCGGGCAGGAGGAGATGACGTGGATACAGTTGGATGGACTGCCGATCGTAACGGCGACGGTTTCGTAGACGATATCGCGCCGAGGCTTGTCATCAATCCACCGCGGGGCATGGTTGATCGCGACTTCTGCGCGCGACTGATCGACCTCGCCGCGCGGCTCGGCCTGGAGACGCACGCGCTGACGCTGCCGTTCGCCGTCGTGGCCGGCATGGCCAGGACGGACGATCGGCCAGACCTGACAGTCGCGACTGCCGGCGATCTCCCCGTCCTTCCGGCGCCAACCGCGTTGGGCGACGAGCGAATCGGGAACCCGGGAGAACCGTCCTCCTGTCTCACTGATCTGTTCACGATCCGTGGCGCGCTTGCCGACACCGATGGCGACCTGCTGCCGGACATGACCCGGCTGACCTTCGACCTGCCGGTCGAGATGCCGGCCCAGCTCGCGGCGTCGCTAGCCAATTTCGCGGCGCGCGTCGGGCTGGAGACCGGCGGCGTCACTCTGCCACTGGCCCGAGAAGGTGGATCGCGATTCGTCGTCCGGCCCGATATCGGCACGTCCCGTGTCACCGCAAAGGACGGCGGCTGGCTGGCAGAAGGTGACGCGATCGAGCTTGCCGATCTGCTCGACCGGGTCGCCGGCGAGTGGCCGCACCTGGCTGCGCCGGAATGCGGCGGAGTCGGCCAGTCCCTGGCCCGGCTTCGGCGCTGGCTGGCCGGGGACGGTCCCGAGCCGAACGATCCCGGCGCGGTGCTCTGGGAGCGCGAATGGGAAGCCGACTGGGAGGTCGACGGCGCTGTGGCGGCGATCGCGGAGTTGCCGAATAACGCGTTGGATGGTCGCCGGCTGGTCGTCTTCGCCAGCGAGCCGCCCGACATCCGGCGTGAGCTGGAAGAACGACTCGTGGCCGATCTGGGCTCGCGGGGGATCGACATCGACATCGTCGTCCTCTCCGCGTTCAAGGCCGGCCTGTCCTGGCTGCGCGAGGTCGTCACGCCGGCGCTCGTCGCGCTCCCTGCGTCGCCTGCCCGCGTGCGGATCGCCTACCGCCGGATGGCCGAGGTGAACACGCTCGACATGCCGATTCGCTGGCTCCAGGAGCTGTTCCCCGGCCCGGAGCTGATGGCTGCTGAGCTGGGCATCGATCCGGGCGCGATCGAGATGGTCGAAGCAGGTGATGACACGCCGGCTACCTTCGTTGCCGACGCGTTCGATGCCGAGGGCGCAAGCCTGGGTCGCTGGACCTGCACTCCGCCGTGGCGCGCACAACCGTTCGTTCCGGCGCTGGGAGACGAGCCGGGGCGCGTCGTTGTCACGACCGGGGGCGTGATGGCCGCCGATGGCGATTCCTGGCGCGAGCTGGCGCGCGTGCCGACCGATCTCGAGACGTTCTGGGAGTTCTGGCAGGGTGTGGTGGTTCCCGATCTCTTGCGGCTGGTTGAGGAGGCCGGCGCGCGAGCCGTGTCGCAGCCATTCTTCGGCGAGCTGTTGGCGGAGGTCTGGGTCAGCGAGCCGAACGAGCGGCTCGGTGTCCGCGAGGAGAACGACTCGGCGGCGGAAGCGTTGGCCGAGGATATCTACTTCACGACGCTCGACGCGATCGAGCTGTTCGGGCAGCGCCAGACCGGTGACACGCTCTCCGCGCCGGGCGCAATCGTCCCGATCGTCCGGGTCAGTCCCGGCGCGGCCCCGTGCGCACGGGTCACCCTCCGCGCGGCCCCGTCGCGTCCGTCGCTTCCGTATCCGGATTTGCGTGTTGCCGAGCTCCGGCTCGACGGCAATCACCTGGCGATGTCGATTGTTGCGACCGTCGACGGCGATCCCGCTGCGACCCTTGCCCGTCTCCAACAACTGGCGACGATGGAGCTTACCGACGGACGCGACTTGATCGCGGCACGTGTCGTCCTCAACGACACAACCGTCGACCTGACGCTCTCCCTTACGTCCCCGCTCGTCTCCGGTCCCTCATCCCCCGGCCCTCGCCCGTCGATGACGGCGAATCTGCACGGCGATGCCATCGTCGAGATGGCGGAGTCGCTGGCTGCTGCGCCGGAGGTGACTGCCTGGATCGAGGACTGGTCGTATCAGAGCCGGCCGATCCCGGCGCTGTCACTGGCTGCGCCGTGCGAGGGGCGGTTGCGTTCGCCACTCAAGGCAGCGATCCTCAAGCCGACCTACCTGATCGTGGCCCGTCACCATGCGAACGAAATCTCCAGCACGAACGCCGCGTTCCAGCTCGCCTGGCTCTGCGCGAATGAGCCACACTGGCGACGCTACCTGGATGCGGTCAACATCGTCATCCTCCCGTACGAGAATCCCGACGGCGCGGCCCTCCACGCCATGTTGGCGAGCTTCCCCGAGTCGCAGACCTGGAAGCACCACCCGGCGCGATACAACGCGCTCGGCTTCGAGTACGGCGCTGACCACCTCAACCCGGACAGCCGCTTCGGCGAGGCCCGGGCACGCGGGTCGCTCTGGCGGCGCTGGTTGCCCGATGTCGTCGTCGACAATCACGGGGTGCCGTCACACGAGTGGGTCCAGCCGTTCGCTGGCTACGGCTCACCGCCGCGCTTCCGTGTCTCCTACTGGATCGTTCAGGCGTTACTCTACGGGATCGCGTCGTACCTCGATGACCCGGATGCGCCAGAGCAGCGCGCATCGGTCGACGCCCTGCGCGACGCCGTCTCGGCGAAGGTCCGGGATAGCGATATCGGCGATTGGAACCGTGTCTACGGCGCGAGCTACCGCGCGTGGGGCCAGTCGCGCGAGCCGGAACGCTTCCCCGGCGCGTTCCACGACGACATGCTCTGGCACGTTGCGGCTCTCGAGCCCGGGTCGCCCTATCGCGGCTTTCACCTGCTCTACCCGCGCACGACGGCCCTCTCCTGGATCACCGAGGTGAACGACGAGACGGCCGAAGGGGAGCATCTGGAGCGAGTGGCCCGCGCCCATCTGCTGGCCAACGAGGCGACGCTCGACCTGCTGGTCGCTGCCGCATCGCCGCCCGAAGCGCGGGCGATCGATCACGGTGACGGAGCGACAACCTGGCGGGTCGGTCGCCGGAGGCCGTTACTGGTGCGTGGCTAACGAGCGGGCGGTTGGTGCATCGCCCCCGACCGCGCAGCGGATACACTAGCGAGATGTTGGCCGGCCCCAGCCGCCGCCGCCTGGCGATCGGATCGAGAGACGGTCGCCTGGCTCGGCCATGAAGCGCACCTTGCCGGGCAGTGGTTCTTCGACGCCATCGCGCAGCAGGACGTTTGCCCCTCGCTCGCCCGGTTCGCCGCCCTGGAGGCCCCACGGCGCGATTCGGCGACGTTCGGTCAGCAGTGTGACTTCAGTCAGCGTCTCGAAGGCGATCTCGCGAACCAGCCCGTCACCGCCGCGCGCTGCGCCAGCCCCGCCGGAGCCATCTCGGAGCCGGTACTCGGTGATCCGCATCGGGTAGGCGAACTCGAACGCCTCGACCGGGGTGTTCAGCGTGTTGCTCATGTGGACATGGACTCCGGAGAGACCGTCCAGCCCCGGCCGAGCGCCCATTCCGCCACCCATCGTCTCGTAGTAGGCGAACGGCTGGCCGGTGCGTGGGTCAGTCCCGCCGGCCGTGACGTTGTTCATCGTCCCCTGGCTGGCGGCGGGGATGATGTCCGGCAGCGCCTGAGCCAGCGCGCCGAAGATGACATCGGTGATGCGCTGGGAGGTCTCGACGTTGCCTCCGGCCACTGGCCGTGGTGGACGGGCGTTCACAACGGTCCCGGCCGGCGCAATCACCGTGACCGGCGCGAAGGTGCCGTGGTTGGACGGCGCATCCTCGGGCATCAGACACCGAACGACATAATACGAGGCCGACTTGGCGACGGCCGCGACGGCGTTGATGCTGCCGCGCGATTCGGGCGCTGTGCCGGTGAAGTCGACGGTCATGTCACCGCCGCGGACAGTGACGGTCGCGCAGATCGCGATCGGCTCCGCAGAGACGCCATCGTCGTCGAGATAGTCAGTGAACGTAAACACGCCATCGGGGATCTGCTCGATCGTTGCGCGAGTGATCCGCTCGCCGTAGTCGATCAGCGCGTCGATATGGGCGTTGAGCGTCGCGAGGCCGGCCCGCTCGACGAGCTCCTGGACGCGGCGGGCGGCGGTGCGGTTGGCGGCGACCTGAGCGGTGAGGTCGCCCCGCCGCTCGTCGGGCGTGCGGACGTTGCGCAACAGCAGCCGCAGCGCCGCCTGGTTCGGCTCACCCGCCTCCCACAGCTTGATCGGCGGGATGATGATCCCCTCCTGATAGATCTCCGTGGCGATCGGCATCGAGCCGGCCGAGATGCCGCCGATGTCGGCGTGGTGGGCGCGGTTTGCGGCGAAACCAGCCAGCACCCGCTCGCCAGACTGCCGGACGAATAGCGGTGAGATCAACGTGATATCCGGCAGATGGGTGCCACCGAGAAACGGGTCGTTCAGCGCGATCACATCGCCGGGCAGGAATCGCTCGAACTCCGCCAGCGCGGCTGCGACGGAATCCGGCATCGACCCGAGGTGAACCGGGATGTGCGCCGCCTGGGCGACCAGCCGGCCGTGTCGATCGAACAGTGCGCATGAGAAGTCGCGCCGCTCCTTGATGTTCGGCGAATAGGAGCTGCGCGTCAGCACCGCCCCCATCTCCTCGGCAATCGCCGTCAGCGCGCTGCGGAAGATCTCCAGACTGACCGGATCGACGACCGGCGCTTCAGGTTGGCTACTCATCCCTCATCCCCTTTGCCTCATCCCTGAATAATCAGATTGCCGACTTCGTCGTTCGTCGCGCGCCAGCCGGGCGGGACGACGAGGGTCGTGTCGTACTGGGTGACAATCGCTGGCCCGTCGATGTAGTGGCCAGGCTCGAGAGTGGCGCGATCGTAGATCGGGGTGTCATGACGTATCGCCGCGCCGTTGACGCCGAAGACGGCCGGGAGCGTGAGCGCGGAAGTCGCCGGACGTGGATCGAGCACAGGCTGGCGCGCGATTCGCGGCGGTGTTGCAACGCCGCGCGCCTTGACCCTGACGTTGACCACCTGGACGCGCTCTGCCGGGTCGCTGTAGCCGAAGCGACGCTCGTGGGCGGCGTGGAAGTCCTTGATCGCTGCGTCGAAGTTACCGGTGTAGGGGATAACCAGCTCGTACGACTGCCCGACATACCGTAGGTCGAGCAGGCGCTCGATCCGGATCAAGTCGGGCGCGATCCCTTCCGCGGCAAGGTCGCTCTCTCCGGTTGCCGCGAGCTCGGCGAAGGCCGGCTCGATGATGCTGATGGCATCGGCTGCGTCGACCATGACGGTGCGGACGTAATCCTTCAGCACGTCCGCGGCGAGCATGCCGAGCGCTGAGAGGACCCCCGGCGTCGCCGGCGCCAGCACCCGCGGGATGCGCAGCGCGGCCGCCAGCTCGCAGGCATGCAGCGGGCCTGCCCCGCCGAAGGCGACCAGGCTGAACCGCCGTGGGTCGTGCCCGCGTTCGACCGAGATCACGCGGATCGCAGCCTCCATGTTCGCGTTGGCAATGCGGATGATGCCGAGCGCTGCTTCTTCGACGCTGCCCCCGAGCCGGTCAGCGATTGTTTCGACGGCAGCGCGGGCCGCGTCGACATCGAGCGTCATCGTGCCGCCGAGGAAATTGTCGGGGATCAGCCGGCCCAGGACGACGTTGGCGTCGGTGACGGTTGGCTCGACCCCTCCGCGCCCATAGGCGGCCGGGCCGGGGTCGGCGCCGGCCGAGCGGGGGCCGACGCGAAGCGCGCCGCCGAGGTCGAACCAGGCGATGCTGCCTCCCCCCGCGCCGACGGTGTGGATATCGATCGTCGGGAGTCGGGTCGGGTGGCCGCCGATCTGACCGTCGGTCGTCTCGCCAACGGCTCCGTCGATCAGCGCGACATCCGTCGAGGTGCCGCCCATGTCGAAGGTGATCGTCTGGCTGAAACCGGATGCCCCGCCGACGAACGCCGCGCCGACGACCCCGGCGGCCGGGCCGGAGAGCAACGTCCGCGCCGCCTCTCGTCGCGCGGTCGCCGCCGATATCGAGCCGCCGTTCGATTGCATGATCCGTAGCGGCAACCCATCCGGCAGCGCTTCCTCAAGCCGGGCGAGGTAGCGGTCCATCAGCGGGCCGACGTAGGCGTTGAGCACGACCGTGCTGGTGCGCTCGTACTCCCGGAACTCTGGCAGCACTTCGAAGGATGCCGAGACGTGCAGGCCGGCCGCGCGGGCGGCAGCGGCCACCGCCTCCTCGTGGGCCGGGTTGGCGAACGAGAACAGCAGGCAGACTGCGACCGACCTGACTCCACTATCGACCATGGCCTGGACGGCCCGCGTCACCGACTCGGCGTCGAGCGGCGTCATGACACCACCCCGCTCGTCGAGTCGCTCGATGACCTCGACCCGACGGTCGCGGGGAACGAGCGGCTCCTCGCGCGTCACACGCAGGTCATACAGCTTCGGACGGGTCTGGCGGCCGATCTCGAGCACGTCGCGGAATCCAGAAGTTGTGATCAGCCCGGCCCGCACCCCCTTGCGCTCGAGCACCGCGTTCGTCGCGACGGTTGAGCCGTGGACAAGCGCGTGCATCCGGTCCAGCACGCCGAGCTCGCGCAACCCCTGGACGATTGCCCGGTCGGGGCTATCGGGAGTCGAGAGCACCTTGTGGACGCGGATATCATCCCCGTCGATGACAACGAAGTCGGTGAACGTTCCGCCGGTGTCGACGCCGACGAGCGCTGAGCGTTCCGTCATCGGGGCTGGCCGTCCATTTCGTTCGAGTGCGTTGCCGGCGCGGAGCCGGTTGCGCTGGCTTTGCCGTCAGCCATCCAGGCTGACCGGTGACAGTGATTGTAGTGCAGCGCGTCACCGGATCTGGCCGATTCCCTGCGGCAAGCAGCGCGGAACCACTACAATGCCCTGTCGTGAGAAGCACACCGCGTGTCTGCTATGCCGGGACCTACGAGCGGGACTATCCGCGTAACCGGATCGTCATCGACGCCCTGCGCGATGCCGGCGCACAGGTGGAGGAAGCGCACGCGCCAGTCTTCGAGCGCAGGCGCGATAAGAGCAGCGTCGGGCTAGCCACGCTGGGCGGCCTGGCCGTGAGACTGGCGCTCGCGTACCTGCGGCTCATCCCGGACGTTGCGCTGCGTCTGCTGCGTTGCGATGCCCTGATGTTGGGGTATGTCGGACAGCTCGACGCGCTCGTCCTCGCCCCACTTGCCCGACTGTTGGGCCGGCCGGTGATCTTCAACCCATTGGTGACACTCACCGACACGGTCGTTGAGGACCGCGGCCAGTTCGCGCCCGACTCAGTGCCGGCCCGCGCCATCGCGCTGCTCGACCGGCTGGCGCTTGGCATCGCCGACCTGGTGCTGGCCGACACCACCGAGAACGCACGCTACATGTCTGAGCGGTTCGGCGTTCTGCCGGAGAAGATCGTCGTCGTGCCGGTCGGGTCCGACGAGGGCGTGTTCTTCCCCTCCGAGCGCGCGACAGATCGTCCGGGTTGCAGCACCGAGGCCGGGCGGACGACGGACGACCCGCTCGACGTGCTGTTCGTCGGCAAGTTCATCCCGCTCCACGGGATCGAGACGGTCGTTCGCGCAGCGGCGTTGCTGGAGCGGCGTAGCGTCCCGGCCCGCTTCGAGCTGGTCGGCACGGGCCAGACCTATCAGGCGGCGCGGACGCTGGCGAACGAGCTTGGCGCACAGTCGATCGCGTGGACGGATTGGATACCCTTTGACCGGCTTGGCGCACGGTTGCGAGCCGCGGACGTCGTGCTGGGGGTGTTTGATGGCGGAGCGAAGGCGGCGCGGGTGATCCCGAACAAGGTCTACCAGTCCACTGCCTGCGGCGTCGCGACCGTCACGCGCCACTGTCCCGCCATCGAGACGTATCTGCACGACGGCGAGAACGCCTTGCTTGTGCCGCCAGATGATGCGGAGGCGTTGGCGCAGGCGATCGAACGGCTCTGCGACACGTTGCTCCGCCGCGAGATCGCCGCCGGGGGCCGGTTGGCGTACGAGCAACGAGGGTCGCAGGAGGCGGTGGCGCGGGCGCTCGCGCCGGTCGTCGCGCTGGCTCGGGACAGGGGGCGCGCGTGGCGCGATCGCGGCTGATCGTGCCGGCGATGTTCTGGATCGGGCTGCTGGGCGCGGTCGTCGCGCTGTGGCTCTCGGGCCAGGCGTCTGGCGCGTGGGCGCAGGTTCGCGCGGCGCGATGGTTGCCGCTCGTTCTCGTTGTGGCCGGCGGTGTGGCGCTGCCGCTCGTCCACGCCGTGCGCTGGCGCTTGCTGATGCTGGCGCTGGAGGTCGATGTGCCGACGGGTCTGGCAGCAGATGTCACCGTTTCCTCGTCGCTGGTCAATTACGCCGGCCCGGGCTTTCTCGGCGCGCCGGCCAAGGCGCTCCTCGCCAATCGCGCCGCCAACGCGCCCTACGGTAAGACGATCGTGACGATGGCGTTCGAGCAGGGGCTGGATTTCCTGGTGCTGCTGACTGGCTCGATCGTGGCGGTGTTGTTGATCGGAACGGGTCCGATCAAGGAGGCGCTGTCCGGTCGTGGCCGGGTGGCGCGTATCGCGCTGGTCGTGGTCGTCGCCGTCGTCGTCGCGGTGATTGCCGCGGTCGGGCGTGCGCGCATCCGACGCGGAGTTGTGCGGATCGTTGAGGCGTTTCGAACGCTGGGTTCGCGGATCGACCGGCCGGCCGTCGCCTGGTGCACCGCCGCGCTCTGGCTGCTGCAGGCGGGCGTGGTCGCGGCGCTGCTCTGGGCTCTCGGGCTGCCGGCAACGCCGACGACGGTCATTTCGCTCGCAACGATCCCGCTGCTGCTGGGCCAGATTGTGCCGCTGCCGGGGGGGATCGGGGTGCGCGAGGCGGCGATCGTTGCGCTCTCCGTCCCGGTCGGGATCAGCAGTGGTGGACTGCTCGGGTTGGCGATCATCCATCGCGTCCTGCTCGTCGTCGCGCTGCCGCTGGCGCTCGTCGTCGTGCGGCTTGCGCGCCGGATCGGAGCGCTGCGATGAGCGCGCGAGCACGGTTCGCAGATCCGACCTCGCGGAGGCTGCTAGCTCTGTTCCTGATCGGCGCGGCAATCCGGCTGGCGGTGATGCCGTTCACCCTCCATTTCGACGCCTACCAGATCTACTCCCGCGCCGCCGAGGCTGCTTACCATAACAAGTGGTTTGGCTTCACCAGCCAATTCCTCATCCAGGAGCTGCACAACGTCTGGCTGCTCCTCATCCGCCCACTCCTGCCGGACAGCGCCGGCATCTGGTCGTCGAGCGCTTCGACGCTCGGCGTCGGCGCGACGCGGGCCGACTACGAGCGCTTCCTCGCCTACGAGCATCTGTACCGGCTCATCTTTCTGATGAAGCTGCCCTATGTCGTGGCCGACCTCGCCTGCGCCTGGGTGCTGACGCGGCTCATCGACCCGCCCCGCCGGGTGGCGGTGGCGGCATTCTGGCTGCTGAACCCGCTCGTGATTTTTTCCTCGGCGATCTACGGTCGCCACGACAGCATCGCCATCCTGCTGGTGCTGCTCTCACTGCTTGTCGTGCGTCCAGGGACGGACACCCGACGGCTGGCGGGGCTGGGGCTGCTGGGCGCAGCGACGTTGATGCGGTTTTTCCCGATCGTCGTCGTGCCGTTCTTCCTGCTGGCGTTTCGACGTTCACGCCGGCAATTGGCGCTCTTTCTCGCGATTCTCTTCGGGATGGCCGCGCTCGTCGAGATCGCCGGGCTGGCGACATCCGGCAAGAGCACGTTCCTGACCGTCATCAACAGTTATGAGCACCTGCAATATTGGTTTGACGCCGGATTCTACTTGCGGTTCGATGACTGGATCTTCCTCTTCCCGGTTGCCTACACGGTCCTGCTGCTCTGGATAATCGAGCGTGGCGTTACCCCGGACGAATACCCGCGCCTGTCGGCGGTCGCCTTCCTGCTGGTGTTTGGCCTGACGTTCTTCCATCCGCACTACGCCATCTGGCTGGTCCCGTTCCTGGCGCTGACGATCGCCTGGCAGCCACGGATGGTCGTTTATCACGCGATACAGGTCGTCTGCGTGCTGGTCTACTCGGCGCAGTGGGGGGCGTGGACGACCTGGAACCTGCTCGAGCCGGTGCTGGGCAGCCGCGTTGCCAGCCTGCCCGACCCGGTCGAGGCGATCTCTGCCCAGATCGAGCCGCGCATCTTCTTCGGACTGTTCCGCTCGTTGCTAACAGCCATCTCGCTCTGGATGGCCTGGCGTCTGCTTCGCGACCTCGGGAGAAAGCCCCTCGAACCACGGGGACCGAAGATCGCTGCCATCACCCCGACGTCTCCCACTGGCAAGGCCGCGCTGGCCGTCGTGTTGTTGCCGGTGCTGCTGCTGACTACTGGCTGCACGGCGCGGGTGACTGGCTACTCCAGCCCGATCACGCACGACTACGCCGGGTTGACGTGGCAGCCGTTGAAGACCACGCTGACCCAGCCGTTCCTTGCCGGAACGGGCATCGCGGCCGCGATTGCCGATAATCCGAAGACGACGCCGGTCGAGCTACAGCAGCGACAGGCGGCGCTGCCGGCCGATGCGCGCTCCGGCGAGCTGGACGAGTTGCGCGTCGCTCTGCGGCTCGACGTCGAGCCGGGTCAGGCCTGGGAGACCGGCGCGCGTCTCCAGCTCCGCTACGACCCGGACCGCGACCCGCGCTTTCCCGAACGCGACTTCCACGCTTGGGATCCCGCCGATTCCTGGTTGCCCGGTGGCGGACTGACGACGACACAGTCGTTCGTCTCCCCCTACGACCGGCTGGCAGGCGTGACCGTGCGCGTCGCGACGTTCGGCGGCGACCTCGCGCCGGGGCTTGCGCTCGTTGGAGATCGACCGGTCGATATGCTGGCGCTGCCGGTGGAAGGCAATCTGCTCGTCACGCTGCCGGCCGGCGCGACGGCCGAGGCGCTCGGCAGCGCCGAGGGCTGGGCGCGGGTACGGCTGGACGATGGACGTGAGGGATTCGTGCCGCTCGATTCGCTGGCTAGCGTAACGCCACCCGCGTCGCGGCCGGCCGGTCCGCTGAACGTCGCGCTATTGGACGCTGACGGAGTCGTGCTGCGCGAAGCCAGCGTGCCGATTGTGGAGCTCCACGACAACAGCCACCTGACGATCCGCTTCGACCCGGTCGAGGACGCGGCCGGCCGGGCGTTTGTGTACCGATTCGATGTTCCGTCTGGCGTCACGCTGCGCGTGTCCGACACCGACACATACCCCGACGGCGCGCGCGACGGCACGGCGGATGATCTCGTCTTCCGGCCGGTTTACGCCGAACAGCCGCTGCTGGCCGATGCGCAGGTGGATGCGCTGCCGCGGTCCGGCGACTGGGTCGCGTGGCGCAATACGCCGGCCGTCAGGTCGGGAACGACGGTCGCAGTCTCGCTCGTGCCGGCAGAAGTCCCGTCACATTCGCTCCCCGCCCGCCCGGATGCGCCGGAACTGCTAGTCGGGACGACGCCGGGTCGGGTGCCGTACGGCGGCTGGCCGGCCGACGGTCTGGCGGAGCCGGGTAGTCTGGGTGTCCAGACGCGTTACGCGCGCAATGTCGACCTCGGCGGAATCGCTCGTTCCGGTGCGTCGGCGCTGCGGGCCGGGGCGCGAGCGGATGTCGGGTTCGCGGCGCTCCTCGTGGTCGCCGTCGCGGGGCTGGTGGGCGCCGCTGCCCTGGCAGGGTCTCGGCTCGTGCGGGAGGGAAGCTAGGCGTGGTCGTCGATCGCTCGCGTCGTCGTTGCCTGCTGTGTGGTCAGACGTTCGAGGGCCGGACGTTTCTGTGCCGCGCCTGTTCTGACCGCTACCGTGGCCGGGAGATCCCGCCGGAGGTGCGCAAGGCGTTCTACGAGGCGCTCGATCGCGAATACCCGACCCGTTCGAACACCTACGGCGCGTACAACGAGCCGACAGCGCTGCTGGCCGACCTGACGACGCTGCCGCGAGACTCGCGCATTCTGGAGCTGGGCGCGGGCGGCGGATTCCTGGCCACAAGGTTGGCCGAGCGCGGCTTCAAGCGCCTGACGCTGAGCGATCTCACGGCCACGTCGCTGGCCGCGCTGCGGGTCAACGCGCCGGATGCCCTGCTGGTCGGCGCGGATGCTGAGCGGCTGCCGTTCGCCGACGCGACCTTCGACGTGGCCGTCTCCAGCGACGTCATCGAGCATCTGCCGGATGTCGAGGCGCACGTCGCCGAAGTGGCACGGGTGCTCGCGCCGGGCGGCCGATACTACCTGAAGACGCCGAACCGCCTGACCGCCGATGTGTACTATCGCTTGCGCGGGCTGCACGATGCCTACTTCTGGCACCCCAGCATGCTGTCACCGGGAGAGCTGCGGGCGACGTTTGGCCGGCACGGCTTTGCCGTTCGCATCCTGGCGCAGCCTCGACTGACTGGCGCGCAGATCGCCAAGCTGCCCGGGCCGAAAGGGCTGCGCCCGCTGGCCGCGCGGCTGCCGCTCGGCTGGCTGCCGGCCCCGCTGCGGCCGCACCTCGAGGCGGTCGCGGTCAAGCGCGACATGACGGGAGGCAGGGCCACCATGGGCATGCGATTCACCGGCGAGCGGGTGATCCCCGAACTGCCCGAGCTGCGCGTCACCTATCTCCAGAGCCTGGCAGCCTACGAACACGCCGCGGGACTGGCTGACGGGAAGCGGGTCGTCGATGCCGGGTGCGGCGAGGGGTATGGCGCGGCGTTGCTGGCCGGGCCGGCCACGCTGGTCGTCGGTCTGGACCGCGACCCCGAGGCTGTCGCCTGGGCGGCCGGCAAGTACGGGGCAACCGATCGGCTCGCGTTCGTCGCCGGCGATGTCGCCGCGCTGCCGATTGCCGACGGCGCGGTCGATCTCGTCTGCTGCTTCCAGGTCCTCGAGCATCTGCCCGATCCGCTTGCGTTTCTCCGCGAGGTGCGCCGGACGCTGGCGCCCGGCGGGGCGCTAGCGCTGACGACGCCGAACCTGCTGGTGGCCGGCGCGCGGCCGAACCCGCACCACGTCCAGGACTTTAGCCCGGCCGCGCTGGGCGTGCTGCTGCGACAAGTGTTCGACGACGTCGAGCTGCTCGGCGTCTTCGGCAGCGATGCCGTCGGGGCATACCGGGCCAAGAACGACGGTGTGGTCCGCATGATCACCCGACTCGACCCGCTCGGGCTGCACAAGCGTATTCCCACGCGGGTGCTCGAACCGATCCACGTCGGACTGACGCGGGTTGTCCGGCGGCTGCTCAACCGCGGCAACCGTGATCTCGTCGCCGAGATCACGACCGCCGACTTCCCGATCCGCGGCGGCGATGTCGATGGCGCGATCGACCTGCTGGCGGTCTGTCGGGTCTAGTCGAGCTTGAGGTACTTGAACCCTTCGGCGAACTCGAACTCCTCGGCGCCCGGGTATGGCTTCGCTCGCGCATCGGCGGCCCCGTCGCGGGCCCAGCGGGTCAGCGCCGGCCGGAAGTCCCAGTCTCCCATCTGGCTACGATGCTCGGTCAACGCGGCGATTTTCGTCTCCAGATGCTCGCCGTCGAAGTTTACGAAGTGGTCGCACTTCTCCCGGGACGCGTTGATGTAGACCTCGGTAACCTTGTGCGGCGCCAGTCCCTCGGCCAGCAGCTCCGGGAAGGTAAGCCGGTCGCGCGCCGAGGGGAAGAGTGCTGCCAGCGTCGCCTCACCCATCGCGATGTGGTCTGGGTGCTGGACGTAGCCCGAGCCCTCCCAACGGGCGGTCGGGTCCTGGCAGATGATCGCGTCCGGCTTGTGCTGGCGGATGACGCGCGTCAGCGTGCGGCGCATGTCGAGATCCGGCACCAGCTCCGCGTCGCGCATGCGCAGGAAGACGACTTCGGAGATGCCGAGAACGGCGCAGGCGGCGCGCTGCTCGGCCTCGCGCGTGGCGACCAGCATCTCGCTGGTCATCTCGAGATCATCGCTGCCCTTGTCGCCGCTCGTTCCGAGGACGAGGATCACTTCCTGTCCCTCGCTGACCCACTTCGCGATGCTGCCGGCGCAGCCGAACTCGGCGTCGTCCGGGTGCGCCATCGCGACCATGACTCGACGGGGAGCAGACTCTTCGTGTGCCGCCTGATCTGACACTGGCAATCCCTTCAGCGTACATAACCTGACTTCCGTGATCGTCGGGAGTCAGCCAATAATCGTTGATCCCTGCGCTATCCGGCAGACGATCGGCGCGCGATCGCCCATCGCGCGCTGGAGCGCTGGCATCGCGTTACGTTCGACCAGCACGAGCGTCGCGCCACCATCCCCGCCGCCCATCATCCTCGCGCCATAGACGCCCGGCACGGCCCGCGCCGTCTCGACGATCGTTTCGACCGCCGGGTGGCTGATCTCATACAGCGTCGCCGACGAATGGCCGGAGGCGTCCATCAGCCGGCCGAGCGCAACGCTATCGCCGGCCTCGATCGCCGTCTCGGCAAGCCTGACGCGCTCGACCTCCCCGACGATGTGCCGGACTCGCCGATCGAGCGGCGCGGGTAAGAGCGCAAGGGCCGGCTCGAGCTCGGTGGCCGGCAGGCTGGCAAGGTTGCCGATCCCGCACCCGGCGCGTTGCAGGATGTCGAGCGCCTCGTGGCACTCCGCGACACGAGCCGGGTAGCGCGACGCTGATAGCGCATGACGAACGCCGGAGTCGATCACGGCAAACACCGTGTCTCCCAGATGTGACGGGAGCCCGCGAACTCTCTCACTCCGATTCGAGAAGCGCAACAGCCCTCCAGTGACAGACGCGATCTGATCGAGCATTCCGACTGGCGCCCCGAGCCGATGTTCCGCCTGTTGCGCGATCGTGGCGACCTCGAAGCGGGTCAGCGTGACCTCGGCCAGCCTCGCGATCGCCGTGACCAGCGCGACGAGCAACGCCGCCGACGAGGCCAGCCCGACGCCGGGTGAGATCGTCCCACGATACGAGAACGCAACGCCGGGCAGACTTATGCCCGCGGCGGCGGTTGCTGCGATCGCTGCCCGCGGAAAGTCGAACCAGCCCGGAGCGATCGGCATCGCGCGACGGTCGAAGTTGGTGACAAGGTCGAGTGGTTCGGCGCGTGTTTCACTGGCCATGTCTAGCGCGGTTGCCTGGAGCAGCCCGTTGGCGCGACGCTGGGCAACGACAGCCACCCAGCGATCGATGGCCGCAGTGATGACCTCGCCGCCGTTGTAGTCGACATGATTCCCGACGATCTCGATTCGGCCCGGCGCAACGACCGTGATGTCTGGCTGGCTCCCCCAGAGGGTGGTGGCGTGGCGCTGAACGGGCAGGTAGAGGGCGGCATCGGGCAGCGCATGGTTGCGCGGACCAGTGCTGTCGATAGTGGACGCGTCAGAGTCGGCTGCAACCATGCGCGCATCATAACAGGGCGCATCGCGCCGGCGTCCCGGCGCACGCACCGGACTCTTGCCTATAATCCCGTGCACGAATAGTGCGACGAAGTCGGACGCGTGGAGGAGGGGCGGGCGATGCGAAACCTGCTGGGCCGCCTGCTGCAACGGTCTTCGGCCGAGCTCGACCGGATCGCCGCGTCGTGGTCGGTGGAGCTTACAGGTCACGACCGACACTCCGACGTGTCGTTCCTCTATCGGACGATGACCGATGTCTGGGCTACCCGCGATGTGTGGGAGCGTGTTTCTCCGACTGGCAAGCGGCTTATTCGCGCGCTCGATGATCACGATGGCGCGGCCTGCCCGCCTGCTGTTCTGGCCGCCGAGGCCGAAGTCCCGTTGGCTGATGCTCGCCCCGAGCTCCGGCATCTCTTCGACCTGGGCATCATCTCTTCAGAGGGAACGGCTGATCCGGATGCTCCCGTCTTCTTGCCACGCGAGATGGGGCTGATGATCGAGCGCGTCGAGGCGGAACAATCGGCCATCGTCCAGTGGGACGCGCCGCTCGCCGAGCTGATGGCCGCCGTGCCATATCCAGAGCTGGAGGAGGCGGCGATTGCCTGGGGAGCGCGCGTGATCCCGGCGATGCACGCGCGCGGCGAGCTGGTCGGGCTGGTTCAAGCGCAGCTCTCACATCCCGACCGTGTCAGCCGCATGATCGCAACACTCTCTCCTCCCGCGCGCAATATCTGGGCGAGGCTCGGCACGGCCGGTGGTAGCCTGGCGCTCGACGAGCTGCTCTCGCCGGCCGATGTTCCACTGCAGGCGCGCCGTCGGATTCTTCGCGAGCTGGCCTCTCCGCTACTGCTCTGGCATGGGTACGACGAGAAGGGAACCCGGCTGGCAGCCGTGCCGGCCGAGATCCTCAATCCCCCGCCGGTCGAGGTCGAGCCGCCACCCGATTTGATCCTGCTGGAGACGGCTGATGTCGTCGAGCCGGAGTGGCTCTTCCCGTATGCGGCCGGCTGGGATGTATTGACGATCCTGCGCGAGGTCCAACTGAGCGGCCCGCGCTGGCGTGTCCTCGCCGAAGCCGATCCCGCGTTGGTTCGACGGCTCTCCCGCAGGCTCTGGTGGGCGGATCGGGAAACACGAGATGTGCCAACCGGCTATCTGTCGTTCGTCGTCCGTGTTGCGGCGCTGGCCGGCATCCTCCGCGACGACGATGGACGCGCGGTCCCCGGCGAGGCCGCCGCGGACTGGCGCGAGCACGGCTTCGCCGCCGCCGGGAAGCGGCTTGTTGCGGCCTGGGCCGGTGTTGAGGAGTGGATCGAGGGTCGCGAGCGGGTGGATGCGACGCTCTATGGCGCGTCCTGGCCGCTGTTTCGCCAGCAGCTCATCGATGCGCTCGGAGATCTGGACGAGGACCAGTGGTACGACCAGGGGCGCTTCATCGAGCGGCTGCTCAAGGCGCGGCCCGACCTGCTGCGCCAGGCGACGGTTGTCTCGGTTGGCTCTGCGCCGCGTCGCGCGCGGATCGATACGCCAGAACAGGTCCAGGACCGCCGGGAGCAGATTCTCTCACTCCTCACCGGCACGACGCTGGAGACTGCCTGCGTCTGGCTGGGCCTGATCGAACGCTCGGCGACGTTGCACGGCCGGCGGGCCGTGTTGCGGGTAACGCCGTTCGGCCGGTGGGTCGCCGGCCGGCGAGTCGAGCCAGGATTGCCATCACTCGGTCAGGCTGCGATCGCGGTTGGGGGTGGATTCCAGGTGTTGCTGTATCGCCCAACCCCCCGCCGTGTCTGGTCGCTCTCGGCGATTGCGGAGCTGCAATCACTCGATCGTATCTCGACATGGGCGCTCACTGCCGAAGCGTTTACCAGGGCGCTGGCCGGCGGCTTGTCACTCTCACAGGTGACGACCTATCTCGAGCGCCAGAGCGGCGTGGCGCTGCCGCAAAACGTCGCCTACACCCTGGCGGAATGGGATCGGGGATATCGGCGGGTCTGGCTGCGGCGCGCCGTCCTCCTCGTTCCCGAGGAGGGCGAGGAGAGCGAGCCGATCGTCGCTGCGTTGAAGGACGCCGGACTCGAGCCCGAGCTATTGAGCGACGGTCGGATCGCGCTGGTCTTTGACGAGCCGGACGCAGGCGAACGACTGTACGGCGCTGCTACCCGAGCTCTACGCGAGCGTGGATTCGCGCCGCTGGCCGATCCTCACTCGCCCGCTCCTCGCCGCCGTCGTTGATCGGCGTCGTCGGATAGCGAGCCGATTATTGCGAGTCCGCGGCGAGCGCGATACAGGCGAAGCCACACTTCGCTGTCGTCGGCACCCCGAACCTGGCAGTATGGCGGGCCGGCAGCCCGTTCGGGAAATGGAGCTTGTATTCGCGGTTGATCTCGTCGTACTCGGCCGAGTTCGTGATGAGAAGCGTCACCTGGACGACGTGGTCCATCGACGAACCGGCCTCCTCCAGCAGCGACTTTATGATTCCGAGCGCTGCCCGCGCCTCCTCGGTTGCGGTGCCGCGGATCCCGCCGGAATGGCCGGAGACGAACACCAGTCCGCCGGCCTTCGTCGCGCGCGAGAACGGTCGCGCTTCATCCTCACCCGGCATCCCAAAGAACTCGATCCCGTGCATCGATATCCCCTCCCGTTTCCTGTGTCCCGATGTTATCGGGCGACGCGGCGCATAATGCCAGCCGGCACAGGGTGAGGCAAGCGCCTTCGGCATAGCTGACCTGCTGATGAACGGAGCGAGGTAGCTGATTCGCTCGACATCCTCGATGGAACGGTGGATGAGCCTGACATGATCATCGAGCCGGAACTGGCCGCCGCAATCGCGGCACATCACCCAGAGGCGTCGATCGAGGCGACGCGGGACGAGTGGGGCAACCTCCGCCTGGTCGTTCGCGATGATCAGGGCAAGGAAACGCGATACGTGGCAGAGGTCGTGCCACCGGACGCGATGGAGTGGCGTCGTCGCGAGCTGCGCGTCGTCCAGAGTGGTCTGCTTCGTGCGCTCCCGGCCGGAATCGAAGCGGGCCTGCGCGACGTCATCACGACCGCTGCCGGGGATCAGCTGGCGCTCTTGCTGGACATCCCGCGCGCCTCTGACGACGCGCTCGACGTGGACATGGTTCGCGCTGTCCTCGTCGCGTTGGCGCGGATGCACTCGGCGTTTGCCGGGTTCCCGGCACGATTGACCAGCGGGCTGAAGCTGTTGCCGATGGGCCAGTGGCTCACGATGAGTAACCCCGCTTCGGACGTCTCGCTATCGATGAAAGACGGATGGAGCGCGTTCGCCAGAGACATGCCGAGTGCCTGGGATATCATCGCGCGCTTCTTCGATAATCCTGCCCCGCTGGTGGATGCCCTTCGTGATTGCCAGCCAACCATCATCCAGGGGTTGTCGACCCCAGCGATGGTGTCGTTTCGCGTTAACGCGGTCGTCTTCCACGACTGGTGGTTGCTGGCTCGCGGCCCCGGCGCGCTCGACCTGGGCGCATTCGTCGTCGCGGGCTGGCCCACCCGTGATCTGGGTGTTGCTGGCTGTGTCGAGATCTACCGGGCGGAACGCGCGCGGCTCGGTCGGCTGCCGGCGGACGGCGAGCGGTGGGAGCGGGAGTTGGCGCTCGGCTTGTTGGCCGGGGTGCTGCGCGGCGGCTACGATCTGTGGGAGGGGCCGCAGTGGTATACGACATGGGAGGATATCGTTATCGCCGGCAAGGCAGCGATCGGCTGATCGTAGCGGTGTGGGCGCGGCTCGGATTCTCCTCTGCCCCCGCGTCAACCCTGACCGCATCGACTGTGCGGTCGTGCCGGTCTGTTTTGTGGCGTCAACGACAGCCAATCCAGCGGAGAATGCTCCACCATGCACTCCACCAAGGAATCCGGTGTCACGCGCGCAGTGATAGTTCTCGACGGTCGCGAGGTTCCGGTGACGATCCGCCCGAGCGATCGCGCGCGTCGGCTGCGGCTGCGGGTGTTGCCGGAGATCGGCCTGGAGATCGTCGTTCCGCGCGGCGCAACTCGCGACGACGCGCTTGTGTTCGCCCGCCGCGAGCGAGATTGGATCCTCCGCCAGCTTGCGATGCTGCCGCGGTCCGCGCCGCTCCTGACGATCGCCGATGGCGTCGCGATTCCCTACCTTGGCGGGCCGCTCCGCATCCGGCTCATCCGCGCAGGACGCACGCGACGAATAGGCGATGAGCTTGTGCTTCCAGTAGCCGCCGGCCTGGATGTGGTCGAACGTTGGTATCGCGCCGAGGCTCGCCGGCTGAGCGGCGAACGCGCTAGCGCGCATGCCGCCACGCTGGGCGTAACGTTCGGCCGGCTTGCGATCAAGGACACGCGGTCACGTTGGGGAAGCTGCTCCTCGAAGGGCAACCTGAATCTATCCTGGCGGTTGGTGATGGCGCCGATGGAGGTGCTCGACTACGTCGTTGCTCACGAAGTTGCCCACCTCCGCGAGATGAATCACTCTCCGCGCTTCTGGGCGACCGTTGAGACGCTCTGTCCACGGTACCGTGAGCATCGACGCTGGCTGCGGGCCAATGGCCCCACGCTCGCTGCCTGGCCGCGCGTCGCCCCCTGATGCGTGAGGAGGACTGCCCTGTCTGCCGGGATCCAGCCGTTGTTGCTCGCCCGACATTAGGGCTCGGTGGCGCCCATCCTCGGTCTGGCCGGCCATCGGTACAATTCCACCGACAACCTGTGATCCGCGTCCGACCGTAGAGGAGTCAGTGTGAACCAGGCCGAAGGCGCTACTATCCAGGCAGAGACCGCCGCTGAGAGGCTCCTCAAGGAGTCGCCGACGCAGGTCGATACGGCGATTGTCATCGACTTCGGCAGCCAGACCGCTCAGGTGATTGTTCGTCGTGTCCGTGAGGCGAATGTCTATTGCGAGCTGGTACCGTACGACGCCGACGCGACAGTGCTCGACAGGCTGAAGCCGAAGGGGATCATCCTCTCCGGCGGGCCGGAGAGTGTCTATGCCGAGGGCGCGCCGCAACTGCCAGACTGGGTCATCGGCAGCGGCCTGCCGATCCTCGGCATTTGCTATGGGATGCAGGCGCTTGCTCACGCGCTGGGCGGACGAGTGGCGCCGAGCGACCACCGCGAGTTCGGCCCCGCCCGCGTCCAGCGCGTCGCCGAGCACGCGCTGTTCCGCGACCTGCCGGCCGAGTTCGATGTCTGGATGAGCCATGGAGACCGGATCGAGCAGGTCCCGGACGGTTGGGAGCCGTTGGCCGTAAGCCCCGCCTCCCCGATGGCGGCGATGGGAGTCGCGACCCGTGTCGGCGTCCAGTTCCATCCCGAGGTTGCCCATACGCCACTCGGTCGGATGATGATCCGGAACTTCCTGTTCGATATTTGTGGCTGCACCGGCAACTGGACTTCTGGGTCGTTTATCGACGCAACCATCGCAGATATTCGCCACCGCGTAGGAGACGATCGAGTGCTGCTGGCGCTTTCAGGCGGTGTCGATTCATCTGTCGCTGCCGCGCTCATCCACCGCGCGATCGGTGACCGACTGACGCCCGTGTTCGTGAACAACGGGCTGCTCCGCGAGGGCGAAGCGGAGATGGTTCAGGAGGTATTCGGCCGGCACTTCGGGATGAACCTGGTCTACGTGGACGCGACCGACCGGTTTCTTGGCCGGCTGAGGAGTGTGACGGACCCGGAGGAGAAGCGCAAGACGATCGGCGATGAGTTCATCCGCGTCTTCGAGCGTGCTGCCGTCGAGCAGAGCGGGACAAAGCCATTCCGCTTTCTCGCCCAGGGCACCCTCTATCCGGATGTCATTGAGTCGGCCACGCCCGATAACAAGGCCGCGCACAAGATCAAGACGCACCACAACGTCGGCGGGCTGCCGGAGGATCTGGCGTTCGACTTGATTGAGCCCCTGCGCTTCCTCTTCAAGGACGAGGTCCGCGAGGTCGGCAGGGCGCTCGGCCTGCCGCGCGACATCGTCGAGCGCCAGCCGTTTCCCGGGCCGGGACTGGCCGTCCGGTTGCTGGGTGAGATCACCGAGGAGGATCTCGCGATCCTGCGGCGCGCCGACGCGATCGTCCGGCAGGAGATCGAAGCGGCTGAACTGGACGACGACGTCTGGCAGTACTTTGCTGTTCTGTTGCCGGTGCAATCTACCGGGGTCATGGGTGACTACCGCACGTACGCGAAGGTCTGCGCCATCCGGGCAGTCACCAGCGAGGACGCGATGACCGCCGACTGGGCGCGGTTGCCCCACGATCTGCTGGCGCGGATGTCCTCGCGGATCATCAACGAGGTTCAGGGCATCAACCGCGTTGTTTACGATATCTCCAGTAAGCCGCCGAGCACGATTGAGTGGGAGTAGCAGTGCAGCGTCCACGATCTCAGATGCGCATCCTGGTCGTCGGGTCGGGCGCGCGCGAACACGCGCTCGTCTGGAAGCTGGCCCAGAGTAGCCGGGTCGGAGAGCTGCTGGTCGCGCCGGGCAACGCCGGCCTGCGGGGGCTGGCAGAGAGCCTCGATATCGCGGTTACCGACATCCCCGGGCTCGTGGCTGCGGTCGAGGAGCGCGACATCGACCTTGTCGTGGTCGGGCCGGAAGCGCCGCTGGCGGCCGGCCTTGCCGACGAGCTACGCGAACGCGGGCGCGCGGTCTTCGGCCCTGGCGCGGCTGGCGCGCGGATCGAGAGCAGTAAAGCCTGGGCGAAGGATCTCATGGTCGAGCACGGCGTGCCGACCGCCCGTGGCGTTGCCTGCGACTCTCTTCCGGCTGCGCTGATTGAGCTGGAGAAAATGCCCGGGCCGGTCGTCGTCAAGGCGGACGGGTTGGCAGCCGGCAAGGGTGTCATCGTTTGCCAGACGCACGCAGAGGCGGCGGCGGCTCTCCGCTCGATGCTGGACGAGCACGCCCTTGGCGACGCCGGGTCACGTGTCCTCATCGAGGAGTGCCTCGTCGGTCCCGAGGTCTCGTTTCTGGCGTTCGTCGATGGCGACACCGTCGTCCCACTCATCCCGGCGTGTGATTACAAGCGAGCGTATGACGGCGACGAGGGACCGAACACTGGCGGCATGGGGGCGTATAGCCCGACAGCGCTGGTCGACGCGGCGATGTCCGAGCGGATCGTCAGTGAGATTATTGGGCCTGTCGTCCGCGGGATGGCGGCGCGTGGGATCGACTACCGGGGTGTCCTCTACGCCGGCCTGATGCTGACCGACGCCGGCCCGAAGGTAATCGAGTTCAACTGTCGCTTCGGTGATCCCGAGACGCAGGTAATTCTCCCGCTGCTGGACGCAGATCTGGCCGAGCTCTGCGCTGCAACCGCCGCCGGCCGGCTGGCCGAGCTAGCGCCTCCCGCCTGGCGCTCCGGCGCATGTGTTGGCATTGTCGTTGCCGCCGGGGGATACCCGGGCGCGTATACGAATGGCCACGCAATCCACGGCCTCGATCGGCTCCCCGAAGGTGGCATCGCCTTCCATGCTGGCACGGCCCGGGCCGGCGACGCGACGGTCACTGCCGGCGGCCGTGTTGTGACCGCTGTCGGCTGCGGCGCGGATATGGCAGACGCCCGCGAACTCGCCTACGCGACGGCAGGCGCGATTGGGTTTGAGGGAGCGTTCTGCCGCCGGGATATTGCGCTCAGAGAGATCTTCACCACCTGACACTCAGGCGGAGAGGAATCCGCCATCGACCGGGATCATCGCGCCGTAGATGTAGCTCGATAGATCTGACGCAAGAAACAACGCGACTCGCGCGACATCTTCCGGCCGGCCCCAGTGACCGGCCGGAAGTCGCGATTGGAAGTCGATGCCGGTTCGAAAGCTCTTGACCCGCGGGCGCAAGATCGCGTCACGCATCAACCGCTCGGTGCCCTGCGTGCGGATCGCGCCGGGGAGGATTCCGTTGACGCGAAACTGGCGGCGTCCATAGTCGCGCGCGAGCGATCGTGTCAACGCAATGACGCCGGCCTTGCTCATGCTGTAGGCGGCGAGGTGCTCGGTGAACGGCAGGAGGGCCTCGATCGACGACACGTTGATGATCACCCCTCCTGCTCGTTGCCGCCGCCGGATGAAGTGCTGGCACATCCAGAGAGCGGATTCCATGTTGACAGCTGAGACTTTCCGCAGGAATTCGGCGTCGATATCGAGGAAATCGCGGAACGGGTAGATGCCGGCGTTGTTCACCAGTGTGTCGGGCAAAGAACCCTCGGTGTCGATTCGTGCCCAGATGGCGTCGATAGCGCTGGCGTCGCCGAGATCGGCAGGGAGAGTATCGACGGAACGCCCGAGCGCCCGAAGCTCGGCGGCGAGTGCCTCGATACCCTGCTCGTCGCGATCGACCAGCAGCAAGTCCGCCCCGGCGCTGGCGAACAGCAGGGCGATAGCCCGACCGATCCCTGCCGCCGCGCCGGTGACAAGAGCGCGGCGTCCGGTCAAATCGAGCAGTGTCGCTGGCGTATCCATGTTGCGTTGCCTCTTCCGCCTCAGCCTCGAAGGTGCGCGAAGATCGCGGTGATTGTCTTGGCGTCGCAAATCTCGCCGGAGGCAATCAGCTCGGGAACATCTTCTACGCTCACCCGGACGATCTCGATCTGCTCATCCATCTCCGGCGCTGCGCCGACTTCGCGCAGCCCGGTCGCCCGATAGGCAATCAGCTCTTCGTTGCACCAGCCGGGGCTGATGAAGAAGCGAACGAGCGGCTCGACTGAGCCAGCCTCAAACCCGACCTCCTCGCGAAGCTCGCGGATCGCGGTCTCGCGCGGATCTTCGCCCGGTTCGCGGGTGCCGGCCGGCGTCTCGAGCAGGCCTCGGCCGGCTGCGTACCGAAATTGCCGGACCAGCACCAGTGTGCCGTCATCCATCACAGGCAGAATCGCGACCGCGCCCGGATGCTCGACTACCTCGCGGACGCCGATCCTGCCGGAGGGAAGCTCGACCCGATCGACCCGGACGCGGAGGAGCTTTCCGGCGAATACAGTTTCCGACGAGATGCGCGCCTCGGTCATGTTTCCTCGATCCCGTTCATCCTTCGATCTCCCCCACATGGTATCGCGCGTCTCGATGCCGGGGCAGCCGCCCGACCGGGTATGGCACACTACACGGGCCGCGTCGCATGGCAGCGTGCCTGCTGTTTATTGCGCGGCGCCCTGCCGTTGTCGTCACCACGAAGCTGCCCGGGCAGTGGATGACGGAGACCGCTAGACGACGAGACGCGAGCTTACTATTGAGTATCGTACGAGATCAGCGGCCGACCACGTTCGGTTGGCCCTTTCGTTTCTCTCCCGACGAGCATGTATCGACCGGACGGGACGCCGGCGGCGCCCAGCGAGCGCGCATCGCGGCGCGGGCGTTGATCCTGCTGGCGATTCCGGCGGCACTGCTGCTCGTCAGCGGAATGATCGCCGGGCTGCCGCCCCGCGGGAGTGAGATCGAACAGGGCGTCCGGGTTGGCGGGGCCGAACTGTCGGGCGGAAGCCAGACACAGGTGACCTCCGAGCTGAATTCGCGATTCGCAGCGTTCCAGCAACGACCGTTGACCTTCCGCCTCGATGGTCGAACCGCCGAGGTCGACCCGGCTGATCTCGGTCTGCGCTTCGATTCGTCCGCGACCTATGCGCGAGCCCTCGGCGTCGGCCGCGGTGGCACGTTCGGCGCGGCCGCCGAGCGGTTGGCTGCGCATACTATCGGCGTCGATATCGCGCCAGTTTACAGTTACGATCCGACCCGGCTTGCACAAGTACTCTCGGCACTCAGCGAGGGGTCGGTTGTTGCGCCGGTTGATGCCAGCTTCTCGTTGCAGGGGAACGCGCTCTCGATCAATCCATCCTCGGCAGGAACCGGCGTGGATTCACGGGATGTCGAGCGCCAGCTCCGCGCGGCGATCAACGGTCTGAAGGTCGTCCCGATTGAGGCGCGCATCATCACCGTGAAGCCAACAACGACGACAGCCGCCCTGCAAGCAATCACCGATCCGGCCATCCAGGCGCTGAGTGAGACTGTCTACCTTTCCGATTCCGGCCAATACTGGACGATCACTCCGGAAGCGCTCGCCACCGCGATCACCGTCCGCGACAAGCGTCTCGCGCTCAACCCGCTGGTCATGGATTCGATGCTGGACACGCTCTCGCCGGCCATTCACCGTGAGATGAAGGACGCGACAATCGTTCTCGGTGACGATGGCAGATTTCGTATCGATCCCGAACTATCGTCTCGCGATCTCGACGTGCGCGCCAGTCGCCTCGCGTTGCAGCAGTCACTGCTCGGCGGTCAGCACCAGGTCGCGCTCGTCGTGAACGAGGCGACGCCAAAGATCACGACAGCAACCCTCGATCCACTGCTCGGTCGCGCTAACGACATCGCCGACCGTGGCATGGTCGTAACCTGGCCAGATGGCGAGCAGACACTGGACGGCGTCGCGTTTGCGGGAACCCTGCGAATGGATCCGACGACGCAGTCCCTGACCGTCGATCAGGAGGCGATGTTCAAGGTCGTCGAGCCGGTCGCGCGCGGTGTTAGCCGACCTGCGACAGGATACCGCTGGAAGGGCGGCGCGATCGTTGCGCCCGAGGGCGCCCTGCCGGGTCGGTCGGTCGATATTGCTGCCAGCGTGCGCGCGATCACGCGCAATACGCTTGGTGGGGAAGGCCGGACGGCGCTTATCGTCGACGAGCAGAAGGACCCCGCCGCGGGGGATTCGGCAATCGTCATCCACGAGGTTCTGGGCAGCGCATCGACATATTACGGAAGCTCCAGCCACAACCGGGCCACGAACGTTGAGGTGGCGGCAGCGGCGGTCAACGGCGCGCTGATCGCGCCGGGTGGCACGTTCAGCTTCAACAACGCCATCGGCGGCACGGCAACCCTCGATGATGGCTATCAGGTGGGCTTCGGAATCGTCGCGGGCGAAAACGGAGTGCCGCGGACGGTGCCGTCGGTTGCTGGGGGTATCTGCCAAGTCTCGACGACCGTTTTCCAGTCAGCGTTCTGGGCTGGAATGCCGATCGGCACTCGCAACTGGCACCTGTACTGGATCCCGAACTACGGCAATGGCCCCGGCGGCATGACGGGCCTCGACGCCACGGTTGACCCGGACTACGGTCTCGACTTCACGTTCTACAATCCGACAAATAGTTGGCTCGCCGTCCGCGCAGTGACCGATGGCGAGTGGTTGACGGTCGAGCTGTGGGGTACAAGCCAGGGCTGGCAGGTGCATGTTGATGATCCGGTCATCTCAAGCGTTGTGAGAGCTGACCCGACGATGGTGTACCAGCCGAGCGATCAGCTCGGACCCGGCGAGCAGATTTTCGTCGAGCACGCCGAGGATGGCTTCAGTGCCGCGATTCATCGTGTTGTCAAGGATAAGGACGGCAACGTCATCGACGAGACGACGTTCAATAGCTACTATCAGCCGTCTCGCAACGTGACGCTGGTGGGTCCGAATGTCACCATCCCGGCGCCGACACCTGTCTATCAGCCGCCTGCTGCCGACGATCCCACGCCGCCGGCCGATGACCCGACGCCGACCGTTCCGGCTGCAGAGCCAACCCCGTCGAGCCCCTGATCAACCAGCACTGTTGAGTGACATAGATAACGACGCGGCGCCATGAGTACAGCGACTAGCGTGATGTGTCCTGTACTGTGGTGCGACAGCCACCCCGGCCGTTTGTCATGCTGAGCCTCAGCGAAGCATCTCCTCATGCTGGATGCATTCAGACGCAGGAGAGATCCTTCGGCTGCGGCCTCAGGATGACAAGGTGCGGGGAGGCTGCCAACCTGACACATCATGCTAGTCACTGTACTGAGTGGCCCGACCAGCGTGACGTGTCCGGTGCTGTGGTGCGACAGGCACCACCGCTCGTTGTCATTCCGAGCCGCAGCGAGGAATCTCCCCTGGCTGGATACAGTCGAACGCAGGGAGATCCTTCGGCTGCGCGGGCGCCCTCTGGACGATACATGACAAGACACGGGACTGGCTGCCGACCTGACACATCACGCTGGTCAGAGCAATGAGCGCCGCGTCGTTATCATCGGTCCGGTCGTTGTTTGCGAGATCAGCCGCGCTGGTCGATCGGCACGAAGTCCTGGTGCGCGGGGCCAACATACTCAGCCTGCGGGCGCATCAGCCGGTTGTCCTGCATCTGCTCCATGATATTTGCGCTCCAGCCGGCGATCCGCGACAGCGCGAAGACGGCTGGCATCAGATCCGGCGGGAACCCGAGATTGTAGAGCAGTGGCGCCGAGTAGAACTCGACATTCGGGTAGAGCTTGCGCTCGGTGAAGTACGGATGATGGTTGGTCAGCTGCTCCATGTTGTGGGCGAGCTGATACCACTGAGTGTCGCCGACCTCGTTGGCGACCTTCTCGGACCACTTCATCAGATGATTCACTCGCGGGTCGCGAGTCTTGTAGATGCGATGGCCGAGGCCCATCAGCCGGCGCTTGATCCGCAGTGACTCATCCACATAGTCCTCGATCTTGGCGGGGTCGTGGATCTCGAGGAGCATGTTCATCGCCATCATGTTCGCGCCGCCGTGGGCAACGCCCTTCAGGCTGCCGAGCGCCGCGGTGACCGCTGAGTAGAGATCGGAGGTCGAGGAAATGGTCGAGCGCGCAGTGAACGTCGAGGCGTTCATCGAGTGTTCGGCCAGCAGACACAGGTACAGGTTGAATGCGTCAGCCTGTGTTTGAGTTGGCTTCTCGCCGCGGACCATGTAGAGGAAATTCGCGGCGGTGCCGAGTTCGGTGTCCGGAGCGATCGGTTCCTGGCCATTGCGGAGGCGCTGGTAGGCAGCAAGGACGGTCGGCATTGCCGCCGCAAGACGGGTCGCCTTCTCGCGCAATCCTTCGTGGCTCAGATCATCCTGGTTGGCATCCTCCATGCCCAGCGCGGTGACGCCGACCTTCAGTGAATCGATTGGCGCGCCAGTCCGTGGCAGCGCTCTGATCGTATTCAACACGTCGCTCGAGAGTTGGCGATGATGGTGGATACTGTTGCTCAGTTCGTCGAGCTGAACGCGAGTCGGCAGCGCGCCATACCAGAGGAGGTACATAACCTCTTCGAAACGCACGTTCCCTGCGAGGTCGTTGATGTTGTAGCCGCGATAGGTCAGGATGCCCTCGGTGCCGTTGACCGAGCTTAGTTGGGTCTGCGCGACAACGAGACCCTCAAGGCCGGCTGCTGCTGCTGTCATACGCCAGTCGTTCCTCTCGTCCCGGACCCGGTCCGTCACACGCACACCCGGGTGTCGTGTTGCCGAGCCGACTCCACTCCGGTATCAACAGGGCGACATCGCCCGTATCCCCACGCTTGCGGCGTTCGGGTTCGACCCGCACGCGGCCAATGGCTATCCTAGCACGATTCAAGCCGCGTAATGGGCGGCGCAGGAGGAGGTGGGCAGGTGAGCGAAATCGAGCGATCGACATCAGAGGGGTTGATCTACGTCTGGCTCGAGCATGATCCCGCGGCGGCTGCGGCGGATGTGACGATCCCCGATATCCCCGGGATCAATGATCTCGATCAGATCGCCGACGCGATTCGCGATGGTCGCGTCGGTCGATATCTGCCAGTGACACTGCATTTTGCCGATCACCCGGCCCCCGGCCCCAAGCGGGTTCGCGCCGTCGATGTCGCTCGGCTGCTGCGTGACCGCAACATCCGCCACCGGCGGCGCTACGAGGTGATGATCGGCGCGTTCGACGACCCGGATACGGGCGACTAGCGCCGTGGGCGGCGACGGGGCGAGAAGCAGGCCGCGCAATAGACTGGCCGGCTCGGATCCGGCTGGAACGGCACCTCCGCGCGCTGGCCGCAGGCGCTGCAGACGATGTCATGGCGTGTCGATGTCGCCGGGCGGACCTGTGGCTCCTCGCGACGCAGAACTGCGGCCGGCTGTGGCGTTCGGCGCGCTGGCAGCTCCTCACGACGGATGGCCGCGGCCGGCCGTGATGTCCGGGGAGCGACAGGTGTTGGGCTGTCGCTCATGGCAGCGATCGCCCCGCGCCACGTTGCGCGGGTGATCTGCCGGCCGAGGCCGCGCTCGAGCTGCCGCCACTTCGGCCCGTCCTCCGGCCCAAGCAGGGTGATCGCCTGGCCCTTGCGCCCCATCCGGCCGGTTCGGCCGACGCGGTGGGTCAGAAGCTCCGGCGACTCGGGCAAGTCCACGTTGATGACCTGGTCGATGCTAGTGATATCGAGACCACGCGCGGCGACGTTCGTCGCCAGCAGGATCTGGACCTTGCCGCTGCGAAAGTCCTCCATCACGCGGTCGCGGGCATTCTGCGAGAGGTTGCCTTGCAGCGCGCCGACCGGGTATCCGTCTTCCTCAAGCTTGCGCGCCAGCTTCTTGACCCCGTGCTTGGTCCGGCCGAAGACGATGATTGAGCCATCGCCGCGGTGGTCGAGCAAATCGCGGAGCGCGGTGAGCTTGTCGCCGTCTGGGATGTCGTAGGCCACGTGATCGATCGGGGCGCTGTCCTCCGGACGCGGGTCGACGGAGACGTGAATCGGATTATCAAGGTAGGTCCGCGATGTCTCATCGACCCAGCCGGGCACGGTTGCCGAGAAGAGCACGGTCTGGCGCTGTCGTGGCGCGCGCTTCAGGATTCGTTCGACGTCCGGCGCGAACCCCTGGTCAAGCATCTCGTCTGCCTCATCGAGGACAACCATCCTCAGGCGCGAGATGTCCATGACGCCCTGATTGAGCAGGTCTACGATGCGTCCCGGTGTGCCGACAACAATCGGAGCACCGCGTCGCAGCGCCGCGATCTGTGGGCCGGCTGCGCGTCCTCCGAAGATCAGAACGGTCGAAAGATTTCGCCGGCGACCGAGGTCGTCGAGCACGCCGCCGACCTGCACCGCCAGCTCGCGCGTTGGAACCAGCACAAGGACCTGGATTTCGCGGGCGCGTGGATCGGCCAGCTCAATCGCCGGGATGCCAAAGGCCAGCGTCTTACCTGAGCCGGTCCTCGCCTGTCCGATCAGGTCACGTCCATCGAGTAGCGGCCGGAGCGCGCGGGATTGGATCGGTGTCGGGGTGGTGATATCCATGGATGTAAGCGCCTGGATCGTCTCCGGGCGCAACCTGAGGTCGCCGAACGAAGCGACGCTCGCTTCGCGAGTCAGCATAGCCGTCATTATGGTGCCTTATTTCTGCGCAGCGCTCGATACGAGTCTGGTGTTTGTCGGGCCGGAACTGACCGCCCGACGACCTCCGCGCTGCGCGATTGAGGAGGAACACAAGCCGTGCACGATGAAGAACGGTGAGCGTGCACACTCACAACCTTCGTAGTGTACCACCGCTGTCCAGTGCCGCTGGCAACCGCCGACAATCCCCGTCGGACGATCCAAAGCTCGTTCGCCAGCTCGGGGCGTCCCTGCAAGGTTCTGTCATTCACGACCCGGACGGAGAATGGCAGAGGACGGGGTGGGCTGCCGAACGGGCGGCATTGGTCGCTCGACCCACGGAGCGCGACGCTACCGGGCTTCGGTCGTCGTGGCGATCGAGAGCTACGGCATGCTGGCCGTCAGGCGCTGCGCGGCGTTCCGCAATTCGGGCAGACCGACATCCCCGGACCGAGGACGGTGTTGCACGTGCTGCAATGATCGTAACCGGCCGGCAACTTGTCGGTGGGCTCGTCGGGCACAGGCTGATTCCCTGGAGTTCCGGTGGCGGCCCGCGCGATCTGGGGTGTGTTGCTGGGGATGACGAGATGTGGATCGGTGTCACTCATCTGGTCGGAGTGATCGACGGGAATCTCCGGCACGCTGGTGTGAACCGGCTCAGTCACGACGAGTGGGCGAGTCGCGCGAGTGGCAGGCCGGACAACTGGAGTTGGCTCGGCCTTATACCCGGGATGCTCCGGGCCGGCCGTCGGGGGGACCCGCGGGGGCAACGACGTATCGCGGGCGGCAGCGTGCGAAGGCTGCGTCGGCACGAACGGCGCCATTGAGGCCGGCGCGACTCGCTGCCCGGCGCTATCAAGCGCATAGGCTCTGTACCCGGTTGCAAGCGCGTAGATGATGATTGGCACCGCGATGATCGCTGCAGCCAGCAGGATCCAGCCGATGTCGTTGAGCAGCACGCGAGTCACGATCGATCGGTTGAGCGACGCTTCGTTGGCGTCGGAGAGAAGAAACAGTCGGATATATTGCAGGGTGAACGACAGAATCAGCGCGCCATTGAGCGCTGCGACCCCGGCGCCCAGAACTCGCGTCGCGGTTGTGTGACGCGCCGGCGCCAGCGTGGCGCCGAGCCCATAGCCGAGAATGAAGGTTGACGTAATCAGGAAGATCATCGCGACGAGGAACGCGCCGCTGCCCGACGTCAGCGTCGTCAGGCCGGCGAGATCATTCCCCCACGGGCGTGCCCAATAGTCGGACATCAGCACGCCGAAGAGGATCCCGAGCGTGACAAACAGCTCCTTCACCGGCCCGCGCCAGAAGCCAATCGGGGTGAGGAGCAGAATCAGCAGAATGAGCAGAATATCGAGGACGAGATAGATCGACATGCGGACTTCCAGCACCTCGTTCGGTTCGGCCGTCGAACCCGGCCGCTCCGCCGGCAGACGGGCCAGCAAGTGGGCGTTCCGAGTCTAACACGAGACTGGCATCCCGCTTGCGATGTCGATCCGTTGCCAACTGGCCGGATTGATACAATGGATGCCAGTGTGGCGGTTATCTTCGCCCACGATCCCGGATGATATTGCCCCGGGATCCTCACGGTGTTGAGAAGGGAAGTCCAACTATTGAGCAGGAGCAGACGCTCCCGCTCCGATGATCGCAGCCAGCGTGATCAGCATGCATTGGCGTGGCGGCGCATCGATCTGCACCTTCATACCCCCGGCTCGATCGACTACCAGGATCCGGATATCACCTATCTGGATATCCTTCGGAAGGCCGAGGCGCGCGGCGCAGACGTAATTGCGTTTACCGACCACAACACGATCCGTGGTTATGCGAACATGTGGCGGGAAATCGAAGACCTTGAACTGCTCGAAGCGCTAGAACGCTTGTCCCCCGTCGAGGAACGACGACTCGGCGATTATCGCCGGATCCTCAGGCACCTCCGTGTGCTGCCGGGCTTTGAGCTGACCGCGACGTTTGGGTTTCATATCACTGCAATCTTTCCGGAAGGGACATCGATCCGCCAGATCGAGCACACGCTTCTGGAGTTGAATGTCCCCGAAGATCGGCTCGACCTGGGCACCAGTGAGGTCGGTGCGACGGTCGATGTGCTCACAGCCTACGAGACGCTCTCGCGCCTCGGCGCGCTCGTCATCCCTGCGCACGTGAATTCGACACACGGCGTGGCGATGCAGAACCTGCCATTTGGTGGCCAGACGAAGATCGCATTCACCCAGAGCCCCTATATCGACGCGCTGGAGGCGACGGATCTGGAGTCGAGCAGTCGACGCAGCACGGCGCACTTCTTCAACGGCTCGAAGCCGGAATACCCGCGCAGGATGCACATTATCCAGGGCTCGGATGCTCACCGGCTCAACCGGGATCCAAACCGGGAAAGCAATCTGGGCGTCTGCGATCGGATGACCGAAGTGCTGTTAACCGACGTGTCGTTCGCGGCGTTGAAGGAGCTCTTTCGCTCGGATAATTTCAACCGTGTTCGTCCATACCGGCCGGCGCATGACCCGTATGACTTCATCCGGGTAGCGCGCGCCGAGGGCGAAACAATCGTCCAGTCGTTTCACGAGATCGCGCCCGCGCGCCGTGGCCGGCTCAGCCCGATCGTCCGCGACGCGGCCGCCTTCGCCAACGGCAATGGTGGAACGATCTATGTCGGCATCTCGGCCGTGTCAAAGGATCCTGTGATGGGCGTCGAAGACGCGCCGGAACAGGCCAGCGCGATCGCCGAAGACCTGGCCCGATACATCACGCCCCAGATCAACGGCACCATCGACATCCAGGAGACCGAGCAGAAGAAGATCATCGTCGTCCAGGTGCCGGCCGGCGATGATATGCCCTACGCGGTGCTCCCGAGCACGATCTATGTCCGCCAGGAGGGCGAGACGAGCATCGCGATGCGCGATGAGATCGTCCAGCTTGTCGTTGACGGGATGAAGATCGAGCGCGGCGAGCTCCCCGAACTCGTTTCGGAGCCACCCGCCGCGGTTGAGGCCCCGCACGAGCCGACCCGGACGCGCAGCTCGCGGCGACGGGGCCGGGGTCGAGGCGGTCAGACACGTCTGCAGCACGAGGAGCTGACTGCCGAGGATGCGGTCATCGATGTTGAGAGCGTCGATCCGACGATGGAGGACGGCGCGCCGTCCCTCGCGGTCGAACCAGAGCCAGCGCATCCGGTCGTCGAACCGACACCCCCGACGCGCGACATCGTTATCTGCGAAGAGGTCCCCTTTCCGAGGACTGGCGTCGAAGTCGTGGATTCGCACGAGAGCGATAACGTCACCTATCACGCGATGCGCGACCTGAGGAATCTCAAGGTCGTCCATAACGTGACCCGTGACTCGGCTCGGCGGCTGTGGCGCTACGCGATCACACAGCTCGAGCTCCATCCTGCGGGCGCGGACGAAGTCACCTGGCATGGCGACCGCGGGTACTGGAAGGCATACAAGCCGCGCGGCGGCGACGTGCGCTATAACCTCGTCTATCGCCACAACGACCACCTTCACATGTTCTATGGCGTGACTGACGAGGGACTCGATGAAGCCTGGCGCGCAGTAGTCCCTCAGCGGTATCTCCAGCCATCGGCCTCCGAGCCGGAACAGCCGGGCGACGAGGCAAATGGGCTCGTGTCGGAACAGCCTGCAGCCGTCGACAACAGCGCGCCGGATCATGACCTGGCCCCAGCGTACACCATCGGCGAGGAGCCTCTGGTGGCAGTCGAGCCAGTGGATGAGCCGGCTGCCCCCGAGCTTTCGGCGCCGCGGGAGTCGATCGTGGAGGAGGAGCCCGCTCCCGATCCGGTTCTGCTGCCCGACCCAGCGCCCGCAGAATCCGTCGTCGCGACACCGAAGCCGACCCGGCGTCGGCGTCAGGCACCGAAGCCCAGCGCGGAACCCCCGGCCGAAGACGCGACGCCAGAGCCAGAGGCGAGCGCCGAACCAACGCCCGAGGCAGCGCCAGACGATGCGCCGAAGCCCGTGCGTCGTCGTCGGAAGCCGACCAAGGTCGCTGAGGATCCGCCGGCCGACGAGGCTATCGAGAGCGCGAGCGTCGTGGGGCACGATGCGCCGGCCGAGCCGGTCGTCGCGCCGGTGGCGGACGTCGAGCCACTCGTTGAAGCGCCGAAGCCCGTGCGTCGTCGCCGGAAGCCGACCAAGGCCGAGGTGGCTGCCGCCGCCGACGAAACTGAGTCGCCGGCCGAGGAGTAGCCCGATGGCAGCCGATCCTCCTCGCGTCCGGGTCGGGACAGCGGCATGGTCCGATCACCAGGACTTCTACCCGAAGGGGCTGAAGCCTGGCGATCGGATCGCGTACTACGCCCAGCAGTTCTCAGTGGTCGAGGTGAACTCCAGCTACTATCACATCATGCCGGAGCGGAATTACCGGCTGTGGGTCGAAAAAACGCCGGACGACTTCATCTTCAACGTCAAAGCGTATGGTGTTCTGACCGGCCACAAACGCGACCAGGAGGCGACTCCCGAGATCTTCGACGCTTTTCGCGCGTCGTACCTGCCGTTGCGCGAGGCGGGCAAGCTGGGCGCGGTGCTCTTCCAGTTCCCTCCCTGGTTCGATGATAGCGAGACAAACCGCGAGCGTATCGCCTGGTGCGCCGAGCAGATGGCTGACGACCCGATCCTGGTGGAGTTCCGTCACCGCAGTTGGCTGACACCGCCGCGACAGGAGAGCACGCTCGACTTCCTGCGAGCTCTCCGCCTCTCCTACGTGACGGTCGATGCGCCGCAGGTCGGCGCGGGCACCGCGCCATTGGTCCCGGCCGTGACAAACGCAAGTCTGGCCTACCTTCGGATGCATGGGCGAAACACCGGGACGTGGTATAAGCGGGTCGAGACGACCGGCGAACGCTTCAATTACCTGTATAACCAGGATGAGATCGACGAATTGGCCGCTGTCGCCCAACAGTTGACTCAGCAGGCTCGTGAAGTGCATGTCATCTTCAACAACAACATGCAGAACTACGCCGTGGTCAACGCGCGAATGATGGTCGATGCGCTCGGGCTTGGCGATTCGTGGCATCCAGGTCCTCGCCAGGGTTCGCTCGGCATCTGATCCGCAGTTCTCTGGAGACGCATGACACAGCGTGATCCATTGTCTGCCGACGCATCCCCGCCCGACGACATGGGGGCGCAACTGCGAGTTGTCTTGCGGCTGGCGTTTGCCGGCAGCGTCGCGGACGAGCTTGCCGGGCGTATTCGTGATGAGGACGACCAGGCCGGCCTGCGCCGGCTGCTCCGGTCGGCACGGTCACGGCTGGTGTTGGATCACATGCTGCGGCGGCTCCCCTGGTGGCGCGATCGTGGCCAATCGACTGCCATCGGCGCTTCCAGCGCAGTCCGGCCTGATGACGCGGTCATGCTGATCGCGCGAGTCGGGCTTGGGCTGGACGTGCTCGACATCTCCCAACTACTCGATACGACGCCCGAGCAGGTCGCCGCCAGCCTGTTCGCCGGTCGCCGGGCGCTGGATCGCCGCATCGGCGAAGCCTGCGACCGATTCGCCGAGGCCATCGGCGAGTACGACGACCCGTCGGCCGACCCGGACGAGCGGGTAGCGCTCGTTACTCATGCGCGCTTCTGTCGCTCCTGCAACCAGGCGATCGAACGGTCGCGGCAGGTCGATACGTTGATTCATAGCGAGATGGATCGGATCTCCGTCGGGCTGGGCAGTATCCCTCCCGCGCGCGATCGTGCGACGAGGTTGCGGCCGGAGCTGCTCCTGCCGGCTGGCCTGGTTGCAGTTGCAGCACTGGTTGTCGTCGTGGGCGTCGTGGTCTTCGATCGCCTGACCGCGCCTTCGCACACCCCGGTTTCTGCCCTGGCCGCGCCACTGCCCGGACAGCCACTTACGGGCTGGCTGGTGACGAGTGGATCGTTGGGCCAGATTCAAGCGCGGAATCTGCGGACTGGTGAGATGCGAAGCGTCGTGCCGTCTGACAACGAGAACAAACGCTGGCCGTTGGTCTCCCCAGATGGTGGCCGGCTGGCACTCGTGCGACAGGCGCCATCTGCGCCGTTCTCAGGAGCATTTCACGTCGATATCTACGATCTCGACGGCGTGCTGATCGCGACACATGAATGGGGCGGCGATGACGCGTATCGCTGGCCGTTCGGCTGGCTGAATAGCACGACCCTGCTGATGGCGGAGTGGCCGTTGAGGGCGACCGATGAGACGATCGAAGCGTATCGATCCCGACTGACACGCGAAACGGTCTTGTTGGCTGTCGATGCCGCGAGCGGCGTTACTCGCGAGCTCCTCCGTGGGGACATCGGTTACGCGGTCGCTGCGCCCGACGGGGCGATGGTCGCGGTTATCGGTGGCAGTAATGTGGCTAATGGGCGGTTGACCGTGACGGTGCGCCCGGTGAGCGCCGATGGTCTGGGTCCGCCGGTATGGAGCTATGACACCAACGATCCCGGGCTGGTGTGGTCGCCGGACAGTGGGACCATCTATGCGTCGGTATTCACCGGAACGCCAGACTCCGGTCAATTTCCGGCGATTGTCGCGATCGATCGTTCCGGGTCGGTCACCACGCTTGTCCGCATGGGCGAGCTGGGCGCAGTGGCGACACCCGTCACGGTTACGCGGGATGGACAGACCGTCATCGTTGCCGCAGGGGACGGGTCGCTGACAGGGGTCACCTACTGGAAGGTCGACCGGACGAGCGGCGAGTCACAACTGCTCGATGGGGCCGAGAGCGACGGCTGGCCAATGATGCCGCTCTGGTCGCCTGATGGCAGGCATCTGCTGCTACCGATCCACGAACCGTTCTATCTGTTGTCAGGCAACGCCAGAACATCCTATCCCGGTGAGAATAGCTCCGTTGCGCTGGTCTCCTACGATGCATCGTGGCAGCGTCGGGTTGTTGGTGGCTGGCTCGACTCGACGCGTAGCCTGCTGGCCTGGCTGCCCGAGGAGCGCTTTGCGACGACGGAGCCCTCGCGCACTGGAGATGCGCCGACGATCACCGCGCCGGAGCCGGTGCGCCTGGTTCGACGGTCGTTGCAGACGAGCCCCGACAGTGCAACCTCCCCCGATGGACGTTTCGTGATTCTCTACGACAGCGACGCGAAGATACCGATCATCTGGGATCGCACGCGGCAGGACGGGCGGCAGGTGGCCGGCGACTCAACGGAGCTGACCTGGCTCCCCGGTGGACGCGCGATCCTCGGCGTCGTCCCATTTGCGGACGTGGCCAACAGGCTGGCTGGCTTTGCTGCGACCGCTGAGGACATTATCTTCACGATTGACTTCCAGCATTTCGATCCGGTCGGTCTGGCGGAAAACACGATGGCCCGGTATGAGCGACCATTGGCGTCGCCGAACGCCGCGATGATGTCGTTCTTCGTCGTCGACGAAGCGCGAGGCGATGTCACGCTCTGGATCGCGGGTTGGGGGCAGGGTTCGCGAGCTGTCGCCCGATGGTCGACTCCGCCCGGCGCGATCCCCAGTGTCCCCCTCACAGCCGCTTGGCTCGACGACCACACGCTGCTATTTGCTCGCCCCGATGACTGGGATCGTGGCATGCCGCGCCAGGCGACGGTCGTCCGCGTCGTTGTTGACGGCGCCGACGCGCAGGTCGATCAGCTGACCGGGCTCGGTGGCCGTGGCGGCGATCGGGGGGTTGTTGTCCGGGAGATGGCGGTGAGTCCGGATGGCAGTCAGCTGGTCTATCGCCTGCGACACTACCGCGCCTTCGCTGCCGATCGCGAGCTGAGAGATTCTGTCAGCGTCGTGGCGTTGACCGATCTGACCCGCCCGATCGAGATCGCCGGCGGGGGCATCGGAGCGGGGCTTTCCTGGTCGTCGGATAGCCGCTGGATCGCGACCGGGGCCGACGGTCGCATTCTCATCGCATCCGGTGACGGGCGCGTCATTCGCGATGTTGCCAGCGAGCTCCCCGGCGCGGCGCACCCGGTTTGGGTTGGCAACGAGGTCTGGTTCACGGCCCCGGATGCTGATAGCGCGCTATGGAGGGTCGTCGTCCGTAACTGACCTGCGCGCGAACGCGGGGACCTCGCAGCCGCCGCCGCTGATTGTTGATCTTTCGTGAGTGATGCTCACCCTGATCTCGCAGCCTCGGGTTGGCCTGATGCGTCACCCGGCCTCAGCGTCAGAACCATCGTCACCGATCGCAAGGTCGGACGCATACCGACGCGCTCGTACAGGCGGTGAGCCCCGGTCGGGCTCTCGGAATCGACAGCCAGGCTGACGCGCCGTCTCCCACGTTGATAGAAGTCGGCGAACGACCAGCCCAGTAGCGCCGACGCGATGCCCTTTCGACGCCACGCGCGACGCACTGCGACATAACGAATCTGGCTGCAGTCGGGATCGCCGGGTCGCTCCATACGGCCGAGGGCATAGCCGATGATCTCGTCGCTCGTGTCGTCGATAGCCAGAAACCAGAGTGACGGGTCGAACCCCGGCTCGGCGGAGACGAAGTAATAGCGAAACTGCTCGTCGCTCAGTCCGACGAAGCCGAACTCGTCCTGCTGGGCATCTTCCCAGGCGGCGTGGATCGCGTCGATCTCGTCCGCACGAGCCGTCCGAAAGCTGACGCCGGCCGGCGGATCGGGACGTTTCGGTGGCGCCTCGAACGTGATCTCCATCCGGTCCCAATAGCGCGTCGTGACGTAGCCACGCCGGAGCAGCCGCTCCAGATGGACGGTATTTTCTGCCCAGACACTCGTCTCTAGCGTTATTGCTGACCCGGTTGGCGCGTTTTCGATCGACTCCTGCGCCCGATTGTCGACCCATCTCAGCAGCGCCTCCTCGATGCCGCGGTCACCCCAGGACGGATCGATCACCAGGTCGTATTCGTTCTGATCGAACGGCTCGTACTCCGAATAGTCGATCCAGGCGAGGACTGCCCCATCGCCATCAGTGACGAGCAGGCTGTCCCGGCTGAGGTCGCGCGTTGGCTCCTGCCACCATGTCAGCGTGCGGTCGACGGACGCGTCGTCGACCCCGACAAGATGACGTGACTGTCGGTTCGCTATCTCGGTGGCCGCCTCGGCGTCCGCCAACACAGGTGGGCGGGCGGAAAGGCCGGCGGGCAGGGACGACCGTAGTTGGGCTACCGAATCCATGCAAAGAACCCCCGAAGTCTCATCTCGCTCATTGTGTCTGGTAGGCGGGCGGCCAGTGTGACACGAACCGTTGTGCGACATCGCATCATGGGTTCGACTGTCCCCCTTCGATCCGCAGCCTCTGCGCCTGCAGCGTCTCTGGAGTGTCGTGGCAGCCGCGTCGAGGCCACTCCAAGACGCCCGAGTCAGGCGTCACCGACGTCAAATTCTGCCGGCTGCCGCGGCTATTCGCGCCGCACAACTGGACAGGTTGTGCCGGTCCGGTGGGACAGTGAGGCGGGGCCGGTGGCGACGTGGCAATTCACCCGCCCGTCAATCGCGGGGTGGTGCCGGCCAGCAGCCTCAAGACCGTGGTGGTCGCAACAGGGCGGGTCTGCGAGCGGGCTACGCTCCGCGGTTGCCGATTCTGTCGTCGCGAGACTTGCCGGCGTGCAGCGTGAGTCCGCGTGAGTGATGGCCGGCAGGCGGGCCACGCCTGCCGGCACTCGGCGGCTAGCCCCAGACCTGCTCGAAGACGCGCAAGTAGTTTTCGCCGAGGATCTTGCGGACATCGTCGTCCGAATAGCCGCGCGCTTGCAGGCGGTCGATGAAGTTCGTGACTTGTGGGTAGTTCCACCAACCGTCGAGCGCGCGCATCGGGGAGCGGACGTTCGCGGTGATCAGGCTGCTGTAGCGGCCGGCGACATCCGCATAGTCGGGCTCGCCCCAGGGATCGTGCCAATGGTCGGGGTAGGTGCCCAGCGACATGTCAGTGCCGACGCCGATGTGATCGGTGTTTCCAATCAGGTTGGCGAGGTAATCGACATGGTCGATGAAGTCATCCACCGTCGGCCAGTGGCTCGTGTCGGGCTTCATTACGAGTGGTCCCCACGGCGCCAGCCCGACGACTCCGCCGGTCGCGACGCAGGCAGTGATCTGATCGTCGTCGATGTTGCGCGGATTTGGCACGACCCCGTTGGGGTTGGAGTGTGAGAAGACGACTGGCTTCGTCGAGCGTTCGAGGATGTCCAGCGAAGCGCGTTTGCCGATGTGGGTGCAATCCAGCAGCACGCCGACGCGGTTGCACTCGTCAACCACGAGCTGGCCGAAGCCGGTCAGCCCGCTGTTGGTCCGATCGAGCGTGCCGTCGCAGATCAGATTGGTCGAGTTGTAGGCCGGGAGCATCATTCGCAGACCGAGCTTCCAGAATGCCTCGACGCGGTGCAGCTTGTTGCCGATGAAGTCGCCGCCCTGGGCAGCGAGGACAAACGCCGCCCGTCCGTCCGCCTTGGCTTGCCGGATGTCGCCGGCCGTCTCGGCGATCGTGATGTTCGGATTGCGCCGGGCGACGAGATGCCAGAACATGGCCTGTTCCATCGCCTGCTCGGCCGACGCATGCGGATCCCAGACGGTCAACATGTACGCGGTGACGCCGTGGAGGTGGGCGTTGGGGAAGTCGGCGTCGGGCCAGACCTGCATGCACGAGTCGATGAAGATGTATGGCTGCTCCTCTTTCAGCAGCGGATGAAAGCCCTTGTTCGCTTGCTCGATCTGTTCGGGTGTCAATACCATTGTCGCGCTACTCCTTCAACTCGCTATAGTCCCACCGGTAGCATGGGAGCTTGTCGCGGCAGAATACCAGAGGATCGAGATACCGTAGCCTCCCGGCTTCACGATGGGGGATGAGTGGATTCGACGCTGCTCCTTGCGATGATCGTCGTGGCATTCTCGGGAGCTATCTTCGGGACGACCGGCTTCGGCTTTGCGCTGGTCAGCGTCCCACCACTGCTGCTGCTGTACGAGCCGAGCACGATCGTCGCGCTGACGTTTGGTATCTCGCTGGCGACGAGCTGGCTGGTTGTCGTCAGTGGCCGGCGCGAGCTTCAGGGTCGTCTTGTTCTCGCGCTGCTTCCCGGCGCGCTAGTGGGGATGGTCGCCGGAGCGCGGATCCTGGCGCTCGTCGATCCCGTCGTGGTGAAGATCGCGGCGGGCGCGATCGTCTGTATCTATTCGGTGAGCCTGCTTGCTGGCTTTCAGCCGTCTGGCGGACGGCGCTGGTGGATCGTGACATTCGCCGGCCTGGCCAGCGGTTCGCTGGCGACTTCGACCGGGCTCTCTGGCCCCCCGATCGTCATGCTCTTCGCGGCCCGTGGCCTGACGAAAGACGCATTTCGCGCGACGATCTCAGCCTACTTCGTGCTGATCTCGGTTGCCGGACTCCCTATTCTGATCGGGAGCGGCGCGCTGAGTCGCGGCGACATGCGGATAGCAGTGTCGCTCGTCCCGGCCGCAATAGTGGGAACAGTGGTCGGCAACCGGATTTCGCGACATCTCACCGCGCATGGATTTCGGCGGTTGACGCTCGCGCTGCTGTTGGCGACCGGGGTGATGGGGGTCGCGACAGCAGTCCTCGCGCTTGTCTGACGGCCTAGTGGCCCGAGAAGATGTCGAGCCAGCGTCGCCAGTTCGGCTCGTCGGTCCTCTTTGTGGGCGCCATTGACTGTTGCACGGCCGGCGGTGGTGGATTCTGCCAGTGAATCAGCAGGACGGTCTCGTCAGGGTTGGCGAGGTTCAGGTCGCGGCGGGCTCGCGCTTCCACATAGGCGGTGTAACTATCGTTCGAATACGAGTCGAGCTCGGCCTGCAGCGACTGGTTGCCGCGCTCAATCTTCGCAATCGCGGTGCTGAGGCTTGATGCCTCGGCCTGAAGCTGGCGCGCCCGCCATGCTTGCTCGCCGAATGCGACCATGAAGTAGACGCCGACGAAGAGGACGAGCAGGATCGCCAGGCGGTTGCGTTGCTGATCGAACAGCTCGCTGAGGGAGTTGGCCCGTGTGGTCATCGCGGGTCGCCGGTAACCGGCGCGATCGAGTCCGGCATCGTTGGCCACTGGGTCGCCTGCTCGTAGGCATACGCCACGCGTAGCGTCTCGGGCTCGCCGAACGCCCGGCCAAGCACCTGCAGCGACACTGGCATCCCGTCGGAGAATCCACAGGGTATGGCAATGCCGGGCAGGCCGGCCATATTCGCCGGGATCGTAAAGATGTCCGACAGATACATCTGAATCGGGTCGTCAGCGCGCTCGCCGATGCGAAAGGCGACGGTCGGTGACGTTGGCGCAAGGATGACATCGACATCCTCGAACGCCCGGTCGTAGTCGCGCTTGATGAGTGTCCTGACCTTCTGCGCCTTGACGTAGTAAGCGTCGTAATAGCCCGACGCAAGCGCGTAGGTGCCGAGCATGATCCGGCGTTTGACCTCTGGCCCGAATCCCTCGCCCCGGGTTCGTAGGTAGGAGTCGATGACGCTCCCACCATCGACCGAAAAGCCGTACTTGATCCCATCGAGTCGAGCCAGGTTGGCGCTGGCCTCGGCCGGCGCGGTGATGTAATACGTGGGCAGGGCGTATTTCGAGAAGGGAAGCGACACCGGCACGAGCTTGGCGCCGAGCCGCTCGAACTCGGCATAGGCCGCCTCGCAGGCCGCGGCTACCCCGGGGTCCATACCGTCGACATCGCTGAATTCCCGGGCGATCCCGATCTTCATTCCGCGGATATCGCCGGTCAACGACGCGCGATAGTCGGGAACCTCGATCTGCGCCGACGTGGAGTCACGTGAGTCGTGGCCGGCAATGGCGCCGAGGACAATGGCCGCGTCCTCGGTAGTCCGGGTGAATGGGCCGATCTGGTCGAGTGACGAGGCGAACGCCATCAGTCCCCAGCGTGAGACGCGGCCGTAGGTTGGCTTCAACCCTACGACACCACAGAAGCCGGCTGGCTGGCGGATACTGCCCCCCGTGTCGGAGCCGAGCGCTGCCATCGCTTCGCCGGCCGCCACCGACGCGGCGGAGCCGCCGCTGGACCCGCCCGGCACACGTTCGGGATCCCACGGATTGTGTGTCGTGAAGAACGCCGAGCTTTCGGTCGACGAGCCCATCGCGAACTCATCGGTGTTCAGCTTGCCGACGAAGACCGCGCCCTGCGCGCGCATGCGCTCGACGACAGTCGCATCGAATGGGGGGCGGTAGCCATCGAGCATCTTCGACGCGGCAGTCGTTGGCGCATCGATTGTGCAGAGGATGTCCTTTAGCCCGATCGGGATGCCGGTCAGTGGCTGTGATTCGCCCCGAGCGATTGCGGCGTCGGCGTTGGCTGCCATCGCGCGCGCCTGTTCGAACATCGGGGTGATGAACGCGCGGATCGTCGGCTCGACCTGCTCGGCGCGCGATATGTGCGCCTCAGCAAGCTCGGTCGCGGTGATCTCGCGCGAATCGAGCATTCGCCGCGCGTCGGCGATCGTCAATCTCGTCAGCTCTGTCATGGCAGGCTCCACTTGCGGCTATCGGGCGAGGCCGCTGTACGGCCGGCCGGCATCAAGATTCAGGACTGATCCAGGACAGCATTGACCTTCAGGTATCCATCCTCGGATCGCGGCGCGTTGGCCAGAACGACGTCGCGTGGCAGTGACGGCTGGACGATGTCGTCGCGCATCACGTTCTGCATCTGGATGACCTGCGCAGTCGGCGGGATATCGTCGGTGTCGACATCTTCCAGAGAGGCAATATGCTCAAGGATGCTGGAGAGCTGCTCGCGCATGCGCTCGATCTCGTCCTCGCTGAGGCCGATTCGAGCGAGAGCGGCGATGTGCTCGACGGTATCGCGGTCAAGTTTCACGCGCTGTCCTCCCGCGCCCGGGTATGCCGGACGCCGTGACCTGGTGTCGTCTGATCCATATCGTGGCGAGTGTAACAACGCTAGCAGATGCCTACCACTCATCGTTAGCCAGAATAGCCCGCTCGACTCTGGGAATGATCTCGACAGCGTCACCAGCAACCCGATGAACGCCGGTGCCCCGAGCGACGGCGCGGGTGTTATACAATGGTTCCTGGGCCATCTGATCCCGCGGACGATGATCCACCACGGCTCCTTCTACCGAACAGCCGATTGTACCCGCCGACTCGATGATCTGGCAGTAGTTTGCACATCCGCTTGCACAACGCGCGCTGGTGGCTCGGCGCTGCCCTTGTGGCCGTATTGATCTTCGCGAGCTGTCGCGGTGACGCCAACCCGACGCCGACGCCGGTCGCGCCGACGTCGACAGCGCCAGCGCCGACTGTGCCGCCAGCGCCGGTCATGACTCCGACGCCGACTGTCACCTCGGCAATGAGCGCGCTCCTTCTTCCCGGCCCAACGATGCCGAATCTCGGCCAGTTCTTCTTTCTGAATCAGAGCGATCTCTGGCAGGCTCAGTCGGGAGGACGCATCGTCCACGTCACCCGCAATCTCGTGCTGGGTCCGTGGGTCATGGCGCCCGACGGCACCCGGGCTATGACGGTGATCTACAGTAAGCGCGGCGAGGTCACGACAGAGGAAGTCCGGATTGTTCGCGGAGATGGCATCCTGAGCGTCCCGCTCTACGGACCCGCCCCGACTGCCGGGCCGGATGCCGCGTCGCCAATCGTCGCGCTCAGCTGGTCGTGGGATCAGACGAAGCTGGCGGTGGCATTCGCCGACGGTTCGATCGGTGTCCTTCAGGTTCCAGCGGACGAGGATCAGTATCCGGTTGCGGTCGAGCGGATTGTTCGCGCCGGGGCCGACCCGGCCGGCCGTGCGATAGCGTGGGCGCCGGGGGGCAGCGGGGTCGCCTTCCTCACTGCCGCGGGTGACGCGCGAGGGATGTTCATCGCGCCGCTGGGGGCGCCCGCGCAGATCATCATTGGCGACATCCCGATACAAACGTTCACATGGCTGCCGGGTCGTGGGCGGATCGCGTTTGTCCAGCAGGCGATCGGCGGCGGGCGCGACGTGCCGGGATCGATCTTCACAGTCGCGGCCGACGGGACCGCGCTTGAGCTCCTCCTCAGCTCCGGGCAATTTGCTCCAGCCGCCGAGGTCCTGTCGCTCAGTGCCTCGCCAGATGGACGTTCCCTTGCCTTCACGGTCTTCGCTCCTGGCAATCGCGGCGACTTGCAGTTTCAGTCGCTCTGGATGCTGACGATCGACGGCGCGGAACTGACGCACATCCCGGTTGCCGTTGGCTACCGAGTTGCCGACATGTGGTGGACGACTCAAGGTTTGACATGGCGGGCGGTCAGCGTTGGCGCTCCCGCAGGCGACGATCCGACCGTCTACACCGGCACGGGCGCGTTCATTCTTCAGCGCTACGATGACGCGACGAAGAAGTCGACCAGCCTCTTCTCGGCTGCGTCTCGCTGACGGTTGACGTTAGCGCAGCGTTGTCAGCTCGTCGGGGTCGATATCCGAGGCGTCGAAGATCGCCCTGGCGCGGTCGACGCGATAGTCGCCAGCGGATTCAGCCATGCCGCCTTCGCTCGGCGTCTCGGCAATCTCCGCCGTGGCTTCGGTTGGCGATGGCGCGGCGGCTGCGCGCGGCGCGGGCGACATCTTCCGCGGTGGCGCGGCGCCCAGCTCTCGCTCGGGGCGTAAGAGCGTGTTGACCTGCAGCAGTATCCCGGTCATCCGGGCGATCGCCGTTTCGACGACCTCGCGCGCGGCCGGGTCGTTGAGCATCTTCGTGTGGAACGAATACGGAGCCATCAGATACAGCGTGCCGTCGGCGATGTGGTCCGGATCGCTCTCGCGAAGGAGCGCCTCGACCTTACCGTTCATTGTCTTGACTTCGGCCCGAACCCGGTCCCAATTCCCACGGATATGCGTGAGCGGGTCATCGCTGCTGGTGGGCTGCCCTCGTTGTGGCTGACTGATCGGCGTGGCCGGCTGCGCGTCGCCGCGAGGCGGCTCGCTCGCGCGGGTTGCGCTACGCGACGGCGCTTCGGCGGGAGGTGTCGTCCAGCTCGACGGTGGGGCAGAAGCCGGAGCGGCGCGTTGCGGGGCGGGTCTTGGAGCGCGGGGCTGCTCCGGCTGCGGGGCGATCTGGACGACCGCGGGCTGCTCGACGAGCGCGCCGACGACAGCAATCTCGATTGGCAGCTGCGCAAGACCGGCCGTGCGGACCTTGAAGTCCAGCTCGCTAAAACGCTCGTTGATGTGAAGGAGCTCGGCCAGCTCGAAGCGGCCGGCCAGCTCGCGCACCCGACCGTCGGCCTCGATGGGATTGGCTCCCGCTCGGACGAGTAACAGGAGTCGCAACACTTCGCCGATCTGCCGGGCGAACGAGCGCATGTCCTGGCCGGCGTCGGAGGCATGACCAATGATCGCCAGCCCGGCTGTCACGTCCCGGTCTGCCAGCGCGGTCGCCAGGTCGAGCGCCCAACCATCGGCCGAGATCCCGAGCATTCGGCGCGTCAGCGTTACATCAATCCGGCCGGTCTCGGTCGACGTAGCGGACGTCGCCAGCAGGTCAACCATGCTGAGCGCATCGCGCAGGCTACCGGTCGCGCGGCGGACGACGATCTCAATGGCCTCATCATCGATCGCCAGCCCCTCTTTCAAGCAGATGGCACGGATGTGCTCGACCATCGGCTCGCGCGGGATGCGCCGGAAATCGAAGCGCTGACAGCGGGAGGCGATGGTGTCGGGCAGCTTATCCGGGTCGGTCGTGGCGAGCACGAAGGTGATGTTGGCCGGCGGCTCCTCGAGTGTCTTCAGGAAGGCATTGAATCCTGCCGGCGTGATCTGGTGCGCCTCGTCGATGATGTAGAACTTGTGCCGCAACTGCGACGGCGCGTAGCGCACCTGCTCGCGGAGCTCGCGTATATCGTCGATGCCGCGGTTCGAGGCGGCGTCGATCTCGACGATGTCGGTCGTCCGGCCCTCATTGACCGCCCGGCAGGCATCGCAGGTATTGCAGGGGCGATTGGCCGGGTCGGGATCGAGGCAGTTGACCGCCTTGGCCAGCAGCCGCGCCGTCGAGGTCTTGCCGGTGCCCCGTGGGCCACAGAACAAATACGCATGTGCGATCCGGTTGTGGGTGATCGCGTTGCGCAATGTGTCGCTGATGTGAGATTGCCCGACGAGCTCGGCGCTATCGAAGCTGGCCGGCCGGTACTTCCGGTAGAGCGATTGAGTCCGACCCCGGCCGGATGAGTCGTCGCCTGATGCGGGGAACATTGCTGGTCCGTCTCCGTTGGGCAGTCGCGGCGGGAGAGTGGCCGACCGCGCAGATGTCCGTACACCTCAGAGTATACGTGACGTGGCGAGCCGAGGCAGACTCGCCACGAGCGTCACATCGACCGAAAGCCGAACTTTCGGTGGTTGATGATAATGCTCTGGATGATCCCGAACGAGGCGAGGGTGAAGAACAGCGAGGTGCCGCCGAGCGAGATGAACGGCAGCGGCAACCCGGTTACCGGCATGATGCCCAGGTTCATTCCGATATTGACGAAGGTCTGGAAAAAGAACATCGTCGTAATCCCGACCGCCATCTGCCGGCCGAACGTATCGCGGGCAATCGAAACCGCGCGAAGCATTCGCCAGAACAGCAGCATGAAGGCGACGAACAACGCGATCCCGCCAACGAAGCCGAACATGCTCATCGCGTGGGCGAAGATAAAGTCGGTCTCGCGAACCTTCAGGAGCTCGAACTCCGCCTGACTGCCTCCGCGCAGGCCGTGGCCGAACCAGCCGGCCGAGCCGATCGTGATCCGGGCCTGGATCATGTTGTACCCCTGCCCAAAGTAATCGCGGGCTGGGTCGAACGAGATCAGCAGTCGGTCCTTCTGATAATCCTGGAGTAGCCTGAACCAGGCGAATACCGCGCCGGGAATCGCCAGCAAGAACAGCGCAACGATGTAGAGCAGCCGCGTCGACGACATCAGAATCATGCCGAGCCAGATCGCGGCAAAGACCCCGGTTGTGCCGAGATCGGGCTGGATGAAGACCAGACCCATCGGGACGGCCGCGATGGCGATCGAGATCAGGAAGTTCGACAGCCGGTCCATCTCGTCATGTCGCTCGCTGATGAACGCGGCGAGCGCGATGATCGTCGCAAGCTTGGCGACTTCGGATGGCTGGAATGACAGTGGCCCGAGGAAGATCCAGCGTGTGGAACCACCGATCGTCGTTCCGATGGCAAACACGGCAACGAGCAGGGCGATCGACGCGAGATAGACCACAGCAGCGAACGATTTCAGGAACTTGTAGTTCACCGATGCCAAGGCGAACATCGCAACCATGCCAGAGACGAAGTAGAACGCTTGGCGGGTCACCTCTGACCGCAGCAGGCTGCTATCCCCGCCGGTCGCGCTCCAGATGGTAACCAGGCCGAAGAGGTTGAGGACGATCACGAGAACGACGATGAACGGGTCGATCTCGGACCAGGCGCCGGTGCGCGCGCGAGCGGCGCGCATCCCTGCGATCGAAGCCATGACGTGACATTCTCTCCACGACGGTCCGCCACCGGAGGCCGGAGCAAGCCGACAGCCGATCGGGCCGGACAGGCAGATCAGGGTCTAGTATAGAGCGGTAGCACCAGCCGGCACAGTCGGCCAGCGTCGTCGCAGTTGACGACACGGTGACGCAAGCAGGGAAGGATGAGATTCATGGCGGGCGACGAGCAGGCAAAAGCAGTTGGCGAGGCGGCCGGGCGTGAGCTGAAAGAGCAGACGCCGGTCCAGACGCGCCATGAGGCGACGATCCGCGGCCAGAAGATCGCGTACGACGTTACGACAGGGTTGATGCCGCTTCGAAATGCGAAAGACGAGATCGAGGCGCAGATCTTCTTCGTCGCCTATACGCTCGAGCGAGAAGACGACGACGCCTTGCGGCCGCTGACGTTTGCCTTCAACGGTGGCCCGGGATCATCGTCGGTGTGGCTGCATATGGGGGCGCTCGGGCCGAAGCGCGCCCACCTCAACGCGGACGGCACGATGCCGCCACCGCCGTTCCGGCTTGTGGATAACGACGAGACGTGGCTCACCGAGACCGACCTCGTCTTCATCGACCCGGTCGGCACTGGCTACAGCCGGGCGGCGACGCCGGAGCTGGCGGAGAAGTACTACGGCTACAAGGGCGACATCGAGTCGGTCGGCGAGTTTATCCGGCTCTACCTGACTCGCTATCGACGTTGGTCGTCGCCGCTGTTCCTGGCTGGCGAGAGTTACGGCACGCTGCGCGCCGCCGGCCTGGCCGGCCACCTGGTCGAGCGTGGCATCGCGCTGAACGGTATCTCGCTCATTTCGGCGGTGCTCTCGTACGCGACGCTCGACATGTGGGCGATTGGGCTCAACGATCTCCCCTATAGCCTGTTCTTGCCGTCGTTCGCGGCGACCGCTTGGTACCACAAGCGGCTTTCCGACGCGCACCAGTCGCGCGACCTGACCGACTTCCTCGCTGAGGTCGAGGAGTACGCGACGGGCGATTACCTGTTGGCGCTAGCCAAAGGTGACGCGATCTCCGCAGAGGAACGATCCGATGTCATCCGACGCGTGTCCGACTACACCGGCCTCGAGCCGCGCTTCGTCGACAACAGCAACCTGCGCATCCAGATCATGCGGTTCTGCAAGGAGCTGTTGCGCGACGAGAAGCGGACGGTGGGCCGGCTCGACAGTCGCTTCACCGGAGTCGATACGCTGGCTGTTACCGAGACGCCGGACGTCGATCCGAGCATGGTCCATCCCGGCGCGCCATTCACCGCGATGGTCAACGACTACCTGCGAGATGCGCTGAAGTACGAGAGTGATCTGAACTACGAGGGAATGTCGCGAACCGTCATCGAGAAGTGGAAGTACGACTCCGTCCGCAACGGCTATCTCGACACCACCGCGCCATTGCGCACTGCGTTCCACCGTAACCCGCATCTGAAGGTGCTCGTCAACTATGGCTATTACGACCTGGCAACGCCGTACTACGCGATGCAGTACACGATGAACCACCTCGGGCTGGAGCCGTCGCGGCACGCGGACATCCACTACGCCCCCTACGAGGCCGGCCACATGATGTACATCGACGACGCCTGCCGGACGCAATTCCGCAAGGATGTCGTCGCGTTTTACAGGGAGGCGCTGCCTGAATAGGGCCGCTTGTGCCGGGCCTCGCCAAGCGCCAGGAGTGCGGGCAGTCGCGCGTCGAGCGGGTTCCACGTGTCGCCAGCGTCCTCGCTGAGCAGGATCTCGCCGTCGCGCATCCCCGCCACGAGCGAGCCGGGGCGGTCGTGGAGCGAGAGCAGCGCGTATGGCATCGACGGCAGTGGGTCGGGCAGGCCGCCGAGCTGTTGCCACGGTGCGTCACCGCGCTTGCGGTAGATGTGCGCGTTCGCCTGACCGTCCGAGCGGTGAGCGTTGCGCGCCGAGAAAGTCGCCGAGACGTACCAGAGGTCGGGGTCGGCTGAATCGACAGCCAGCCCCCAGACGTAGTGGCGATCCATCCCTCCGTCGACCTCGCGCCAGGTCTGGCCTCTGTCCTCCGACAGAGCGACTCCACCGCCGGCCGCCTCGTAGACTCGCCCGGCCGCGCGCGGGTGGGTCGCGACGGCGTGTGAGTCGTGGTAGGAGCCGGGCTTGCGATCCTCCCATGTCCCGCCTCCATCGGTCGAGCGCATGACGCCGCCGAGCTCGATGCCGACGAAGAGCAGGTCGGGATCGTCGTGGTGTGGCGCGATCCAGCGGACGTGGCTGGTCCATGGCCGAGGAGGGAACGACCAGCCTGGCGCGCTCGGCAGCTCTGCCAGGGTCGATAGCTCGTCCCAGCTCTCGCCATCATCGTCGGAGCGATACAGCTGGCTTGGCTCGGTTCCGGCGTAGACTGCCCGCGCTCCGTCCAGGTGGCGGCTCGGTGAAATGGCGATCGAGAGCACGCGCTTGTGGGGGAGATCGTGGCTGACACGCTCCCAGGACCCGCCCGCATCGCGGGTGCGATAGATTCCGGCGTCAAACGTTCCGACAAACACCCGATCCGGATCCACTGGATCGACAGCGATGCACTGTGCGCCGGACCCGTCGAGTGACGTGGCTGTCGTGACGCGTCCATCGTCATGAATATCGAGTCGGACGACGGCGGAGCCGGTGGTGGCAAAGAGGCGGAATGGTCGCATTGGTGGCAGCCCCTTTCGATGAAACCGCGAACGACGGTGTTCTACCTGATCCCTATCGTAACCGCATGCGCGTTGTCTGATACTGGCTCTAGCGTCGCGCTCCGACAGGCGCTATCCTCGCCTGAATCGAGGGAAGGTGGGTCGATGGTCATCGACGGGCTCCCCGGCGGGCGCAGTCCGGCGGAAGAGAAATCCGGCATCCGTGGGCTGTACGAGCGTAACCGCATCCTGATCTGGGTTTGTGTCCTGATCGGGTTCAACCAGCTTGGCTTCGGCAGCATTGTTCCGGTCGTGCCGCTCTACGCCGAGTCGTTCGGCGTGTCGCAGACAGCGATCGGGCTGACGATTGCCATCTACGGACTTGCCCGTTTTTTGCTGAACGTCCCGACCGGGGTCATCGCGGACCGTTTTGGCCGGCGCGAAGCGCTTGCGCTCGGGGGTGTGGTGACTGTCCTCGGCAATGTCATCTGCGGGTTAGCTCCGAGCTATATGATCTTCCTTTCTGGTCGGTTTGTGGCCGGCGCGGGGGCGGCGATGGTTATCACTGGCACGCAAGTGATGATCGCCGACATTTCCCGGCCGGAGAACCGTGGCCGAATGATGTCCGTTTACATGGGCACGTTCATGTTCGCGGTTGGGCTTGGCCCCTTGCCGGGCGGCTTCCTCGCGCAATACGTCTCGCTAGCGGCGCCGTTCTACGTGTACGCGGTGCTGGGCGCGCTTGTGACCGCGCTGGCCTGGTTTCGTGTTCCCGAAACTCGCGATCTGCGTGCCGATGGCGCCCCACAGGTGGGCGGCAAGCCGCTACCGTTCGCAACGCAGTTGCGAGTGCTGACGGCGCAGATCGGCTTTCTGCTGATCTCGATCGTTTCGTTCGCGACCTTCTTCGCCCGCACAGGTGGGCTGTTTACTCTGATCCCGACTCTGGCCCAGAACAAGATCGGGCTGACGGCCGGCCAGATCGGCGTCGGCCTGGCGATGATCTCGATCATGGGTCTTCTTCTGGCCTATCCGAGTGGCGTTCTCGTGGATCGCATCGGGCGCAAAATGGTCATTGTGCCGAGCACGCTGATCAGCGGCGTTGCGCTACTGGCTTTCGCGATGGCAACCAGCTTCTTCACCTTCATCCTCGCCTGCTCAGTCTGGGCGTTCGCCTCGGGGATCGCAGCCGCCGCGCCAACTGCCTACGCGGCTGACATGGCGCCGCCGGGCATGAATGCTCAGGCGATGGGGACATACAGGATGCTGGCCGATTTTGGCTATGTTGCTGGCCCGTTGTCGCTGGGCTTTGCCGCCGATCTCTTCTCGACCGAGGTTGCGCTCTACGGCACTGCGATCCTGGTTGTGGCGGCCGGCCTCGCCTTCGCGGTTCTTGCGCCCGAATCGTACCGACGCACGGCTGCTCCGACCGCCGACCCCGCCATCGCCGTGGCCGGCCGGCAGGATAAGCGGTGACCTCATACCCATTCCCGATCCCGCCAGCCTTCAAGCGGCGCATGCGCGGGGTCTATGGCGCCGCCGCTGCCGATGACTGGCTCTTGCGCCTGCCGGGGATTCTTGAGCGAGTCGCGCAAGAGTGGCGTCTGTCTGTTGGCCCTCCGGTCCCAAACCTGTCACTTGCCTGGGTTGCGCCGGCCGTGCGGCAGGATGGAACCGTCGCGATGCTGAAGGTCGGCTTCCCGGACGACGAGGCTCACTCGGGCATCGCGATGCTGCGTCTCTGTGACGGGCGCGGGATGGTCCGGCTGCTGGACACAGATCGTGACCTCGGCGCGACCCTCCTGGAGAGGCTTGAGCCTGGTGCGACGCTACGGACGATCGCGGACGACGATGCGGCGATGGAAATCGCGGCTGGAGTGATGGCCAGACTCTGGCAGCTACCGCCGGCGGCGCATGGGTTCCGCAACGTCGCTGACTGGGCGCGAGGCCTCGCGGGACTTCGCGAGCGATTTGACGGTGGGGTCGGGCCGCTGCCACGCGCGCTGGTGGAGCGCGCCGAGTCCCTGTTCGCGGAGCTGCTGCCGTCGATGTCGACTCAGGTCGTCCTGCATGGTGATCTGCACCACGAGAATATCCTCTCCGCGACCCGCGAGCCGTGGTTGGCGATCGATCCGAAGGGGATTGTCGGCGAGCCAGCCTATGAGATCGGCGCGCTTCTGCGAAACCCGATCCCCGAGATTGCGACGTGGCCAAACCTGTCGAGCCTGCTCTCGCGCCGCGTCGATCTTCTCTCCGAGCGGCTGGATCTCGACCGCCAGCGAGTGCGCGGCTGGGGCATCGCTCAGGCTGTCCTCTCTGCCTGGTGGGACATCGAGGGCGACACCGAAGACTGGGCGGTCCCGATCGCCTGTGCCGAGGCGCTGGCTGCCGGCCAGGCCGGCAGCCCACTGTCGCCCGGGTCGCCTCAGCCCTCCAGATAGCCCTTCATCCAGTCCCACGTCACCTGACGGCGGACGAGGCGGGTGCGGGGCTTGCCCTGGGCCAGCTGCCCGTGGCTTTCGCCGGGGAAGCGCACCATCTCGGCCGGCACACCCCGGGCGCGCAGCGCCGTGTAGAGCTGCTCACCCTGCTCGATCGGGCAGCGCCAGTCTGTCTCGGCTTGCAGGAAGAGCACCGGCGTCTTCATGTGCTGGACATAATGAAGCGGGGAATGCTCCATGTACCAACCCATGTTTTCCCAGACCGGCTTCTCCATCTCCGGCTCCAGCCAGTACCAGCCGATGTCGGAGGTGGTGAAGAATGAGACGAGGTTGCAGATGCTGTTCTCGCTGACGGCAACTTTGTAGCGATCGGTCTGGCCGACGATCCAGTTGGTCATGAAGCCGCCGTAGGACAGCCCGGTCACTGCCAGCCGATCTGCGTCGACCCCGCCGTTCTCAATCGCCATGTCGAGCGCCTGCTCCTGCTCCTGCCAGTCGGCCCCGCCCCAGTCGCCGATGTTGGCGGTGGCGAATTCGTCGCCGTATCCCTGGCTGGCGCGCGGGTTGACGAACAGGACGTTGCACCCCGCCCCGGCCCACTGCTGCATGTCGAAGAAGAACGTATGGCCGAAGATCGAGTGCGGCCCGCCGTGGATGATCTGGACGAGCGGATAGCGTCTTGCGGGATCGTAGCCGGCCGGGCGAATCAGCCATGCGTCCACTTCGAAGCGATCGTCGAATGACGTGAACGGCCGATACTCTGGCTGCTGGATGGCAATCTGCCGAAGCAGCGCGCCATTCAGCTCGGTAAGCCGCTGTTCCTCGCTTCCGTCTCCAGCGCACGTATGGATGTCGCACGGGTTGGTGAACGTCGCCGCGACGAACGCGAGCCGGCCATCGCGGGCCTGAGAGACGTAGCCGACCGTCCGGTCGCCCTCGATGGCTGTTGTCACCCCGCTGCCATCAACCGCAGACCGAAAGACATTGACCCTCCCCATGTCGCTTGCGGTGAACAGCACGCTGTTGCCGTCTGCGGTCCACAGCAACGGCGTATGGTCGCGGGGGGACCACGTGTCGCTGTATGAGCCGGTCGCCGGGCTGCGGTCGAATCCTTCGGTCAGGCAGCGCAACCGGGCCGTCTCGTCGGGACGCGCAAGGAAGATTCCCGCATTGCCACCCGCGCGCGCTTCCGGCCGGCGGCCAATGAAGGCGATCGACGTTCCGTCGGGCGACCAGGCCGGCCCAGCCGCGATCGCCGATCCCTCGCTGATCGACGTGGCCCCGTCCGTCTCCCCGCTCTTCAGGCTCTGTTCGGCATCGACGACGTAGAGCTGCGATCGGAACATGGTGTTCGCCTCGTCCTGCCGATTGCTGGCGAAGGCGATGCGACTACCGTCTGGCGACCAGGCGGGGATTCCGGCGCTGGCGTCCGCCCCCGTCACTCGCGCGGCGTCGCCCGTTTCGAGGTCAACGACCCAGACCTGGCTGAAGCGATCGTCGATATATCCAGCTTCGTCGAAGCGGTACTGGAGTCGCTTCACATGCCGAATGACGCCACCCGGCGCGTTCAGCTCGCGGTCGATCAGCCCGTGCCCCTCGCTGCTGAGTACGGCAACCCGCCGGCCTAACGGCGAAACGACCGGCGATGAGACGCCCCGCTGAAAGCTCGTCACCTTGCGCGGCTCGCTGCCGCGCAGGTCAAGCAAGTAGAGCTGTGGGGCGCCACCGCGGTCGGAGATGAACGCGAGGCGGTCGCCGTCCGGTAGCCAGCGCGGGCTCGTGTCGCGGTTGTCGCCTGCTGTCAGGTGGCGGGGCGTGCCGCCGGCGGTCTCGACCAGCCAGATGTCGGACGCGTAGCGGTTTTCCGCATCGGTCAGGATCGAGCGTTTGACGACGTAGGCGACCAGACGCCCGTCGGGGCTGATCTGAGCGTCATCGATCGTGCGGATATGGAGGATATCGTCGGGGGTGAGTGGTCTGCGCTGGCTGTTATTCGCGTTCATTCAGTTCCCTTGCTGCTTACGTTTCGGTCGCTGGGTGGATGATAGACGGGTTCGTCGTTCTGGTCACGGGTGTTCGGGTTGGGCCGGCTCGCTGCCTCAGCGCAACACCGGAATGCGACGAGTCCGCAAATTTCGGCGTGCGGAAGAGCTTGCCAGGAGGCGGCTGGTGATAGTTCAGGGCGGGTTGTCGATCTCAATTTGAGATCACCAGTCCCCCGCAGTCGCTGCCGAATTCAGGCTGGCAGGACTGCGACGTCCACGCTATGCTTTCGAGATTCTCATGTGGCCCGATCGGGCCTTGGTGACACGAGTGGTGAGCAGCATGATCGTGCAGGCAAGGGGGGCTAGCACGATGCGCTTCGGCACACCCGGTGCCTTGCTCTCAATTGCGTGTCTGGGTGGAAAAGGGGGATGCGTCTCATGGGGTCGAACGCACGCGGACTCGAGGGTGATGAGCACCACGAAAAGGAGTGGGATATCTCCGGGAAGGAGTCAGGCAGCTTCACCCGGGCAGTAACGATCCTGATGATCGGTGTCGCAGCGCTGGCCTTCACCGCGCCATGGGTGAAGCAAGCGAACTTCGAGCCTGCGACATCCGCGATTCTCCGCGTCGGCATCGCGTTGTTCGTGCTCCTGCCGTTGGCCTGGCGCGAACGACAGAAGCTGGGGTCGCTCAACAAGACCGGCGTGATTCTCGCCGTTGTCGCAGGCCTCTTTCTCGGGATCGACTTCACGGCGTGGAACTACTCGATCTTCTACGTGGGCGCAGGCATCGCATCCGTTCTGCTGAATCTCCAGATTATCATCTTGCCCGCGCTGGCGATGATCTTCGACAAGTACCATGCGCCGAAGAGCTTCTTTGTCCTTGTCCCGATCATGATCCTGGGTGTGGCTCTCACAGGCGGGATCTTCGACGCCGCGCCCAGCGAGGGACCGGCGACCGTCTACGGCATCAACATCGCTGTGCTTGGCACTATTCTGGGCGCTGTATCTGGCGTCTGCTACGGCATCTACCTCTACACGAGTCGTAAGTCGACGACAGTGAACCCCGGCCGGATTCTCCAACCGATGGCCTGGGTGTGCGCTGCCCAGCTCGTCGCGCCGGTGCTCTTCATCCTGCTGTTCTCCGATCGTGGTTTCGACCTGACCCATGGAGTCATGATCAGCGGCAAGTTGCCGATGAATCCTGAGACGACGGTTGGCGATCCGATCACCGCGATGAACTGGTTCTGGATGATCATCCTGGCAACGGCAGGTCAGGCGATGGCTTGGACATTCGTTCAGTACGGCTCCGTTCGTATGGACCCGACGATCGTCGCGGGGCTGCTACTGCTGAGCCCGGTGTCGACAGTGTTCATCGCCGGATTCATGTTCGGCGAGGTGCCGTCGTCCCTGCAGATCCTTGGTGTCGTCGTTGTTCTTGCAGCGGTCGCGTATCAGAACAAGCTTCACGTTGCGCTGAAGAATCGGCTCAGTCCATCGGCGCCAGCGGGGTAACGCTCGCGGGTTTCAGATCGCGCGGCAACGGCGGCGACCAGCGCCGAATGGTATGGTTGATCGCAGTTGCCGCCGTTTCTGACACCAATTTTCCTCTGTGGCTTGCGACTAATGATGGTCAATCGCCCGCCTGCATTGCGCGTCATGCGCTGCTTGAAGGGGATTATTGGTTATCGGACACCGGCGGGCTTGATGCACGCAGGTTCGTGTTAGGGACTAGTCGTCGCGATCACGTGCGGCTGACCACCGATCGGCGCGATCCAGGAAGATCCCCACGGTCGACCGCCTGCACCTTGATTGCGACAAGATGGAGGAGGAATCGTGCGTATCACACCTCGAGAACAAGAGAAATTGATGATCGTGGTGGCGGGGGACCTGGCGAGACGGCGGCGCGAGCGCGGCGTCAAGCTCAACCATCCCGAGGCGATCGCGCTGATCACATGCGAGCTGATCGAGGGCGCTCGTGACGGTCGGTCCGTCGCTGACCTGATGAGCTATGGCGCGACCATCCTGACCGATGATGATGTCATGGAGGGCGTGGCCGGCCTGATCCCGGTTATTCAGGTCGAGGCCACATTCCCGGACGGCACAAAGCTGATTACGGTGCACCAGCCGATTCGTGGCGGGGTGGCTGCCGGCGAATCGTCGGCCTCGACAGCCGATGTCGCCCAGCCCGGCGAGATCATCCTCAACGATGAGCCGATCTGGATCAACCAGGGGCTTCAGACTGTCAGCTTGCAGGTGAAGAACGTTGGCGACCGCCCGATCCAGGTCGGTTCGCATTATCACTTCGCCGAGGTCAACCCATTCCTTCAGTTCGATCGCAGCAAGGCCGTTGGCTTCAGGCTCGACATTCCGGCCGGCACATCTGCTCGATTCGAACCCGGCGACGCGCGGGAAGTCAATCTGGTCGCATACGGTGGCACACGCGATGTCTACGGATTCCGCAACGAATTCAACACGCGCATCACCGGGACGCAACAATCCGGATCTAACGATGCGTCGAATGCGTCCAACTGACCGTGGAGTCAACGAGAGTTAGGAGTGCCACAGTATGACCCTGAAGTTGTCGCGACGCCAGTACACCGAGCTCTACGGCCCCACCACCGGCGACGCTGTGCGCCTGGGGGACACCAACCTCTTTGCCCGGGTCGAGGATGACAAGGCGATTTACGGTGAGGAAGCGGTCTTCGGCGGCGGAAAGACCATTCGTGATGGCATGGGGCAGAACTCGCGTCTGACGCGAGCGCATGGCATCCCGGACACCGTGATCACGAACGTCCTTATCGTTGACTACACGGGTGTGTACAAGGCTGATGTAGCGCTGAGAGATGGACGTATCTTCGCGATCGGCAAGTCCGGTAACCCTGACACCCAGGACGGTGTCGACATCGTCATCGGCGTCGCCACCGAGATCATTGCCGGCGAGGGAAAGATCCTCACCGCTGGCGGCATCGATACCCACATTCACTTCATCGCAACGGATCAGATCGACACGGCGCTCGCCTCGGGGGTGACAACCCTGATCGGCGGCGGCACCGGCCCGGCGGAGGGCACCAAGGCCACGACAGTGACCCCCGGCGAATGGTGGATCCACCGGATGCTCCAGGCGACCGATGATCTCCCGATAAATATCGGCCTGCTTGGCAAGGGACACGGATCTGACACCGCCGTGGTGAGCGAGCAGATCTACGCTGGCGCGATCGGCCTCAAGATCCACGAGGACTGGGGCGCGACCCCGTCATCCATCGACACCGCGCTCAAGGTGGCCGACCAGTTTGATATCCAGATCGCCATTCATACCGACACGCTGAATGAATCCGGGTTTGTTCAGGATTCAATCGATGCGATCGCTGGCCGCGTCATTCACACGTTCCACACTGAGGGCGCCGGCGGCGGACACGCGCCTGACATCATCCGAATCGCCGGCCTGCCGAACGTGCTGCCCGCCTCCACGAACCCGACGCTGCCGTTCACCCGGAACACTATCGCCGAGCACTTGGACATGCTGATGGTGACCCACCATCTGCGTTCCGACATCCCGGAGGACGTTGCGTTCGCCGACTCGCGCATTCGCAAGGAAACGATCGCCGCGGAAGATGTCCTGCACGATATGGGCGTGTTCGCTATCACCTCGTCCGACTCCCAGGCGATGGGCCGGATCGGTGAGGTCGTCACGCGAACGTGGCAGGTTGCCGACTCGATGAAGCATCAGCGGGGCGCCCTCGCCGGCGACTCGACGCACAACGACAACAACCGGATCAAGCGTTACATCGCCAAGTACACGATCAACCCCGCGATCGCGCACGGAATCGCCGACGAGGTCGGGTCCGTCGAAGTCGGCAAGTTCGCCGATCTCGTCCTGTGGGATCCGAAGTTCTTCGGCGTCAAGCCGGACCTGATCATCAAGGGCGGCATGATCGTGATGTCGCTCATGGGCGACCCCAACGCGTCGATCCCGACGCCGCAGCCGCGAACGATGCGCCGGCAATTTGCCGCGCATGGGTTGGCGCGAGGTCATTCCAGCCTGATCTTCGTTTCGAAGGCCGCGCTCGATGCCGGTATTCCGGTGTCGTTGGGGCTGACGAAGCATCCGTACGCCGTGCATGGTGTGCGAACAATCTCCAAGGCAGACCTCAAGCACAACACTGCGACGCCGGACATCCATGTTGATCCGCAGACATTCGAGGTGTCGATCGACGGACAGGTTCTGACCGCGGAGGCGGCCGAGCGACTTCCGCTCGCCCAGCGGTATTTCCTGTTCTAGCTCGCTGCGGGTAGCGAGAACATACGAATTGCCCCGAGCGAGAGGCCGTAACGCCCACGTCGGTGGTCGGGCACGACGTGTTGCTCGCTCGGGGTATCTCCAATCGGGACACCGGGTCTCCGAGAAAGGCACATTGAGGAACGCAATGCTTGTTACGAAGATTTACGGGAACCTCCACGAGTCCCCCTTGCCTGCGGGTGTTCATGTCGAGACGGTCACCCTCCCCAGCGATCAGCTTGTCAAGCGGATACAGCGGGTTCGCACTGACCACGACCGGGAGGTCGGCATCCGTCTCCCGACGGATGCGCCTGATCTGCAGGATGGCGACGTCCTGCACCTGGATGGCGGTAATGCGATCGTCGTGCGGGTCGAATCGACTGATGTGATTGTCGTCCAGCCACGTTCGATCCTGGAGATGGCCGTTGTTGCCCATAGCCTGGGGAACCGCCACTTGCCTGCGCAGTTCTTCGACGCCGAATCGGAGTATCAGGCCGACGTCATGGTCGTTCAGTACGATCACACGGTAGTCCAGTACCTGGAGTCTGTAGGCGTCCCATATGCGCGACAGCAGCGCATCATGCCGATCCCATTCCGCCATGCCGAGCACGCGCATTGAGAGCCCTCGCGCTGCTGCTTCAGTTGAGCGACTCCGCCCTCCCGACCGGCGGGTTCAGTCACTCATTCGGATTCGAGCAGTATCTCTCTCGTGGGGAGGTGCATGATGCGAACACGTTCTCGCAGTGGCTGAGCGTTTTCGTCGCCACCCAGCTGACCTACACCGACGCGCTGCTTATGCGGATGGCCTACGACGGAGTCTGTGAGGATGACCTCGCCGATCGTGCCATTGCCGCGACGTTGCCGGCGCAGATACGGACCGCAGATGTCGCGATCGCCCGGCGGATTCGCAAGATCGGCGAGCAGGCGCTGGGGGCGCCGTCCTCGACGGCCGAGGTGGCGCATCCTGCGCTGGAGTTTGCGCGCATCACACTCCACTTCAATGTTCCCGTTGATGATGCGATCCTGGGCCACCTGACCGGGACGGTGACCACTCTGACGCAGAACGCTGTTCGAGGCATTCCGATCGGGCAGTCCGATGGTCAACAGATCATCACTGCGGCGCATGCCTGGATAGAGCGCGCGCTCGAGGAAGCACACACACTCGACTACAGCGACCTGGGCATGGTTGTCCCCGGACTGGAGATCGCCCAGATGCAGCACGAACGCCTGCGGGCGCGGATATTCATGAGTTAGGGAGCGCAGAGATCATGACTCACGGCGGTGTCATTCGAATCGGAGTCGGCGGCCCTGTTGGCGCCGGCAAGACACAGCTCATCGAGCGCATCACCCGTCGAATGGCCATCGATGTATCGATGGCTGCGATCACGAACGATATCTACACCATCGAAGACGCCAAGATTCTCGCGGCGACCAGTGTGCTGCCTGAGGATCGGATCATCGGGGTTGAGACCGGAGGTTGCCCACACACGGCGATCCGCGAGGATACCTCCATGAATGACGCGGCAGTCGAGGAGATGCTACAACGCCACCCGGATCTGGAGGTTCTCTTTATCGAGTCCGGCGGGGATAACCTCTCGGCAACGTTCAGCCCCGAGCTCGTCGATTTCTCGATCTACGTTATCGACGTTGCCCAGGGAGAGAAGATCCCACGGAAGTCTGGCCAGGGAATGATCAAGTCCGATCTGCTCGTGATCAACAAGATGGATCTTGCTCCCTACGTCGGCGCGAACCTCGACGTCATGCGCCGCGATACGGAAATCGTGCGAACCGACAAGCCGTTTGTGTTCACCAACCTAAAGACCGACGAGGGTCTCGATGAGGTGATTCACTGGCTGCAACACGACGTGCTGATGAGCGATCTTGCGTGACCGAGGCGTCACTGGGATACCGTCGCGCCGCGCCGGATGATCTTGCCGGCTCCATTCGCGTTAAGGTGGCGCGCCACCGCGACCGGACGCGACCGGTGATAACCGAGAGCCACGGGGTCCTCCGGCTGATGCATCCGCTCTACCTGGATGACTCCGGGCAGCTCACCTACATCGTGATGAACCCGGGCGGGGCCTACTTCGGCGAAGCGTATCGATACGATATCGACCTCGGCCCGAATTCCAGCCTGCTTCTTTCATCGCAGGCGGCGACGCGTATCCACAGGACACCCACCAGGCCGGCAGTCCAGGAAACCACGATCGTGTTGGGCTCAGGCTCCCGGCTGGAATATGTCCCGGACCAGCTCATCGCGTATCGAGACGCCGACTATCGGCAGTTCACAACAATCGTCGCCGCGCCGGATGCCCAGGGGTTTTTCGCCGAAGCCGTCACCCCTGGCTGGGACCCGGATGACTCGAAGTTCACGTACTCGGGCATACATCTGCGCCTCGATATCCGTGCGGCCGGCCACGCCGGCCTCGTTTGCACCGACAATGTGCGGCTACGGCCGAGTGAGATCGACCAGACCATCGACGGGCTGGGCTACCTCGAAGGAGCCAGCCACATGGGCAGCATCCTTGTCTTCGGCCCGCACATTGACGATGGCTACGAGGATTGTGTGCGCGGCACGGTCACACAGTCCGGCCTGGCGAAGGCGGGGGTGACCAGGGGTTCGCGGCACGGTGTTGCATGGCTCATGGTGCGCGCGCTGGCGAATTCGACCGACGAGCTGAACAGGCTGACGCTGGCGGTCAACGAGCTCGACCGATCAGTCACCACCGGGCAATCGCGCATGGATCTGAGACGGTACTGAACGTCGTCGGACTTACTCGGGCGTGAGCGCGGCAAGGCGACATCACCAGAAAGCTCACGCTTGCTGAGCGTCGCCTCGCCGCATCCGGCGATCCAGCATCGACGGGTAGAGATGGACACGACCCGCGACCGTCTGCGCTTACGCCGTCCCGCGACCGACAGTCGGGAACGATGGCTGAAAGATCTCCTCGACCGGCGGGTGGAGGTGCGAGCGTTCCGGATACGACGCCATCAGCTTTTCATACTGCTGCTGCGCTTGCGTGTGCATCGCGCGCAGATCGTAACCGTCGACCTGCCGATCGCGGATGACCGTCCGGCCGTTGACGATGACCGTTGTGAAGTCACGCCCTGAGCCGTTCAGCACCATTGTCTGGATCGGATCGACAACCTGGCCCATGTGGAACGCCGACAGATCGAACACCGTGATGTCGGCCTTCGCGCCTGCCGCCAGCCGGCCGAGATCCGGCCGGCCGATCGCGTTCGCGCCGTCGATCGTCGCGGCGGTGTAGTAGTCGGCTGCGCTGACAGTCGGCCCCCCCGTGCGGATGCGCGTCACCATCGTCCCCACATGCATATTCAGAATCATGTCTGGCGGGAACGTGTCGGTGCCGAGGCCGATGTTTACTCCGCGCTCGTGGTAGTAGGGGAAGGAGTTCATCGCGCCACCGCCGCGTGCCATGACCAGTGGACAGTGGACGATTGCCACGCCGGCGTCGGCCAGCCAGCCCAGCTCGGTCTCGATCTTCTCCGGTGTCGGTCGCACCCCGCCGAGCAGCGAGCCGTGTGGCAGCAGCGCACGGTGACTGAGGAACCCGAGGTCGCGCAGGACGCTCAACGATGACTTGCCCCAGCGTTCCTCGACGAGCTTGAGCTCCAGCTCGCCCTGGCAGCAGTGCAGCCGAACCGGGCAGTCGAGTTCCTCGCCGGCTGCCGCTGTGCGGGTGAGCAGCTCCTCGGTGCAGCCTTCGATGCGGTCCGGCTGCAGGAAGCCGCGGATGAGGCCATTGTGAGCGCCGTCGAAGTCGCGGACGAACTGGATTGCGTCATCCAGCCCGCGTAGCCCGCGCTCCTCGTCCCAGTGCATGCCGAACGAGCCGTCCGGGTAGACCACCGGCAGACCGGTGCGGTAGGACGGCCCGAGGTACATCCGGATGCCGATCTTCGCGGCCGCTTCGGCGGCGCGGGCATTCTCCTCGTAGGTCTCGGCCCACTCGCGATACAGGATCGAACGGATCGGCAGCGCGGTGGTGATGCCGTTGAGCAGCAGCTGGATCATCGCGTACTCGTGCTGGAACTGCTCCTCGTCGGGCGTATAGACATCGCGTGGCCCACGGTCGACGTAGGTGCTGGCCCAGACGCGCGCCTTGGCCCACCCGGGGTGGCTGTCGAAACCGAGCACGGTCGAGTCGAGGTCGAACAGCGCGTCGAGGTCGATGAATCCCGGACCGACGATCGCGTTGCCAGCGTCGATCACTTCGTCGACTGGCTCAGCATTGTTGTGGCCGGCGAAGAGGATAGTGTCGCCCTCGTAGACGACCTCGCCGTTCTCGAGGATGTGATGGCTCTGCCCGTCACTGGCGATGACGTAACGGGCGCGGATCAGTGTCTTCATGTTCGTGCTCCTTCCGTGGGGGGCGGGGATGGGCCCTCACCCCCCGACCCCCTCTCCCAACGCTGGGAGAGGGGGAGTGGGGCGGCGGCAGGTGAAACTGCCGATCCATTATTTCGCTCTCCCGATGCTGGGAGAGGGGGAGTGTGACGGTGGCAGGTGGTACTGCCGATCCATTATTTCGCTCTCCCAACGCTGGGAGAGGGGGAGTGCGGCGGCGGCAGATGGTACTGCCGATCCATTATTTCGCTCTCCCAATGCTGGGAGAGGGGGAGTGCGGCGGCGGCAGATGGTACTGCCGATCCATTATTTCGCTCTCCCAACGCTGGGAGAAGGAGCGCGCGACGGCGTCAGCAAACCTACTACCCCCCTCTCCCAACGTTGGGAGAGGGGCAGGGGGTGAGGGCCGTCCCACCCACCCCTCAGACCAGGCACTCGCCATCGCGGGCGACTACCCGGCCGTGCTTGACGACCAGGTGGCGCTTCGGGCGTTCGATGACAGCCTCGACGTGCGTTTCGCCGTCGACCAGGACGAAGTCGGCCCAGCAGCCCGGCTCGAGACCGTACCCTGTGTCACCGAGTACCCTGGCGTCGCCGTAGGTGACGATGTCGAGGACCATCTCGATCTCATCGTCGCGACGCAGGTTGTTGCGATAGGCGATGATGAACGCCCGCAACAGCATGTCCGGCATGTTGAGCGGACCCCAGGAGTCGCGGATGCCGTCGTTGCCGGTGCACATCCGCACGCCGGCCTCGCGCAGCCGCTTGACCGAAGGAACGGGCCGGAGGCCGCTTGGCCCATGGCTCATGATCGTAATGTCGTTCTCCAGCAGCAGCTCGATCAACCGGTCAAGGTAGGCGTCATCGACACCGCCGAGGGAAATCGCGTGGCTGATGACGACGCGGCCCTGCCAGCCGAGCGTCTTCGTGCGCTCGGCGATCAGCTCAATCGAGAACGCGCCAAGCTCTCCGGGTTCGTGAAGGTGGATATCGATATCCTTGTCGTGCTTCTCCGCCATGTTGAAGATGACATCAAGATGCTTCGCCGGGTCGCGATCCACCGACGACGGATCGAGCCCGCCGACAACATCAGCACCCTGCCGCAGCGACTCCTCCATCAGCTCGACCGTGCCGGGGCGCACCAGCATCCCGCTTTGCGGGAAGGCGACGATCTGGACATCAAGCGCGTCCCGAAAGTCCTCGCGCATCCGCAAGACGCCGTCGAAGCCGCCCAGCTTCACCTCGGTGTCGATGTCGACGAAGGTCCGGATATGGCTGGTTCCGTCGGCGATGGCGATCCGCGCATGGCGGCTGGACTGCTGGTGGGAGTCGATGCCAAGCTCGCGCCGCAGGTTGCGCTCGTTCTCGATCTTGTCCATCAAGGTCGGGCCGACCTCGTTGCGATACCAGCCCATGCCGATCAGCGTCTTGTCCATATGCGTGTGGGCGTCGATCAGGCCGGGGAACAGCAGTCGTCCGCCACCGTCGATGACCTCGACTCCGTCGGGAGCCGCGAGGCTTGCGCCGGCCTCGATGATCCTGCCGTCTTGCACCAGCAGGTCGATAGCGTCCGCGTTCATCGGCCGGACGTTCCGGACGAACATGTCACGCGCCATTGGTTTCCCTTCCTTATCTTTGCGGCCGGCCTCCCCGGCCGTCAGGTCATCTCTCCACTACCCGTCGTCAACATGCCATCCTGCGCCACGATTACGCCGTGCCGCATGACGTAGCGGCGAGGCGGACGCGCGACGACGGCTTCGGCAACGTGCCGTGCGTCGAGGACGACGAGGTCTGCCGGGTTGCCGACGGCAAGACCGTAGCCCTCGATCCCCAATGCCCGCGCAGCGGCGTTGGTTCCCAGATCGAACGCGACGTCGAGCTCGGCGTCCGTCGTAAATCCCGAGCGATAGGCGACCAGCATCATCCGCTCGAGCATGTCGGCTTCGCCGAAAGGGGACCACGAGTCGCGGATGTTGTCATTGGCTGCGAATACGTTGACGCCGGCCGCGCGCAATGCGAGCACCGGCGGGAAGGCGTGGCTTCCTGGCGCGGTCGTCATGATCGAGACGCCGGCGCTCGCGAGAGCCTCCGCAACTGGCGCCACGCGTCTCCACGGCTCCGTGCCCAGCGCGTAGGCGTGGCCGACCGTGACGCGACCCTGCATGCCGAGCGCGACGGCGCGCTCGGCGATCTGCTGGAGCTCGGCCAGACCCACGTCGCCGGCGTCGTGGAGGTGGATATCCACCCCGACGCTGTGGCGGTCAGCCAGCCCGAAGATTGCCTCGAGATGCCCGTCGACGTCGTTGTCGAATCCGGCTGGATCGAGCCCGCCGATCAGGTCGGCGCCACAACGCAGAGCCTCATCGAGCAGGTCGTACGTGCCCGGCGCGGCGATGATGCCGCTCTGGGGGAAGGCGACGACCTGAATCGTGATCGCGTCGCGGTAGCGTTCGCGGGCAGCCAGAATTCCGTCCAGATTCGACAGGCCGGAGACCGGGTCGATATCGGCGTGGGTGCGCAGGATGGTTGTGCCGTTCGTGATTGCGCGCTCGATAAGCGCTGAGGCGCGCTGCTCGACTGGCGCGAGCGCATGTCGTTCCTGGCGCTCCGCTGCGACGTGGGCGACGATCGACGTTGACGGCCGGTGACTATGCCAACCGTCACCGAGATACGTCTTGTCGAGGTGGATGTGACCATCGACGAGACCCGGCAGGACGAGCGCGCCGCGGAGATCGAGTTCGGCGCTGCCGGAGACTGGAGAGTGACCGGTTCGATCGATCGCGGCGATGCGCTGGCCGGCAATCGCGATCGTGGCAGTCTCGCCGCCAGGTAGCGTCGCGTTGCGGAGGATGAGGTCGTTCATGCGCTTGCTCCTTCCGTGACGGGCCGCGCGTGCCGCGGGCGGGCGTAATGAGCCCGAACTGGCGAGTTCTCGAGGTTTCGTGCCGCGACCGCCGCGGCAATACTCGCGTCACCAGCGCGGATCGCTGAAAGGAGCTCGTGGTGTTGCGCCACGGACAGGTGATCGATCGGCGTCGCCCGGTCAAAGTAGATGCGCTCGTACCGCCGCATCCGCGCCTTGATCGGTCTGAGCGCGTCTGTCAGGACGACGTTGCTGGCGATATCGAGGATGGAGTCGTGGAATCGGTCGTTCAGCTCGATGAGCTGCCATGCTCGCGTGGAGTCATCTGGTGAATGCGGCTCGTCGAGAAGCGCTTCGAGCCTGGAATTGATCTCCTCGGCGGTCGTCGTATCCGCGTCGGTCTTCTCCGCGGCGAGACGCGCGGCCAGCATTTCGAGCTCGACGATGACGCGGAAGAGATCCTCGATCTGGCTACGATCGAGCGGCTTCACCTGCGTCCAACCCTTCGGCTTCATGATGACCAGCCCCTCGAAGCGCAACTGCAGCAACGCTTCGCGGACCGGGGTGCGGCTGACACCGAAGTGTTCGGCGATCTCACCGTCGCGAATGATCTCGCCGGGCTGAAGCGCGCCATCGACGATCAACTGCCGCAGGTGACGCAAGATGGCCTCGCGCGCGGGTTCGGTCGCCTTGTCGATGACGAGATCTGACGGAATCGGCATCCACGCCTCCATAGAGTGCGGCCACGGGCCAGGAAGGATGCGTCCAACGTCGGCCGGCTCGACGCCGATCGTATCAAGCTCCAGGTAACATATCCATTAGTATATCAGCAATGCCCGAAGAGATTCGCGGCAATCAGGCGCGCAACGACCGCACAGGATCTCGATCCGGTGGTCGCCGGCCGATCGATCGCCAGGTAGGCGCGTGTCCCGCGGGACAACCGCCGTCACCGTCGTAAGAAGCGCAAACGCCGCGACCTCCAGCAGGTCGGCGGGACTCAGGTGAGGCTCGCGCGTTACGCACGCTTGCCTTGCATGTGGCGACGAACGGCCGGCGTTGCGAGCAGCGCTGCTGCTGCGGCTGTCAGCACGACGAGGCCTGTGTATTTCAGTGTCCAGGGCCAGCCGCCGCTGGCAACGAGCACGAAGAGAAACAGCAGGTTCTGCACGAGGGACATGAACCAGGCGAGCCACACCCGACGGATCAGGAGCAGGATCAGGATCGTGGTAACCAGCACCCAACCCACGAACACACCGGTTGTGCTGAAGCGGGGGTCTCCCGGCACCAGCTCTTGATAGAAATAGGCGCCAAGCGATACGAGCGCATAGAAGCGCAACTCGCGCGGAGCGTTCAATATCGCCCATCTTGCCCTGTCGAGCCGGCTAGCCGAACCCATACTGTGTTGTCCGATCCAATTCGATTGCGTTTCCAGCGTCGATGATAGGCGGAAGCTCGGAGCGCGGTCAAACCGATTGTGTCGCCCTGCTGTGACATTTCGCACAGCATGGCACCATCCCCGCGGGCCATCATCACGCTTGGCCCGCCTGGCGGCATTCGCCCTGGCGTGCCCGAGGCGATCGACTCCTGGGGAGGGAGCCTGTAGTGTCCGGCATTGCTGTCCTGCCGCGTCGGCCGATCCTGGCCGAGAGCGACTTCAATCGTCAACCGTTCGTGCTGGCCTGGGAGTTGACCCGCGCCTGCAATCTCGCGTGCGTGCATTGTCGCGCCGAGGCACAGCTCCGCCGCGATCCGCGCGAGCTTAAGACCGCCGAGGCGCTGAAGGTTATTGACGACATCGCCACATTCGATGTCCCACCGGTGTTGATCCTGACCGGCGGCGACCCAATGCGCCGGCCGGATCTGAACGAGCTGATCCGCTACGCGACCGATCGGGGGGTTCGTTGCACGCTGACCCCGGCCGGCACGGCGTTGACGAGCGAGCGCAAGCTGGCGGAGGCACAGGCGGCCGGCCTCTCGCGGATCGCGGTCAGCTTCGACGGCCCCAACGCCGCCGAGCATGACGCCTTCCGGCAGGTCGACGGGGCGTTCGGCTGGGCCATGGACATCGTCGCATCCGCCCATCGGCTGGGCATCCCTGTCCAGATCCACACGACGCTCTGCCGCCGGACGCTGGCCTCGTTCCCGGCTATGGCCGATCTGGCGGAACAGCTCGGCGCGGTAGTCTGGGCCGTCTTCTGTCTCGTGCCGACAGGGCGGGGCGCGAACCTCGACGAGTTGACCGCCGATGAGTACGAAGAAGTCTTCGAGTGGTTGATCGAGCGCAGCAAGACCGCTTCGTGGAACCTCAAGCTGACCGAGGGTTACCACTATCGCAGAGTATTGATGCAGCACCAGCAAGCGCCGGTCGCTGGCCCGGGGTTTCAGTCGAGCGACGGGATCGGTCGCGCGACAAGGGCGGTCAACGCGGGAAATGGCTTCTGTTTCATCTCGCACATCGGCGAGATCTGCCCGAGCGGCTTCTTGCCGGTCGTTGCCGGCAATGTCCGCTCGGAGTCGGTCGTCGACGTGTACCGGAACCATCCGGTCTTCCGGGAGCTGCGCGACCCATCGCTGTTGAAAGGCAAGTGCGGCATCTGCAAGTTCCGGGATATCTGCGGGGGATCGCGCTCACGCGCGTTCGCACGGACCGGCGACTATCTGGAAAGCGATAGCGCCTGCAACTACGAGCCACGAGTCGGCGAGCCATCGGTCGCGGCCGGGTAAAATCGCGGGTGACGACAATCTGCGGTTAGCTGGGAGCGTTCGTGGCATCCATTTCCATTTGGGCAGTTGTGCGCTGGCTGCACCTGCTGTCCATTATTACCTGGTTCGGCGGGATGATCTTCATCCTGCTAGTCGTCATTCCCTTCGTGCGAGCGATGCCGGGCCTGGCGGCGGTGAACCGGACGCTCCTCCTGCTTCAGATCGGCAAACGCTACCAGCCAATCGCCTGGGTGATGATCACGATCGGGGCGATCACTGGTTACTACAACGGCGAGCGCCGGAGCGTCGCCTGGCTGCACCTGACCGAGACGTTCTATGGCCGACGCCTGCACATGAAGCTGGAATATGCCGGGGTCGTCCTCGTGCTGATGCTGATCCACGCTTACTGGGTCAATCGGCGACTGGCCCGGATTGTCGAGCAGGAGTTGGCGGCCGGTGATGCAGACCCGACGCTGAAGCTCCAGCGTCGCAAGTGGGAGCGAATTTCCTTCGGCTTTCTGGTTCTGAATATCCTCCTGACGGCGCTCGTCGTTCTGCTGGCATCATCGCTCGTCGCCTAGCGCGAACATCGACACGCGGCGGACAATTATGATCGTCCCGAGTGATTCCTGTGCCACGATTGGCCGGCCCGTCCTCTCTGCTGTGGCTCGAAACTGGGGATTGAATGAACACCATACCCGCTAGAATGCGCGTGAAGAACACTGAGCTCGAGGAGGATGCGTATCGTGCCTGAGACGATTGGGAATCGGCCTCGCGCGGCGGTCATCGGCGGCGGTGTTGCGGGGTTGAGCGCTGCGTTGGCGCTCCGCGATCGCGGCGTCGAAGTCGTATTGATCGAGCGTGATTCGCGACTTGGCGGGGTTGTCCGGACCGACCACGTGGATGGGTTCCTGCTCGAGAGCGGGCCGGATTCGATCCTGTCATACAAGCCGTCCGGGGTGGCAATGATCGACCGGCTCGGACTGCGCGCCTCGCTCGTCGAGACCCGGCCCGGGGGCGGCGGCACGTTCATCCTGCATAACGGCGAGCTCGTGCCATTGCCGGAGGGGATGACGATGCTCGTCCCGACTCAGTACAAAGCCATCGCGACCACGCCGCTCCTCTCGCCGGTCGGCAAGCTGCGGATGCTGCTCGATGTCGCGGTCCCGGCCCGGCGCGACGAGGCAGATGAATCGGTCGGCTCATTCGTCCGTCGCCGGCTCGGCAGTCAGGTGTTCGATCACCTGGCGGAGCCACTGGTTTCCGGAATCTTCTCCGGCGACGCAGACCAGCTCAGTGTCCTCTCGACGATGCCCCGTCTGCGGCAGGTCGAGCTCGAACAGGGTGGAATCATCCGCGGAGCGATCGCCCAGCGCCGGGCCGCCGCGCCTGGCCCCAGCCCTTCGGCGCGATTGACGCCGTTTGTCAGCCTGGCCGGCGGGCTCGGGCAGTTGATCGACGCGATGAGCGAGGCGCTGGGCGAGACCGACGTGCGGCTGAATGACGCTGTCGTCGGGCTCTCGTCAGTTGATGGCGGATACCGGCTGGACTTGTCGAGCGGCGAGACACTCGCGGTCGATGGTGTTGTCCTGGCGACACCGGCGCCGGCCAGCGCTGATTTGCTGGCGACACTGGCATCGGAACTGGCGGACGAGTTGCGGAAGATTCCGTATGGATCGAGCGTGAGCATCTCACTGGGCTACCCGGCAGGGGCGCTGCCGGTGAACGCTGGAAGAGGATTCGTCGTCCCTCGCGCTGAGGGAAAGGCGATCCGGGCAGTGACCTGGTCGTCCGAGAAGTTCGAGGGCCGTGCGCCGGCCGGGCAGTCGCTTCTGCGCGTCGTCATTGGCCGGCCTGGCGAAAGCTGGTGGCGCGACGCGCCGGACGACTATGTCGTTCTCCGTGTCCGGGCGGAGTTGCGTGAGATCCTGGGAATTGACGCCGAGCCTACGCTCGCGCGAGTCTATCGATGGGTCGATGCGATGCCGCAGTACGTCGTCGGCCACGCCGCGCGGCTGCTCCGGATCGACTGGCTCGCCAAGGCAATACCGGGCGTAGTCGTGACCGGATCAGCGCTTCGCGGTGTCGGGATACCAGATAACATCTCGGCGGGCAAAGCTGCTGCCGAGCAGCTCGCGGATCGAATCATCGCGTCGCACGGCGCGCGGATCTGAGCGCCGGGGCTATCCGAAGATCACGTCGATGGCCCGCCAGAGAAAAGCGGCAGCGAAGCCCAACAGGATGATCCCTGAGGCGAAGCCGGCCGAACGGATCAGGATAGGCGCGCGGCTGGCAGATGCTCCTCCGAGTCCGGAGACTGCGGAGAGAATCGCGAACCAGGTCGCGCTGCCGGTGGCAACCGCAAGCATCGCGGCGATGCCGATCGTAATCGGTTGACCTGCCATGTGCGCTGCTGAGAACGCGCCACCGAGCGAGATCCACGCCGAGATCGCAGCCGGATTGACGATCGTCACGCCGATCCCAAGTAGGACAGCGTCGCGCCAGCGAGCGTCGTGGATTGGCGCGACACCACGCGTCAGCACCATCACATCGTGGATGTCGTGGCGAGACTCGCGGATCGCGTCGATTCCCATCTTCCCGAGCAGGGCTACCCCGAAGATATAGAGTGCCGGAGGTAGCCAGCTGACCCGTTCGATCAGCGGCGTTAGCCCGGCCAGTGTCGCGCCGAAATAGACGAAGTCCGTCAATGCCGCGCCGAGCCCGACGCCGAACCCTGACCACGCGCCCAGTGACAGGCTCCGTCGAACGACCGTCACGCCAGTCGGGCCAAGCGGCGCAGCGACAGTGAAGCCGAGAATCAACGCTCGGATGATGATGCCTGGTTCGTCCATCGTGCGCCCACTAATGCGGCGAGTGGCGGCAAGGGCTGCCGTCCTGTCGGATATCAACCGGGTGCGCTTGCGTGATTCGCAAATCCTACGATAACTACCAGGACTCCGTCGGGGTGGTCGGCGCACGTGGTAGGGTCGGTCTGAGGCAGCAGGCGCGCGACGTTAAGGACGCCTGGTGTGGGATACTCCTCGATTGGTGATTATTCCCCGCTGGCTTCTGCGTTGGTAGACGGTGGGGACAGTCTGGCCGGCCGGTGAAGGACAGAGGGAGCGTTCATGTCGATTGGTCGTCTGGCGCACTGGAGCGCGCGCCGACCATGGCTCGTGATCATCGCCTGGATTGTTGCGATGGGCGTCGCGCTCGCGGCTCAGGCCATACTGCCGAGTAATCTCACCGGTCAGGCGGAGTTCACCAGCGAGCCGGAATCGGTCAAGGGTGTGCGGCTGGTCGAAGAGCGGCTACACGGCGTCGAGCCAGCCCGAGAGACCATCGTCGTTACCTCGCCGACGCTGACAGTGGATGACCCGGCATTCCAGCAGACCGTCGATCAGACAACCCAGCACCTGCTTGGCATGACGAATGTTGTCGCCTCGGCGATGAACTACTACCAGCTGTCGTCTGCCGGTGCTCCTGAGGCGGCCGGGCTGGTGTCCGCCGACCGCCATTCGACGATCATCCCGGTTACCCTCACCGGCCAGGTGAAGGACGCTGAGAAGCACGGCGCTGAATTCCTCGATCTTGTTCGGAGACAGGGGCAGGGTGACATCCGCGTCCTGACCGTTGGCGATCTCAGCGCGTCATACTACGCGAGCGAGATTGCGCAACAGGATCTGGAGCAGGCCGAGCTCTTTGGCCTGCCGATCGCGCTCGTGATTCTGGTTATTGTCTTCGGCGCGCTCGTCGCGGCCGCTGTGCCACTTGTCGTCGCCCTTGTGGCGATCGCCGTCGCGGTGGGGATCACGGCTGTCGTCGGGCAGATGATGCAACTGACGTCGCTGATCCTGAACGTCATCACGATGATCGGTCTCGCCGTCGGGATCGACTACTCGCTCTTCATCATCGAGCGCTTCCGCGAGGAGCGTGCCCGCGGGTTCGATCGACTCGCGGCGATCGAGCGCACCGGAGCGACTGCGACCAAGGCAGTCGTCTTCTCCGGCACAACGGTGATCATCGCGCTGACTGGCATGTTTCTGATGCCGGTGACGATCTTCCGAAGCGTCGGAACCGGCGCGGTCGTCGTCGTCACTGTCTCGATTGCCGTCTCGGTGACCCTCGTTCCTGCCCTGCTTGGGTTGCTCGGCGATCGGATCAATTGGCCGCGACGCCGGTCGTACGACCAGCCGGCGACCACCAGCCCGACAGGGCGCCCGGGGTTCTGGTCGCGGGCGAGCCACCTGGTCATGGCCCGTCCGATCGTCAGCATGATCCTGGCGGGCGGGCTTCTCGTCGCGATGTCGATCCCGTTCCTCGATCTCCGAACCGGCATGGTCGGTGTCGAGAACTACCCGCCGGGGATGATCCGGGACGCGTACCAGATCATCGCTCGTGATTTCTATGCCGGTATCGTCTCTCCGATCGAGGTCGTGATCGACGCACCCGCGAGTGATCCTCGAGTCCGGGAGGGGGTCGACCGCCTCACCGCCGAGCTCGCGCAACAACCGGTGTTCGGGCCTGTCCAGACGGTGACGAATGACGCCGGTGATCTGACATTGCTGACGAGCCCATTAGCGGTGGATGCGACGTCCCCTGAGTCTGCGAACGCCGTCCATCTGCTGCGCGGCGATCTTGTCCCGGCGGCATTTGGCGATCTTGCCGGGAACGTGTATGTCTCCGGCGCGCCGGCGTTCAACGAAGATTTCAACCAGTTTGTCAGTGACCGGACACCGATCGTATTCGCGTTTGTGCTGAGCTTGAGCTTCGTCCTGTTGACGCTGGCATTCCGCTCGATCATCGTGCCCTTCAAGGCGATCATCATGAACCTGCTGTCGGTCGGGGCTTCCTACGGCATTCTCGTGCTGATCTTCCAGAAGGGGTATGGGGCTGGGTTGTTCGGGTTCACCCAGACGCACATCATCACGAACTGGCTGCCGATCTTCCTGTTCTGCATCCTGTTCGGCCTGTCGATGGATTACCACGTCTTCCTGCTGAGCCGAATCCGCGAACATTACGACCAGTCCGGCGACAACCGCGAATCGGTGGCGGTTGGTCTGGAATCCACTGGCCGGATCATCACCGGCGCGGCGCTGATCATGGTGGCGGTGTTCTTCGCCTTCTCGATGGGGAACCTGGTCGAGATGCAACAGCTCGGATTCGGGCTGGCAATTGCCATCTTCCTCGACGCAACGATCGTGCGCTCGATCCTCGTCCCCGCGACGATGGCGTTGCTGGGCAAGTGGAACTGGTATCTGCCGCGCTGGCTGCGCTGGCTGCCGGATCTGCGAATCGAGGGTGAGGCGGCTCCCGCCTCAGCGCCAGAGAGCGTTGCCGCCACTATCACTCCGGTCGGAGATCGCTAGCGGCCGGCGGTCTGTTCGAGAATCGACCCGGCAGGTTGCGCGAGAGTCTGTCTCTCGTGTGGTGGGAAGGGCAACGACGCCCTTCCCACATTGTCGATCTCTACCCGCTGTATCTCTCCAGCCAGTTTGCATGCTCGTCCCATGCGGCCTTGCTCATCGCCGGGTCGAGCAAGACGTCCAGCGCGGTCCAGGCCATCGCGGTTGAGGCTTTGACAAACTGGTCGTAGCCGTACTCTGAGCCAGACGCGTCCAGCACCTGCTGGGAGTGGTGGGGGATCGGCGTCTCACTGATCGCGAAGTAACCAGCGACGGCCGGCGCCCGATGTGACACGTTGCCGAGATCGGTCGACGCCATCATTCGGCCCTTCGGCATCTTGTGTGTGTCCAGTCCGGCAGCTGCCATGTTCTCGTGGAACTTGCGGCCGAGGACGTAGCTGGGACGCTTGTCGGCATAGGGCGCGTCGCGCTCGGTCACCTTCAGCTCACAGCCGGTTACCAGCGCTGCGCCTTCGGCGATGTGGCGCACCTTTGCAGCGAGGTCGGCTGCCGTCTCGCTGAACGAAGCGCGGATGCCGAAACTGCAGGCAGCGTATTTCGGGACGACGTTTGCCGCGTCGCCACCGTGGGTGATGATGCCGTGGATGCGAGCATCCATCGTGATGTGCTGGCGCAGCGCGTCGATGCCTTCGAACGTCTGGATGACGGCGTTGAGCGCATTGACGCCGTTGTACGGGTCGCCCGCAGCGTGGGCCGGCTTGCCGAAGAACTCGAAGCCGAGCCCGTTCGTTGCCAGGCTGGTGCCGTCCGGCCAGTCGACCGCGGAGCCGGTCTCGTCACCCATGTGATGGATCATCAGGACGGCGTCGATGTCATCGAACGCGCCGGCCTCCAGTAACCTGACCTTGCCGCCGCCGCCCTCCTCGGCCGGCGTGCCCATGATGACGACCGTGCCGTTGACCTCATCCAGCACCGCGCCGAGCCCCAACGCGACCGCGAGGCCAGAGGCCCCGATCAGATTGTGACCACAGCCGTGACCGATGCCCTTGAGCGCATCATACTCCGCGAGTATCGCGACGGTCGGTCCGTCGCCGCTTCCCTTTCGCGTCGCGCGGAAGGCTGTCTCCAGGCCCTTGTACGGCTTCTCGACCTCGAAGCCTGCCTCCCGAAGCTGATCGGCCAGTGTTTGCGAGGCAATGAACTCCTGATAACCGAGCTCCGGATTGAGCCGGATCGTTTCGCCGACTTCAACCAGGTGCTCGCGCTCGCTCTCGATCGCCGCGCGAACCCGATCGCGCAGCGTGTCGGCCGTTGTGTTCGCCACGATACCCCCTATCGCTCGTACAGCTCGGACCAACGGGCATGTGCAGCCTTGGCTTCCGCGAGGAGCTCAGGGTTGGAGAGCAAATCGAGCACGGTCAGCGCCATCGCGGTCGAGACCTTGACGTACTGGTCGTAGCCGAACTCCGAGCCGGAGGCATCGACCACCTGCTGCGAGTGGCCGGGGATCGGCGTCTTCGAGATAGCGAATGAACCAGTGACGGACGGAATGAGATAGGAGATGTTGCCGAAGTCGGTCGAGTGCATCCCGCGGCCCTCACGACCCTGGCTGAGGTCGATGCCGGCATCGGCCATGTTGTCCTGGTAGGCCTTGCCGAGAACGTAGCTGGGTCGCATGTCGAAGTGCATCATGCCATCCTCGACGGTGACCTCGCAGCCGGTCATCAGCGCCGCGCCCTGGGCGATGTTCTTGACCTTCACGACAAGCTCATCGACATAATCGCGCGTGTCAGCGCGGACGAGGAATTCACCGGCGGAGTGGTGCGGGACGACGTTCGCCGCGTCCCCGCCGTGGGTAATGATGCCGTGGATGCGGGCTTCCATGCGGATGTGCTGGCGCAACGCATCGATGCCGGTGAACGTCTTGATCAGTGCGTTGAGCGCATTGACGCCGTTATATGGGTCGGCCGCGGCATGGGCAGGCTTGCCGAAAAACTCGACCTTCAGGCCCTGCACAGCCAGGCAGGTACCTTGCGGCCACTCCACCGCCGAGCCGGAGCGATCGCCTGCGTGGTGGATCATCAGCGCCGCATCCACGTCGTCGAACGCGCCGGCCTCTGCCAGCTTGATCTTGCCACCGCCGCCCTCCTCGGCCGGCGTGCCCATGATGACGACTGTTCCGTTGAGCTCGTCGATTACCGCGCCGAGCCCGAGCGCTGCCGCGAGCCCTGATCCACCGATCAGGTTGTGTCCGCAACCGTGGCCGATCCCGGCCAGCGCGTCGTACTCCGCGAGGACTGCGATCGTCGGACCGTCTCCCTTGCCTCGTCGGGTGGCGCGAAAGGCGGTTTCGATTCCCTTGTACGGTTTCTCGACCTCGAAGCCGGCCTCCTTCAGATGGTCGGCCAACAGTTGGGACGCCATCCGTTCCTCGTAGCCTAGCTCCGGGTTGACGCGGATCGTCTCGGCGATCTCAACGACATGGCCGCGCTCGTTCTGGATTGCCTCCTTGACTCGGTCTCGTAGCGTGGCGATGTCGGGCTTCGTGTCAACTGCCATCCTGAATTTCTCCTCCCTGAACCACGATTCGATATCGTGGGCAATCTAGCATGCGACGGGGTGGGCGAGAAGAGGACTGCGTGGTCACGGCGGCCGATTGGCGGAGGGTCGTTCCCTGCCCGTCCATGCAGTGCCCCGACACCGTGAACGATCCAGCCTGTGCGGGAGGTCCAGAGTCTGCATTCGTACGCGCAAAACACGTGATGACTCCCTGTCTCGCCGTCTGATGACGGCCGGAGAAGGGGCCGCTCTGGCTCGACAAGTGACGCCCAGCGATGCGTCTGGCTTGACAGTTCACCGTATCATGGCGAAAACACGGCGGCAGTCGCGCATAGCTGTGACTGGGAGTCCAGAATCGGCGGCACGCCCCGGGCGATGTGTCCGTACACATCGACATTCTGGCCAGCCGCGCCTCCGAACCTGTGACACCGTGGAAAAATTGACCATGCGCATCCATGATGCTATCCTCGTGGTGGGTGTCCGTACACCCTGACGAGTGCAATGACGCCGATGATCCAGCCAGGGTCAGACAGAGTCGTCGAGGTCGTGGACACTGCCGCGATTCGACGCTTTGGGGATGGAGTGGTCGAGTGGACCGACGAGACTTGAGCTCGCGAGATCCGATCGGGGGAGCCGGACGATCGCGCCCGCAGCGGCACGACATCGCGGCGACGCTGACCCCGTTTATCCCACGCTTCGAGTGGTCGCCGGAGAGTCGTGACTTTCCACTGCCGTTCCCGGGCATCGACCGTGCTCCGGCTGCGATGCGGCTCGAAGGCGCGCGTGCCGGCGCGTCGCTCGATGAAGTGCACGCCGGTGCGTCGAGCCGGATGAAGCTGGCGCCGGTCGCGTTGCTATTGCTGGTGGTTGCGGCGTTCGCGGCGTGGCAGCTGTTGAGCGGCACTGGCACGAACCAGCCGGCAACGACCGCCGTTGGAACTGCTGCGCTGTCGACGCCTGGTGGCCTTGGCGCGGCGACCCAACGACCGGGAGCCGGCGGCGCTGCGGCGAGCCCGGCCGGCGCTGACGGCACGACCTCAACCACCGGTGCTGCCGGCGCATCGACAGCGACTGCGTCGAACATCGTTGGCACGGCGGAGCAGGCTCCGGTCGTCTCGGTTGGCGCGGACGATGGCGAGACGTTGGCCGATGTCGCGCGCATCTGGGGGTTGAATGTCTCGACGCTGGTCTGGGCGAATCCGGACATCGAGGATCCAACCGCGCCGCTGGCTGGGGGCACGTCGATCGCGGTTCCGGTCGTCGATGGCGTGACCTACGTTGTCCAGCAGGGGGACACGCTCGCGTCGATTGCCGCGCGATACGATGTCGATACCTCGGCGATCACTGGTGTGACTCAGAATCGGGTCGAGTCTGACTCCGACCTGAAACCTGGCGCGACGATCACAATCTACAATGCGCGGCCGATCAGCCGCGCGACCATCGCCCACTACACGGTGGCGCAAGGTGATGACTTGTGGAAGATCGCCAACCTCTACGGGCTGAACCCGGTGACGATCGCCGTCGCGAATGATCTGCCGGGGGATTACCTGATTTATCCGGGCCAGGTGCTGATCATCCCGCCGGCCGACGGCATTCTGTATACGGTCCAGGCGGGGGACACGGTCGAGTCGATCGCCGAGGCGTACAATGTCGCGCCGGACGTCATCAGAAACTTTCCGTTCAACAATCTCGGCGGTAGCCAGGTCGTCCAGGCAGGTCAGCAGATCCTGATACCGACCGTAGACCTGTCGAACGCTGCGGGCGGCAAGGGCGGCATCGAGGTTGGCCCCGCGCAGGATCCGTTTGCGGGGGCGGCGACGGCATCAGGTCCGGCCGAGGCGACAGGGACGTTCGTCTGGCCAACGGCAGGCAGTATCAGCCAGGCGTTCGGCGGCGGGCATAACGGTCTCGACATCGCCAATGTCGCCTGGACGCCGGTCGTCGCGGCCGATGGAGGCGTCGTCACCTTCGCTGGGTGGAACAACTTCGGGCTGGGCTACGCTGTCGCGATCGACCACGAGAACGGCTATGTCACGTGGTATGGTCACCTGATCGAGCCGCCGGCCGTCAAGGCGGGCGACAGAGTCAGCCAGGGGCAGTGGCTCGGAGGCATGGGCTCGACTGGCAAGTCGACCGGACCTCACCTTCACTTCATCGTGCTGCACAACAGCATCTACGAAAATCCGGTGCAATACCTGCCATAACATACGGGGGATCGGGGAGAGCGCGCACGAGCGGGGTCGGCACGAGCCGCCTCGCTTGTGCCGTTCGTGTCACTTCCTCGCGATTGTGGCGTGATAGACTTCTGCGGCGCCCAACGAGCGGGACGCGTCCAATTTCCGCGATCTGACGCGGTTTTTTGCTGCCGATCCAGCCCACCGTGAGGCGCTGATTCTGAGGTTTCACGCACGATGATCCGGCCCCTGAACTACTTCTTCGGCCTCTTCAGTCGCGATCTGGGGATCGACCTCGGGACTGCCAATACCCTGGTGTACGTCCGTGGTAAGGGCATCGTCATATCCGAGCCTTCGGTGGTCGCCGTCGATACGAAGTCGAAGCGCGCTATCGCGGTCGGCGTCGAGGCCAAGGCGATGGTTGGCAAGACGCCGGAGACGATCGTGGCCGTCCGCCCGTTGAAGGACGGGGTGATTGCGGACTTCGACACGGTCGAGCTAATGCTGCGTTACTTCATCGAGAAGGTGCACGTTCAGCGGATCATGGCGCCTCACCCGCGCGTCGTCATCGGCATCCCATCCGGTGTTACTGAAGTCGAAAAGCGAGCGGCAAAGGATGCCGCGCTGTCGGCTGGCGCGCGCGAGGCATTCACGATCGAGGAGCCAATGGCCGCCGCGATCGGCGCCGGGCTCCCGATCAACGAGCCGGTCGGCAGCATGATTGTCGATATCGGTGGTGGCACAACCGAAGTGGCTGTCATCTCGCTCGGAGGAATCGTCGTCAACCACTCGCTGCGGGTTGCTGGGGATGAGATCGATGAGGCGATTGTGCAGTACGCGCGGCGTGACCACAACCTCGTTATCGGTGAGCGCACAGCAGAGAACGCCAAGATCGCCGCAGGTTCTGCCTACCCACTGGAGGAGGAGCGCCGTGTCATGCTGCGGGGTCGTGACTTGCTCACGGGCTTGCCGAAATCGGTCGAGGTCTCCAGTGTGGAAATCCGCGACGCGATCAGCGGGCCGGTCAACATGATCGTCGATATCGTGAAGACCTGCGTTGAAGAGACGCCGCCGGAGCTGGTCGCCGACATCATGGAGCAGGGCATCATCCTCGCTGGTGGCGGCGCGCTATTGCTCGGGCTCGATCGACGGCTGCAAGCGGAGCTGCGGATGCCGGTGCGGCGCGCCGAAGATCCTCTGACGTGTGTTGCCCGCGGCACCGGCCGTGTCGCCGAGGCGCTTCATCTTTACTCCCGAGCGCTGGCCAGTGGCCAGGAGCTCCGGCGAAGGGTCTGAGTCCTGGTGCCTCCCTTCTCCCCGATTGCTCGTCGCAATCTCCTGATCTTTGGCTCGCTGGTGCTCGTCGCGCTGCTGTTTCTTGTGGCTGACTCCCGAGGGGTGCTCGACGTGCCAAAACGGATCGCCGGCGGAATCCTGGCGCCGGCGGGCCGGCAACTGACCTCGCTGGGCCGGCAGGCCGGCGCCCGCAACCCGGGCGGAGATCCTAACCTGCGCAAACAGTTGGCGGATGTCACCGCTGAACGCGATCGGTTGTTGGCAGATAACGCGCGGTTGCAGGAGCTCTCGATCGAGGTAGAGACCCTCCGGCAGCAGCTGAAGTTCCAGGAATCACGGCCGGACCTCACGTATCTCACTGCCGACGTGATCAGTAGCGATCCACAGAGTCGCGAAAAGTTCGTGGTTATCAATCGGGGCGCCGATGACGGCATTCAGATCGGAATGGCGGTTGTCAGCCCCAATTTCCTGGTGGGACAGGTGGTCGAGGTCGAAGCCAGGCGCGCAAAGGTGTTGCTTGTGATCGACTCCGGATTTCAGACGGGCGCGCGGCTACAGAATGCCCGTGCCGAGGGGATCGTCTATGGTCTCTGGCAGGAGGGCGGTCGCGTCGAGATGCGCCATATTCCCTATGATGTGAACATCGACGACAAAGAGATCGTCGTGACCTCTGGCAAGACCGTCGGGATACCTGAGGGTCTCGTCGTTGGAAAGGTCATGGAGATCAAGAAGAACCAGGCGAAGAACGAGACGATCGTCGAAGTCCTGCCGCTCGTCAACTTCGATAGCCTCGAATCAGTGACAGTGATTACCGGGGTGACGGCCGGACAGCCGGCAGAACAGGCGACGCCGGCCCCATGATACGGACGATCGATCCGCGTCTCATGGCGGCGACCACCACGAGCAAGCTGCTGACTGCCGGGATTCGCCGGCTTGGCCGCGGAGGTGGCACCGCGCTGCCCGGCCTCGTCGCGGGCTATCTTGATCCGCGCATGCTCGACAAGCTGGCTGGCAGGCTGCCGGCCGGCACGATCGTCGTGGCCGGCACGAACGGAAAGACGACGACGAGCAGGATGTTGGCGGGGATGCTGGCCGAATCCGGCCGCATTGTCGCCCACAACCGCTCCGGCTCCAACCTCGTTCGTGGAATCTCAGCGGCATTCGCCGAGCAGATGCCGTTGCTGGGAGATGGTGGCCCTGAGATCGGTGTCATCGAAAGCGACGAGAACGCGCTACCCGACGTCCTCCGACGCGCGAAACCGCGCGTTGTCGTGCTGCTCAATCTCTTTCGCGACCAGCTCGATCGTTATGGGGAGCTGGAGACAATCGCTCGCCACTGGCGAGAGGCGCTGCGAGACCTTGACCCGACAACGCTGCTCGTCGTCAATGCTGACGACCCGAATCTCGCCGCGCTCGCGTCTGATTGCCCCGCGACGGTCGTCTCGTTCGGGTTGGTCGGGTCGACCTCGACCCTCTCCTCGTTGCCACACGCGTCGGACGCGGCGGTTTGTCGCGTCTGCGAAGCGCCGCTGGTCTACGATGCGCTGTTCCTTTCGCACCTCGGCGACTGGCGTTGTCCGTCGTGTGGCAACCGTCGCCCGCCACTCGATCTGAGCGCGTCGGACATTCGGCTAGATGGCATGCGCGGATTGTCGATGCAAGTTCACGATGCGCGTCCGGGTCGTGTGGCCCGGGATCTCGCGTTCGACGTCGCATTGCCAGGACTCTACAACGCCTATAACGCCCTGGCCGCGATAGCCGCCGCGAGGGTTCTCGGCCTGGAGAGTGAGCCGATCGCCCGTGCGTTGTCCGGCTTCGAGGCGGCGTTCGGCCGGCTGGAGCGCGTGTCGTACCGCGGACGGCAGATGACCCTGGCGCTCTCGAAGAACCCGACCGGCTTCAACGAGGTGCTCCGGACGATCACCGTCGATCCGCTGGTTTCCCCGCTAGTGATCGCGATCAATGATCTCGACGCGGACGGGCGGGACGTTTCCTGGCTGTGGGATGTCGATTTCGAGGTGCTCGCTGAGCCGCGCCATCGCGCGACGTTCATTGTTGCCGGCCTGCGCGGGTACGATCTTGCAGTTCGGTTGAAGTACGCTGGCATCGCCGCCGACCGGATCGACGCACAGACGGCCGGGCGTCCGCTCGATGAGACGCTCGATCTCATCGTTGACGCGACCCCGGAGGGCGCAAGCGTCTTCCTGTTGCTGACGTACACCGCGTTGTTACAGCTGCGCCAGGCGCTCGCCGATCGCGGTGTCGTCGAGGAGTTCTGGGCACAGTAGTCGGGGGACGCCACGGATGGATCTGCGGATCGGCTGGCTGTACGGCCAGGAGATGAATATCTACGGCGATCGGGGTAACGTGATGGCGCTCGTTCGCCGGGCCGAATGGCGTGGCATCGATGTGCAGGCCGCGACGGTTGGCCTCGGCGAGCCCCTAGACCCAGACGCCTGGGATCTCCTCTTCTGGGGTGGCGGGCAGGATCGCGAGCAGATCGCCGTCTCGCACGACATGCAGGGCGACAAGGGCGCCGCGCTGAAGCAGGCGATCGAGGACGGCATGCCGGTCCTTGCGGTCTGCGGCGGATATCAGCTGCTGGGGCGCTATTACCGTCCGTTCGATGGCGATGATCTGCCGGGCGTCGGCGCGCTCGATGTGGTCAGCGAGGCCGGCCACGAGCGGTTCATTGGCAATGTCGTTGTCGATACTGACGATCTCGGCACGCTGGTCGGTTTCGAAAATCACTCCGGCAAGACGTTCCTTGGCGAAGGCGTTCGGCCGCTCGGTAGCGTGCGGGTCGGGTGGGGCAACAATGGCCAGGACGGCTTCGAGGGCGCTCGCTACCGCAACACCATCGGCTGCTACCTCCATGGCGCGCTGCTGCCAAAGAATCCGACGCTGGCCGACTGGCTGATCGAGCGTGCGCTGGAGCGCCGTCATGGCCCGGCCAGCCTTGCGGCGCTCGATGATACGTTTGAGCGTCAGGCACACGATGGGGTCATCGAACGGGCGATCGCGCTACGACGATAGCCGGAGATCAGGCGAGATAGCGGAGCCAGATGTAGCCGGTTGCCAGGATCAGGCTGCCGAGCGTTACTGGCAATCCGACCCGCGTAAAGCCCCAGAACGAGATCGTCTCTCCATGTCGCTCAGCGACTCCCGCGGCGACGACGTTGGCCGACGCTCCGATCAGCGTTGCGTTACCCCCGAGACACGCGCCAAGCGCGAGCGCCCACCAGAGCGGGGCTACCTGCGCGTGCTGGGCGAGATCGACATTGCTTAGCCCGGCGAGATCCGGGAAGAGCAATCGAGCGACAGCGAACGTCAATGGAATCAACGTGGTCACCGCGGGAATATTGTCGACGACTGCCGAGAGCGCTGCCGCGAGCCAGATTAACGCCAGGATGGTGAATGTCACATTCCCACCGGTGAGGTCGATCGTATGGGTTGCCAGCCGGTCGAGCAGCCCCATCTCCTTGATCCCGCCGACCAGAACGAACAGGCCGGCGAAGAAGAAGATCGTTGACCACTCGATCTCCAGAAACACGTGGTGAGGCTCGACTCTCGAGATAAGGAGTAGCAGCGCGGCTCCGCCCAGGGCAACCGTTGCTGCCTCGAGATGGAGCATGCCGTGGAGCAGAAAACCGACAAGCGTGATGCCCAGGACGGCAAGACTCTTCCGGAGCAGGACGGGATCCTCGATCGGCTGGGTAGCAGCGCTGGCGATGAGCTCGGCATGCCGCTCGATATCCGTGCGGGCGATATGCCGGTAATGGAACGCGGCGGCGACCGCAGCGACTGCGAGAATGACCAGGACGATCGGGCCGAGATTGACCAGGAAGCTGACGAAGTCAAGACCAGTCGCCGAGCCGATCAGGATGTTTGGCGGGTCGCCGATCAGGGTCGCGGTGCCGCCGATGTTGCTGGCAATTACCTGGGTCATCAGGAAGGGTGTCGCAGGTAGCCCGAGGAGTTCGCAGAGAGCGATAGTGACCGGGACCATCAGAAGCACGGTCGTCACGTTGTCCAGGAATGCCGACGCGACAGCGGTCATCAGCGCCAGCGTCAGGAGCATCGGCATGACGCGCCCGCCAGTCCAGCGGGCGACGGTGAACCCGAGATGCGCGAAGATCCCGGTTCGCTTGAGGATAGAGACGATGATCATCATCCCGATCAACAGGCCGATGGTGTTGAAGTCAATCGCCGCGATCGCCTGTTGCTGATTGATGACGCCTGCAAGCACCATGATCAACGCGCCAGCGACCGCTGCCGTCGTGCGGTCGATGCGTTCGGTGATGATAACCGTGTAGGTAACGACGAAGATGATGGTCGCTAGCGCCAGGTCGCTCAACTGTGGCCCTTCATCTCCCGTAGCACATTACAAGTGGGCCAGCGATGCCGCTGGGCGTCGAAACAGCGGGCGAGTGGGACTGCGATTCGCGCCGCGCATCGCAGTCTAGCCGCTCGAATGGCTGATCGTCCATGTAGACAATGGTACCGGCCCGCCAGCGCGCGTAGTAGAACCGGCTCAGAGGTTAGCGCATACGTGAATGGATTCACGATGTTGTCAGATAGTGCAGAGATCGTTACACTCGGACGACGCGGAGATATGAATCGCGAAGGGGGTTCGTATGTCGGTTACGTCTAGCATCGATCGAGTGCGAGATCATCTCTGCACAAAGGGAATCTTCGGCGACGTCGCTGAGTTGTGTGAAATGCGTGGCGACTGCACCTGGGTCGTCACTTGCCCGGATTGCGGCACGATGTTCACCCTCGATGATGACGAGCACGATGAGCTGCTGAGCTGGAGCCGAGCGGCCGGCCAGAGTTGCGGCATCAGCGCCTAAGCCCGGTCGGAGTTTCCCCAGGACTTCTGCGGTGTTCCAGGGGCGAGGGAGAAGTGCGTGTGAATTGCGCGCCAACCCTCGCCGTTGCTCTTGCGATTGAAGACAACCGTCGCTCGGCCGGGTCGGTCGAACGGCGTCCCATCTTCGGCATAGCCGCAGGATGACCACGGCACGATCGCCCAGGCAGTCGTATTGTCGGTTGAGACGCCGCCCTCGATTTCGTCGGTCAGAAACGTGAATCCGGTGATCGTTGGCCAGACGGCCCGCCACTGGTCACGCTCCAGCGCGTCCAGCCCGTGGACGATGCGCATGTGTGTGCCGAAGCCCATGACCCCCGGCGAAAAGAGCGCTCGCGCTGCGACGAAGTCGCGGGCTCGAACGTAAGCTGCCCAGGTGTCGAACCAATCGCGGAGCTCGCCCAACGGCGTGTCAGTCACGCGTCAGCTAGCTGGTTCGGTCGTATCGAGCGGCCGGCCATGTTGTGCCTTGTCTCGTGCGTCCTGGGCACGCTTGTTCCAGAGCCAGCCGAGCGCCGCGATTGCGGCAACGATTGCCAGAATGATGGCAAGCTCAACCAGCCGGTCGAGATGGATGAACTTGAGGACGTACTTGTCGTTGAAGAACATCTCCAGCGCGGTGTGGACAAGGATCGCCGCGCCGACCAGATTCAACCACGGGTATCGGTCAATCAGTCGCGCGATGGCACTGCTGCCGAACAGGAGAATCGGGATCGAAAGCATCAGGCCGAAGATCAGTAGACCGATGTGGCCGTGGGCTGCCCCGCCGACGGCCAGCATGTTATCGAGACTCATCACGATGTCGGCCATGATGATCGTTCGGATCGCCGCGCCGAGTGTGTCGGCTGCCTGGACGCCGCTGTGATCTGAGCTGGCCGGCTGGATGAGCTTGATGGCGATGTAGATCAGCAGCAAACCGCCGATAGCCTGCAGTAGCGGAACACCGAGCAGCAGCGCTGCGCCGATCGTGAAGAGGATGCGCAGAACGACCGCGCCGCCACCACCATAGATGATCGCCTTCTTGCGCTGCGCGGGTGGCAAGCGCCGCGAGGCCATGGCGATGACGACCGCGTTGTCGCCGCTGAGGACGAGGTCGATCGCGATAATCGACAATAACTTCGAAATGAGATCGAAATCCACGAGATTGATCGCCAATCCTGGAGGGCGTCTAGTGGTTTACGTCCACATGCCGCCGTTCAATAGATACGCGACGCGGCTGGTATTGCTAGCCGCCCGGCTCGAGTCGATGGACAGTCGGGGTATCAGCGATGATCGTAGGGATCCGCGTCGTCGTGCTGCGGGTCGCGCCGTCGATAATCTGCCGCCATCGCAGCCTGTGATTCCCGACTGGATGGGCCGAGGTAGTGCATCGATGCCGCGCCGAGGGTGATCAGATCACCCTCCTTGAGGATGCGATTCGTGACAATGTCTCCGTTGACCCGCGTGCCGTTTCGGCTTCCGTTATCCTGTATCTCGTGTCGTCCATCGGGCCGTTCGATGATCTCGGCGTGGTAGGCGGAGACAGTCGAGTGGTCGAGAACGATCTCGTTGTTCGGGTAGCGGCCGATACGTGTGCGCGGCTGATCCAGCGGAAGCTGCTCACCGTTGATCAGCAATCGGGCTGGAACACGCGGGACGGCGACGGCTTGTGGCCGGCCGCCGAACAGCCGGTCCCAGAAATCAGCCAGCCGCTCGACAAGGCCGGGGCTTCGCATTGCGACCGGCGCCGCTGCGATGAAGAAGATCGCCGCGCCGGAGACGACGCGAAACGGATCAGCGTGCTGTTGTTCGGCGTAGCGGAATAGCCAGACCAGCTGGGCAAGCCAGGCGAGGACAGCGAGTACCAGGATCACCGTCAGGAGCGTCTGTCCGCTCATCCGCTGCTGCCTCCCAAATGCTTGTAATGCCGTCGGCGAGCGCCGCCGGCCGTGGCCCATCCGGTTCCAGTGCGCACAGCAAACCGCCGTCGCTCCCGGGGCCGCTCGATCCGCTCACGTGTGGCTAGTATAACCAAACCTTCCGGCCTGGAGTGTCCATTAGTCACAGAATTGCCAGTGTCTTCAGGATCTCCAGCCCTTGCCCGTCCGGCCCGATCATATGCCAACCAACACGACGTTCTGCGCAGGGGCGTAGGTCGTCGAGAAGTTCTCGGAAACGACGTTGTCCCCCTGAATCACCCGACGTGTGACTGTCACGTCGAAGCCATCCTGCGCATGCTCGATCGCGCGCTGCGATCCGGACGGCAAGGTATCGGTCTCCTGGTAGTGGACCGTCGGGTCCGCGGTGACGACGTTGGTGATAATTGGTGGATCAACTTCGACGCGCCACGGCAACGGCGCTCCGTAGAGATTGACCGTCAGATCCTCGCCGTCGGCATAGACCTCAAGGAGCACTGGGCTTGGTCCATCGTTGGTCCATCGCATGTCGAGCCCGACGGTTGACTCCACCGCCGCGTCGATGCCGACGTTGCCCTGATAGGCGTAGCGGGGGATCCAGTACGAATGGCTCGCCCGCTCGTCGATGCGGAAGCCGCTGAAGAAGACCGGCTGGAAGACGGTGGTGGCGACCTGGCAAATGCCGCCGGCCTCGGCCGGCACAGTCGTGATCTGGCCGTTGCTCTCGGCGATTCCGTAGGCTATCTGCCAACCTGCTTCGACTGTTGTCGGGCCAACTTCGGAATTGAACGAGAACGTCTGGCCCGGTAGAACCAGCGCGCCGTTCAGAAGCGATGCCGCGAGCTCGATGTTGTGGCTGCGTTCCGGTAGCCCGCCTCCGTAGGTTGTGCTGGAGCTGGCGAGAATCGTCGATACATCGATGGCGCCGAAGTCAGCAGGCTGCGTCGGGGGGGCGATCGTTGCGACCGGGAGCTCGACGCGATTGGAGTCGCTCTCGCCGGTCGTCGCGGCCTGAATGAGGGCTGCGGACTTGTCAGCGTCGAGCGTATGCCCGGCCTTCGCATCGCGTGTCTTCACCAGCCGGCCACCGTCGCCCCACCATGCCCGCGCGCTTTGCGGCGTAGCGTCGACCCCGATCGAGATTTCCTGGACCACAGCGTCAACCCACTTCTTGTCGATCTTCAGCTGTGCAGGATTGCCGCCAACTGGTTGCACGATCGTGATGTGCTTGCTGACCTGGTCGGGTGTGAGTGGCCATGTCTGGTCGACAGCGACCAACTCAATCGGCGCATCCCAGACGCGGTGCAGCCGGTCGCGGGCATCGATGTATTGAGCCAGGGAGACCGGCGGCGCATCTTCGTGAATGACGAGGGCGACCTCAGTCTGACCGTTGGCCAGCGCCGACATGATCTCGGCCTTCGTGTTCTGCGTATCGAGCGCGCGCCCGGTCACTGGCGCAACCCAGGTGATACCGGTTGAATCGACTGCGAGCTGTCCATCGACGCGGGTCTGCTGAATCGCCCCGGCCAGCGATGCAAGCTGGCTACTGAGCCGATCCTGGTCGACTGACAGGCGATCTCCGCCAACGACGTATGGTTCGGACTTGAATCGCCAGAGGATGGCGAGTCGGGTGGGGCCGTAGCCTGTATGGCCAGTAGAAAGCGCGTCATCGACGATACCGTCGACATCGATAACGAGCCCCAGGTTCGCGGCAGTGATCGTCCACGCACGGTCGCCATCTGCCAATGTCAACGACTGTGAAGTGTGCGTGTTCGCGGCCAGTGTGAGCGCTTCAGCCGCTTGCTGGCGGTTCATGCCACTGAGATCCACGCCGAGGGCGTGGACTCCCGATCGAACCTCGCCGCGCCCCGCAAGCTGAACCCCGATGATGCTGACGAGAAACAGCAGCAGGATCGTCGCTGCGGCAGCCCACGCAATGCGTTCCAGGCGGATTAGCTGTGCATCGTGCTCGGCTGCTGGCGCGCCATTTGTGCGGCTTCGGCCCGCGCTATCGATGAATCGGCGAATTGGCGATGAAGCAGTTGACATAGGCGATGATCGTCCAAGCTGGTGTGGTGGCGGCCAGCGCCATAGCGCGTTGGTCACAGGCGAGCAGATCGCTTCGACCCCGTCGGGGCCCAGCGAAGTGTACCGAACCTGAGACAGCGTGGGGGCAGAATGCGGCTACTCTAGCGTTCCAATCGCAAGATTGGGCGTGTGAGGCATGTCGGGCCGCCCGTTCGGTTGTGCGAAATCTCGTCGCCCGCGTAGGTAATGACCTCACAACCTGCCGCGCGCAAACGCTCGGCGGTGACAGTGTTCTCACGCAGGATCACGCAGCGGCGCGGCCCGAGAGCCAGGACGTTGCATCCTTGCGTCGGGAACTCCTCGTCGGGAATCTCCACCATCGTAATGCCGCGCTCCTCCAGCAGTTGGACAAGGGCAACCGACATCAGCGGCTTGTAGACGATCGCCAGGTCATCGTCGATCATACTGATCATGGAAAGCAGGTGCAGACACTCGCCGGCCCCATGCCAGTACGGCAGGTCATAACCGATGACCTCAACCCCGGATGACGCCAGGATCTCCCGCATCTGCTGGATGCCAGATTCGTTGGTCCGGTAGCCGCGACCGATCGCGAGTGTGTTCGCGTCGATGAAGAGGCAGTCGCCACCCTCAACGGTGCCTGGCGCGACGATCCGGCCCGCGATCGGGACACCGATCTCCTGCATCGTCCGCTCCGCCAGGTCGACCTCCGCCTCTCGGAGCGGCTTGCCCATCCGGGTCAGGATCGCGCCGGCGTTCGTTGTAAAGACGGGATCGTAGCCGAAGATGCCGTCCTGAAGCTTCGCGTCGTCGATCTCGCCAGTGATGACCTCGATGCCCGCGTCGGTGAGAATCCGACGGAACGCGGTGTGCTCCCGCACTGCGAGATCATGATCGAGCGGGTGGAGATATCCGAACTCCTCCCACGACACCGAGGGGTCGGGCGGCACCGGTGGGTAGACAAGCACGCGCTCCAGCTTGCCCGACATCGTGTTGCCACCCCATGACCGATCGCTCATCAATACCCTCCTGTGCCACGCGCTTTCCAATTCGCGCCGGGACAACGGTATCAACTGCTTGTCAGATTTGGTAGCCGGACTACCCCTCAGCGGGCGATCGCCAGGCGTCCAGTAGCCGTCTGGAACGGCGGCCAGAGTCGATGTTCATCGCAGCGCTCAGGAGGCGCGACTGGTGCGCTGCTTGTCTGACATCAACGTCTGTTGCAAGTGCAGGAATCGAACCAGATCGGCGCGGCGTAACAATCCGACGAGCTGCCTGTCGGCAATCACCGGTAGCTGGTCGAAGCTATGCTCGGACATCGTCCGCAGCGCCACGTCGATTCCGGCATCCGGCGTCACCGACTGGACCTTGTCGCGGGGGGTCATGATGTCCTTCACCAGCGTCTCCTCCCAACGATCGCGCGGGACGTGGCGGACGTCGGAGATCGTGACGATACCCTCGAACCAGTCGTTCGTGACGACAGGCGCTCCGCGAACGTTGCGCGCAAGGAACCAGTCGTGCACCAGTTCTGCGACCGTGAATCCTCCCTGGACGGTCAGCGGAGCGGGATCCATCACCTCCGAGACGACGTGGCCCTTGATCAGCTCCTCCTGCTCGACCTGCCGATACCCCGAGCTGGCAGCGTTCTGCAGGAACCACCCAAGCGCCAGATACCAGAGCCCGTTGATGAGATTGCCGCTCAGCGCGGCGAAAATGCCGAGGACGAAGAAGACACTGCCAACGAACGTGCCGATCACCGAGACGATCCGTGTCGACTTCCGGACATCGCCGGTGATCTTCCAGAGGATCGCTCGTAGCACACGGCCCCCATCCAGCGGGAAGCCGGGGATCAGGTTGAAGACGGCGAGGATTGCATTGACGACGGCGAGGTAGCCCAGGAGCGCGCTGACCTGCGCATTCGTGCCGTGGAGCAGCATCCAGAGGCCACCGAAGATCGCCGACAGGCCGAGCGATGTGAGCGGGCCGGCGATCGCGATCGCAAACTCCCCGCCCGGCTCGTCTGACTCTTCTGCGATCTCGGCGACTCCGCCGAAGATAAACAGGGTGATTCCAACGACCTCAATCCCGCGCGCCTGTGCGACGAACGAGTGACCGAGCTCGTGGACCAGCACCGAGGCGAAGAGGAGGATAACGGTCGCGACCGCAACGACCCAGTACTGTGTTGTCGTCCACCCGGGATACTGGTTTGGATACTGTCCTTCGGCGAGCAGGTACGAAAAGATAACGAGGACGATGAACCAGCTGTAGTGGATCCCGATCCGGATGCCACGAATCGACCCGAGACGAACGGAGGCTTCCATCCCGCAGGCGCCTTTCGTGTCGGACGGCGCTCCGGCGACGTCCCTTGCTGATACCGTCGCAGGAAACGCGCCGCTGGTCAACAGCAACGCAGTGGGAGTCTCGTACTATAATCAAGAATAGTCAGCCGCTGAATAGCAGACAGGATGGTGCCCTGTGGCTGTGGAGATGGTGCTGCTGGGCCTCCTGCGACAGGGGCCGCGCCATGGCTACGACCTGACTCGTGAGTTCTTGCCGGAGACTGTCCTTGGCGACATAGTCCGTCTCGAGCCGAGCCTGCTGTACGCGAACCTCAAGAAGCTCGAACGCGATGGATTAGTGCGTTCCACCGTTCAGCAGCAGGGCTCGCGGCCGGCGAGACGGATGTTGGAACTGACCGATCTGGGCGTCGAGACGCTTGATCGCTGGCTGGCCGAGCCCGTAGAGCGTACGCGAGACCTCCGCCTGGCGTTCCTGTTGAAGCTGTACGTCGCCCGGATGCCAGGCTCAGGGGATGCTGAGGGGCTTGTCGAAAGGCAGCGCGATGTCTGTCGTCGCTTCGTCGCGTCACTGCGCGAGCAGCTTGACTCGGAAGAGGACGAATTCCGCCGGCTCGTTATCGAGATGCGACTCGCGCAGAATGTCGCGCTGCTGGAATGGCTGGATCGTGCGAGCGGACGGGTGCGAGCATGATCGGATGTCCCAGCCATGCGTGAGACGCTCCCGGCTGCGGCCGCGCCAGTCGAACGCGACGATGCGCTCCGGCCGGCCAGCCGCCTGTCGCTGTTCCCGCCGGCTCGCGCGGCGCTGATCGTCGCCAGCCTGGCGCTACTCGTATTCCTGGGCCTCCCCATCGCCGCGATCTTCATCCGCGGGGTCCCGTCCGGCGCGCTGTCTCGCGCGCTCGACGATCCGATCGTCCACCAGGCGCTGACGTTGTCGTTGATCACGACATCCGTGACGCTCCTTGCCTCGATTTCCGTCGGCACACCGGTAGCCTACCTGTTGGCGCGGTATCGATTTCGAGGACATCAGCTGCTTGATACGCTGGTCGATCTCCCGATGGTGTTGCCGCCTGCCGTGGCCGGTGTTGCCCTGTTGATGGCATTTGGCCGGCGCGGGGTGGCTGGGCCGTTTCTATCGGGGCTGGGAATCGAGATCCCATTTACGACCCTGGCAGTGATCCTTGCTCAGACATTTGTTGCGGCGCCGTTTTTCGTCCGCTCGGCACGCGCGGGATTCGAGTCGGTGGATTCCGGTCTGGAAGAGATTGCGGCAACGCTCGGCGCAAGCCGGCTGACGATCTTTCGAACCGTTACGGTTCCGCTGGCTCTGCCGGCGCTCCTGGGCGGGGCGGTGATGGCATGGGCGCGAGCGCTTGGCGAGTTCGGCGCCACGTTGATGTTCGCCGGGAACTTCGCCGGCCGCACGCAGACGATGCCGCTGGCGATCTATGAGACCCTCGAGTCGGGACGACTCGACTCGACGCTGGCGTTGTCGATCATTCTCGTCGTCGTCTCATTCAGTGTGCTGCTGCTGTTCAAGCTGCTGGTCCGGCACGGCGGCGGGGTAGCGGCCACCGAGGTCCGGCCGCGTGCTTGATATCCGCGTTCGAAAGCGCGTCTCGGCATTCGAGCTCGACGTCACGCTGTCGGTCGAGAACGGCATCCTCGTTCTGTTCGGCCCTTCTGGGGCAGGGAAGACGATGCTTCTTCGCGCGATCGCCGGCGTCGTGTCGGTCGACGCGGGGCAGATCCGACTCGGCGAGCGCGTGCTGCTCGACTCCGAACGCGGGCTCTCGCTCGACCCGCGTCAACGGAAGATCGGTTACGTGCCCCAGGATTACGCGCTGTTCCCGCACCTCAGCGCGCTGAACAATATCACCTATCCGATGACCGCTGGCCGCCGCTTGCGGCCGGCCGAAGCTCGCATTCGCGCGCGTGAGCTGCTCGACGTGGTTGGGCTCGGCGACCGAGCAACGGCCCGACCCGGCGAGCTCTCGGGAGGTCAGCAGCAACGAATCGCGCTGGCGCGGGCCGTTGCTGCTGACCCGGAGGCGCTGCTGCTGGATGAGCCACTTGCCGCGCTGGACGCGCCGACCCGGCTGGAGTTGCGATCGCTCCTTCAGGTGATCCAACGCGACCTCGGCGTGCCGGTCGTCTTTGTGACTCACGACCTCGAAGAGGCGGTGACTGTCGGCTCGACAATGGCGATCATGGTGGATGGCCGGCTTCGCCAGGTCGATCGTGTCGCTCGTGTTCTCGCGACGCCCGCCGACCGGGTGGTTGCCGAGCTCGTCCAGGCTCGGAACATTTTCGCCGGTGTCGCGTCGCGCGATGCGAGCGGAATGCGTGTCGAAACGCCCGTCGGCCGGCTTCGGAGCCCTCGTCAGGTTCACGAGGGACAGGTCGACGTCGTGCTCAGGTCCGACCTCCTGCGCCTGCTTACCAGTGACGCCCCAGCCGGCGAGCGAGGCACGGAACTATCAGGCGAGATCGTCGATGTGCTCGACTACGGCACCAGAGCAACGATCGTCGTGGCGATCGGGGCTGGACATCTGGAGGTTGGTGTATCGCGCGGAGAGATCGGCCGGCTGAAGCTCGGGACAGGCGGTCAGTCTCGGGTGTTTGTGCCAGAAGCTGCCGTTCACGTGATCGGGCTGGACGCAGACAACAGCCGCGAGTAGCTTATCGGCAACGCGACCTTACTCATCGACTCTTCTGAGCAAGGAAACCGACCGCCCCGCGAGCCGGTAGTTCTCGCCGACGGTGTACCGTCGTGGTTGCTCGTTCGGGCCCGGAGAGCTCGTATCGAAGATGAGCTCCCATTCGACCCCCGGCTGAACGCCCGGCATCATGAAGTCGATTGGCTCATGGTGCGCGGAAGCCAGGATTAGCAGCGTGTCGTCGACGATCGGTTCGCCGCGCTCGTCGACATCGCCGAGCGCATCGCCGGCCAGGCGCATGCCGAGTGTCCGAATCCATCCTGCATCCCATTCGTCGTCGGTCATCAGCTTGCCGTCGGGACGGAACCAGGTGATGTCACGGATATCCGATCCGTAGACACGTCGTCCCTGGAAGAATCGTCTGCGGCGGAGAACCGGGTGTCGCTTGCGAATAGCGATGAGCCGCTTCGTGAAGCTGAGCAGCGCGTCGCCGGCCGGGTCGAGATCCCAGTCGTACCACGAGGTCGCGTTGTCCTGGCAGTACGTATTGTTGTTGCCGCCCTGTGTCCGACCAATCTCGTCTCCACCCGATAGCATCGGCACGCCTTGCGAGAGCAGGAGCGTGGCGAGGAAGTTGCGCTGCTGCTGCGCGCGTAATGCCCTGATTTCCGGGTCGTCCGTCGGCCCCTCCGCACCGCAATTCCACGAGATGTTGTCGTCGGCGCCGTCCTGGTTCTCGTCGCCGTTGGCCTCGTTGTGCTTCGTATTGAATGAGACGAGATCGGCGAGCGTGAACCCGTCGTGGGCGGTGACGAAGTTGATGCTGGCGTACGGTTTTCGTCCGTCGTTCTGGTAGAGGTCACTCGAGCCGGTCAAGCGGTAGGCGAGGTCGGCCATCAAGCCCTCGTCGCCCTTCCAGAACTGCCGGACGGTGTCTCGGTACTTGCCGTTCCACTCGGTCCACAGCACCGGGAAGTTGCCGACCTGGTAGCCGCCCTCGCCGACGTCCCACGGCTCGGCGATCAGCTTGACCTGCGAGATGACAGGATCCTGGTGGATGATGTCAAAGAACGCCGACAATCGATCGACGTCATGCAGCTCGCGGGCCAGGGTGGCGGCCAGGTCGAATCGGAAGCCATCCACGTGCATCTCGGTGACCCAGTAGCGCAGCGAATCCATGATGAGCTGCAACACCTGGGGATGGCGTGGGTTCAGTGAATTGCCTGTTCCCGTGAAGTCGAAGTAGTAGCGCGGGTCGTCAGCGACGAGGCGGTAGTACGAGGTATTGTCGATGCCGCGCAGCGACAGCGTGGGGCCGAGCTCGCTGCCCTCGGCGGTGTGGTTGTAGACGACATCGAGGATGACTTCGATGCCGGCACGATGCAGGGCCTTGACCATCGCCTTGAATTCGCGCACCTGCGCGCCGCAGTCACCCGAGCTGCTGTATCGTCCATCGGGCGCGAAGAAGCAGAGTGAGTTGTACCCCCAGTAGTTCGAGAGGCCTCGTTCGAGGAGATGACCATCGTCGAGGAATGCATGCACCGGCATCAGCTCGACGGCGGTGATTCCGAGGCTGGTGAGGTAGTCGATAGAGGCCGGGTGCGCGACGCCGGCGTAGGTCCCGCGTAGCTGTTCCGGCACGGCGGGGTTTCGGATGCTGAAGCCCTTGACGTGGGTCTCGTAGATGATCGAATCCTGCCAGGGGATACGCGGGAGCTGGTCATCGTCCCAGTCGAACTCCGGGTCAATTACCACGCCCTTCGGCACGCCCCAGGCATCATCTTGCTCGTCGAACGACAGATCGCCGTCGTCATCGTGCAGGTCGAAGCCGAAGACCGGTGCGTCCCAGTCCAGTTGACCAGTGAGCGCCCTCGCGTACGGGTCGATCAGCAGCTTGTTGGGGTTGAAGCGCAGCCCGTTCCCCGGCTCGTACGGGCCATCGACGCGGTAGCCGTAGCGCTGGCCGGGGTGGATGTCGGGCAGATAGGTGTGCCAGACATGCGCTGTCACCTCGTGGAGGGGTATCTGTTCACTCTCGACCGCAGGGTTGCCGGCATCGAAGAGACAGAGCCGAACGCTGGTTGCATTCTCGGAGAAGATGGCGAAGTTGACGCCTCTCCCGTCCCAGGTCGCGCCCAACGGATAGGGTGCGCCGGGTCGTTGTCTGCGGCTCAACAATACCTCCTGTACAGGGGGATTGCCCATTGATGGCGGCAAAAGCGTGTGGCCGCCCCAGGTTGATGCTATTCCCTGATGACCTTAGCACGGACGTCACGCGCGGGGTTTGCGTCCAGGCAATGTCGTATTCTTCCCGTGTAATCGAGCCGATCAGTTCAAGGATGCGCCGCCGATGACCGAGCCATTGCTGCAGCCACTCTCCGAGAGCCAGACAAAGACGATCGTGCCGACCGATGTCGCGCGTTTTGTCCGTCTGGGCCAATGCGAGCGGTTCCTCCGCTTTCGGCTACACGAACGCGCCCATGGCACCGGATTCATGGGCGAGTATGGCGTGCGCGCCCAGCGGATTCCGGCGCTGTTTCCGCGCTCTGGGCAGGAGTTCGAAGACCGCATCGAGGGGGAGGCTGCCGAGCGCGGACGGACAGTCAGCTTCCGCGATGCGGCCAAGACTGGCGGATGGACCGATAACAACGCCGAGATTGTGCAGCTGGCGCGTTCGCTGCCGGCCGGCGAGTCGGTTCTTCTGTTCCAGCCGCGTGTCAGTGCGGATGTCGACGGCTGGCGGATCCGCGGGGCGATCGACCTGCTGCGGCTGGCGCGCGACGATGATGGCCGGCTGGGCGCGCTGATCGCTGACATGAAGGCGACCCGCGCGACGAAGGTCGACCACCGGCTGCAGGTCGCCTTCTATCACGAGATGATCGCCACGGTCTTCGCGGAAGCCGGCATTGACCTGGCCGGAATCGAGCTAGGCATCCTCTACCGCGGGCCATCCACCCCCGATACGGCGCTGAGCGAAGCCGAGCGTCGGGAGCGTGACGATCAACGGGCGCTGGCAATGGAGATCTTCGGGCTCAGCGAAGGGCTGCTCGAGGTCATCCGCGACCCACTACCGTACCTCGGGTCGGTGCGGGATCTCGTTACCGACGAGCGTTCGACCGCGCGGCGAGTGGCGGCAATGGAGTTTGCCGATGTGCCGTTCCACATCGATCGGCACTGCGATAGTTGTATCTACAATGAGTTCTGCATGAAATGGGCGTTTGCCCACGATGACCTGTCGGTGCTCCCGCACGCGACGATCAACGACAAGCGGGCGCTCCAGCAGATCGGGATCACGACCGTGGCCGATCTGGCCGCGCTGAAAACGCCAGCGTCTCCCGGGTCGCTCGATCTGGTCTCGACGCCCGGATTGGAGGCGCTGGCTCAGCGCGCCGCGACGACCTGGCCGATCGGGCCACGTGTCGACGAGCTGGTTCTCAGGGCGCGTAGCTATCGGTCGCGGATGCGGCACGATGGCGAGAAGCCGCCAAGCTTCATTCCCGACAAGGGGTATGGGTCTCTGCCTCTGAGCAGCCCCGATCTGCATCCGAACCTGGTGCGGATCTACGTCGATGTGCAGGGCGACTATCTGCACGATCGCGTCTACATGCTCGGCGCGCTGATCGTCGGCTGCGAAGAAGGCGAGGAGCACGAGACGCGCCGCCGGGTGGTTGTTCGGCTGGCCGGCGGGCCCCCCGACACCGCGGCTGCAGAACGCGATCTGCTGATCGGCTGGATGTCGGAGGTACTCGCAACGATTGTCGCGGTCGCGGCGGCAGATGAAGACGGTGAGCCGAACGCGCCGATCCACCTGATCTTCTGGGACTCGCTGAGCCAGACCCTGTTGCTCGACGCGCTGGCGCGGCACTTCCAGTCGGTCCTCGACGCCACGGCGCTCTACGATTTCATGACTCAGGTGGCTGGCTACGACTCACCGCTGACGACGTTCCTGTCCGAGGAAATTCGCCAACGCCGCAACTACCCGTTCGTCTGCCAATCGCTACAGTCGGTTGCAGCCTGGCTGGGGTTCGATTGGAATACCCCGGAGCCGTATCGCAAGACGTTCGCCGGACGGATGTTCGATTTCTGGGGACGTTTCGACCCGGAGGACGACGAGTCGTGGTTCATGAGCCGGGCGCGGTTCAACAGTCAGATCCCGCTGGAGTACGCCTATGGCGCGTGGCACGACTTGCCGTCGGACGCCGAGACCTCCGACATCCGGCGCTACGCGGCCATTACCACCGATCAGCTTACCGGGTTCGAGCGACACCGTCTCGAGGCGATCGAGCATGTCGCACGCGATCTGCCGACGAACAGGCTCACGAAGAAGAACGCCTTCGCCCTGTCGGATCTGAGCGTGACCGACGGCAAGGCGCGAACACTGGCCGGCGCGCTGCATGAGTTCGTCACAATCGAACGGCTGGTCGAGCTGGCCGCCTGGCGCGCCGCGCGAAACCCCGCCCCGGAAAAGCGCATCCTGTCCGGTGAGACGCTCCTGGTTCGCTACTTCGACGCGGATCAGGACCCTGGGACGCGGGCGATCAACGCCGAGAACCGCCGTCGCGCGACGTTGCGCGACGAGTATTTCGCGGATGCAAGGGAAGCGGCAGAACCGGGCGACAAGGTGAAGCTCTCGACGGAGCAGAACAAAGCGACAAAGCCGACGATCGAGGGATTGCGGCTGCGATTCCGGATCGATGTCGACGGCGCGGAATGCGGTCTGGACGAAGCTCTCGGCATGACGACGCTACGGGCCGACTCGTTGGTGGTGATCAACCCACGGATCGACATCGATCGCCGACCCGACGCGCCAGTACGCGAATACACGCCGACGGCCAAGTCGATGCTCTACGCGCCGCGTGGGGAGCTGGCCGAACTGCGGGTCGAGCGCGACTCGGACGGCGACGCTCGCCGGGCATGGGTGACGGTCGAGCTGCGTGATGCCAACGCGAGGGGCGCGACAGGATTTGTCTTCGGGACGATCGAGGACAAGCAGCGAGGCTTCGGCGACGGTGACCTGTACATGCTTGACAGCGATCCGAACGACTGGTCCGGGAGCCACTCGATGAAGCTGGCGACGGCGCTGAGCGACGGTAGCCCCAACACGCTGCATGAGCGGCTTGATGGCCGGATGCCCACGATGGCCCACTGGCCCGAGGCGGCGAAGGCTGGCCAGCGACGGTTCGTCGACGGGCTGAAGGCGCTGCATACGGCCGGCCTGCTCGACGACTTCGAGCCGAGCAAGCTCGACTACATGGGCGAGCACGGCGACGACCCGAATCTCGTCGTTCAGGGGCCGCCGGGCACGGGGAAGAGTTATACGACCGCATTCGCGATTCTTGCCCGGATGCAGGGCGCGATGAATGCGGATATTCCGTTTCGCGTCGCCGTCTCGTGCCATACCCACGCGGCAATCAACGTGTTGTTGGGCAAGCTCGCCGAGGTGCAGGAGCAGCTGGCCGAGCTGATGGCCGGCCACCCGGTGATTGCCCGCCAGTACTTCCGGCCGGAATTGTCGAGCGTCCCGCTCTACCGCCTGAAGCCGAAGGAGGAGCCAAACTCGCCGATCCTGTCGCTACCGCCAGCTGACCAGCCAAAGATGGGTGAGAGGACTTTCTGGGGCCATCTGGAGCGCGAGCGGTATTGCGTTGTTGGCGGCACGCCGCTCGCCCAGCGTTCGCTAGTCGTCAGCAAGCACGGGACGCCGAGGATGTTCGGGAACCTCCTGTTCCAGTGCCTGATCATCGATGAGGCGTCGCAAATGAACCTGCCGCTGGCGATGCTCGCGGCGCTGGCGCTGGCGCCAGACGGTCAGCTAATCGCGGTCGGCGATCACCGGCAGATGCCGCCGATCGTCAAGCACGACTGGGCGAACGAACGTCGCCGGACGTTCCAGGAGTACCGCACCTACGTATCCCTCTTCGAGACCTTGCTGGAGATGGGTCTGCCGACCATCCGCTTCAGCCGCAGCTTCCGGCTGCACAGCGAGATGGCCGATTTCCTCCGACGCGAGATCTACGCCGAGGACGGGATCGAGTTCCACTCGACTGAGACGAGGACGCTGCCCACGCAGATCGGGCTCGACCCATTCGTCGAGGCGGTGCTCGCGCCGGACTACCCGATCGTGGTCATCGTCCACGACGAGGATCGAAGCCAGCTGCGGAATATCTTCGAGCAGAACCTGATCGCTCCGGTGCTGGAGACGCTGGCGACCGTCTATGGGCTGGACTGCCGGACGGGCCTGGGCGTCGTCGTGCCGCACCGGGCGCAACGGGCCGGCCTGCGGGACGCCCTGCCCGTTCTCTCCGAGGTGGACGAGACGGGCATGATCACCCACTCCTCCGTCGACACGGTCGAACGCTTCCAGGGAGACGAACGGTTGGTGATCGTCTACAGCGCGACCGAGAGCGACCCGCAGTACCTCGTCACCGCCAGCAAATTCTTGATGGACCCACGCCGGCTGACAGTGGCGCTCAGCCGTGCCCGGCGCAAGATCATCGTCGTGGCGGCGCGCTCGGTCTTCGGTATTTTCTCCTCCGATGAGGAGACGTTCAAGAACGCGCAGCTCTGGAAGAACCTGCTGCGCGAGGAGTGCACGGCGCTGCTCTGGGATGGCGACGCCGCCGGGATCGGAGCGCAGGTGTGGGGTAGCCGCCACCCCGACGACAATGGTCGAGGTGGCAGCAAGCTCGACGCCGATTAGCTCAGCGGCACGACCAGCCGGGGCCGCTCCTCGAACGCGTCCATCTCGACTGTCTGGACGACGTAGCCTGCGCCATCGGCAGTCGACGTTGCGTTGACGTTGCCCAGCGCGTCCATCCCGACGATGTTCATCACGTTCGACCGTTCGGCGTAGGGATCGGGGAGATGGCGCAGATCGCGCATCGCCTCGGTCAACGCCTGCTCCAGCGACATGCCGAAGCGCATGTAGGTCACGACGCTGTGGGCGGTCGCACAGCGGATCGCCATCTCTCCACGTCCGGTGCAGGCCGCCGAGCCGAAGCGGTTGTCGGCGTAGTTGCCCGCGCCGATGATCGGCGAGTCGCCCAGCCGGCCCGGCCACTTGAAGCCCCAGCCGGATGTCGAGACCGCGCAGGCGATGTCGCCGGCCAGATCCCGCACGATGACGTTGGTCGTGCCGAAGATCTTGTCGTGGAGGAGCTCTTTCCAGTGGCGCACCGTCGTCATGTAGGTCGAGTACTGGTCTTCGTAGGCGTTACTGGTCGTTTCGACATCGCCGATGATCCTGGCCCGCCAGACCTCGCGGGCTTCGGGTGTCAGTAGCTCGGCTTTCTCGAATCCGTGTGTCTCGGCGAAGAGCTCCGCGCCGGCCCCGGCAAGCATCACGTGCGGCGTCTCCTCCATCACCTTGCGGGCGATATCGATCGGATGCGGGTAGCCCTTGACCGCGCCGACCGCGCCGGCCGCCAACGTGCGGCCGTCCATCACCGTTGCGTCCAGCTCGACCTCGCCCAACAGGTTGGGGATGCCACCAGTGCCGACCCCGAAATCCTCGAGGTTATCCTCGACGCAGTGCACGGCGGCGATCGCCGCATCCATCGCGCTGCCACCGCCACGCAGCACGTCGACCGCTGCCTGCATGCCGACCCGCGCGTTGGCGCTGCCGACGACGATCCCGACCGTGCCCTCTGGTTTGCTTGCCACCCTGTCTGATCCCTTCTCTCCCGAGTCATTCTGAGGGTCGAGGGAGGGTGTTGCCGCCCCCCCGCCTGTTGGAGTCAGTTGTCGCCGACCGCGACTGGATCGATGTTAGCTTGCGCGACGAGCGCGTTGAACGACGGGAGCTCCGTTTCTAACAGGCCATGCAGCCGGGTGACCTGTGTGTCAATGCGCGCCGACAGTTCCTCGAAGACCTCGACGGCCTGCTTCGTCGGAGGCTCGTCGGCGCTGGCTACCGCGCCTGCGAGGCGGCCGAGCTTCGAGTTGAGCATGACTGGCAGGTTGAGCGTGTCCTTGGGGCTATTCGCCCGCACCTGGATCAGCGCCGCCTCGATCGCGTCGATGGACTCCGTGATCTGCCGGCCTTTAGCTGCGATCTTCGCCCCGTCGCTCGTGCGCTCCGCACGCGCGACCCAGCGGCCGATCTGCTCGCGGGCCGAGCGGATCCGGTTGATCGCCGTGTTGGTCTCGGAGAGCTTGCCGCGGATCTTCAACAGGAAGTCGAGCTGTGCCTGCAGATCTTCCGGCGTGGCCTCGTAGCGCGGATCCTTCAGTATCGTGAAGCGCTGCGACAGCTCAGTCTGGCCAACAGACAGCCGCGCCTCGTAGTCGCTGGGGATGGCGCGTGGGCCGACCGTTGATGGCTGATCGCCGCCCTTCGCCATGAGCTTGACGGCGTCGGCGTGGCGCATATTCCAGACGAATCGGTTCAGCCCCGCGAGGGATGGGATATACGTCTCGTTCGTGTCATTGCCCGCTCCGCTGGCTAGCGGCTTGCTGCGGAACGCGCGGATCTCGGCGCCGGCGGCGTCGAAGATCGTCAGACTGACTGGCTCCTTCGGAGCTTCCGGGAGGATGTAGTAGAAGACGACGCCGTCGTCGGGGTTGTGGCCGGCATCGAGGAAGCGGCGGCGTGTCTGCCCCCACTGATCCTTGACCGGGATGTAGGTCTGAACGATGCCGCCGACGAAGAGGTAGTTGCGACCGGGAACCTCCGCGTTGCCGAAGCCGCTCAGGCGCGTCGAGCGGACCGTGTCCTTCGGCTGGAACAAGCGGGCCGCGTCAGATTCGTTGTCGCCCGCGAGCTGGCGCACCAGTGTCAGGTCGTCCAGGATCCAGAACGCGCGGCCATGAGTGCAGACGAGCAGCTCGTCACCGACGACGACGAGATCGTGGATCGGAACGACGGGCAACCCCACCTTCGCGGTCTCCGGCGATGTGCCGGCCATCGGCTGCCAGTTGGCGCCTGCGTCGAACGAGACGTAGATGCCAACTTCGGAGCCAGCGTAGAGCAGCCCCGGAACGATCGGATCCTCGCGAGCGACACGGGTGAAGATGTCGTCCGGGATGCCGTTGGTGATCCTCGTCCAGCTCGTGCCGTAGTCATGCGTGACATAAATATACGGATGGAAGTCGTTCAGCTTATATCGTGTGGCCGCGAGCCAGGCCGTGGCCGGGTCGTGGGGAGAGGCTTCGATGAGGCTCATCAGCGCCCAGTCGGGGATTGTTGACGGGGTCGCGTCATCCCACGTCGCGCCGCGGTCGCGGCTGATGTGGACGAGGCCGTCGTCGGAGCCTGCCCAGATGACCTGCGGATCGAGCGGCGAGATGGCGATGGTAAACACGGTCGCGTACACCTCTGCGCCGCTGTTGTCTTTGGTGATCTCTCCGCCGGATGAGTGGAGTGTCTCCGGGTCGGCTCGGGTCAGATCCGGGGAGATCACTTCCCAGGCGCGGCCCCCGCTGGTTGAGCGGTGAACGACGTTGGACCCGTAATAGAGTACGTCGGGGTTGTCGGGCGCGAGGAGCGTCGGTGACGTCCAGTTGGTGCGGAACTTGTAGGCTTCCGATCCCGCGCCACGGACACTCTCCGGCCATACTGCGATGTCGAGCACCTGTGCGCGTCCGTGGTCGTAGCGGGTCAGTGTGCCGGCCTGCGCGCCCGCGTAGATGATGTCGGGGTCGTCGGGGCGGATCGCGATGTAGCCAGACTCTCCGCCGCCGATCTCGTACCAGTCGGTCAGCGCGATCGCGTCGGTGTCCGAGCGGCTCGGCACGCTCATCGTCGTGTTGTCCTGCTGCGCACCGTAGACGCGATAGGGATATCGCGTGTCGGCGGCCGCGTGATAGAACTCGCCGGTCGGCTGGTTGTAGATCGTCGACCAGCTCTGGCCACCGTTGACACTGACGCAGCCTCCGCCGTCGCCGGCGAGAATCACGCGGTCGGTGTTGGCCGGGTCGATCCAGAGATCGTGGTAGTCGGCATGCGGGCCGGCGACGACCGAATACGTCGCGCCTCCGTCGACCGAACGCCAGATCTCGAAGTTCAGCACCCAGACTGTGTTGGGATCGCGCGGATCGGCGCGAATGTGGTTGAAGTACCACGGCCGGCCGGTGAGGTTTGTGTCGCTGGAGAGCTGTTGCCAGGTCTCCCCGCGATCCTCCGAGCGGTAGACCCCATTCTTCCTGGTCAGCTGATCGGCCTCGACGATCGCCCAGATGCGGTTGCCGCTAGCGGCAATGGCGATCTCCATCTTGCCCTTGTTCCCCTCGGGCATGCCCGGATTCTTCGTGATCTCCTGCCAGGTATCGCCACCGTCGGTCGAGCGGAAGATCGCGCTGCCCGGGCCGCCGCTGTTGAGATAGTGCGGGCCGCGCTCTGCCTCCCAGAAGCACGCGTAGAGGATGCGTGGATTGGTCGGGTCGATCTCCAGGAAGTTGGCGCCGGTGCGTTCGTTGACGAATAGCACCTGCTGCCAGGTCGATCCGCCGTCTCGCGAGCGGTATACGCCGCGTTCGGCGCTGGGGCCGTGGGCATGGCCGAAGGCGGCTACCCAGACCAGGTCGGGATTCGTAGGATGGATGACGACGCGACCGATGTGGCGGACTGCTCCGAGGCCGATATGTTGCCAGGTCTGTCCGGCGTCGGTCGACCGGTAGATGCCGTCGCCGTGCGAGACGTTGCCACGGATTGTCGACTCGCCCATGCCAGCAAAAATGACGTTCGGGTCGGATGGCGCGACGGCCAGCGCGCCGACCGACGAGCGCCGGAAGTAGCCGTCGGAGACGTTTTGCCAGGTCGATCCGGCATCGTCGGTCTTCCAGACTCCTCCGCCGGTCGAGCCGAAGTAGAAGACGCCGAGGTGAGCCGGGTCGCCGCTGACCGTCGTCACCCGCCCGCCACGGGTCGGACCGATCGAGCGCCAGTCGAGCCGGTCGAGGATCTGCTGCCGGGACATGTGAGCTCCTCTCTGAAACACCGCGACGGTACTACGCTAAATCCGTCAGGCGAGCCACGACGCTGGTTCGTAGAGCGACGAGCGCAGGCCGGCCCAGAGGACGCGGTACTGCTCCCAGGCGTCGTCGCCGGGGACGGAGATCGTGACCGGGCCGAGTCGCTCGATACCGGCCGTCCGCGCGGCGCGGTCGCACTGCTGCATCGTCAGGAAATCGACCTCGATCGAAAGCGGGCTGCCGGGCGCGTAGACATGGGCTTTGTCGAGCTGGATGAGCGCCCGTTCGGCGGCTGCGATGATGTCATCCTGGGCGGCCTTCAGCGGCCGGCAGATGGCCGCGTTGCGGCCGCTCGCTTCCTTGACCACGACCGTCTCGATCTGCTCTCCGAGGAACGACCGCGCTTCTTTCGTGGTCGTCAGGTCGCCAGTGACGAGCACGACCGGAATGCTCAGCGCGCCGAGGATTGCCGCGTTCAGGCCGGTCTCGCCGTGGGGCTTGCCGTTGACGCGCAGCTCGTGGACGGCGACGCCAGCGATGGTGTGCGGGTGGACGGCGTCGTAGGTCTGCGCCATCGCGTGATAGCCAACGAAGAGCGCGGCGTCGAACGAGCGGCTATCGACGCCCTGGAGCTGGCAGTAGTCGCGAGCGTTCGCGCTGCCGCTCATCAGGTGCGCGGCAGGGTGCAGATCCTCGAAGAAGATATTGCGCATCGGGCCGTGGCCGTCCGCGACGAGGATGTAGTCTGCTCCGGCGCGGGCCGCGCCCTCGACGGCGGCGTTGGCGTCTCCGGTCATCAGCCGCCGGCCACGGTCGTACTCGCGTCCCTCCGCGCCCATCATGTCGCCGTGAACGATGCCGGTGATCCCCTCCATGTCGACCGAGATGTAGACGTTCATTGCTGTTCCTTTCTCTCCCGGCGTCCCTCATTCTCCGTCGCGCATGGTAGACGACACGGGCTAATCCCGCGAGAGCCATTGACGGACTCCGGCCTCGCCAGTAGGTTGTCCGAGCGACGTGGCGATGCCGCCGGCAGGGAGGGCAGTGACAGATGCAGGCAGGTCAGTACGACACCGTGATTCGTGGCGGGCGGGTGATCGACCCGGCCTCGGAAGTTGACGGGGAGCTGGATGTCGCGATCAGCGGCGGGAAGGTCGCGGCAGTCGCTGCCGGGATCGACGCGACGAACGCGGCGCGTGTCATCGACGCGAGTGGGCAGATCGTGACGCCGGGCCTCGTCGATCTGCACACACATATCTACTGGGGCGTCACCTACTGGGGTATCGAGCCGGACCCGGTCGCCGCGGTCAGCGGGGTGACGACCTGGCTGGATGTCGGCAGTGCGGGATCGTATACGTTCCCCGGCTTCCGCCGATTCATCGTCGAGCCGAGCAGGATTCGCGCGTTCGCGTTGCTGAACCTGTCGGCGATTGGTCTGGTCGCGCCGACCTGGGAACTGTCGAACCCCGATTACCTGAATGTCGATCTCGCCGAGTCGATCGTCAACGAGAATCGCGATCTGATCCTCGGGATCAAGGCGCGAATCGACCGCAACACCACACGAGGTGTCGGCCTGCTGGCGGTCGAGCGCGCGCGTGAGCTGGCCGACCGGGTCGGACTGCCGCTGATGGTCCACATCGGCTCCGGACCGCCGACGATCCGCGAGGTGGCCGGCCTGCTGCGTCCGGGCGACATCCTGACTCACTGCTTCACCGGCGGCGACATGCGGATTATGGATGGAGACGGCAAGGTTCTCCCGGAGATACAGGAGCTGCAGAAGCGCGGGCTGGTGCTGGACATCGGCCACGGCGGCGGCTCGTTCTCTTACGAGGTGACCGAGGCGATGCTGGATCAGGGCGTCGTGCCAGACGTGATCTCCAGCGACATCCACCAGACTGCCCGGCAGGGGCCGATGTTCGACCTGCCGACTACATTGTCGAAGTTCCTCAACCTGGGTATGAGCCTGCCGGACGTCATCGCGCGAGCGACCACGAACGCGGCGAAGGCGATGGGCAAGCCCGAGCTCGGCACGCTGTCGGTCGGAGCGCCGGCCGACGTCGCGATCTTCCGGCTAGACGAAGGGGAGTACGCATTCTTCGATGCCGGCATGGACCGGCGTTCGGGCGCGCAGCTGTTGACCGCAACGGAGACGTTGGTCGATGGCGAGCCGTTGCCGCGCGTCCCCGAGTTGCCAATGCACTCGTGGGCAAAGCTGCAGGAGCACCAGCAAGGTGTTCGACGGCCTGAGGACTACGGTAAGTAAGCGAGAATAGCTAGTGGAGAAGAAGTGACTGATATTCGAATGCTGCCGTTCGATGTGGCGGTGGCCGCGACCGTGCTTGCTGATATCCAGATCTCGCCAGACGGCAGCCAGGTTGCCTACGTAACAACCGCGGCGTCAGTCGAGGGCGAGGCCCCGACCAGCGCGATCTGGCTGGTGAGCACCGAGGGTGGCGCCTCTCGACGGCTGACAACGTCGGAGGTCGTGGACGGCGCGCCCCGTTGGTCTCCGGACGGCTCGGCCATCGCGTTCCTGTCGGACCGGCTCAAGCGCGGCGTCACGCAGGTGTACGTCATCACACTCAGTGGCGGCGAGGCGATCCGGCTCACGGAGCACCCGGGGCCGGTCACCAGCGTCGAGTGGTCGCCGGATGGTCGGATGCTTGCGTTCACCGCGATGGACGGCGAGTCTCCGGATGCGAAACGCCGGCAGGAGGAACGTGACGACGAGCATGTCGTCGACGCGGATCTGAAGCGCGCAAGCCTGTGGGTGATCGACCTTCCGGAGGATCTCCGCGCTGCCGGGGTGCTGCCGGAGTCACGGCGGATCTCCCCGGAGGGATTGCATGTCGGCTCGCTCGCGGGACGTGGATTCTCCTGGGCGCCGGATTCACAGGGGCTGGCTGCCGTTGTCGCTCCCGGGCCGAAGGCCGACCACCTGTTCGCCCCGGATCTCGCGACCTTCGAGATGGACGGCACGATGCATCGCCTCGGAAACTTCGAGGGCCTTGGCGATGCCCCAAGCTTCAGCCCCGATGGCTCGACGCTGGCCTTCATCGGCTGCGAACATCGGATGCCGTCGTTGTTCTCGCTGCGGATCATCCCGGTCGGCGGCGGTGAGTCTCGTGTGGTCCTCCCCGACTACAAGGGGTCGTTCACCAGCGTGAGCTGGCTGCCCGAAGGTGACCGCCTGCTGGCGATGATCGAGGAGGGACAGCAGCATGCCATCCGCTTCGTCGATGTCGAGGCACGAAGCGCCGAGGCGGCCTTCGCTCTGCCGGCCGGCTCCGCGGGCCGGTCGGGGCATCCGCTGAGCGTTTCGCGGGATGGTTCGCGGGTCGCGTTCGCTCGCGCGGGCAACGACACGTTGGCAGACCTGTACGTCGCCGATATCGGGGGGACGCCCCGCAAGCTGACGGATCTGAACCCCTGGGTGCGCGACTATGACTTCGGCGAGATGCGCGAGGTTACCTGGACTTCAACCGATGGGATGGAGATCGAGGGCCTGCTGATCCTTCCGGTCGGTTACCAGGAGGGGCAGCGCTATCCGTTGCTTCTCCATATCCATGGTGGACCGTGCGGCGCATGGACGACTCAGCTCTACACGAACTGGCACGACTGGGGTCAGTTCCTGGCTCAGCGCGGCTATGCAGTGCTGATGCCGAACCCGCGTGGATCGTCCGGCCAGGGCTCGGAGTTTCTTTGCGCCATCGTCGGCTGCTATGGCGAGCCAGATTGGGACGATCTGATCACTGGGGTCGATGCGATGATCGAGCGCGGGATCGCAGATCCGGAGCAGCTCGTCGTCGGCGGCTGGAGCGGCGGCGGATTCCTGACGAACTGGACGATCACCCATAGCAATCGCTTCAAGGCAGCTGTCTCCGGCGCAGGCATTTCGAACTGGGTCAGCTTCCAGGGAACGGCGGATGTTCGCGGTGTGTTCGACGCCTACCTCGGGTCGGTTGTCGACGATGTCGAGACGCACTGGCGGCTGTCCCCGATCCGGCTGATCGGCAACGCGACGACGCCGACCCTGATCCTCTACGGAGGGGCCGACGCTCGCGTTCCGCCAACGCAGGGTTATGAGCTGTACGAGGGGTTGAAGGCGGTCGGAGTCGAGACACAGTTGGTGACATACCCGCGCGAGCCGCATACCATCGGCGAGCGTAAGCATCAGCTAGACCTGCTGGGGCGCGTTGTCGAGTGGTACGACCGGCACCTGGGCCGGGGAGAGTAGGGGACGAGTCGCGGGGCGATGGGGATGGGCTGCTGCGCCAAGTCCCATCGCCGGCCCGTTGGTTCCGTAGCGGCCTCGCTGGCTTGTCATTCCGAGCGCGCACGCGAGGGATCTCCCCTACGTTGGACTGCCACGAGCGTGGGGAGATGCGTCGCTGCCGGGAGCCCTCTGGGCAGAGCATGTCCGAGCGGGGTGACGCTACTGCTCCCGCCACTCCCGCGTCTTTGTCATCCTGAGTGCTCCGACCGCAGTGAATGTGTCAGGCCGGCCGCTTCCCATTTCTTTGTCATCCTGAACGGAGTGAAGGATCCGGTTTCCTGCGTTCGGTCACAGCCGCCGGGGAGGAACGGATTCTTCGCTGCGGCTCAGAATGACAGAACCGGAGAACCCGCGAGAATGACAGGATCACTGCGGTCGACTACTGAGTGTTCCGACCAGCGTGATGTGTCCTGCACTGTGGTGCGACCGCCACCACCGCTCGTTGTCATTCCGAGCCGCAGCCGAAGGATCTCCCTGCGTTCGGTCGCGGCCGACGGGGAGGAACGGATTCTTCGCTGCGCTCAGAATGACAGAATCGGGGAACCCGCGAGAATCACAGAATCAGTGCGGTTGACTACTCAGTGTTCCGACCAGCGTAAAGTGTCGGTGTTGGTTGCGGCCGCCACCCCTTCCTCTGTCATCCGACGTCCAGAGGGCACCCGGCAGTGAAGGATCCGTTTCCCTCGTCTATACACCCAGCAGCGGGGGAGGACGGATGTTTCGCTCCGGGTGCCCTCTGGGCGACACATGACAGGGCGGCTGGGTAGTTGTCAACGAGTCACTTTACGCTGGTCGGAGCACTGAGTGACCCGACCAGCGTGATGTGTCAGGTTGTTGGTTGCGCCAGCCTCCCCTTCCTCTGTCATTCTGAACGGACTGAAGGATCCGTTTTCCCTCGTCTGTACGCCCAGCAGCGGGGAGGACGGATGTTTCGCTCCGGGTGCCTTCTGGGCGACACATGACAGGACACGGGACTGGCTGCCAACAAGTCACATCATGCTAGTCGGAGCACTGAGTAGTCGACCGCAGTGAATCTGTCAGGCGAGAGAGCAGCCGTTGATCCGTGCGTAGGGACAGGCCTGGGCCTGTCCTCGCCGTGAGGCGACCCTCTCCCGTACGGCCGCCACCGCGCTATCATCGCTCGGCACCGTCTGGCCGCCACTGCCGTTCGCATGGACCCAGGGCGTGACCGTCCGTTGCGCGCCGCTGTGCGAACCGGGAGGGTCGCCTCACGGCGATGACAGCGCGAGCGCTGTCCCTACACAAGACTCGAATATCGCTCGCTCGCCTGACAGATTCACTGCGGCCTCAGGTTGACAGGGCGAGGGGATAGAGTCACCCCCGTATCCTTGCCATCCCGAGCGCGCACGCGAGGGATCTCCCCACGCTCGTGGCAGCCGAATGCTGGGGAGATGCGTCGCGGCCGGGAGCCATCGCCCAAGGGGCACCCGGGCAGAGCGTGACAGGCAGTGACGGTCGGGGGTTGGCCGCCGGTGAGATTCGGCGGCCCTGCCTGGAGTTGCGATACACACGTGTGGGCTGTCGCCAACATCCTTTCACTCCCGACCAGCGTCACTGGTGTCGGCGAGCCGATTGTGTAGGTGCCCTGGCGGATGATGATGACGATGAAGATCGCCATGACGATGAGAAAGACGAACAGCGTCGCGACCATCGCGATCCGCGAGTCGCGCGACTCCGGGAACCGATAGCGGTCGCGACGCGGCTTTTCGCTCATTCGATAACGATCGGATCGTAGGGATAGCGGGTCAACGGGCGTGCCCGATCCCCCTCAACGACGACCACGTCCTCGCAGCGGACGTAGAAGCGGCCGGGGATGCCGATCTTCGGCTCCAGCGCGAAGCACATCCCGGCGCGGATCGGCTCCTCGAAGCCCGGCGTCATCCAGGGGTTCTCGTGGACGTCCATTCCGATGGCGTGGCCGAGCGCATACCAGGAGAATTGCTCGCGGAACCCATCCTTCGACACTTCGTCGACGACGAAGTCATGGATGCCGTTCGGCGTGATCCGACCATCGCCCATTTCGGCCATTGCCAACTGGATCACCCGCGTAATCGACTGCCACGCGGCCAGAGCGGTCGGGTCCGGTTCGCCGATGAAGGCCGAGCGGCCAAAGTCAGAGCAATAGCCGCGGTAGCGCACGCCAAGGTCGAAGGCGAGCGACGTGCCGTGGTTCAGCGGGCGCGGCTCGTCGCGATCGACCCAGGTGCGGGCGTAGCGGGCCCCGTGGCCGTCGATGACGACGGCAGGGATGAACGAGTAGCCGTCTCCACCGTGCTTCTTGAGCTGGTAATCGACCTCGATTGCCAGATCGCGATCGAGCATGCCGGGGCGGATGCTCGCGATGACGTCGGCGAAAGCGGCATCGGTGATCCGGGCGGCAGCCTCTAACGTCTCGATCTCGTCGGGGTCCTTGATCTCCCGGACCCGGTCGATGAACTCGTCGCTCAGCGCGACGAAACGCGCGGCCGGCAGCGCTGCCTGCAAGCTCAGCAGGGTTTGTCCCCAGAGCATCTTCGGCACGCCGATGACCTGGCCGTCCAGTCCGAGTGCCCGCACCGACTCGGCCAGGAATGTGTCGGGATCGGCGCCGTCGGGCAGGATAATAACCTCGAATGGCAACCCTTCCGCATATTCGCGTATCCAGCTAGGCCGCAGGATGAGCGTCGGATCTCTCGTCCATCCGCAGCACGAGGCCCGTAATCCAGTCTCCGGTCTGCCGGCCGACCTCCCAGGTCGTTGGCGTCTCGAGGCCGGTGACGTATTGGAACGCGGGGCCGTAGGTGAGGTAGGCTGCGTCGATCCCTGCTTCACGCATTGCGACACGGAGCCGCGCGATGCGCCGCGCCTGGTTGGTCGTCTCCATTGCTTCCCCTTTGCTTCCATCACACTGATCTACCTGCTTGCGGGACAATATCGGAGAACAGCGGGATGATGCAACCCGTTGCCTGCCGGATGCGCGAGGCCGAGACCTCGTCGACATGGCCTGCGTAATTGCGCCAGCTCCACACGTTGGAGATTGGCGATTCAGGTGCGTCCGTACGCCCTTTGATAACAATGATGTGACGTCTTTGTGACACGAATCACATTGTCGCGTTACAGCAACGCCCGTACAATCCTCCCTCGGCAGGATCTGAACAGATCGAACGCGCAGGCTGGGGGGCTTGCGCCGCCAACGTACATGCCGGCGCCAGAACCTGACGGTTTCACAGCGTGCCAGCATAGTCCCAGTGGAGGGGATGCGTTATCAAGCGGAATAACTTCCTTGGCCTTCTGTTGCTCGGCGGGACGTTGCTTGTCTCGTCGATCGCGCCGGGCTTGATGCCGGGCGGGACGACAGTAGCCCAGGCACAAGAGCCGACGCACTCATTGACGATCTCGACGACGCCATGGATTTCGCTCATCGCTCGTGTCTCGATCGAGGCCGGCGTGCCGGCCGGCGCTTTGCGGGCGCTCATCGCGGTTCAGTCCGACGGCAACGCCGCCGTCGCTACCGGCTCTCACGGACAGACCGGCCTGGCCCAGATCACGCCGGAGATGGCAAACGTCGTGCAGGCCGGCGGCGACCTGACTCATCCGGACGCGAACCTGACTGCTGGCGCTCGTTATCTCTCGGCAGCGTACGCACGGTGGGGCGACTGGAACCTTGCGGTTGCGTCGTTTGTCGGCATGATCGACGACACTGGCCAGGCGCCAGCCGAACGCCACGACCGAGCGTCGTCGGACTTCGGGATTCTCGCGCGCTACCAGCAAGTGCTGCATCAGCAGCTCTACGTCGATGGCGCGCCACTGACACAGGCTACCGCGCTCGCCTACGGGTTGGAGGCGATCGGGATGCCGTATCTCTCCGGCGGCGACGACATTGCGGCCGGCGGGTTTGATTGCGCTGGCCTTGTCTACTGGTCGTTTCACATGGCAGGAGTCGAGCTGCCTCACGGCTCGGGCCCACAGTGGAACGCAACCCAGCGGATCGATCAATCTCAGTTGCGCCCCGGTGACCTTGTCTTCTTCGCCGGAACCTGGGACGCGGGGATCTCCCACTCCGGGATCTACGCCGGCAACGGCTACTTCCTGCACTCGGTCAATTGGGGAGAGCCAGTCCAGTTGACCTCGTTGAGCGACAGTTACTGGGGAGCTCACCTGGCTGGCTTCGGGCGCATTCCGTAGCGATCAGGGGTTGAATGCGGGCCGGATCGAGATGGGGCGAACACGAGGTTCGCCCCTACGCCTTGGCGTCCTGAGTCCCGATTCCCTCGTCCCCCGTCAGACGCGTTCGGTGAGCCAGCGGACGCCGCGTTCCAGCACATCGCGCAGGTGCTCGCGCTCGATCGGCCCGTGGCCCTCGCGCGGGTAGACAGCGAGCTGCGTTTCGACGCCGCACTCGCGGAGCGCGCGCCACATCTCATATGCCTGGCCGACCGGGCAGATCGGGTCCTTCTCACCGTGGAGAAACAGCGTCGGCGTCTGGGTGTTGCGGACATGGGCCATCGGTGAGAACTGGCCGTACCGGCCGTCCCAGCCAAACGGATCGTCCTGGTAGAAGACCTGGTCGAACGCCTGGATTGTGCTGCCGCCGTGGAAGGAGATCCAGTTGGTGATCGACGCGCCGGCGACGGCCGCGCGGAAGCGGTTGGTCTGTGTGATCGCCCAGGCGGTGAGGTAGCCGCCGTAGCTCCAGCCACCGACGCCGAGCCTGTTCGGGTCGGCGATGCCCTGCTCGACGAGCATCTCGACGCCAGACAGGATATCGACGAAGTCGCCACCGCCCATGTCGCCGACGTTGGCCTCGGCGAAGGCGCGACCCCAGCCCATGCTGCCACGAGGGTTGGGCAGGAAGACTGCGTAGCCGGCCGTAACCAGCAGCTGAACCCAGCCCATCGATCGCGTGCCCATGAAGTCGAAGCCCCAGAGCGCGGTCGGACCTCCATGGATCAACACAACCGTCGGCAGCGGCTCGTTCGTAGTCTTCTCTGGCTGGAGCAGCAGCCCCTGGATGTCGGTCCCGTCGATTGACTGCCAGCGGACTACCTCCGGGCGTGGCATCAGCTTGCCTCTCACGCTCGGGTTCTCGTGAGTCAGTTGCTGCCACGTCAGGCCGCCGTCGTGCTCGGTCGCAAGATGGACATCAGCTGGAACATCCGGGGCGCTGAGCACCGCCGCGATGCGAAGCCCGGTCGCAGTGGTCGCGACGGACAGAATCGGACCGGTCCAGCGGGCAATGCCCCGCTCGCCTCGCCAGAGCTCATGATACTGGCCATCTTGTCGGAGCCGGCCGATCGACAGCTCCCCATCGTCGATCGTGGAGCAGAGCAGGTGCGTGTCGTCTACCCACTCGACGGACAGATATGATCGCGGGTGGCCATCGCTGATATTCCGCGCGATTCCGTCAAGCCCGACGACCATGACGTCCCCGCCAGTCATACCCTGATCGCTGAACGCCGAGACGATCACTGCGACGTGCCGGCCGTCTGACGACCAGGCTGGCCGGGTCATCTGCCAGTCTCCCGCGAGTAGTGTCTCGACATTGCCGCTGGCCAGGTCAATGCGCGCCAGCCGAGCGGCGTACCACGCCCAGTTGTGGGGCGATTCGGAGACGAGCGCGACGACTGCCGCGCCGTCCGGAGAGATGGCGAACTCCCAGACGTGCAGGTCGCCGTGAGCGATCGGGGCACGCTCGGCGGTCGTGGCGTCGATGCGCCAGAGGCGGGTCAGGCGGGACGTGTCTTCGTAGAGGAGCCAGTCGCGGCCGGCCGCCTGCTCGGCCTCCTCCCCCTCCGGCGCGGAGTCGGGGATGGCGGCAATCAGGCCGCGGCCGTCGGGCGTCCAGGCGAAGGCCGAGACGCCGGCCCGGCCGGAGGTAATCTGGACTGCCTCGCCGGGCGACTCGCCCAGGACGAACAGCTGGTCCGGCCCCTGCGGATCGCGATTGCCGAGGAAGGCGATTGACGCGCCGTCCGGCGACCAGCGGGGAGAGTGGGCGCGCGTGCCGGCGGCGGTCAAGGGACGTGGGCTGGGGCTCTCGGTATCGACCAGCCAGACGCGCGAGGCCGGTTTGCGCTCGTGGTGCGCGCTGGCGTTGTCGGCGACGACGTAGGCCACGCGGTCGCCCTGCGCCGGGATCTGCGCGTCGGAGACCTGTTGCAGATCGAGCAGATCGTCGATGGTCAGTCTGGCCGGCTCCGGCGATTCGGTCATTCGGGCTCCCTTCTTCGATTCCGTTCGCGTGTTGCAGGCGCGATCAGCTCGGCGGTGGCGCTTGCAGGTGGGTCATCTCGCCGTAGAGCTCGATCAGCCGGGCGTACTCGGCGGGGTCATGGAAGCGGCACTGGCCAGCGCCGAATGCCTTGGAGACCTCGATGCAGAATCGAGCAACCTGCTCTACATCGGTCAGATGTGTCGCGCCAGTCCCCGAGCCAGGCACTGGCACCTCTGTCGTGATCGCGACACCGACGACCGGCGCGGCAGTGGCGGTGGCCGGCTGGAGGATGCTATTCAGGTGGAAGACGTCGTTGCCGTATGGGGTAATGTCCTGCGTCGTCAGGGCGAAGACGGCCGGCAGCCGGCCGGTGGTCCACTGCATGATATCGAGCAGATCCTCGCTGACACGGAGGATATAGCCCTGCTTCACGGTCGGCGAGATGGCGAACCCGCGCGTGTTGATGATCCGGTTGCCCTTGGTCGTATCCACGGACAGTATCGCCTCCATCCGGGCATCGACCTCGTATTCGTTCATCTGGCTGGTCTCGACCGGGGAGGCCATGAACGGAACCGGGTCGTGCGGGCGGACCGGGGCGTTTGGGCAGACGTGGGTAGCGACGATCACGTCGCCCGGGAGCGCGTCGCCGTGACGCTGCATCAGCCCCAGCTTCATCGCGACAGCGATCGCGGCCAGCGCGCCGTCGCCGTCGGAAACGAAACCGATCCTCTCCGGGCGAGCCCCCAGCCCGCCGAGCCGGCCGATGATCCCCAACGTCGGCGCGTTGCCTCCAGCCGATCGGCCATTTGTGCCTGGCACGACTGCCTTGATGAAATCGGTATAGCCCCGATCGCCGTGGACGCGTTGGATTGTCACGTCGTCCACGCCAGAATCACGGACTAGCGCCGCGGCTCGCTCCCCGTCGGCCGTCGCGCTATCCAGCGCCTCGAAGGCATCGATCACCTGTCGGAAGACCACAGCTGCCCCTCCCGTTCATCGCTCATGCAGACACCTCAGGTTCGCGACCATGGCGCGTGTCGGCCGGTATTATCGCCCGCCCTTATCGGGTTGCGTCCAACGCGGCGCGGGTGGCCACGTTGGCCTGATCGAGCGCGTCGGCGACGCGGTTGCGGGCACGGACCATGGCAACCCACCAGGTCTGATACTCCTCCGAATCACGGGGATACGACGCGAGCCGCGGATACGGAACCAACGACGGGATCATCTGCGTCTGCCAGGCATGTCCGTAGCGATCCTGGCCATACGGCCCGACGACGGTAGATGCGATCGGCGTCAGCGTTCGCGAGAGCTGGATCATCGCGGAGTTGAGCCGTTCGGCGACCATCCCTCCGTCACCCCTCTGGCGGCAGGCGAGACTAGCGGCATCCAGCCGCGTTGCGAGGGACTGGAATTCGCGAGCCCGATCGACCGCGCCGGCCATGTCGATGCCCGACACGTCCAGCGTGGCCATCTCGGCGAGGCGATCGACGAAACGGCCGGCCAGCGGCGCATACTCGTACGGCAGGACATTGTCAGTCAGCAGGCCCCATATCCAGCGCGCATACACGCGCAGGTGCTGCGCGAGCCGCCCCTTGTCGACCTTGTCAATCGTGTTCTCGATCGAGTGGTGCCACCAGCCGAGGCTGGCGAGCGCGGTGCGCTGGATCTGCTCGTCGGTGAACGACATCTCGCCGCCGATGCAGGGCAGGCCGACGCCGAAGAATGACGAATCGCCGTTCTTCTGTTGCCGGCCCCAGTGAATCTCCATCTCCGGCCCGAGCGCTTCGCGAGCTACGCGGACACCGTATTGCTGGATATCGTCGGTGGAGCTGAGATGCCAGGTCGATGAGCCAGCGATGGCTGGCTGGTCGATCTGGAGGTAGGCGATGCAACTGCGGCGCAGACGGTCCCAGTTGGTGTCGGCGAAACGGGAGGACGAGATCATCGTGCCGGTTTCGTGGCCCATCCAGAAGCCCGCCACGAGACCGCGCGGCAGGTCATCGGCGATGAGGTTGAACACGCGGGCAAGCTCGAGAATGCAGGCGCTGCCAGCCGCGTTATCGGTCGCTTGCGGGCCGAACCAGGAGTCCATATGCCCGCCGATCAGCAGGAACTGCCGGCCAGCGTCCGCGCGGAACTCGCCAGTCGTCATCGTCAGTGGCTGCCAGCCGTTGTATGCCTTTGCTCGGAGCCAGACACGGGTCGGGCCGGCGAGGCTGGCGTCCTTCAGCCGCAATCCCTCGGTCCGGGCGATCCCGAGACAGGGCAGGTCCGGCATCTCGCTGACGAGCGTTTCCGGTGTCGGGTTGCCCCAGGCCGACTTCATCGAGCCGAACGGGATCGCCTCATTCGTCTCGTGACCCCAGTTCATCATGATCTGGGCGGTCGAGCCCTTCTGCCAGGCGATCAGCGCTTTCTCGTGCCTGGCCGGAGAGTAGGACAGCTCGGAGAGCGTGATCTTGCCGACGACGTCCTTGCCCTCGTAGTCCGACTCCGCGCCAGAGCCGACGTAGACAAGATCGCCCTCAATGCCCTCGGTTGATGCCGAGTGGCCCAGCGTATTGGCCTGGATGATCCGTGGCTCGGGGGAGAGCACGCGAACCTCGCCGGCCTCCGGAAAGGAGACGAGGCCGCGGAACTCGTGCATCTGGCTCGCCAGGCCGGCCTCCGCGAGCTGATCGTTGGCGTACTCCGCCATGCGTCTGGAATTCTCCGAACCCGCCAGCCGGGAGGGAATGTCCTGCGTGATGTGCTCCAGATGCGCCCAGGCGCGATCGACCGACAGTTCTCCCAGAATACGCTCGAGGGTCATGCCTCGTCCCCCTCGTGCATCGCGCGCCAGAGGCGCTCGCTGGTGATCGGGATCGCCGCCGGCCGGACGCCAGTGGCCGCATGAATCGCGTTGGCGATCGCGGCTGCGCCGGGGACGACGGGTGGCTCGCCAACGCCGCGCGCGCCGAACGGGCCGTCCGGAGATGGCACCTCGACGATGATTACCTCGACGTGCGGGATGGCCGCAGCATGCGGCAGCGCATATTCCATCAGCGTGCTGGAGGTCATCTGGCCGTCGGAATCGTGGATGAGGCGCTCGTAGAGACCCCAGCCGATCCCCTGGGCGACCGCGCCGATCATCTGGCCCTCGACGGCAGCCGGATTCAGAGCATGACCGACATCCTGCGTCACGACGTAGTCGAGCATCGTGACCTCGCCAGTCTCCATGTCGACACGGACGCGGGCCAGCTGGGCCGAGAAGCCCGGGGCGGCTGCCGTCTGAGCGCCAGTCCCGCGGCCCGCGACGGGCGCGTACCGTGCGCCGAAGCCGCTCGTGAGCGAGGCGATCTTCTTGATTGTCAGCTCGTAGGGCGCGTCGGCCGGCATACCCTTGACCCGCACGCGGTCGCCGAAGATCTCCAGGTCGTGTGGCGCGGCCTCCAGCACTTGACTGGCAAGCTCGAGGATCTGGGACTTCGCGTCCTCGGCCGCTCGCTCGACTGCCTGCCCGACGGTGTAGGTGATCTTGCTGCCGCCGCTGCCGCCGGAGTATGGCGCGTTCGAGCTATCGGCGCTGACTACGCGGACGAGATCGTAGTCGACGCCGATCGTCTCGGCGGCGATCATGCGCATCGTTGTGTAGGTGCCGGTGAGATCGACCGCGCCGACGACGACATTGATCACTCCGGATGCATCGACGAGGCACCATGCCGCGGCCGGCTCCAGCCCACCGCGCCAGCCGCCGACGGCGATGCCGACTCCCTCGCGGTAGCGGCCATTGCTGGAGGCCGCCTCGCCCCGCCCGGTCCAGAGCGGATGATCCTTCAGTGGCAGCAGGCAGTCCGTGATGCCGATCACCGGCCAGGCAGGGCCATCCGGGCGCGGGTCGCCTTCGGACGGGACATTCTTCAGCCGGAATTCAAGCGGGTCGATGCCGAGCTTGCCGGCCAGATCGTCCATCACAGACTCGATGGCGAAGCAGCCCTGCGGGTTGCCCGGCGCTCGATAGGCGCCCGGGCCAAGCCGGTTGGTCATCACCTCGTAGCCGCGGATATCGATGTTCGGAAAGTGGTAGCAGCCAGCGATCGAGAATGCGGCGGCCGACATCGGCGAGCCGGGGTAAGCGCCGGTGTCCCACAGGAGATGCCCCTGGACTGCCGTCACCTTGCCGTCCCGGGTCGCGCCGACGCGGACCTCGATCTTCCCGGCCGGGGCTGGATTGGACGCCAGGAAGTCCTCGGTGCGGGTGAGCTCAAGGCGCACCGGCCGGCCGACTGCCAGCGCCGCGGCGGCAGTCAGCGGCTCGATCAGGCCGAACTTGCCGCCGAATGCGCCGCCGACCGGCATGGCGACGAGGCGAACCTTCTCCTCACTCAGCCCGAGGGTCTGGGCAACGACCTGCCGGGTGCGAAACATCCCCTGGGTGCTGGCGTGGACGACAACCCCACCCATGCCGTCCGGCGCGGCGACGCAGGTCTGTGGCTCGATGTAGCCCTGATGGATCCAGGCGGTCTCGAACACCCCCTCCGCGATAGCATCCGCCGCGGCGAGGCCGGCCGCGATGTCGCCCATCTTCAGGTGTGTGCGGCCGCTGACGTTGGCCGAGAGGCGCTGGACCGGCTCCTTCTGCGCGCCCCCGGCGGCGATGCCGTGCATTGCGGCCTCGGCGGCGTCCTCGGTCATTGATGTGATCACGCGGGCCAGCGGGCTGTCGATCGCGATTGCGGCCTCGATGTCAACGACGGCCGGCAGCTCCTCGATGTCCACCTCGACCAGCTCGGCGGCGATGGCTGCCGCAACGGGCGTCTCGGCCAGCACGAGCGCAACCGGCTGGCCGGCGAAGACGATCTCGGATTTTGCCAGCGATTCCGACGCTCGGGGCGGACCGCCCTGCGGCGCGAACGGCAGATCGGCGGCGGTCAGCACCGCGACGACTCCCTCGACCGCCAGCGCAGAAGAGCTATCGATCCCGACGATGCGCGCGTGGGCGGCGACGCTGAGCACCGGCCGGGCATGCAGCATGCCGGGCAGCCTCAGGTCGCCCGTGTAGTGTTCCTGCCCCATCAGCTTGGGTGGCGCGTCGGCCCGTCGCGTTCGCTGGCCGATTACTCGCTGCTTGCTCCCCGTCATGAAATGTCCCCTCTCGATCATGCTCGTTTGGGGATATCGTCGCATACCCTACCTGGATCCGCGAGCCATTATCCGGGTCGTGAGTCGTGGTCGAATGAATCCGTCAACCCAAATGGGTCAGTGAAAATGTCACCCCACGAAGGGCAGGGTGACGTTGACCGCCCGAGACCAGACCTGACTCCAGGCCCTCAACCAACTCCTTTCCGGGCAACTCACCGCCGATGTGGCGGCCGAGGCGCTTACCCTGTCGCACCGACAGGTGCGTTACCTGGTGGCGCGTTATCGTGAGGATGGCGCCGTCGCCGTCTGAGAGTGCGTGTCATCAACGATGACGATGGCGTCGGTCACGTCGATGAGGCTGATGAGGCTAAAGAGCGTCGAAGCCGCGGGGATCTCGTAAACGTGGTCATCGATGGCTAGTTGCCCCACGACAAGGTGGCGCTCTAAGGATCAGACGCCGACGAGATCGATCGCGCCACGTCCAACTCTCCGCTATATACGCGACGAACAACCCCGTCGTCAATTGTGACTACATCAGCCATTGGGCATCGGGCCAGGGTGACGATCCAGCCAGGAAGACAACGTTCGAATGTTGCCAGATCCAACCGGGCGAACACTCGATCAATCGTGTCATCGGAGGAATGGTCGTTCGGCAGGCCGAGGAAGGTTACCAGCCAGACTCGCTCAGCTTGGCCATGGAGTGCGAGATCGACTCAGAAGTCGGCGTCACTGAGAATGGCACAGACCACAGCACTGATAGTTTCGAGCAGGTGGTCATAACTGGTGCGCTCGATTCGTAGAGTTAGAGACGAGCCAGGATACTGATAGATAGTCAGACATGTACCCTAAGCCACGACATAACAAGTTGACGCGTTGTCGTCAGCGTGCCGTCTACGTACACCCAGAATCAGGACACGCTTGCCCTTCACCAGCGACCTGATAATCTTGACGGGCAGATCACCCACTCCCACGCTTGCGAATCACATTCAAGCGCCTTGCCTGTATACACATCATGTTTCTTGCGCTAAGGAGTAATTCATGGATGTCTTCGGCTTGCGACGGCACCTCATCGACGACTACGCCTCGTACGTCCAGAGCTTCATCCGCATCCGCGACCAGAAGATCCGCGACCACGTACGGGCCGAGATGGACGCGGGGGCGCTCTGGCCAGAGCCGTTGATTCAGCTCAACCCGTCCTTCGCGCCGGGTGAGACGATCGATGAGCTTGTCGGAGCTGGGGTGCTGCATCACGAATGCAGCAATATCTTCCAACGCAAGTCCGAAGATGATCCGCCGCGACCGCTACGACCGCACCGTCACCAGGTCGACGCCATTCACGCTGCCAGGGCTGGGCGTAATTATCTTCTGACGACCGGCACGGGGTCCGGGAAGAGCCTGGGCTACATCATCCCGATCGTGGATCACGTGCTGCGGCGCGGATCGGGGCGTGGCATTCAGGCGATCGTTGTCTATCCAATGAATGCGCTCGCGAACAGCCAGATGGGTGAGCTCGAGAAGTTTCTGAAGCTTGGTTTTCCGGAGGGCAAGTCGCCGATAACGTTCGCCCGCTACACCGGTCAGGAGAAAGAGGATGAGCGCCAGGAGATCCTCGATAACCCCCCTGACATTCTGCTGACCAACTACGTGATGCTCGAGCTGATTTTGACGCGTCCACGTGATCGACGGATTGTTGACGCCGCGCGGGAGCTGCAGTTCCTTGTGCTCGATGAACTCCATACGTACCGCGGTCGGCAGGGCGCCGACGTGGCGATGCTCGTTCGACGCGCTCGAAACCTGATGGCTGCTGATACGCTGCAATACGTCGGGACATCCGCCACGCTCGCCTCAACGGGTTCGCTCGACGAGCAACGAGGTGCGATCGCAGAAGTTGCCGCCCAGATCTTCGGCGCTCCAGTAGAGCCGTCGGACGTCATCACTGAGACTCTGCGACGGTCGACGGTTGACTATTCGCCTGACGATGGAGCATACGTTGCGGCGCTTTCGAACGCCGTTCGACTTGCCGGCTCTATCAGCGCGTCCGACTACGAATCCTTCATTACTAATCCACTGGCACGATTTATCGAAAGTACGTTCGGGGTGGCTACCGATCTCGTCAGCGGGGAGCTCGTGAGGAGAAGTCCTCGCAGTGTTCGAGGGACGCAGAGCGCGGCTGCCTCACTCAGCGAGTTAACAGGCATTGGAGAGACCGAGTGCGCTACGGCGATCGAGGCGGCGCTGCTGGCTGGCTATGAGATCGAGCAGCCGCAGACCGACTTCCCGGTCTTCGCATTCAAGCTGCACCAGTTCATCAGCCGCGGCGATACAGCCTATGCATCAATTGAGACGCCCTACCGGCGCTTCGTTACGCTCTATGGCCAGCAGTTTGTGCCCGGCGATCGTTCCCGTCTCCTGCTACCACTTGCGTTCTGCCGTGAATGTGGGCAGGAGTACTACAGCGTATACCGGGAGAAGGGTGACGACGGACGCGACATCTTCACTCCGCGGGAGTACCTCGAGCGGTCGGAAGATGGCGACCATATGGCCGGCTACCTGTACTCCAGTGACGACCGTCCATGGCCGGACACGGCGACAGCCATTGACGATAATCGTGTCCCGGAGAGCTGGATCGAAGAAGCGCGAGGCGTCCGGCGCATCAAGTACAGCTATCGACGCTACATGCCGGATCCTGTGACCCTCCTGCCAGATGGCAGCGTTTCGAGCACTGGTGAAGGGCTGGACGTTCGCTTCGTTCCGGCGCCATTCCGATTCTGCCTGAATTGTGGTGTTGACTATCCCGGGCGTGGCACTGACTTCTCCCGTCTCACCTCCCTTGGATCTGCGGGCCGCAGCACGGCGACAACAATTCTGACGCTTTCGGCCATCCGCCACCTGCGCGAGACCCCAGAGGAGGAGCTTCCCAAGGAGGCGAGAAAGGTCCTGTCGTTCACTGACAACCGCCAGGATGCCTCGCTCCAGGCCGGACATTTCAACGATTTTGTCGAGGTTGGTCTGCTGCGTGGCGCGCTCTACCGGGCGGTCGCGTCGGCGGGCGCGGAGGGGCTGAGTCACGATGAGCTGACCCAGCGTGTGCAGGAGGCACTCGACCTGCCGCTGGGCGAATACGCGATTGATGACACCGTCAAATACAACGCGCTCACGCAGACCAATCGCGCGCTGCGCGACGTGCTTGGCTACCGTATCTATCGTGATCTGCGTCGCGGCTGGCGGATCACGCAGCCGAATCTGGAGCAGTGTGGTCTGCTGCAAGTAGCCTATGACTCACTTGATCTGGTCAGCGCCGACGAGGAAGTCTGGCAGGGGAAGCATGAGGCGCTGGTGACTGCGAGCGCCGAGACGCGCGCAGCGATATCCAGAGCGCTCCTCGATGTCATGCGCCGCGAGCTGGCGATCCGCGCAGACTACCTTGAGCCGTTGCGCCAGGAACAGATCAAGTCCAATAGCAATCAGTATCTTCGCTCGCCGTGGCCGATCGATGAGCAGGAAGAGATGGAGTCCGGCAAGATTCTCTATCCTCGACCTCAGCGACAGAACGAGCCGCGAACGAACGCGTACGTGTCGGCCCGCAGCCGCTACGGGCAATACCTGCGCCGCTCGTCGACGTTCTCTGAGTATGGCGCACGGCTCACATTAGAGGACACGGCTGAGATCATTCTTCAGCTGCTCGACGGACTGCGTATCGCTGGGTTGGTCCAGCAGGTCGACGATCCCAGATCGGACGGTGATGTCCCTGGCTACCAGATTCCGGCAGCGGCTATGCGCTGGATCGCCGGTGATGGGAAGACACCACTGTACGATCCGACGCGGGTCAATCCCGGAACCGAACGGGCAACGCAGTCAAATCAGTTCTTTGTCGACTTCTATCACCATGAGGCCGTCGGGAATATCGGGATCGAGGCGCGCGAGCACACCGCCCAGGTCCAGAGCGAGCAGCGCGAGGAGCGCGAGAGGCAGTTCCGCACGGCAGCATTACCTGTCCTCTTCTGCTCCCCGACGATGGAGCTGGGCGTCGATATCTCTGAGCTGAATGTCGTCAACATGCGCAACGTCCCGCCCACGCCGGCGAACTACGCCCAGCGGAGTGGTCGGGCGGGTCGCCATGGGCAGCCTGCGCTCGTCTTTACCTACTGCGCCTCCGGTAGCCCGCACGACCAGTATTTCTTCCGCCGCCCGGAACTTGTCGTTGCCGGAGCGGTCAGCCCGCCGCGGCTCGATCTGGCCAACGAGGATCTGATCCGCTCCCACATCCACGCTATCTGGTTGGCGGAAACGGGTCAGAACCTGCATCGGTCGTTGGGTGACATTCTGGACCTGTCTGGTGAGCGACCAACTATGGCTCTGCAATCCGATGTCCGGGCCGGCCTCGAGCAGCACATTGCGCGCCAGCGAGCGGTGGCGCGCAGCCGTCGAGTGCTGTCCGGTATCGAGGAGACACTGCAATCCGCTCCATGGTATTCGGATGAGTGGCTAGAAGGCACACTGGGTGGCGTCATGCACGAGTTCGATCGCGCCACGTCGCGCTGGCGCGACCTGTACCGCTCGGCGCTGGAGCAGGCGCAGGCGCAGACGCGGATCATTCACGACGCCACCAGGCCGCACTCGGAGAAGAAGGATGCACAGCGACTTCGGCGGCAGGCTGAGGCGCAGTTGAGCCTGTTGACCGCGAGCGACAGGCTCTCGCAGTCCGATTTCTACTCCTACCGCTACTACGCCAGCGAGGGCTTCTTGCCCGGGTATTCTTTCCCCCGTCTGCCGCTTGCGGCGTTCATTCCTGGCCGAAGGCTATCCCGCGATGAGTTTCTGCAGCGGCCGCGGTTCCTGGCGATCTCGGAGTTCGGGCCGGGTTCGATCATCTACCACGAGGGCGCGCGCTACGTCATCGACCGGGTCCACATTCCCGCTGGTGAATCTGGTGAGCCGGGTGCGTCGCACCCTGAGCTGCCGACGACATCGATGAAGCAATGCGACACGTGCGGCTATATGCATCCGCTGACCGGCGCCGTAGGGCCGGATGTGTGTGAGCGTTGTGGGGCCGAAATGCGCGGGATGCTCGGCTCGCTCTTTCGAATGCAGAGTGTGACAACCCGCCGACGCGACCGCATCTCGTCTGACGAGGAGGAGCGGCTGAAGCGCGGCTACGAGTTGCGCTCCGGCGTGCGATTCGCCGTGCGGGATGGGCGTCCTTCGTTCCGGTCAGCGACCGTTCAGATCGACGGTGCGCCGGCAATGAAGCTCTCGTATGGAGACGCGACGACCATCTGGCGCCTCAATATGGGGTGGCGGCGTCGGAAAGTCCAGGATCAGTACGGCTTCGTGCTGGATGTGCAGACTGGCCGCTGGCAAAAGGCAGACAGCGAGGTGTTTGACGATGATGACGTACCCCAGCCTGGCGCTGCTCATACGGCGCGGGTGATCCCCTACGTCGAAGATCGGCGCAACGTCCTGCTGATCGATCCGGAGGACAAGCTCACGGTCGAGCAGTTCACCAGCCTGCAGGCTGCGCTCAAGAATGCTATTCAGCTCGTTTACGACCTTGAGGATAACGAGCTCGCCGCCGAGCTCCTGCCGGACCGTGAGCGACCAAAATCCATGCTGCTCTATGAGTCGGCTGAGGGAGGCGCTGGCGTCTTGCGGCGTCTGGTCGATGATCCGGACGGCATTGCGCAGGTGGCGCGTCGAGCGCTGGAGGTCTGCCACTTCGACGCGGATGGCGCCGATCTCCGGCGTTCGGACCGCATGAAGGAAGACTGCGAGGCGGCCTGCTATTTCTGTCTGATGAGCTACACCAACCAGCGCGACCACCAGTTGCTTGACCGCCACCTCATTCGTGATCTGCTGCTTGACCTGACCCGCTCGATCGTCGAAGCTTCGCCCGGGTATCGATCGCCGGAGGAGCACTTCGACTGGCTGATGGGACGCTGCGATTCCGAGCTGGAGCGAGACTTCCTGCGCTATCTGCGCGAGCACGGACACAGGCTGCCCGACTCGGCCCAGGATCTGATCGCCGACCACGGGACGCGGCCCGACTTCATGTATACCGGTCACGGCAAGGCTGCCATCTATATCGACGGACCGTACCACGACTATCCCGAACGGCAGGCCCGCGACGAGGCGATCACCTGGCAACTTGAGGACGACGGCTATGTCGTCATCCGGTTCGGTCATAACGACGACTGGGCGGAGACAATCGCCCGCCGACTCGATCTGTTTGGGGAGGGACGATGACGGCCAGCGAACCGCAGCCTGGCGCGTTCGCCTCCGGCTCGCTGGTGCGGGCGCGGGGGCGGGAGTGGGTCGTCCAGCCGGAATCGGGCGGCGACCTGCTCGTCCTGCGGCCGTTGGGCGGCACCGCGGACGAGATAACCGGCATCTATCTGCCGCTTGAACGGGTCGATCCGGCCCAGTTCGATTTGCCGGACCCGACGCGGATCGGTGACGATCGCTCAGCGCGCCTCCTGCGTGACGCGGTTCGGCTGGGCTTCCGTTCAAGTGCCGGCCCGTTTCGATCGTTTGGTCAGATCGCCGTCGAGCCACGGCCGTATCAGCTTGTGCCCCTCCTCATGGCGCTGCGCCTCGATCCGGTGCGATTGCTCATCGCTGACGATGTTGGGATTGGGAAGACGGTCGAGGCGGGTCTGATCGCGCGCGAGCTGCTCGATCGTGGCGAAGTGCGGCGCATGGCCGTGCTCTGTCCACCGCATCTCGCCGAGCAGTGGCAGGCTGAGCTTCGTGACAAGTTCCACATCGACGCCGAGCTAATCCTGCCGGGCACCGTGTCGCGGCTCGAGCGCGGCATCGGGGTGAACGAATCGATCTTCGATGTCCACCCGCACGTCATCGTCTCGATCGACTTCATCAAGTCAGAAAAGCGGCGGGACGACTTTCTGCTGCGTTGTCCAGAGCTGGTCATTGTCGACGAGGCCCACACCGCGGCCTTCGGCGAAGTGGGACGGGGCGGCAAGCATCAACGCCATACACTGGTCAGGGACATTGCCGGCGATGCCAGGCGACACCTCATCCTCGTCACCGCGACGCCGCACTCGGGCAACGAGGAGGCGTTTCGCTCGCTGCTCGAGTTTCTGAGCCCGAGCTTTGCGGAGCTGCCCGACGATCTTTCCGGATCGGCGAACGAGGCGAAGCGCCGCGAGCTTGCGCGCTACTTCGTCCAGCGCCGCCGGAGCGACATCCGATCCTACCTGGATGCGGACACGCCATTCCCGGCTCGGATGGAGATCGACGAGACCTACAACCTGACGCCAGAATACCAGCGCCTGTTCGATCGCGTGCTCGCTTACGCGCGCGAAACGGTGCGCGACCCGGCCGGCGGCGACACGCGCCGGCAGCGGGTGCGCTGGTGGTCGGCGCTTGCGCTCCTGCGCTCGCTCGGCTCGAGCCCGGCGGCAGCGGCGGCGACGCTACGCTCACGGGCAGCAACCGCCGATACGCTGACCGCGGACGAGGCCGACGAAATCGGCCAGCGGCTCGTCTTCGATATCGACGAGGACGAGGGCGCAGAGCGGCTGGACGTTGCGCCCGGCGCCGACCCCGAGGATACCGCGGACGGCGGACGCACCCGCCGCAGGCTGCTGGAGATGGCGCGCGATGCCGACGCGCTCCACGGCAAAGGGGACGCCAAGCTGCAGCGCAGCATCCAGCTGGTGCGGCAACTCGTCGACGACGGCTTCAACCCGATCGTTTTCTGCCGTTTCATCCCGACGGCGGAGTACGTGGCCGAAGCGCTTCGCGGCAAAGTCGGCAGACGCGTCGAGGTGATGGCGATCACCGGCAACATCCCGCACGGCGAGCGCGAGGCGCGGGTGCTGGAGCTGGCCGCAGCCGAGCAGCGCGTGCTGGTCTGCACCGATTGCCTCTCGGAGGGTATCAATCTCCAGGAGCACTTCGACGCGGTGATGCACTACGACCTGTCGTGGAACCCGACCCGGCACGAACAGCGCGAGGGCCGCGTCGATCGTTACGGTCAACCGAAGGACGAAGTCCGTGTCGTCACCTACTTCGGCACGGACAATCAGATCGACGGTATCGTCCTGCGGGTGCTACTGCGCAAGCACAAGGAAATCCGCAAGTCCCTCGGCATCTCGGTGCCGGTGCCCGGCAACACGAACCAGCTGATGGAGGCGATCTTCGAGGGGCTGATCCTGCACGAGCAGCAGGGCTTCAACGCCCAGCGGCTGCCAGGATTCGATGGCTTCTTCGCGCCGAAGCAGCGCGAGCTGTTCGGCGATTGGGAGAATGCCGCCGATCGGGAGAAGCGCTCGCGGACGTTGTTCGCGCAGGAGGCGATCCACGTCGACGAGGTGCGTCGTGAGCTGGAGGCCGCGCGCTCGGCGATCGGCTCCGGCGTCGATGTCGCCCGCTTCACCGAGGACGCTCTGAGGTTACATAATACTGTCGTGTCGCATGGCGCCAGCGGCACGCTGCGGATCGACCTGACCGAATCGCCGCGCGCGCTGCGCGACACGATCGGCTACGACGGGGAGCTGCTGGCGCGCTTCGAGCTGCCGGTCCCGGATACCGTCATCTACCTGACGCGGACGCATCCGCTGGTCGAGGGTCTGGCGGCGTACGTGATGGATACGACGCTCGACCCGATCGGTGGGGGCAAGGCCGCCCGGGCCGGCGTGATTCGCACGCGCGCCGTCTCGACGCGGACGACGCTGCTGCTCCTGCGCTACCGGTTCCATATCCTCGGCAGCACCCGCGACGGCTCGCCGCTACTGGCGGAGGATGTCGGCCTGCTGGCGTTCGAGAGCATCCCGGCCCAGGCGCGCTGGCTCGCGCCCGACGCGGCCGAGGCGCTGCTGGCCGCGCGGCCCGACGCAAACATCCTGGCGATCAGAGGCAACGACGTTCGTGCAGCGCGTAGTCGATGGCATTGCAGATCTGCAGCAGCACCTCAACGAGACGGCGTCTGTGCGCGCCAGCGATCTGCTTGACGCGCATCGGCGCGTGCGACGGGCGACGTCGTCCCGCTCCGGCGTCGGGGCGGTGCTGCGGGTCGAGCCGCAGCTGCCGATCGACATCCTGGGCATCTATGTCTACGTTCCGGCATAGCGAGGGGTAGGGGAGATGGCGCGGAACACGACAACCGTTCGGATCGAGGGCGCGGTGCTTCCGCCCGATCTGCTGCAGCGCGTCGCTCGTGGCGATTCGTCCCTGCCGGGGATGCGCCCCGAGGACTACCACCTTGTCGCGGGCGAACGGTTCAACGAGGGGATCGCGCGGGCCTGGAACCGTGTCCTTGGCATCTGGACAGCATTCCGTCCGAGCCTGGATGGCCGGCCAGCCGGCGAGAGCCTGACGACGCTGACCCGAGAGCGCTGGTTGCTGCCGCTGTTCGACGTCCTCGGCTATGGTCGCCTGCAGACTGCCCGCGCGATCGACATCAACGGCGCGAGTTACGCCGTTTCGCACGCCTGGGGCAGCGCGCCGATCCATCTCGTCGCCGCGAATATCGAGCTGGACCGCAAGACGGCCGGCGTGGCTGGCGCGGCGCGAATGAGCCCGCACGGAATGCTGCAGGAGCTCCTGAACCGGTCCGACGATCGGCTGTGGGGCGTCGTCTCGAATGGCCTGCGGCTGCGCATCCTGCGCGACAGCGCGCGGCTGACCCGCCAGGCGTTTGTCGAATTCGATCTGCAGGAGATGATGGATGGCGAGGTCTATGCCGACTTCGCCCTGCTCTGGATGCTCGTCCACCAGTCGCGGATCGAGGGCGAGCGGCCCGAGGACTGCTGGCTGGAGCGCTGGTCGCGGGAGGCGATCCAGCAGGGCACCCGCGCGCTCGATCATCTGCGCGGCGGCGTCGAGAAGTCGATCGCGACGCTCGGCGCTGGCTTCCTCGGTCATCGCCGCCAATACTGCCCTGCGGGAGGCCCTGCGCACCGGCGAGCTGGATAAGCAGGACTACTATCGCCAGCTCCTGCGGACTGTCTACCGGCTGCTGTTTCTCTTCGTCGCCGAGGATCGTGGGGTCTTGCTCGACCCCCGCGCGGACGAGGCGGCCCGCGAGCGCTACAGCGTCTGGTACAGCACCCAGCGATTGCGACGGCTGGCCCAGCGCCGCCGCGGCACGCGCCACGCCGACCTCTGGCAGGGGTTGCGGCTGATCATCGAGCGGTTGGGCAGCGACGATCGGCGAGCCGGGGCTGGCGCTTCCGGCGCTCGGCTCCGGCCTCTGGGCGCAGGCGAGCACGGCGGCGATCAACGGCTGCGAGCTGTCCAATCGCGATCTGCTCGACGCGGTGCGGGCGCTGGCCTTCATCGAGGAGGGCAATGCCCGACGGGTGGTCGACTACCGCAACCTCGGCTCCGAGGAGCTGGGCAGCGTCTACGAGTCGCTGCTCGAGCTGCATCCCCAGGTCGATATCGACACGTCATCGTTCTCGCTGGCGACGGCCGGCGGCAACGAGCGCAAGACGACCGGCTCGTATTACACGCCCAGCAGTCTCATAGCCGAGCTGCTCGATTCGGCGCTCGATCCGGTCATCGAGGACCGGCTGCGCGAGGCCGGCCCGGACGCGACGGCGCGCGAGGATGCGCTGCTGAATCTGAAGGTCGTCGATCCGGCGGCCGGCAGCGGCCACTTCCTCGTCGCGGCGGCCCACCGGATCGCCAAGCGGCTGGCGGCTGTCCGCACGGGCGAGGATGAGCCATCGCCCGAGGAGACCCGCGCCGCCCTGCGCGCCGTCATCGGCCGCTGCGTCTACGGCGTCGACATCAACCCGATGGCGGTCGAGCTGTGCAAGGTCTCGCTCTGGCTGGAGGCGATGGAGCCGGGCAAGCCGCTCTCCTTCCTCGACCACCACATCCAGTGCGGCAACTCGCTGCTGGGGGCGACCCCGGCCCTGCTCGAGGGCGGCATCCCGGACGAGGCGTTCACCGCGATCACCGGCGACGACAAGAAGTACGTCTCGGAGTGGAAGAAGCGCAACCGGGAGCAGCGCAAGGGCCAGCTATCGTTCGACCACGCGCTCGCCAGAGCGCCCTGGGAGCGGCTGGGCAACTTCGCGGCGGCAGTGCAGTCGATCGAGAGGATCGAGGACGCGACGATCGCCGGGGTGCGCCAGAAGCAGCAGGTCTGGGAGGAGACGCTGCGCTCCAGCGGTTACGCCTTCTCGAAGCTGTGGGCCGACGCCTGGTGCGCCGCGTTCGTCTGGAAGAAGACCCGCGAGTGGTCGCACCCGATCACCGAGGCGGAGTTCCGCCGCATCGAGCGGACCCCGCACGCGCTGCACCCGGACTGGCGGGGCGAGATCGAGCGGCTGGCCGGCCAGTACCAGTTCCTCCACTGGCACCTGGCCTTCCCGGACGCCTTCCGCGTCCCCGGCCCCAACGAAGACCCGGACAGCGAGCAGACCGGCTGGATCGGCGGCTTCGATGTCGTGCTGGGCAACCCGCCGTGGGAGCAGATTTCAAGCTCGCAGGAGAAGGAGTTCTTCGCGCATGACGCCGGCCAGACATCGCCAATGTCTGCGCAACGCATGCGCGCCCGGGACAAGATGATCGAACGATTGCTGCAGCTGGCGACGGGAGACGCGCCGCTCTACGCCGCGTTCCAGGATGCGAATTGCGACAAGCAGCGGGCGAGCCAGCCATTTCGTCCGCGCGACCGGTCGCTATCCGCTGACTGGCCGCGGCGACGTTCGAACACGTACCGCGCTCTTCGCCGAGTCGAACCGGACGATCCTGTCTCCGATCGGGCCGCTTCGGCATGCATCGTGCCGACCGGCATCGCCACCGACGCGATCGACGCAGTACTTCTTCCGCGACCTCATGGACACCGGCACACTGGCCAGTCTCTATGACTTCGAGAACCGCAAGCGCGGATCTTCCCGGCAGTTGACAGTCGCGATGAAGTTCTGCCTGCTGACGATCACCGGCCCGGGCCGGCCGGCGACCGGCGGCGCCGACTTCGTGTTCTTCGCGCTGGCGACCGAGGACCTGCGGGACGACTGGCGGCGCTTCACCCTCTCGGCGGCCGACATCGCCCTGCTCAACCCGAACACCCGCACCTGCCCGATCTTCCGCTCGAAGCGCGACGCCGAGCTGACCAAGTCGATCTACCGCCGCGTGCCGGTGCTGATCGAGGAGGAGCCGACGTGATGAAGGAAACCCGTGGGGCAGTTCACGCTCGATGCTGATGTTCCACGATGGCAATACGACTCGGCAGCCTCTGTTCTGCACTCGCGAGGAGCTGGAGGCGCAGGGCGGACGGCTGGAGGGCAACGTCTTCGTCATGCCGGCCGGCGAGCGGTATTTGCCGTTGTACGAGGCGAAGATGATCCATCAGTTCGATCACAGGTGGGCGACGTACAAGGGCTTGGACTCTGGCGACGTCCCGCAAGATGACAAGCGCCGCCCGGAGTGCGCCGCACTCCCAAGGTATTGGGTGCTTCAAAGCGACGTGGTCAATCGCGTGCCGGGTGATTGGCGTACGTGGGTGGCTTCTGGGTATGGCGGGATATCTGTCGAATACAACGAACGAGCGAACCGTTATCGGGACTATTGTCCCTATGGTTGGAGTTGGGCACACGATGCCGTCGATCATGTTGAGTGAGCTCAATCGACTCATTTCAGCACCTGTCTGTCAGGTCAATCTCTCGGCACTCGTATGCCCTTGACTTACGTTAGCACGGCAGAAGCTTGGAGGAACACATCGCTCACGTACTGGTCTATTCGAAACAGTTTGCCTGCTATTCCACCAGCTATGTATACTCGCAGGCAGTGTTCGGAGTGGCATCCCGGCAGTGCCGTATAGCCGATTGGCTCGCTCGCCCGCGTCCTCGAACTCACCTACACTGCTTGGGACCTCGAACCCTTCGCCCGCGACTGCGGCTACGACGGCCCGCCGTTCCGCTGGGACGAGGAGCGCCGCTTCCTGCTACGCTGCGAGCTGGACGCCGCCTACTTCCACCTCTACGGCATCGACCGCGACGACGTCGACTACATCATGGACACGTTCCCGATTGTCAAACGCAAGGACGAGGCGGCCCACGGCGAGTACCGCACCAAGCGGGTCATCCTCGAGATCTACGACGAGCTGGCCGAGGCGACGCGCACGGGTATCCCCTACCAGACCCGCCTCGACCCGCCGCCGGCCGACCCCCGCGTCGCCCACGACGCCTCGACGCGGCCGGCCTGGCTCGACGTAGGCGCGACGCGCGCGGGGTAGCGCGCAGCGCACAACGTAACGACACGGCGCAGGTGAGGTCGACGCGCCGGCCGCGCCCGACCGCGAAGCCCTCGTGGATTGCGCCGTGCGCAACTCCGGTCTGTGCGCCCACCTCGGCGACTTCATCGGCGCCCTGTACGGCCGCGTCGCCCCTGCCATCTGTCTTGACCGCAGTGAATGTGTCCGGGGTACGCGAACCCGTTTCTCTGTCATGTCGAGCACAGCGAAACATCCGTCCTCCCTGCTTTCAGACAGGAAAGCGGATTCTTCGCTCCGCTCAGAATGACAGAACCGGTGGCACCACCAAGTGGGCTGCCAACGTCAACGTGGCACATACTGCTCCGACCAGCGTGATGTGTCCTGTACTGTGGTGCGACAGCCACCCCGGCCGTTTGTCATGCTGAGCCTCAGCGAAGCATCTCCTCATGCTGGATGCATTCAGACGCAGGAGAGATCCTTCGGCTGCGGCCTCAGGATGACAAGGTGCGGGGAGGCTGCCAACCTGACACATCATGCTAGTCACTGTAATACGGTGGTGCGGCAGGCACCCCTTCGATCTGTCATCCTGAGGCCGCAGCCGAAGGATCTCTCCCGCGCGACGTTCTGGTACGAGTACAAGTTCACCGTTCGGGCGATTGAGAATCTGGGCTATACGGATGTCCGGGAACGCGTCTCGTTTGGTGATTTCCTCGGCTTCAAAGCCGAAGCGCCAACGTCGATCAGTCGCCGGGGCAAGGAGTACGCCAACGAATCCGGTGGGCGCGGCGAGAGCTACCTCCTCTGGACCGTCGAGGCTGCTGTTGCTGCCTGGGCAGGTCGCTGGGGCTGGCGTCGCGGGGTGCGGTTCGTCTATTCGCAGTCGAGCTGAAGCTGAAGCAGGAAGCGGCAGACCGTCTCGCGCGGCTTCTGGGGAGCTGGATCCGGCGCGATGCAACCTTCGCGCAACCTTGAGGGCATAGAATCCGGTGTTTTCTGCGTCCACAAGCCATAAAATCGAAGCTGTCGTGCCGAAGGTGGGAGTCGAACCCACACGACCTTGCGGTCAGCGGTTTTTGAGACCGCCGCGTCTGCCATTCCGCCACTCCGGCCTGGGTCGGGCGCGAAGGTGAAGTATACCGGATAATCGGGATCTGTTAGAGTGCGCCCACGCGCGCTGCGGCGCGTGGAGCGCGGTCATCCGTCCCAACTGCTCGAGGTCTGCCCGTGCCATACCAGCCCCGCGCCCGCTCCGAGCTTGCGATGGCCTATCGCGGTGGCGGAGGGAACGACATCTTCGCGGTCAATCCACTGCGCCGTTCGGCCTGGATCGTCGGGGTCTCCTGGGCGCTGATCCTCGGGCCGGCCTGGCTGCTCGACGGCGACGCTCAGTCGGTGATGCTGATCGCTTTTGGCTGGCTGGCGATGACTGGCATCGTCATGGTGACGCCAGTTCTGATCTGGTGCCTCGTCGAAGAAGGGGTCAAGGCCGTCCGTCGCCGGCGCGATCCCACGACCGAGCTGCTCGACCTGAGCCCGCGCGCCGTCAATCTGCTGCGCCGGCACGGCTTCGAGACGATCGCCCAGGTCGAGCGGACGCCCGACTCGACGCTCGCCCTGCTCTCCAACATGGACGCCAGCGCGATCCGCGAGATCCGTCGCGCGGTCAGCATCTGGCGCTACCAACGCTGGCAGGAGCGCGGCTTCCCCGCCGACGATCTGCCGTAGCGTCGTCGTTCGAGTTGCTTACTTTCGTTCGCGAACGATATGCGCGCGCGTGTTTCAGGTGGTTGGTCCGTCCTGATTCCCGAAAGAGATCGGGAATCAGGCTACCGCGCCCGCGGGTCGCGGATCGGCGTGGGAGGGGCGTCTGCGGACGTCGGACAGGCCCGGGCCTGTCCCTACGCACCCCTCATCCCCTCGTCCCCCGCCATCACCGGAACATGTCGCGGTCGGGGTCCATGACGAGCTCGGAGGCGGCGCCATCGGCGGGGGTGAAGCCGTAGCCGCGGATGAGGGCGACGGGCCGGGCGTCGACTTTGCCGGCCAGCAGCTCGGCGGCCGCCGCCAGCTCGTCCGCGACCGCCATGACGCTGACGCGCAGGTCGTAGCCGTAGGGGTCGGTGACGCCGCGGTAGTCGGCGAAGGGGCTCATGCCGGCGACGCCAACGGCGATGTTGACGATGCCCTTGCGCCATGGCCGGCCGAACGAGTCGCTGATGATGACCGCTGGCGCTGCGCCGAACCGCGCCTGGATGCCCGCGCGGATCGCCCGCGCCGAGGCGTCCGGGTCCAGCGGCAACAGGCAGACGATGTGGTCGCCCGGCACGTTCGAGGCGTCGACGCCGGCGTTCGCGCAGACGAAGCCGTGGCGTGTTTCGCAGATCAGCACCCCGCGATCCATCCGCACGATCCGGGTGGCCTCGCGCAGGACAACCTCGACCTGGCGGGCATCCTTGTCCCAGCGCTCGGCCCAGACGAGGGCAAACGGTGACGGCTCGATCGTGGCGAGGTCGACGAGTCGCCCTTCGGCTTTCGAGACGATCTTATGGGTAACGACCAGCACATCGCCGTCGAGCGGAGTCAGGTTACTGGCCTCCAGCGCGTCGCCGATTATCGCGTTCAGATTGTCACCGGGGCGTACTTCGGGGATGCCGTCCAGTCCGTAGAGTCGGATTTCGCTCGGCATGTCAGCGCGTCTCCCTCACTTGTCGTTACGATCAGCTATTCCAGGTTCATTGTTCGCAACCGCCAGGAGGTTGCGACGATGGCGAGTGCTGTCAGCACGAGCAACGTGACGATCGCGGAGATGAGCCGGTTCGGGTGGTCCATCGTGGCAGCCGGGTCGTTGGCTAGCCGAACGTAGATCGACTCGACGAAGTGCCGCACGCTGAGCAGCCGGACGCCGGGAATGAAGCGGCTGAACGTCGTCTCCCAGAGCAGGGTGTAGATGATGCCGGCCAGCAGTGCTCGTGAAATGAGGAGGCTTAGCAGAAGGAACAACGCGCCGTAGGCAAGGACCGCGAACATCTCTGCCACCAGCATCGCGATGAGCATGCCCAGCTCCCCGCCGGCCTCGCCGCGCATGACAATCACGAACCCGATCGTCGTCCCTGCCCAGAGAAGCAGCGTTGCGACCACTGCGACCGCGAGCAGCTTCTCCAGCACGATCCTCATCCGCGTCTGCGGCTTGAGGACGAGGTAGACCATCGTGCGGTCTTCGACCTCATTGCCGAGCGCGCTGGTGGCGAGAATCAGAATCGCGAGGGGCAACACCGTCGGCGCGACGCCGTGGGTAAACAGGTTGTTGGCAAACGTCACCCGGTCGATCGTCGGCTGGCCGATCAGATAGATCAACGCGAAAACAACCGGCACCGCCGCGAAGAGCGCGACGACGCGAACTGCATTGCCATGGGCGAGCTGGCGGAGCGTCAGTGTGGCGATCGGCACGGTTGACCGCGCCCCGTGAGTCGTGCCAGCCATCAGCCGCGCTCCACAACGTAGGCAAAGACGCTGGCCAGCGACTCGTCGAGGGCCGCTACCTCATAGAGGTGCACGTCCTGGCGCTTGGCGATGGCCGGCGCCAGCCGGTAGAACGCGCGCACGTCGGCCGTTTCGACGACCAACGCAGGCGGCAGGTCTCCGGTCACAGGCTCGAAGCGGACGCTCAACACAACCGGGGTCTGGACGAGCGCAGCCGCCAGCTTGCGTGGGTCGCTCGCTCGTAGCCGCACGGCTCGGGCGTGCTCGTCCATCCGGTCGCGGATCGCGTGGAAGTTGCCGGCGGCGGCGAGCTTGCCGCGATTGATGACGAGAATACGGTCGGCGAAGCGTTCAACCTCGTACAGAATGTGCGACGAGACGATCACGGTCTTCCCCTGCCGGCCCAGCGCCTGAATCAGCTCGATCAGCCGCGCTCGCTGGAGCGGGTCGGTCCCGTTCAGCGGCTCGTCCATCAGCAGCACGTCGGGATCGTGGACTAGCGCGGCCGCGATCTTCGTCCGTTGACGCATGCCTTTGGAGTAGCCGCGTAGCGGGCGGTCGGCGTCACCGAGCAACTCGACTGTCGCCAGCGCCTGATGGGCGGCGCCGGAGGGATCGTCCATCTTCTGGAGAACTGCGTTCAGCTCGACGAACTCGCGTCCGGTCAGAAATGGGTAGAGCGCTTCCTGTTCTGGCGCCATTCCGACGTGGCGGTAGAGCTCGACATCCCCGCGTGCCGGCCGGCCCAGAATGCGGATCTCGCCTTGCGAAGGCGCCAGCAATCCGGACAGCATCTCGAGCGTGGTGGACTTTCCCGCCCCGTTCGGCCCCAGCAACGCTGTGACACCCGGTTCGACGTGAAACGAGATATCCGAGACCGCGACTACATCGCCGTACCATTTCGACAGGTTCCGAACGACGACGGTGGCATTCGGCGGCGCTTCCGGCGTTGTGTCCGGGCCAGGTGGTCTGGCTTGTGTGACGCTTGTCTGCACGGTTACTCCTCCGCAAGGTAGCGTCGCTGCATGATCAGCCCCGCGGCGATGACGGCGGCAACGACCCCGACCAGATAGGCCGGCCCGACCAGATTGCCGATGGTGCTTCCCGAACCACCCAGCAGCCAGCCGGTGATCGACTGGACCAGCTCGATCGGGCTGATCAGCACAATGTAATCGCGCAATGTCCCGCTCGTCGCGTCGAACAGCGCGTTCGTGATCGCGGTGATGAGAAGAATGCCGCCGATGAACACAGCGCTGGCGATCCCTTTTCGGTCCACCAGCGCGGCGACGGCCAGGCCGATGGCGGTGTAATAGACGCAGATGATCGCGCCCCATGCGATGATCCGACCAAGGTCGCCGAGGTGGTTTCCGAAGTAGCTGAGTGGGTTGTCGGCCAGCAGCACCTTGGCGATGAAGAGCAGCAGCTGCGGTCCGAATGCGATCGTCGCCATCAGTATGATCATCGCTGCGATCTTGGCCAGCAGATAGTTGACCGGGGTGATTGCGCGCGCGAAATACAGCGCCAGCACATTCTCGCGACGGTCGTCGGAGAGCATCTCCGGCGCCAGGCCCGCTGCGAAGATCAGCAGTGCCATCGAGATGAACCCGGCCAGGCTGCCATAGCTGAAGTTGACCTGGGTTGGCAGGAAGGCGAGGATCCCGGCGACGATCAATGCCGGCGAGTAGGCGGCGACATACAGCAGCGCCGGCATGATCTTCGATGTCCAGCGCTTTCGAATGCCCAGCCCACGTTTCATCGACCAGACGATCAGCGCGCGAATCGCATGGGCGCGACCGAGTCGCTCCCCGTCGTAGTGCTTGTAGCCCAGGTCGTAGACCTCGCCGTAGGGCTGGCCGGCCGATTCAGCTGGCATGGACTGTCTCCTTGCCGCGCGCGACGTCCGCGCCGCCGACTGTCTGGATGTAGACATCCTCGAGCGATCGTTCTCCGGCCTGCAGGCCGCGGAGCGGAAGGCCGAGCTCGACGACAGCATCGCGAATCGCATCGTAGATGGCGTCGCGCTCCCCACCGGGCGCGATGACGATGTCTCTCTCGCGCACCCGCGCCGCGACACCGCGCGCGATCAGCGCCGCAACGAGGCTGGATTGATCGCTATCGACCCGGACGACAATATCGCCGCCGCCGCGCATCAACGTGTCGATCCGGCCGGCAGCGACCATGCGTCCGCGGTCGAGCATAACAACGTGATCGCAGACTCGCTCGATGTCCTCCAGCAGGTGTGACGAGACGATGACCGTGATTCCCAGGCTACCGTGGATCCTCTGGATGAGCCGGAGCATCTCGTCGCGTCCTTGCGGGTCCATCCCGTTCGTGGGTTCATCGAGGAAGACGAGCTGAGGGTCGTGGACAATCGCCTGCGCCAGCTTCACTCGCTGCTTCATGCCGGTTGAGAATCCCCGGATGAGCCGGTATCGCTCTTCGTCCAGCCCGACCTGATAGAGGACGTCATTCGCCCGCTGGCGGGCAGCCCGCTGTGGCAGCCCGCTCATTTCGGCCATGTGGGCGACGAAGTCGGCGGCCGTGACATCGGCCGGCAGACAGTCAGATTCCGGCATGTAACCGACCCGCTCGCGGACGTGGGCGGCGTCGCGGGTGGCGTTCATTCCTAGCATGGTGGCGCTGCCGGAGGTCGGCTGGATCAGCCCGAGCAGTAGCTTGATCAGCGTTGACTTGCCTGCGCCGTTGGCGCCCAGCAATCCGACAGCAGCCTGCGGTATCGAGATGTCCAGGCCGTCGAGCGCGACAATCGAGCCGTAGCGCTTGGTCAGCGCGGCTGTCTCGATCATTGGTTGGCCGGCCTGCGACATGTTCATCAGCTCCCCAGCAGCGCCGCTGAGCCGTGCTGCCGCCAGATCTCCAGCCCGCCGCGGACAAGCTCGGTTCCCGAGCGGAGCATCACATCGCCCCCTTCGCCGCTGGCCCAGACCGAGACGACAGCGTAGACCGCCACTTTCCCGGTCGCCATAATCGCGTCGACTGCCGCCAATACCTGAGCCATGTCCGGGCCGTTCGGCTCCTTCGTCCGATGATTCGGTGTCAGCGACTCGTCGAGGATGTCGGAGTCGATGTGCAGGTAGAGCACGTCGCATTTTGCCGCTAGCTCGTCGACCGCCTTCTGGAGATCCTCACCGGGGAACCCCGGCGCTGGCGCGGCGATGACGACGTCGGTCGCCCGGATCAGATGCTCCTCGGCTTCGTCGAGGTTGCGGACGTCGACCATGACGATACGGTCAGTCGGCACCGGCACGATCTGCTTCGAGCTCTCGCGCCAGTTCGGCCAGGCCAGGCCTGCTGAGACCGCCACCGGCATCCCCCCGAGCATTCCGGAGAGCGTCGTCCGGGGCGTATTGAAGTCGCCGTGCGCATCGAGCCAGAGCAGCCCGACCCGAACTGTCGGCCCATACGCCTCCTGGATGCCGCCGAAGACGCCCGGCACGATCCCGCAGTTGCCGCCGACGACCAGCGTCGCCCGGCCATCCTTCAGCCCCTCGGCGACAGCGTCGGCGATCTCCGCGCCGAGAATGCCCAGGTCCGTGGTTGGGTCGTTCGTTCGCTCTGCTTCAGGGAAGCTCGGCTCGGTTGTTGTGACCGCACCGGCAAATGTGTCGTAGCCCCCTTCAGCGGCGTAAGTGTCGACGGGATCGTCGGCCGGCAACACCGGCGCGCTGCCGCTGTAGCGAATCGGAACGACATGGAGCCGGAGAGCCTGCGTAACTGCCATACTGAACCTTTCTCATGACGGATAGATCGTCGCGGGGCATCGTACCATCGGCGCGATGCCAGACGCGTTATCCGAAGGGGCTGATATGCAAATCATGGACCTCGACCCACCCGACGAGCGACGAGTCCATCAGGCTGCCGAGGTGCTTGCGGCTGCGTTCCCGGGTGAACATCACCCCGGTGGCTGGGCGCACCTGCCGGATGCGCTGGCCGAGGTTCGCGAATCGTTTGGTTCGGGTCATCTCTCGCTGGTTGCCATTGAAGGGGACGCCGTGGTTGGCTGGATCGGTGGAAGCCGTCACTATCACGGAAACACCTGGGAGCTGCACCCGCTCGCCGTTCATCCAGGCTGGCAGCGTCGCGGCATCGGCCGCGCCCTCGTCGACGCACTGGAGGCTCGTGTCCGGGCCGAGGGTGGGCAAAACATCTGGCTGACAACGGACGACGATACTGGCGAGACAAGCCTGGCCGGCCAGCCCCTCTACCCGGATGTCCTCGCCGGGCTCGCCACCCTCCGCGCCGATGGCGGCCGCGTCAGCTTCTACCTCAGCCTTGGCTACTCACTCACCGGTGGTATCCCGGATGCCTATGCCCCTGGTCACCACGAGCTCGTGTTCACGAAGCGACTCAAGCCCCGAGTGTCGTGACCGCGCCGTGCGCACAGTTCGCGAGCGTCGCCGGCCTCAGTGAGCTCACGGTTTTCGGATCGTCACCAATGCCTGCTTCGACCCGACGAGGTCACCGGGCTCGCAAGCAACCCGCTCCACGATCCCGTCGAAAGGCGCGGCGAGTGTGATCTCGATCTTCATCGCCACCATCGTGGCCAACACATCCCCTTCATGGACGGCCATCGCCGGCCGGGCAGGGACGGACACGACCGTGCCCGGCATCGGGGCGCGAAGAATCCCATCGCTGATGGCGCCCCGTTCCTCGGCTCGAATAATCGGTCCTGGCCAGACCAGCCAGCGGCCACGCGCTGATGTCGTTTCGCATCCCCCCTCGGCCGCGATAACCAACGTCCCTGCCGCGGTTGCCGTGCGAGGATCCGGGTCGCTGCACGCTCCATTCGTCCCGACAAGCGGGCGCCAGCTATTGCCCGCCCGGCTCCAGACGATGCGGCGTTGCCAGCCGCCCGCCTCGTTGCCGTGGACGATCTGCGTTGCCTGGCCGACCAGCCGAAACGGTCCCGCCTCGGACTCAGCGGCCGCCAGCAACGCCCGCCCGGCGGCTGCGATGACGCCGTCGTCGGGCGCTGTTTCCGACACAGTCACCGAATCAGCCGTCTGGAGATCGTGGGTCGCGGACCGGAAGCGCTCGTCGTCCAGCATTGCCCGGAGCCATGGTCGGTTGGTATAGATGCCGGCGATCCGCGATCGATCGATTGCCTCCGCTAGCCGGACGAGCGCGGCGTCACGATCCGGCCCGTGCGAGATGAGCTTTGCGACGAGTGAGTCGTAATAGCTGGGGACACTGTCCCCCGTCTCGTAACCACTATCGATGCGCAGGCCGGGAAGAATGGGCCAGTCGAGCCATGTGATTTGGCCCGGGCTGGGCGCGAACCCATGTGTTGGATCCTCAGCATAGAGTCTCGCCTGAATCGCGTGCCCGCGTGGCGTCACGGGGTTCGGCAGATTGTCGCACGCAAGCAATCCCAACTGGATCGCCACCAGGTCGAGGCCGGTGACCTCCTCGGTGACGGTGTGCTCAACCTGCAAGCGTGGGTTCACCTCGATGAACGCCAGTGTGCCGTCGACGCCCAGCAAGAATTCGACCGTCGCCACCCCGCGCAGCTCGACCGCGCGGGTCATCGCCACCGCGTGACGGTGAATCGCCGCGCGTGTCTCGTCCGGCAGGTCGTGGGCAGGCGCTTCCTCGAACACCTTCTGGTGCCGGCGCTGGACCGTGCAATCCCGATCGCCAATTGCGACTGCGTCGCTGCCGTTGCCGGCCACCTGGACCTCGACGTGTCGGGCCCCCTCCAGATAGCGCTCGAGATAGAAACGAGTCCCGGCGGCCGACGCCCCCGCTTCCCGTAGCGCCGATTCGATCGCTGCTTCAACGTGTTCGTGTGTTAGCGCTACTCGCAGCCCACGCCCGCCGCCGCCACTCACCACCTTTGCGATGAGCGGGAAGCCGACCTCGCTGGCGGCTGCTTCCCAACGACCGCGATCGTCGATCGACATCGGCTCGCTGGCCGCCAGCACTGGAACACCCGCCGCCATTGCTGCGTCGCGAGTTGCTACTTTGTCGCCGCAGATGGCCAACGTCAGCGGAGATGGCCCGACGAACGCGATGCCAGCGTTCTCACACGCCTGCGACAGGTCTGCTCGTTCGCTGAGAAACCCGTAACCCGGATGTAGCGCAACCGCGCCGGCTCTTTCTGCTGCCGCGACGACCAGCGCCGGGTCCAGCTCGCTGCCGGCCGGCCCGATCCGCTCGACCCGGCCGATCTCGCGGGCCGCATACCCGTCGAGGTCGGGGTCACCCAACAGCGCCACTGGCTGCCAGCCGAGCGCCTGCGCCGTCCGCGCGATTCGGGCGACAATCTCGCCTCGATTGGCGATCGCCAGAACCGGTCCGAGCGTCATCGGCTCACCTCCGCCCAGACGGGCTTACGCTTCTCCAGGAAGGCGTTCATCCCTTCCTGCCCCTCGGGATCGGCCCGTCGGTCGGCCGCGAGGGACGCACAGTGCTCGCGGAGTGCGTCTGGCGCGAGGCCGGCGAACGCGATGTCGTTGACCAACTGTTTCGAATCGCGCATCGAGCCCGGCGCGTTCTGTCCGAACTGCGCCAGCCACCGCGCGATCACATCGTCCAGCCCGTCCTCCGACGCCGTGGCGTGGATCAGCCCGATTCGCAGCGCTTCCTCCGGCCCGAACGGCTCGGCCAGCAGCATGTGCGCCCGGGCGTAGCGAGGCCCTACCGCGCGGACGAAGGCCGGCCCGATCGCGGACGGAACCAGACCTAGCCTCGCCTCGGAGAGCGAAAAGCGCGTCCCCTCAGCCGCCACGACCAGGTCTGCGGCGGCAACCAGCCCGATCGCCCCGCCAAAGGCCGCCTTCTGCACCCGCGCGATCACCGGCTTCGGTCCGGTCGCGATCCGCGCCAGCAGGTCGTACAGCCGCACGGCGTCAGCCACGACCTCATCGCGGTCGGAGGCGACTCGATACTGGTTGACGTCCGCGCCAGCACAGAAGACCGTCCCCGCTCCCGCCAGCACGACTGATCGGGCCGAGTCGTCGGCGAACGCCCGCTCGAACCCCTCGACGAGCGCCGCAACGAGCTCCCTCGCGAGCGCATTCCGAATCTCCGGGCGGTTCATTGTCAGCCAGGCAGCGCCGCTGCGCGTCTCGTAGAGCAGGATGCCGCCGCCGAGCCCGTCAGCCATGGTCATTTCCCATCCGTCCGCTACATCCGTAGGACTCCGATTGGCGAGTCTTCGATCTCGGCGTTCAACGTCGATTGCAGGGCCAGCCCCAGCACCGTCCGCGTGTCACGCGGGTCGATCACACCGTCGTCCCACAGCCGCGCCGTCGCATACCACGGTGTCGTCTCCGCCTCATAGCGCGCCTGCACGTCGGCTCGCAGCCGATCAGCATCCTCGGGTGACGCATCGCTGTCGCGCGAGCGGCCGATCGACGTCAGCACTCCCGCTGCCTGCTCGCCGCCCATCACGCCGATGCGCGAGGTCGGCCAGGTGAACAGGTAGCGCGGGTCATACGCCCGGCCACACATGGCGTAGTTTCCGGCGCCATAAGAAGCCCCGGTGATCAAGGTCAGCTTGGGCACCCGCGCCGTCGCCACCGCCGAGACCATCTTGGCCCCCTCGCGGGCGATTCCGCCATGCTCCGCCTCGCGTCCGACCAGGAAGCCAGTGATGTTCTGGACGAAGAGCAGCGGTATGCGTTGCTGGGCGCAGAGCATGATGAAATGCGCCCCCTTCCTCGCCGACTCGCTGAACAGCACACCGTTGTTGGCCACGATCCCGACCGGGATGCCAAACAGCCGGCCATAGCCGCAGACCAGTGATTCGGCATAGTCGCGCTTGAACTCATCCAGCGCGCTTCCATCGAGGACACGACGCAGAATCGGGCGGGGGTCGTAGGGCGTGCGTGGGTCGGGCGCGACAAGCCCGAGAATGTCCTCGGGGTCTTCCAGCGGCTCGCGACTTGGCAACACCTCCCAGGGAAGGGCGGGCTTCGTTCGCGCAGGAACCTGCATCAGCCTCCGGGCCAGCGCCAGCGCCTGCTCCTCGTCATCGGCGATGTAGTCGACGACGCCGCTGATCCGACCGTGGACATCTGCGCCGCCCAGCTCCTCGGCGCTTATCTCCTCGCCGGTTGCTGCCTTCACCAGCGGTGGGCCGCCGAGGAAGATCGTTCCATTGCCACGAACGATGATCGCCTCATCGGACATTGCCGGCACGTATGCGCCGCCGGCCGTGCAAGAGCCGAGCACTGCCGACACCTGACGAATGCCGGCCGCCGAGAGCTGAGCCTGGTTGCTGAAGATCTTCCCGAAGTGCTCGCGGTCGGGAAACACCTCGGCGTGTAGTGGCAGAAACGCGCCTCCCGAGTCCACGAGATAGAGGCACGGGAGTCGATTTTCTCGCGCGATCTCCTGGGCTCGGAGGTGCTTCTTGACCGTGATCGGGAAGTAGGCGCCGCCCTTTACGGTCGGGTCATTTGCGACGACGACGATCTCGCGTCCACTGACGAGCCCGATGCCGGTGACGATTCCTGCGCCCGGCGCCTCGTCGTCATACATCCCGCCTGCTGCCAATGGTGACAGCTCCAGGAATGGTGAGCCGGGGTCGAGTACTCGGTCGATCCGCTCGCGCACCGGCAGCTTGCCGCGTTGCCGCGAGCGCTCCTGCGCCCGTGGCCCACCGCCGTCGGCGACTCGTGTCAGTCGACCGCGAAGCTCCTCGATCGACGCCAGATTCGCCTCACGCCAGTCCTCGCGCGCTGTCGTCGGTGCAGAGGTCACGGTAGCCTGCCTCCAAGCGGCGCTCCCACAGCGCCCGTGCGCCGGGCAACGTTGCCCGGCGCGTCGGTCCTCAACCACGTCGCAAGAACCCGGCCGGAACTAGCTCCGAGGCGGAGTTGTCGGATCAGGATAGCCGAGCAGACCCTTGGTCAGACGAATCTCACCGATGTGATTCCACGAATGCGCGACGACGTGTTGCAGCCGGCCGGCAACGGACGTTGGCTCGCCACGCAGCTCGAACGCGCGTTGCAGGTCCTCGTTGGTCGCCCCGGCGAGGTAGGACTTCGTCTCGTCGACCAGCTGCTGCTGGTAGCGGGACAGCACATCGGCGCGATATGGCACAGCGTCGACTTCGGCATCGGTATAGCCGAAGCCGAATCCCGTCCCGCCGGGTCCGACTCCGATCGGCTCATACCCGATTTCATCGCCATAGCCGCCGCGGTGCCAGGCATCGGTCTCGGGGGCGCCGCCCTTGATCAGCAGATTCAGGTCGAGGTCCCAGATACGCAGGATATGCCACTGGATGAACCCGATCGGGTTCAGTGCCGGCCCCGGCCGCTTGGCAAGGGTTGCGTCGTCCAGGCTGCCGACCTGCTGCGCGAGCATCGTCGCCATCGCGCTGACCTGTTCGTCGTAAGTGCTCTGGAGGCTCATGCCTTCCCTGTCCTTCCCCGTCTCCGCGTTGGTCGCGGCCCCTCAGGAGCCGCCACGGTTAGCGGCCTCGTTGTTCGTCAGATGGTGCTCGGTCTGGATTCTCCCCGGTTGCGACCAGGTGATTGCGCGCGCGGTTGCCACGACGGCCACGAGCGCCATCCCCGCTCCGAGACCTATCATCGTTGGATTGTAGCCGTAACGGTCGATTGCCTGGGCCGCGACGAGCGCGCCGACGCTGCTGCCGAGGAAGAGCGCAAACGCGAACAGCGAGATGCTGGTCGCTCGTGCGGCCGGCGCCAGCTCTGTCGCACGGGTCTGGAGTGTCGAGTGCATCAGGGTGAACGTTGCGCCACAGAGGAGCATCGCCAATGGAAAAACCACGAGCGACGGTTGCAGTGTCGTCATCAGGTAGGCCACAACGACTCCGATGCCGCCGACCGCAATCATCCGACGTTCGCCCAACACCCGTGCCGCCCGGCCGATGAATCGACCCATAGCCACCGATGTCAGGCCGAAGAGCGCAATGAAGAAGCCGATTGCCAGGTAGGAGTAGCCATCCCGAGCGCGGAGTAACGCGCCAAAGTAGGAGAACGCTCCGATCGTCAACGCCCCCTCGACGAAGACAAGCGCGAGGAACAGGATGTGTCGGGGATCGTCGAGCACTGTGCGGTATGGGCTGAGGCGCGACCGATCCACGGCAACCACCGGCTCGTGGCGCGGAAGCCCGGCTCGAAGCATCATGACGGCGATCACCAGCGCCAGCATGCCGTCAAGCACGAAGATCGTGCGCCACGAGACGACAGCCGCCATGAATCCGCCGGCCGCAGCCGAGAGTACCTGCCCGATCGAGGCAGCCATTACCGTATAGCCGATGATGCTCTGGCGGTGGGTATAGTCGACTGTTTCTCCAATCCACGCGAGCACCAGCGGAAAGATCGCCGCCGCGACCATGCCGGTCAGCAGGCGAAAGCCGACGAGCGCGGGGAGGCCGGGCGACAGCGCGCAGAGCGCCTCGCCGATCGCGAAGCCGAACAGTGCGAAGCAGATAACCCGGACGTGGCCTTTCCTGTCGGCGAGTGGTCCGTAGAACAGCTGGAACAGGCCATAGGGCAGCAGGTAGGCAGTGACAATCAGTCCGGCGCGCCCGATCGTGACTCCCAGATCGTCGGCGATGGCCGGCAGAATCGGCGTGATCACGCGCGAGTCGATCGACACAACGAAGATCGCGGCGATCAGCAGCTTCAACGTTGCGCGTTGCGCGATCTGCTGATCGCCGCTGGCGATCATTCCGTGAGAAGGCGCGTCGCGACTGATGGGGGGATCATCCAGCGCAGCCGGCCCGTCCCCGGCAGCAGGGCATCGTCCGGCAACTCGATGCGCGCGACCGCGCCCGTCTGGAAGCCAAAGCCGGCATCGGGATCGTGATGGATCAGGTAACCGCCGAATTGGCTGACTCCCGGCATGTGGCCGGCGATCACCACATGACGCGGCCGGCCGTGGCTCAGGATTTCATCCAGCACGCCGGCTGGTGACCCGTCCGGGGCCAACTGATCACTCAGCGTCACACCAACCGCCACGCCGAGCGCGTCGGCAATGATCTCCGCTGTCTCGCGGGCGCGGACGAGCGGGCTGCTGAGGACGAGGTCGGGCCGCACCCCCAGACGCGCCAGGAGCGTCGCCATCGTCGTCACCTCGTCGCGTCCCTCGTCCACGAGCCAACGCATCGCGTCACTCGTGGCGCGCGGATCGTGATGGTCGAGCGCCTTACCGTGGCGGATGATGTAGATCTGCATGACACGAACCTCTCGGGACCGGATTCAACCGATTCGCACGCCGCCAAGTTACCATAACGAGTGCGACGTGAAGACCAGCGCTCTCGTCAGTTGTTCTTCAGCCCCAGCATCTCCAGGCCGGCCCGCGCTCCGCCGAGCATGAAGCTGGCGTCGGTGCCGGCGGTCAGGAAGCGAAACCCCTGCTTCATGCGCATCAGGGCATCCTCGGGGGTGAACGCGGCGAAGCCGGGGATCTTGCCGGTGTTGTGACAGGCTTCGACGACACGCTCAATCGCGCGCGCGTGGCGATCGTCCTTCGCGGCATCCCGCGGATGAATGCCTAGCGAGAGCGCCAGATCGGCCGGCCCGATCCAGCAGCCGTCGATTCCCGGAGTCGCCATGATGGCCTCGGCGTTGTCGACTGCCTGGATGCTTTCGAGCTGGACGGCGACGAACAGCTCGTCGTTGATCCGGTCGAAGTACTCCGCTCCATAGCGTCCGGCCCCGCCGATGCCCCACGAGCGCGTTCCGGCCGGCGGCAGGTGGGTAGCGTCAGCGGCAGCCTTTGCCTGCTCGGCGGTGTCGACCATCGGCACGATGATGCCGAGCGCGCCCTCGTCGAGCAACCGTCCGATCAGCGTGTAGTCGTTGCGCGCCACGCGAGCCATCGGGATCGACCCGCCCGCCTCGATCGCCATCAGCGCCAGGCTGACCTGCTCCTGCCCGAACGAGCCGTGCTGGGTGTCGATGAAGACGAAGTCCGGCCCGAGCCGTGAGATTTGCTCGGCGGCCGCCACCGATCCCAGCCCGAGTGTGTAGCCGTACGCCGGTTGCCCAGCCATCATCTTCCGCTTCGCCTCGTTGGTCCGCATTGCTCCCCCTTCTCGCTGCTCGACTCTCTGGAAAACGCTGCGACACTATACTCTTATCGTGTGCTTTGTGGCTCGGAAAGGGCATGCCTCGTGGTAGATCACGAACAACTACGCGATCGGTATCGGGGCGTCATGCTCGGCATGGCGGCCGGGGATGCGCTCGGGGCAACCGTCGAGTTCCAGACCCCTGCCCAGATCGCCGAGCAGTACGGTGTCCACCGCGCGATTATCGGCGGCGGCTGGCTGGATCTCGCGCCGGGCGAGATCACCGACGACACCCAGATGGCGTTGTGTATTGCTCGCTCGTTCGTCGCCCGAGGGCGCTTCGATCCCGACGACGTCGCCGCGCGATTTGTCGAATGGTTTCACTCGCATCCCAAAGACATTGGCAATACGACGCGCTTTGCGTTGGAGCTGCTGGCGGCTGACACGCACTGGGAGGAGGCTGGCCGGCTCACGCACGAGGCAATGCAGCCCCGCGACGCCTCGAACGGCTTCGATCATGCGCTGCGCGCCGGTCGCGCTTGCGACACGATCCGACGTTGCGCTGAATGCGCTCTGTTCCGCCGACTCATCGCGCATCACCCATGCGAATCCACTCTGTGTTGACTCCTGCGTCGCGCTCAACGCGGGACTGGCCGCGCTGTTGGAGGATCCGCGCGCGGATCTGCTCGCCGCCGCGACTGCTGCTGCCGCGCTCGACGACGTGCGCGCGGCAGTCGAAGCCGCCCGCGATGCGACACCAAAGGCGCTGCCGGCCGGCGGCTACGTCCTCGAAACGCTCACCGCCGCGCTCTGGGCTGTTGGCCACCACGATTCGCCGGAAGCCGCTATTGTCGCCGCCGTCAACCTGGGCAACGACGCCGATACTACCGGCGCGGTTGCCGGCGCGCTGGCCGGCGCCCGTTGGGGCGCGGCAGCGCTGCCGGCACGTTGGCTGGATGTGCTGGTCGACCGCGACGAGCTAACCAGCGTGGCTGACGCCCTGTTCACCATCGGGTAGTGGTGGCTCCGCCGCCGCCTCGCTCTTCGCGGGGGTCAGCAAGCGGACTCGAGACCCTTCCGGCAGTCCCTGCGCGACCTGGTTGGCGATCTCGTCCAGGTCGATTCCGGGTGGGAGGGTGATCTCCAGCAGGAGTCGCCGGGATTCTTCGACCGCCTCCGGCCGCGCAGCCAGATCGGACCGTAGCAACAGCGCGTGATAGGTCAGGACCGCGGCCGCAACGAGGAAAACCCCTCCCGGTGTGCTCAGCTCGCGACCGAGGGACTCGGTCCCGACATTGAGAATCGCCGTCAGCACTTTGTAGATGATCAAGGCCAGCGAGACCAGGACCGCGACGACCGAGCCGGCCAGACTCACGTAGACATAGACGCGCCTGACGATGTTCGTCCGCTCGACATCGGGGTTCGATTCGACCCACCGACCGACTCGGTACGACTGCCAGAGCCAGGCCGCGGTGCCGAACATCGCGATCGGCAGCATCCTGCTGAGGTCGTCCTTCCAGGGATCGATCCCCTCGAAGATCGGCCGCGTTTCCCCGGCCAGACGGTGAAAGAGCGCCGCCAGCGTGCCGGCCAGTCCTCCGGCTCCGGCCGCCAGCCCGATCAGCGCGATTCCGTAACTGTAGATCCGACGCACCGTTGCCTGGTCGGTAGCCTCCCCGGCCCGATCTGCCTCAGCGATCACCCGCCGGCCGAAGAAGTACCACGCCCCCGCGAACGGTAGCACTCTGAGAAGCGGATCAGCGACGCGGAATCCGAAACCCTCCGAACCGTGGGAAGCGTCGAGTAGAGCCCGGAGCACTTGCTCGAGTCCGCGACTCAGGAAGAAGAGGCTCACGGCAAGCCCGATGAAGGTCAGTGCATAGAGCGCGAGCCTGCGCAGTGCGGACCGGCGTTCGCGATCGCCGAGCGCGTCCGGACGAGCGACCAGCGCGTTTCCGACCGCCATGTGCAGACTCCACAGTGCCAGCCCGGCTACTGCGCCCCCAAGCCCATCCGCTAGTCCCGACACCCACCAGCGCCCGTCGCTCACAAACGGCCCGGCGTCGAAGATCGCCTGGGCAGTCACGCCGAGCAGATGACCGACTCCGGTGAGCATCACAAGCGCAGCAATAACGGTTGCGAGGTAGAGGTAGAGTCGAGGCAGAACCGTGCTTTCGGCGAGACCGGCCCCAAGCCGTTCGTCGCGCTGCCGGACGTGCGCGTGATAGCCCCAGATGCTGGCAGCCATGATCATCATTGCCAGGCTGTCCGGCAGTGCCGACGGGTTGTCCCACAAGCGGTCGCCTGCCAACTCGCGCACCAGCACCGACAGGAACGAGCTCGACGAGGTGAGCAGGATGACGAACGAGACGAAGAGCACGCCCGACAAGTAGAGCGCCCGTTCCGGCGCGGTTCGCTCGGTGTTTGCCTGAGCGCTGTCACCGCCTGTGGCACGCTCGGCAAGCCACCAGTGCAGCAGCCAGATCGGCAATGAGACGACGATGATCGCGATCACCAGGCTCGCCTCGCGACGGAACGCCTCAGTGTCACCCGAGACGATAGCCGTGCCTCGCAACGCGTCGCTGATACGCTCGAAGAGATTCGTCAACAGCCGAGCGAGGCCGGTCCCGAGCGCGATGAGGCTGATCGCCGAGACGAAGTAGAGATAGAGCCGCCTTGCGCGTTGCATTGCTCTCCCCCGATCTCGATCGCCGCGCGATCGTCAAGTATCAGAACGGTGTTGCGTAGGGCTCGTCGACCCGCCAGTTTCCGTTTTCGCGGACGAGCGGAACCGGCATCGTCCACGAATAGCGATCCAACGACAGCCCCGAGCCGCCAGGGGACTCGATTCGAAGCCACACCGTCGCGTGATCGCCTTGCACGACGGTGCGTTGCAATGTCACGAGCCGGTTATCCTCCAGTGGCGCCGGGCGGTACTTGTCGTGGATGCCGTCGGCATCCAGTTGCCTGAGCGCGCGCTCGCTGAGTAGTTCACGGACCGCGTTGTCGTCGCCAATCCGAGCCGCTTCAAGGTAACGCTGTACGACGCCCTCCGGCGACGCGGGGTCGTACTCAGCCGTCTTCGGCCCTCCGATCGCGACGATGACCGCCACGGCCAGCGCCGCGATGGCCAGCACACCGCCGCCAACAATCAGAACGAACCGCTCTGGCTTACCCATCTTCGCCGTCCAATATCTGACAACGACTGCCGCGTTCTGTTGATATGACGTGACTACATAGCTGCTGGTTTCGTCCGGCTGCCGATCAGTCGTCAGACCACCACCAGCGCTGGCTGGAATTGAGGTTTTCACAACCCTCAGGCGTGATCAGAATATCGTCCTCGAGCCTCAGCCCGCCCTCTGGATGGCGATAGAGCCCGGGTTCGGGCGTGATGTACATTCCAGGGCGCAGGATCGTTCGATCGCCGGTGAAGAGGACCGGCGGCTCGTCGTTCGAGACGCCGAGGCCATGCCCGCAGTAGGTGCTCGGCCCGCCGAAGTGCATCGACTGATAGCCGTCGAATCCCTCGACATGGGCGATCTCGTCGATCTCGTGCTGCAGCTCCTCGGCCCGCACGCCGGGCGCTGCCTTCGCGATGATCGCGTCCAGCATCCGGTCGACTGTCTCGAACATGTGCCGCTGGGTGTCGTTTGGCGGGCCGATGACCGCCGAACGGCAGATATCGAACCCATAGCCGCGATAGCTGCCGCGAATCTCCAGTTGCGCCATGTCGCCGAGCTCGAGAATGCGGTCGCTGGCGAACGGCCGGATCAGCGGCTCGCCGGACCGGTAGACGCCGCTCTGGCAGGTCAGCGAGGTGTTTGTCGCGCCGAGAGAGCGTAACGTGCTGTCGATATCGTTGACGACGTCCTGCTCCGTCCGCCCGGCGCGATAGGCGCGCATTGCGGTCGCCGCTCCGGCGTCGGCAATCTTCGCCGCCTCGCGGAGAATCTGCTGCTCCATCTCGTCCTTGATCGTTCGCATCGACCACAGGACGTCGTCGGCAAAGTAGAAGCTGCAGAACGGCAGCGCCGTCTGGATGTCGCGATAGAGCAGGACCGGCAGGAACTCCTCCCCGACCAGACCCCAGCGCTCACCGCTATCCAGCCCGTAGCTGGCCAGGATGCGCGCCAGCCCGCGTGGCAGGTTGGTGTCCACCTCGACGCGGTCCACGGTCACGTCAGGCTCGTAATATGGCGATGTGACCAGCAGCGTCTCGTCCTGATCGACTGGAATGATGATGGCGCAGTAGCCACGCCCGCGCTGGTCGTACATCGAGGGATGCGAGCCGGCGATCGGCCGGTGGTTGGCCAGGTAGAGCCCGTTTCCGGCCCGGTCGGGATCACGCGAGAAGACGATCAGGCCGGCGAAGCTGCGAGCGCTCGCCTCGACGCGGCAGCGCTGCCGGCGCGCAGCGTAGGTCTCGATCGGGATTGCCAGACTCGTTCCGCTCATCGTCTTCATGCCCTCCATGGTGCGTCGCGATCGTCCACACTCCCCAGCGCGATCGTACCGTACAATCCGGCAATGGTGACGCGATTCATACCTGCCTGCTGGCGCCCGTCCGCCGATCTCGTTGACATAGTCCGGGGACTCACCCCGCTGGCCGACGATATCGACGGCTGCTTCGCTCGGGGCGAGCCGAATGACGAGGCTATCGCGGTGCTTGCCCGGGCCGGCCTCCTCGGGCTGACCCTGCCAACACGCTACGGGGGACAGGGGCGCGACTACACCGCGCTGGCCGCTGTCTGCGAAGAGCTTGGCGCGATCGACACTTCCCACCAGGTCAGCCTTACCGTTCATCTTGCGCTCGCCGCGATGTGCATGTTCCAGTGGGGTTCCGAAGCCCAACGAGACCAGTGGCTGCCGGCGTTGGCCCGTGGCGAGCGGATCGGCACGTTTGGCCTGACCGAGCCGGGCGCTGGGTCGGACGTTGGCGCGCTGCGAATGCGGGCGCATCGGGTGCCCGGCGGCTACGAAATCTCCGGCGAGAAGTCCTGGATCAGCGCGACCAATCAGGCGACACTGTTCATCCTCTTCGCCACCATCGACCCTGCTCTGCGACACAAGGGCATCACCGCGTTCATCGTCCCGCGCGAATCGGCTGGACTCTCGACGACCGTCCTGAACGGTAAGCTCGGTTTGCGAGCCGGAGACACCGGCGCCGTCGTCTGCGACCGTGTCTACGTCCCCGACGCCGCGGTGCTCGGCCGGCCAGGCGAGGGGTTCGCTGTTGCGCTTTCCGCGCTCGGCAACGGCCTGTTTACCGTCGGCTGCGGCGCGCTCGGTATCGCCCGCGCCTGCCGCGAATGGACGGCCGGCTTCCTGCGCGACGCTGGCGATGATGGCCGTGGCCTTGATGGCGCGCTGCTGGCGGCCATGGTCGCGCGGGAGGAGTCGGCTCGGCTGCTCCTTGCTCGCTCTGCCTCGCTCAAGAACGATGGCATGCCGAACGCGAGCGAGACGGGCCTGGCCAAGTGGCGCGCCGCAGAGGCCGGTTTCGCCAACGCGTCCGATGCGCTGACGATCTGGAACAGTCGCGCCGCTGGCGAGCAACCGACACTCCTGCGTCATCTTTTCAATGCCAAGGGCGCGGTCATCTACGGCGGGACATCCGAGATTCACCAAACAATGCAGGGCGCGTATGCGCTCGGCGATCGTGTTGAGCGACCATTTCGCTGCCCCTCTCCCTCGGCCCGCGACCTCCGATGAATGCTCTTCGGCCGTACAATGGCCGCGCCGGAGGGTCGCTCCGGCGCGCATCGAACGACGGGAGAAATGCATGGTGAAACATCAGGAGGTCGGCGACTGGCTGGACGAGCGCCAGCAACGGTTTGTCAATATCTCCGACCAGATCTGGGGGTTCGCCGAGGTCGCTCTGGCCGAGACGAAATCGTGTCAGCTACAGGCCGAAGATCTGGAGGCCGATGGCTTCCGAATCACCCGTAACGTCGGCGGGTTGCCAACAGCCTTCGTGGCTGAGTGGGGCGAAGGCTCGCCGGTGATCGGCTTCCTCGGTGAGTACGATGCGCTGCCAGATCTTTCGCAGAAGAACCAGGCTGCTCAGGAGCAGCTGGTAGCCGGTGGAGCGGGCCATGGCTGCGGCCACAACCTCCTTGGCACGGCTAGCCTTGCCGCTGCGTCGGCGCTGAAGGCGTGGCTCCAGGAGACTGGCCGGCCTGGAACCGTCCGCTACTACGGGTGCCCCGCCGAAGAGACTGGGGCCGGCAAGGTGTTCATGGCTCGCGCGGGCGCGTTCGACGGGCTCGATGCTGCGATCACCTGGCACCCGGGCTCCAGCATCTCCGCGATGCGTGGCAGCTCGCTGGCGATCGATCACGCGACGTTCCGATTCTTCGGGAAGACATCCCATGCGGCCGGCGCGCCAGAGCTGGGTCGATCGGCGCTGGACGCTGTCGAGCTGATGAATATCGGCGTGAACTTCCTGCGCGAGCACATCATCGAAGCGGCTCGCATTCACTATGTCATCACCAACGGCGGCGGGCAGCCGAATGTCGTGCCTGCCGAGGCGGAGGTCTGGTACTACATCCGTGCTCCGCGCCGTGATCTTGTTGACCCGATCACCAAACGAGTTCTGGCGATTGCCAACGCTGCCGCGGCGATGACGGAGACGCGCGTCGAGGTCCATGACCTCTACGGTATCCACAACTTCTTGCCAAACCAGACGCTGGCGACGCTGGCGATGGGCGTGCTGGATGAGCTCGGCCCGATGGAGTTCACCGCCGAGGAGGAGGCTTTCGCTCGGGAGGTCTCGGACGCGTTTGGCGAAGCGGCCCGCATCCGCGCGCTCGAACGCTATGGCCTGCCCAAAGAGCTGAAGGATCGGGCGCTCTTGACCGAACCGGTCCAGCCGACCGACGAGGGCAAGACGATGTCCGGCTCGACCGACGTTGCCGAGGCCAGCTGGAACGCGCCAACCGTCCAGGTCACGACAACTTGCTGGGCGCTCGGCGCCGCCGGCCACTCCTGGGGAGTGACTGCGACTGGCGCGATGTCGATCGGCCACAAAGGCATGATGCACGCGGCCAAGGCGATGGCGATTACGGCGGCCCAGCTTGTCGATGATCCTGAGCTGCTGCAGAAGGCGAAGGACGAATTTACCACGTCGACGGATGGCTACACATACGAGGCCCCGATCCCTGAAGGGACCGAGCCGCCGAAGCCGCACATTCGTTCCTAGAACGACGGGGCGTAGGCCGCGACAGCGCAGCGGCCTACGCCCGGGCGAGTTCGTTCAGCGCATCCACCACAAGCCCGGGCAGATCCTCTCCGCCGTGTCCCGCGTCCTGCATGACGGTGAGCTGGCTCGTCGTCCAGCGCTTGGAAAGCTCCCATGCGGTCTGCAGCGGGCTGCTGATATCGTATCGACCGTGGATAAGACGGCCAGGGATCCCATCGAGAGTCTCGGCGTCCCGAATCAGCTGATCCTCTTCCAGAAACGCTGAGTTGCTCCAGTAGTGCGTCACGAGCCGGGCGAAACGAACTCGGAACTCAGGATCCTCGTATCGGGGGCTCGGCTGGTGGCCCGGGGCGAGCGAGACATGGACATCCTCCCAGACACACCATTCGTGAGCGGCACGCTCGCGAACCGCATCGTCGGGGTCACGAAGCATTGCCGCATATGCGTCGACGAGTCGCATACCGCGGTACTGTTCGGGGACGGCCGCAGCGAATCGATCCCACTCACGCGGAAATACGCGGCCCATGTCCTCTGTTACCCACTCGACCTCGCGACGTGAGGTCGTCGTCACGAGCCCCAACACCAGCCCACGAACTCGATTCGGATGTGCCTGAGCGTAGGCCAGCGCCAACGTCGTCCCCCAGGAGAGACCGAGAATGACCCACCGGTCGACGGCATGCAGCTCGCGCAGCGCCTCGATATCGGCGATCAGGCGCTGGGTCGTGTTGGTCGATAGATCTGCGTCTGGTTCGCTGGCCAGGGGCCAGCTCCGGCCGGCGCCGCGCTGATCGAACAGGATCGCCCGGTACACATCCGGATTGAAGAATCGCCGTTGCCCCGCGGACGCCCCGGAACCCGGCCCGCCATGCAGGAACAGTGCCGGGATTCCATCGGGGTTGCCGCATGCCTCCCAGTACAGGTGGTGTCCATCGTGTGTATCGAGAAACCCATGCTCGAACGGTTCGATTTCCGGATATCGTCGGTCCATTGCGGTCTCCTCGGTGCGTGACAAGATGGAGCGGTGCGACGGCATCCGCCGGGTCTCATTGCTTCTGCGTTGGCCAGAGGCCCGCCCGGCGTCGATGGATCGTCATGTAGGAGAACGACGTGCCGGCCGGCCGCACGGAGCGCCACGCCCCGACCGGGATAACCAGCACCTCCTGGGGATTTAGCCGATATTCGTCCTCATCGACCAGCACAATCCCTTCGCCGGCGACCGCGATGACGACGACATCCACCTCGCGGTTCAAGTGACGCTGGATCGGTGTGTCGGCGCTGATGACGACGACATTCATGTTGAGGTCGCTGGACGTGAGCGACCAGACCGCGCCATTGACATTCGCTGCCGCAGCTATCTGTCGTGGGTTGATCCATGCGCTTGTTTCGAGTCGCTCGTTCGATCCGGTCATCTGGCGTTCCTGTTCGATGATGTCTTCGGCACTCAGGCGAGGAAGTAGCGTTGGCCGAGCGGCAGGCTTTCGGCCGGCGGATTGTTGACCGCTTCGCCGTTGATCAGTACCTCGTGAGTCGTCGGATCGACCTCGATTCGTGGGCTGGCAGCGTTGTGCAGCATATCGCTCTTGAACGTCGTGCGAACGTTGCGAACGGCGACCGGGCGACGGCGCAGGTGCCCTCCACGAGGAATGCCGCTGGCGGCGTATCGCGAGACGAAATTTACTGCGAGATGGGCGGGCGCGAGCCCCATGCCGCCCCACATCGGCCGGTAGATGAGCGGTTGGCTGCCTCGCGTCGATCCCTGACCATCGCCGACCTGAGCGGCGCTGACGAACCCCCCCTTGATGACGGCAGTGGGCTTGGCGCCAAAGAAAGCCGGTTGCCAGATGACCAGATCGGCCAGCTTCCCAGGTTCGAGGCTTCCGACCTCGTGATCCAGTCCGTGGGCAATCGCGGCGTTGATTGTGTACTTGGCCAGGTACTGGAGAATGCGCGCGTTGTCGTCCCCCTCGTTTGTTGCTGGGTCGAACCCGCCGCCACGCACGGTTTTCATGTGATGCGCCAACTGCCACGTGCGGGAGATAACCTCGCCGATTCTGCCCATCCCCTGTGAATCAGAGGAGACAATAGCGATCGCGCCAAGGTCATGCAGGATATCTTCGGCAGCAATCGTCGATGCGCGGACGCGGTCGCGCGCAGCAGCCATATCCTCCGGATTGTTTCTGTCGAGTCGGTGGACGGTAATGATCATCGCCAACTGCTCGGCGACCGAGTTGACCGACCACGGCAGCGTCGGATTGGTGGACGATCCGATGATCCGGGGGTCGGAGCAGATCTCGATCAGGTTCGGCGCGTGTCCACCGCCGGAACCCTCGACGTGATACGCGTGGATCGAACGCCCTGCGATCGCCGCGATCGTCTCGGCAAGCGCTCCCGCTTCATTCAGGCCATCGGTGTGAATCGCGACCTGACCGCCGGCCAGGTCGGCAATCGAGAGACAGGCGTCGATGACGGAGGGAAAGGCGCCGACGTCCTCGTGGATCTTCAGCCCGGACGCGCCGACCTCGAACGCCGTCTCCAGCTCCGCTCGATCGCTCGAGCCGCGAGCGAGCACCGCAAGATTCATCGGCACTGCCTCGAATGCCTCAAAGACGTGCAGCATGTTGCTCAGCGGGTTGACTCCCAGGTCCCAGACCCCGCCGCTGCCCTGGCCGACGAGCGTTGTGATCCCGCTGTATGCGGCCGCGCCGATGATGCTGGAGGACGACAAGTGGACGTGGGTATCCACCCCGCCGGGAGTGACGATCGCCCCGTCGGCCGCAATCAGTCCGGTCGCGCTGCCGATCAACAGCTCGATATCGTCGGTGACATCCGGGTTGCCCGCTCGCCCGATCCCGGCGATCCGGCCGTCCTTGATGCCGATGTTGCTGCGGAAGATTCCAAGCACCGGATCCATGATGATCGCGTTCGTGATGACCAGGTCGAGCTGGCTGGCGCTTGTCCGGCCGTTCCAGCCGGAGCGGCCAAAGAGCATCCCATCGCGCATCGGCCGGCCGAAGCCAGCTAGTGGCTCGAACCCTGGCAGCGTGTCGTCGCGCTCGACGCGGGCGAAGAGATTCGTATCGGCCAGTCGGATCCGATCGTCGGCTGTTGCGCCGTAGCGACGGTTGTACTCAGCTCGCTCCATCCGGATTGGCATCGCGACGCTCCTCTCGCATGGCACGATCGAGACAGGAGTGCATGATACTCTGACTGGACTATTGGCCAGGGAGACAGGAAGGCGTCGCGATGGATGCGATCGATGGAACCACCAGTCGAGCACAATCGGGTCGGGTATTTCCGAAGCACCGCTTCGCCGGCAGCCACCTTGAGATCGGCGAACAATTCGGCGAGGCGTGTCGCGACCTGATCGCCAGCCATCTCGACAAGGCGCTTGGCCGGCTGTCCGAGCGATCTGCGATGAGCCGCGAGGATGCGCTGGAGAAGGCGCTTGCCTATCGACCGTGGATCCAGCGCTACGCCGCGTTCTTCGACGACGAAATCCAGGGTGTTGCCCGTGGCGCCCGTATCTCGCTTGGCGAGGCATGCCTGCTCCAGCTACGCGCCGAAGTCGCAACGCCGGTCGCCCCGGACGATGCCGCCGAATGCACGACCTTTGCTGTCCAGCCGGAAGCGACGGCAAATGGCATCGGCCTCGTCGGCCAGAACGCCGACCTGCCGGCCTTCTACGGCGAGATCGCCATCGTTGCGGAGATCGTCCCCGACAACGCGCCGCGCCTCCTGATGCTGATGCCAGCCGGGCAGGTGTCGTACATCGGCATCAACGATCGCGGCCTCGGTGTCTTTGCCAACTTCGTCACCTGCAATGGTTGGCGGCTTGGCTTCCCGCGCTACCTGTTCTCACGATTGGCCCTGACGCGCGACACCGTCGATGACGCGATCATGGCAGTGCGCGGTGTTCGCCGGGCGTCGTCGCGCAACCTGATCATGCTCGACGCGCGTGGCATCGCCGCCGACCTGGAGACGACACCGACCTCCGACGCGCGGCTTGATCCGACGGACGGGATCCTCACTCACGCCAACCACTATGTCTCCCCGTCGCTCCTTGCCGAGGAGCGCTCGCCGGAGGAATCTGTCGCCAACTCACGCGCCCGACAAGATCGGATGTCGTCGCTGCTTGCCGAACGACGTGGCCACCTCGATGCCGGGATGATGGAGGAGGTCCTCCGCGACCGCGCCTGCTACCCGGACGCGCTGTGCAGGATGCCGGGAGACGCGCCGGGAAGCGACATAATCACCTTCGCATCGGTGATCGCCGAGCCGTCCGAAGGACGGATGCGCGTCGCGGTTGGCCCGCCGAATCAACACCCGTACGTCGAGCACCGGCTGGAGTAGCCCGCTCTAGCCTGCCGGAACGTGCCGGAATCCGCGTTCGATGAGCTTCGCCAGCGCCTCGTGTGGGTCGGTCTCATCGAGCGGCCCGTTCACGGCATCGTTGAATCCGTGCACCACACGAGCGCCGCCAATCGGCACGAGTGTGACGGTGACGGTGGACCGTGGCTCTATCCGGACCGCCCCGTCCGACGGCACGTCGAGACGCATTCCCCAGGCAGCCAATCGGTCGAAGGCCAGGTGGGGGTTCGCTTCGAAGACGTGATAATGCGCGGTGATATGAACCGGGACGAGCCCGGTGTTGGTAATCGCAACCGTCGTCACCGGCAAGCCCGCGTTGAGCTCTACTGGCTCGTCGCGCCGGATAATCTGTCCGGGGATCATCCGGCGTTCTCCCCGATCGGATTGCGAACGGTCACAAGGCGCGTGCCGTCGGGGAACATTGCATCGACCTGAACGACAGACAGCATTTCCGGCACTCCCTCCATCACGTCGTCCCTGTGCAACACCGTGCTGGCATGGCGGATGACCTCGTCGAAGCTCGCGCCGCCTCGCGCCGCGTCGAAGATCTCATCGGTGATGAGCGCGACCGCCTCAGGATAGTTCAGCAGCAGTCCACGTGCGAGATGCCGACGCGCCAGCTCCGCGGCGACAAACACGAGCAGACGGTCAGTTTCCTTCGGAGTCAGTGCCACCGTGTTCCTCCTGAGGCGTGGAGCTGTGGTCGATCGTTGGCAGAATGGGCGGCATTGGCCGGCGGACGCCGAGAGCGATCTGGACCGAGCGCCCGATCGCCGCGCGTATCTCGCTCCATTGGCTTGGCGGCGCGACAACCGTGATCCCCAACTCGGCAGCCCGCTCACGCGAGATACGCAGCGCCATCGGAAGCCGCCGTTCGATCGACTGGCGACGGATCACCAGGATGGTCGTAATCATGACCGAGGACACCACGATGACCCCAACCGCAAACAGGATCGCCAGCGCGGCGAGTGCCCACGGAGTGTCCTTGCCGACGGTGGAGTCGGCCGTGATTGACGTCGGTTCATCGAGTGAGAGTGTCCACCTCGCGCTGTCATTCCCGATCTTTTGTCCGGTCGAGTCCCGAATGCGTCCCGGCATCGTCGCGGTGTAGGTGATTGTGACGGCGTCGGGCAGCGCACTGGGTGACTGCGGCTGTCGTGAAGCGGGAAGAATTGACTCGATCGCCGCCCGAAGGGTCTGCCCATCGAAGGTCAGCTCGAGGTGATACTTGTTGCCACCAACAGCCGGGTTCGACCGTGTGAACGTGCCCTGAAACGGGGCAATCGGGCTGCTATCGGATCGATTCAGCATCGAGTTGATGAGACTGTTGAGCTCGGCCGCCGCATTGCCTGCGTCGGACGACGACCGTGCCGCACGGAGACCCAGCTGAGTCGCGCTGTCGATTCGCTGGACTTCGTAACCATCACTGGTCATTCGTTCGTCGACCCTGGCGATTTCGTTCGTGAGGCGGGTGACTTCGGCTGGCTCCAACAAGTCGCGCTGGAAGGTGATTACCAGACGGTGGCCGGCGGAGCCGTCGACGACGAAGGTTGACCCGAAATCGACGTTGACGCACGCTGACAGCACCAGCGCAAGGAGGATTACCGCTGCGCCGCGTGGCAGTCCGTGTCTGGTGGGCCAGCGACTCGCACAGGGAGCGTCGTGTGCCGTCAATCGCGCCTCCAAACGTCCAGTCGTCAGGCCTTCACGTGACTGCCCGACAGGCGTATAGCATACGTTCACCACTTGTCGCGATGCACGTAACTCGTCCATGCTTGAGAACGACTACAGATCGAGGGGACTTGCCGTGTATCACCGTGCGCCGATCCCGACATCGCTGGCGATGATCATTGCAACGCAGCCGGCAGGTGAGGCCGGCCGGATCGACTACGCGTTCCAGTTCGCCGCGGCGGCGCATGGCACGCAACTGCGCGATGAGGGAACGCCGTTCATCGACCACCCGGTTGCAGTCGCTGCGATCCTCTGGGGCGAGCTGGGAAACCGTGATCCCGACATGATCGTGGCGGCGTTGATGCACGACGTGCTCGAAGATTGCGCAGGAATCGATCCGATAGCGTTGGCTGATCTCATCGGACCGCGCGCATTCAATCTCGTCGTGAGCGTCACTAAGCCGCCAGCGCCAGACGAGCGCAAACCGGAGCGAGATCGGGCCTATCTCGACGCGTTACGGCTGTCATCCTCCGATGTCCGACTGTTGAAGCTTGCTGACCGGATTCATAACCTGCGGGAAGTCATCCACTCGGGTGATCCCGCCAAGGCTCGGCGCTATCTCGAGGCGAGTCGGCTGGAGTTCTACCCCCTCGCGCTCGCGACAAGCGCCGTCGCTGCGCGTCTGGTGTCCGACGCATGCGACGCCATCGAACGATACCTGGAGGAGATGGACGCATAGGTCAGCCTCAGATCGACGCCGGGATCTTCCCTGTTGCCATCGCTGTCTCGATACGCTTCGCAGTGATCGGCACCCGGACCCGGAATGTCGTGCCGTCTCCGAGCTCACTGTCGACATCGATTTCCCCGCGGTGGATCGCTGCGATCCACCGGGCGATCGAAAGCCCGAGGCCTGCTCCGCCGTGGGCGCGTGATCGCGCGTCGTCGGCGCGATAGAACCGCTCGAAGACTCGGCGCAGATGCTCCGGTCGAATACCTGGCCCGGAATCGGCGACCGCGATAATGGCATCCTGACCGTCCCGATCCAGCGTCAGGGTCACATCTCCCTCGTGGGAGGCGTACGTGAAGGCGTTATCCAGCAGGATCAGAATCAGTTGGCGGAGCTGGTCGGCGTTCCCCTCGACGATTATCTGTGGGGCCGCGCCATCGACGTCCGGGGCGGGTAGTGAGATCGAGAATGGTCGGCCGTGGGCCAGAGGCGTCGCGAACCGGCCCGCGTCGCGAACGATTTCGACCAGGTCTACCGACTCCATCTCCGGTCGCCAGCCGACGTCGGCGCGGGCGAGGGTCAGGAGATTCTGGACCAGGCGCGTCATTCGGTCCACTTCGTCGCGGACGTCGGTGAGGCCCTCGCGAAGGTCTGCAGAATCGACAATGCCGCTGTCCACTTGCCGGAGCATGATCTCGCTGTTGGCGCGAAGCGCCGTCAGCGGGGTGCGCAACTCGTGAGACGCGTCGGCGACGAATCGGCGCTGAGCGTTGAATGTCTCTTCCAGCCGCGCGAGCATATCGTTGAACGTCTCGGCCAGGTCCTGAAGCTCATCGTGTGTGCGGGGCAGATCGATGCGTTGAGAGAGATCCCGGGTGCTGCCAATCGAGCGCGCGGTGTGGCTCATGCGAGCCAGCGGGCTGAGCGCGCCCTCGCTGATCACCCACGCGCCCGCTGCCAGGAGGATCGTCGCCATCGTCGACCCGATCAGCAACGTCTGCTTCAGCGCGCTGAGCGTGCGCTGGACGGGGGTGAGCGGCTCCGCGATCTGGATAAACCAGGTCTCGGCTCGTTGGGGGCTGTAGAGGGGCCCCGATAGCACGCGGACTGGCCCGTTCGCGACGGTCGTCGTATAGAAGACGGTGTCTCCCTGCGCGCTCTGTGCGAATGCCTCATTGCTGATCTGAATGACGTCGGTGCCGAGGTTATCGGAGCGCCGCTGGACGATTCCATTCTGGTCGAGAATCTGGATGTACAGCCCCGATGAGGCGAAGGGATTCGGGTTCAGGTTCGGTGGGATCACCAGCACACCGGTGCCAGGCACGAACCAGGCGTCGGGCTTCTCCTGATAGTTGCTCTGGTAGTTGCGGAATACGTTCTGTAGCCGGGAGTCCAGGCTGCTGTGTAGGTGGCGAGACATCATCACATAAATGCCGCCGCCCAGAATGAGCAACGAGGTCGCGATGAGCACTGCGGTGGCGAGTACGATGCGAACACGAATCGGCATGTAGTGATCCCGTGTGCTAGTCCCGACGCAGGACGTACCCCGCGCCACGAACGGTCTGCAGCAGGCGGCTCTCGCCGTCTGCTTCGAGCAGCCGCCGGAGATTCTTGACATAAACCTCAAGGACGTTTGACTCGCCGGGGAAGTCGTACCCCCAGACGCGCTCCATGATCACGTCACGCGGCAGCACCTGGTTGGGATGGCGCAAGAACAGCATCAGCAAGTCAAACTCGCGAGTTGTCAGGTCGATGCGTCTTGCGCTACGGTGGCCGAATCGCGTGGTTGTGTCCAACGACAGATCGTCGTAGCGCAGGATCTCGCCATTCAGCGCGAGGGATTCCTCCTCGCGCCGATCGCGACGACGAAGGAGTGCGCGGATGCGTGCGACGAGCTCCTCGAACGCGAAGGGCTTGACCAGATAGTCGTCGGCGCCAGCATCGAGGCCGGCCACGCGGTCAGCAACCTCGTCCCGGGCGGTCAGCATCAGAATCGGCACGTCCTCGCCCGCCGCGCGCAATCGCCGGCAAACCTCCAGCCCGTCGATGCCCGGGATCATGATGTCCAGCACGACGAGGTCTGGCATGTTGTCGCGGGCGAGGTCGAGAGCCTGACCGCCCGATTCCGCGACAGTGACCCGATAGCCTTCAAACGCAAGCCCGCGCCGGACGGCCGAGGCGATAGCCCGGTCATCCTCAACAATCAATACCTGAGCTTGTTCCGAAGTGGCGCCCATATGGCTCGTTCGTTTCGTGTCAGAACGTCAGTTGATCCCGAAAGCGCTGTTCGTCTTCATATGGCCCGACGACTGCAAGTGACATCCAGTCCTCGCGGATGTACTCGCGGGCAAGCATCAGCATCGATTCGGCATCGACGGCGTCGATCCGATCCATGACCTCCTCCGGCGTGAGGATTTCTCCGAATGTCAGCTCCTGCGATCCAATCCAGCCGGCGACGGAGCGAGAGTCCTCCATCCCCATCAGGATACGACCCTTGCGAAGGTCTTTGGTTCGCTGAAGCTCCTCTTCCCCGACCACGGTCGTCCTGAGCTTGTCGAGCTCGGCCATGACAGCCTGAATCGTCTCGTCAATTCGCTGCACATCGGTGCCGGCATAGACGACTCCCTGACCAACATCGGCGTATTGTCGGAAGTAGCCGTAGACGGAATAGACCAGCCCGCGTCGCTCACGAATCTCCTGGAACAGGCGGGAGCTCATGCCACTGGAAAGGATCGCGTCGATCATTCCCTGGGTATAGCGCCTGTCGTCGGTGTAGGGGAGCGCTGGATGGCCGATGCACAGGTGTGCCTGTTCGGTTGGCCGGTTGACGAGCCGCACGTGGGGCGCAGTGTGCTGAAAGACGGACGGAATGATAATGGTTGGTGTGGCTGGGGCCATGGCGCCGAAGTAGCGATCGGCAAGCTCGACGACGCGCTCGTGGTCGACCTTCCCCGCAACCGCGATGACCAGGCGATCCGGGCTGTAGTAGCGGTCGAGGAAGTTGTGCAGGTCGCTCGTTCCGATCGAGCCGACGGTTTCCTCGGTGCCGATAATCGTGCGGCCGACCGGCTGATTGTCCCAGACCACCTCGTCGATGATGTCGTGGACAAGATCGTCCGGAGTGTCGACGATCCCTCGGATCTCCTCAAAGATGACGAGCCGCTCTTTTTCGAGCTCGTCGGCGGGAAAGGTTGAATGACGGAGGATGTCGGCCAGGACATCGAACGCGAGGTCAAGCTTGTCGGCCGGAACCTTGGCCCAGTAATTCGTGCTTTCGCGTCCTGTCGCCGCGTTGAGGATGCCGCCGACGCCCTCGATTTCCTCGGAGATCGTTGCCGGGTCGGGGCGTTTTTCGGTGCCCTTGAACAGCATGTGCTCGAGCACGTGGGAAATCCCCGCGTGAGACTCGATTTCCCAGCGAGACCCTACGTTGTAGTTGAAGATGACCGTGGCCGAATGGACATGGTTCATCCGGCTCGTCACGATTCGAACACCGTTCGGCAGCGTCGTCTTCCGAAAGAAGTCGGTTACCTCGGTCCGCGGGCCTGCAATCGTTGAGGTCACTCGGATTCCTGTTCCGTATTCATTGGCGATCGATCTCTCGTCAAATGCACCGCCAGCGCGAGCGCCTCATGGATCGCTGACTGCATGATTGTCGCCCGGTGGCCTGAAAGCGCTAGCTTCCGGGTCTCCACGCGATCAGGCAGCGCGACGGCGATGTAAACAAGGCCGACTGGCTTCCGGGCTGTGGCCCCGCTCGGACCAGCAATACCCGTGCTGGAAATGGCAAAATCGACATCCAGTGCTCGTCGGGCGCCAGCTGCCATCTCGGCAGCGCACTCCTCGCTCACCGCGCCAACGCGGTCGAGCGTGCTGTGCGTGACACCGAGTACCCGCACCTTTGCTTCGTTTGAATACGTGACGAAGCCGCCCGTCAGATAGTCGGACGACCCAGCGATCTGAGTGATCGCGTACGCGATCCCTCCGCCGGTGCACGATTCGGCAGTCGCGCAGGTCCAGCCACGCTGGCGAAGCTGATTTCCAAGTTGCTCGGCCAGCCCAAGGACTGGCTCTGGAAATGATACGGACTCCAGTTTCATGTTCACCTGTCGCGGAGTATCGTTCACTCAGGGTTCTCGTTGCAACCTCACGGGCGTGGGTTGTGATAATCAGCCGCAGATTGTCTCCGCGCGGTCTTCGGAAAGGCACGACGGTAGCGCGATGACCTATCAGTCGACCCGCGAAGTCGTCCGCAGGGTGATGCCACTGCTGGACCAGTTGGCGACCAGCTCAGTCGATAAGGCGCGGTTGCTGCAGTACCTGTCGGCATCGGCCGGCGTTGATTGGGGTGTGCTCGAGGTTGCAGCCGATCGGGTTGTGGGCGGAGCGCGAGTAGTCACATACCGTGATTGTGCCAACGGAGCCGAGCATTCACTCGTCTACCCGGACGCGCTGGCAGCGGACTTGCGCGATCTCGTCGTTGCTGAATACAAGCGGCTAGCTGTCGATCGGCCGTTGTCGTTGATGGATGAACGGTTGTTCGCCCACTTCTATAGCAGTCAGTGCGCGAGTTGCGTGTTTCGTGGACCAGGCAATGAGCAGATCCACGCCGAGTGCTACTTCGCGGGATATCCAGTCAACTTCGAGCCGACTGCCTAGTCGGAGCACGCTCATCGCGCACCCCGACTGATCGATCTGCGTGCGTTGCCGCGGGGCTACTTCAGTGTCTGAATGTAGGCAATCAGATCGGCGACCTTCTGGGGAGTCAGCTGGCTGGAGAAGTCCGGCATCACCGGCGGGTATCCCTCGACCAGGTGGCTGTTGGGCTTCTCAATCGCAGTCTGGATATAGGCTTCGTCGGCGGTCACGCTGGACCCATCAGCCAACTTCACCTGATTACCGTAGAGACCCTTCCAGGTCGGGCCGGTCAATTTCGATCCGTCGATCGAGTGGCAAGCCACACAACCAAGGCTGGTCGCGAGCGCCTTCCCGTCATCCGCATTTCCCGCTGGCAGCGCGACAGGGCTGCCGCTCTCGGCGCCAGGTGATCCCACGGGCGAGCCGTCCGCCACAGGGGATGCTTTAATATTTCGCGCCTCCATCGTCGCGAGCGTCTGCTGATTGGTTCCGCTGTCATCGGTCCCAGAGCAGGCAGCCTGGAGGGACACGAGCACCAGCAGCGCGGCTGCGATGGCCATCACTGACAGCGATCGCGCTCGGCGAGGACGAGGAGTACCTTCGACCTTCTCCTGGATCTCGAGCATGTTCTTCTTTCCTTGGATCCGACCACCCAACCCACGGACGCGCCCACCCACTGGCGCATCGCCGTGTAACGTATCACAACATCCGGGGGTTTGCACCGCGCGGCAGACCTCGAGTGTGGAACAATCGCCGGTTGGCGGGTCCGCGCGCCGCGCGACCGCAACTTGGCACTAGACGATATCGCTCTCGGGGGGATCCAACGTGGGAAGAGTTACGAAACGAATACTGCTGTTCGCGATCGTCGCGATTGCGCTATCCGGTTGCGGCGGGGGGAATAGCGGCGCGGATCAATCGGTCAAGGACCTGGTTACAAATCTGAGCACGAGCAACTACGCGGGAGCATGGGATGTGCTCCACCCCGCTCAGCAGCGAGTAGTTCCGAAGGATCTCTTCATCCGCTGTGGCGTCGATTCCGAGAAGACGAAGGATCCGAAGGTCGACAATCTCGAAATCCTGGAGACCAGGAAGGTGAACAAAGATCTCCCCTGGGTCGGGAAGGTAGATGCCACCGAGGTCAAGATCCGGATGCTTCAGGGCGAGGATACTCGCGAAGGGTTCTACGATGTCGTCAAGGTCGATGGCACATGGCGATGGACCCTGACGACGCGATCACTGAGCGCGTTCGAGGCTGGAAACTGCCCGCCATAATGGTCGGGATCAGTCTGCTGGCCAGAGGCCGGCCGCGTGCAGAGCGGCGCGGCTGAGCTCGCCGATGGCGTATTCCCCGTCGTGCTGGTCGGGGAACCCCTCGCAGAAGACGGCGAGGATCATCCGCCCGACTGGTGTCTCGACAAACCCGACGTCGTTGGTGACGCCAGCGATACTGCCGGTCTTCGATCCCCAGCGCAGATCGGCACGTTCTGGCAGATAGCGGGCGATTCGCCGCGCATTCTGCTGCCGGGACAGCATTGTCACCATCGCCTCGCGGGCCGCTGTCGACGTGGCGCGATCCCCGAAGATCGCGTCAACGATCGCGACGTAGTCGTCGGGAGTTGCCAGGTTCTCCTGCTCTCCCTCAATTGCCGGCCGGCCCTTCATCTTTCGCGCCAGTGTGGACATCGACATCCCCAGCTCGAGCATCGTCGCGTTTACCGCATCCATTCCGGCAAGGTCGATCAACATGTTCGTTGCCGTGTTGTCGGATATCGAGATCATCAGGTAGATCAGATCGTCGATGGTTAGCTCAATTCCGTCGTGGAGATGCAGCAGAATCCCGCTACCGGCCGCTTTCTCGGTAGCCGACAGAACATGCCGTTGGTCCAGTGACCGCTCACCACGGTCGATCTGACGATAGATCTCGATCATGAGCGGGATCTTGACCGTGCTGGCTGCCTTGAACTGTCGTTGGCCATTGTGACTCCAGCGGTTGCCATCCGGCCCTGCAACCGCGATTCCGACAGTTCCCCCCGACGCCTGCTCGATCGTCGTTACGAGCTCCTCGACCGGTTCCCAGTTGATCTTCATTCGTGTTCCCCCTCGCCTGGCAGCAGTTGCTCCGACCGGCTGCATCGTACCGCAGACGCGTGACAGGTAACGCTCGCGGGGCTAGACATAAACCGCCCGAGAGATTGCTATACTTATTTGATGGATACGAATGAGATCGCCACACCCGAACCACAGCTCGTCCTGCACCCGGTCGCCAGACGAGGGCGGTTCGTGCCACGCAATATCTACGAATTACGGCTCGACGAGCTTGAGGGCTGGTGTCACGATCGGGGCGAGGCGACCTATCGGGCCCGCCAGCTCTACCGCGGGGTCTATCAGCAGCTTGCGAGTGGCTATGACGATGTTCAGGTGCTCCCGAAGCGGTTGCGTGACGCGCTGGCCGAGGACGTGCCGTTCGCGGCGCTGACGCCGATTCACGAGATCTCGACCGACGACGGCGAGACGCTGAAGGTGCTCTACCAGACGGCCGATGGTCAGACACTCGAGACAGTGCTGATGTTCTACTCAGATCGGGCGACTGTCTGCGTTTCCTGTCAGGTTGGCTGTGCCGTCGGTTGCTCATTTTGCGCGACCGGCCTGATGGGGCTGCAACGAAACCTCAGCGCAGGGGAGATGGTCGCTCAGGTGGTGGATATGGCCCGCCGGGCGCGGGACAAGGGCCGCCCATTGACCAATCTGGTGATGATGGGGATGGGCGAGCCGTTCCACAATTACGACAACGTCATGAAGATGGTCGCTATCCTCCACGACCCGATGGGGATGGGCTTCGGCGCGCGTCGAATCACGATCTCGACATCCGGTGTCGTGCCGTTCATCGACAAGCTGGCGACGGAGCCCTGGCAGGTCAACCTGGCGGTCTCGATTCATGCGGGGGACGACGAGCTACGCTCCGAGCTGGTGCCACTCAACCAGCGATGGCCGCTCGCGGAGCTCATCGGCGCAATCCGGCGCTACATCAAGATAACTGGCCGGCGGGTCTCGTTCGAGTACGCAATGCTCAATGGCGTGAACACAAGAGACGACGACGCTCGACAGCTTGCTCGTCGACTGCGCGGGCTACTTTGCCACGTCAACCTGATTCCCTACAACCCGACCCCGGCCTATCCCTACGAGCGACCTGGCAAGGACGTTATCGAACGCTTCGCGGCCATCCTGCGCGATGCTGGAATCCCCGCCACCGTGAGATATTCGCGTGGTGTGGAGATCGCGGCCGCCTGCGGCCAACTCCATGTGGAGCACGCCGCGACGCTGCGTGCGGGGGCCGATTCAGCCTCAGGCTCTCTCGACGACTGACCACCCGGAGCGCGTATGCTCTCGTTGTGGCCCGCGAGATGGACGGTCGGGCCAAATGCAAGGGGGGTGTTCGTGCGGATCGCCTGGTTTGACCCGTACTCTGGCGCCAGTGGGGATATGGTGCTCGGCGCGCTTATCGATGCTGGCTTGTCGGTTGACGCTCTGCGAGATGTGCTGGAGGGGCTTCACCTGCCCGGCTGGAGGCTATCGGCCGAGGCGGCCGGCCAGCACGGGATCACCGGCACTCGCGCCATTGTTGCGGTCGACGATGACGCCCCTGCCCGGGATTGGGCCGTGATCCGTGACCTGCTCGAACGCGCGACGCTCCCCGAGCCGGTGCGCGACGGCGCACTGGCGATCTTCCGCGCTCTGGCAGAGGCCGAGGCTCGCGTTCACGGCGCCGACGTCGAACGGGTTCATTTCCATGAGGTCGGTGGAGTCGATGCGATCATCGACATCGTCGGCGCGGCGGCGGGGTTGTACCTCCTGGGAGTTGAGCGCGTCTTCTCAGGACCTCCGGCGCTGGGCCGCGGCTTCGCACAATCCCAACACGGCACGATTCCAATTCCTGCGCCGGCCACGGCGGAGTTGCTGGCGCGAGCTGGCGCGCCGTCGATCGACGCCGACGTTCAGGCCGAGCTGCTGACCCCGACTGGCGCCGCGATCCTGACGACGTTGGCCGAATTCGAACGACCGATGTTTCGCACGACCGCCGTAGGCTCCGGCTTCGGCCAACGCCAGCTCCCCTGGCCAAATGCGCTGCGAGTCTGGCTTGGCGATCTGTCTGATGCCGTCCCAACTACGGACGAACCAGCGGCTGACAGCGAGCTGCTGCTCGAGGTCAATATCGACGACATGAACCCGGAGTTCTATGAGCTGCTGATCGAGCGGCTCTTCGGTGCTGGCGCGCTGGACGTGTTCCTGACACCGATCGTGATGAAGCGCGGGCGGCCGGCCACGAAGCTGAGCGTCATCACCGGCGCAGACCGACGCCGCGAGATCGAAGAGACGCTGTTCGAAAACAGCTCGACATTCGGGGTCCGGGCAACACGGATCGAGCGGACGAAGACAGATCGCTCGTGGGTGACGGTCGCCACTCGTTGGGGCGACGTTCGGCTGAAGCTGAAGATTTGGCGTGGTCGCGTCGTCGAGGTTGCGCCGGAGTATGCCGATTGTCTCTCGATCGCTCGCCAGGCGGACGCGCCGCTCCGACTGGTCTACGGCGAGGCGAAGCGCATCGGCGACGCATTCGTCGGCCGCCGGGGGGACGCTATCGATGCCGACCGCCAGCGCTGAGGTCAACGCATCAGCGCACCGCGCAGAAATGCGAGGATGAGCCGACCGAGCGCCTCCGGCCGATCCTCCTGGATGAAGTGATTGGCGTGCTCGAAGATATCGGTCCGACTATCGTGGAGAAGCTTGCCGATCTCGACTGCTCGGCTGGATGGAAACGCGCGATCGTTGCCACCCCATGCGACAAGCCCCGGCCTCTCGAAGTTGTAGAGCGCCTCTCGCCAGCGGTGAAAGTCCGCTGACGTCAATCCGTCGATGTGGCTCATGCGGCGCAGGACACTCCAGAGGCCGTCGGTAAACGGGCGCCAGTAGACCGCGATGACATCGTCGGTCAGTCGCTCCTTGTCATCGACGTAGCGGCCGAACGCCTCACGTAGCATGAATGGCCGCGCGGCCGCAGTTGCCAGCCGGCCGGCGATCGGCAGGTTGATGAGGGCGAGCGGCGAGAGTGGTGAGCTGTGCCAGTCGTCGATCCAGACGCTCGTGTTCGTCACGATCATGTCGCTGACCCGGTCAGGCGCTCGGGCGAGCATCTCGCAGGCGACAAGCGCGCCATAGTCATGACCAACCAGCGCCGTCCGTCCGATGCTCAGTTCGTCGAGCACGCGCAGCATCGCCGTTGCCTGACCGGCCGGCGACAGATCGACGGTGGCCGGCCGGTCAGCGAACCCGAAGCCGATCAGATCCGGGACAATGGCGCGGCGCTCGCGGGAGACAACTCGCGCCACGTCCCGCCAGAGAAAGCTCGACGTCGGAATGCCATGCAGGAAAACGATCGGCTCGCCAAGCCCCTCATCCAGCACGAAGGTGCGAATGCCGTCAACGACGACCGGTCGAAGCCGCGCTTGCCAGTCCGCGACCGGATCGGTTGTCATCCTCACGATTCCGACTCGGCCTGATGCTCGACAACCCGCGCGAGATTGGCCAGCGTGCCACTCTGACTGAGGTTCATGAACGCGCTGATGAGATCGACCGGGACCGGGAAGAGGATCGTCGAGTTCTTCTCGGTCGCAATTTCGGTCAGGGTCTGGAGGAATCGGAGTTGCAGCGCGATTGGCTCGGTGGCCATTACCGCGGCGGCGTCGTGAAGCTGCTGGGCTGCCAGCGATTCACCCTCGGCGTGAATGATCTTGGCGCGCTTCTCGCGCTCGGCCTCGGCTTGTCGCGCCATCGCCCGCTGCATCGAGTCTGGTAGCTCAACATCCTTGATCTCGACGACACTGACCTTGATGCCCCATGGCTCCGTTTGCTCGTCGATGATTGTCTGGAGCTTCTGGTTGATAACCTCGCGAGCCGCGAGCAGCTCGTCCAGCTCGACCTGCCCCAGAATCGAGCGAAGCGTCGTCTGGGCGATCTGCGAGGTCGCGCGGACGTAGTCGGCGATGTTGACGATCGCCATCCCGGCATCGACGACGCGGAAGTAGGCGACCGCGTTGACGTTCACCGTGACGTTATCGCGGGTGATGACCTCCTGTCGGGGGATATCCATCGTGAGGGTTCGGAGGTCGACACGAATCATCCGTTCGATGAACGGGACCAGCAGGATCAGCCCCGGCCCGCGCGCGCCCGCAAGCCGGCCGAGACGAAAGACGACGCCTCGTTCGTACTCCTGGGTGATCTTGATCGTTGCCGAGGCAAAGATGATCAAAAACAGGATGATCGCGCCGACGGCGATGAGAATACCTACGTTCACGTCAACTCCATTCGCTTGCGCCACGCACCATGTGGCATATCAGGTTCCTGCGGTCGGGAGAGGAAGCGCCGGTGTCGTTGCGTCGTGTTCTGGTTCGGCCGGCGTCACCACAAGCGCCAGCCCTTCGATCGCCACGACACGGACGTGCTCTCCCGTGTGGATCGGCGCGTCTGCTCGCGCTTGCCAGAGCTCGCCGAACACGAAGACCATACCCTCCGGATCGAGGTCAGAGCGGACTATGCCGACTGTTCCAACCAGCGCCGACAGGCCGGTAACGGCCGGCTTCTTCCGAATGCGGACAACGGCGCCGATGATAAAGCCGAAGAACACCGCCATCATCGCTGTCATCGCAAAGACAACACTCCGGGAGACCTGCAACACACTGGGGCTGCGGGTGTTCGCCAGCATAAGCGAACCGAGCAAGAACGCGCCGATGCCGCTGAGCGTGAGAACGCCATGGCTCGGCAGGAAGACATCGAGCGCAAACAGGATGAAGGCGAGGATCATCAGCGCCAGCCCTGTCCAGTTGGAATCCAGTGTGCCCAGGCCATAGAAGCCAGCCAGGAGCAATATCACACCGACCGCCCCAGGCCCGATCCCGCCCGGGTTGGCGATCTCGAAGATAATCGCCAGCGAGCCGAGACTTAGCAGGATGTAGGCGATGTTCGGGTTTGTCAGCACCTGGAGGAACTGCTCGAAGAACGACATGCGGAACGTTTCGACCTGTGCCCCGGCCGTATGAAGCACGACCGGCTGACCGAGCACATCCACTGTCCGGCCGTCCGACTGTGTGAGAAGCTCTTCCTGTGACGCGGCAATGAAATCGACAACGCCGAGCTGGACAGCCTGGCTGGCCGGGATGTTTTCCGCGTCGCGGACCGCGGCCTCGGCCCAGTCACCGTTACGTCCGCGCCGTTCGGCCAACGCGCGGATCTTGGCCACCGCGTCGTTGATGATCTTGCGGTCCATCGTGGTCGGGGTGGCGTTTGCTTCTCCACCTGCACCGATCTGCACCGGTGTCGCCGAGCCGATGTTCGTTGCCGGCGCCATCGCCGCAACATGCGCAGCGTAGGTGATATAGACCCCAGCCGAGGCCGCGCGCGCGCCATCCGGCGCGACCCAGACGATGATCGGGATCGGCGCGTTGAGGATGTCGCGCACGATGTCGTCCATCGCTGAGGATAGCCCGCCCGGCGTGTTCAGCTCGATGATAAGCGCATGATCTCCACGTTCGGAGGCGCGCTGAATGCTGCGGTCAATGTAGGTCGCCAGCGGAGGGGTAATCGCGTCATCGACACTGATCTTCCCGACACGGTTGCCCGAATCGGCCGCGGCGGTCGATGTGACAACCGCGATGAGAACACTGATCGCGACCAACATGATGGACCATTGAACCGGAGTTGACCGCTGTGGCCGCGTGGAGGATCTATACACTGCGAGCTCCTTTGCCCGACTGCGCTCCAAGTATACGGTGCAGTCGCTGGCCCGGGGCGCACGGCCAGTACAATCAACAGGCTGTCCGGACGAGAAAGGGGAAGCGGCGTGGACGAGGAAAAGCAGGAACCCGAGCAGGAATGGATGGCGAATGAGGCCGCAGCGTATCAACGGGCAGAACGCTACCTCAACAGCCTGATTTTCGGCCCGCCCTCTCCACCACCCGGCACATCGCAAGAGGAGATCCGCGCACGCGCTGTCGCCCGGCTGGCCCGACTACGCGCGTTCCTGGCGTTTCTCGGCAACCCCCAACGTGCCTACCGAACGATCCATGTTACCGGAACCTCAGGGAAAGGGTCGACAACGACGATTACTGCCAGCATCCTGACGGCGGCCGGCTATCGTGTTGGAGCACACGTTTCGCCCTATCTCCAGGTGGCTACCGAGAAGTTGCAGATCGATGGACGGCTGATTTCCGCCGGCCGGTACGAGCGCCTCGTCGATGACATGCATCGCAGTGTCGATGAGTGGGTGGCGGCAGGGCGCGAGCGACCGAACTACGGCGAGATCTGGGTCGCGATGACGCTACGATACTTCGCCGAGGAGCAGGTCGATGTCGCCGTTGTCGAGGTCGGGGCAGGTGGACGATTCGACGTTACCAACGTCCTCGAACCCGATGTCGTCGCGATCACCAGCGTCGGTCTGGACCACACGGTCACCCTCGGATCAACGCTGGAGGAGATTGCCTGGCACAAGGCCGGAATCATCAAGCCCGGATCGGTCGCAGTCACCGCAGTGACTGGCCCTGAGACCCTTCCGATTATCGAAGAGGAGTGCCGGCAGACTGGCGCTGATCTGGTCGTTGTCCGGGAAGGGGAGCGATATCGCGACGTGCGCGCGGACGCCGATGGCACGTCGTTCATCGACGGCGCTACCGACGAAGCAATGCGGATCACATTGCCTGGCACGTTTCAGGCGTCGAACGCAGCGATGGCAATCGAGATCGCGCGCCGGTTTACCCACGGTCACCTGCCCGTCGAGACGCTCCGAGCAGGACTGGCGGCGGCCCGTTTCCCGGGCCGGATGGAGCTAGTGCAGGACAATCCACGAGTGCTGCTGGACGGCGCCCACAACCCCGAGAAGGTTGCCTCGCTGGCGCGGAACCTCGAGCATCTCTACCCTCACCAGCGCAAGCTGATCATCTTCGGTGCGCTCGAATCGAAATCGCATGCCAGCATGCTGGCGTCGCTGTCCCCGCTAGCCGGCCTGGTCATCGCGACAATGCCGCGCGTCCTGGCAAAGCCAGCGACCGACGCCGCCGAGATCGCCGCCGAGGTTATCGGTGATGTCGAGGTGATCATTGAGCCGTCCCCGGAACGCGCCATCGAGATCGCCCTGGCGCGCGCAGAACCGGACGATCTCGTGGTCGTCACCGGCTCGCTCTACCTCGTCGGCAACATCCGCGAACGCTGGTATCCGTCGGAGGCGATCCTCAGTCAGAGCAACTGCTGGCCGCGCACGACGCCGCTAGGGTTGTGGGATCCGCCCCTGCTTGCGAAGGAAACGTAGCAACCCATCGATCGACATCCAGTGGGGCGTCGTCAGCTCGAACATCGGAGCGAGATCGGATGTGCCGTTGCGGCCCATTTCCTCGAGAACGACAGCGCCAAGCCTCGCGATCATCGCGTCCCGATCGAGACCGTCGATAGCCCACTGCTCGACCAGCGCCACCCACTGATCCAGCCGGGCGCCAAGCTGGTCGAGATGCGGCGAGACATCATCCCAGGGGCCGAAGTGCGTCAGAAGCATCCGGTCGGGATTGGCGGCTCGGAGCCGGGCAATGCTGGCGTGCCAACCGACGATATCGACGTCGGGAGGTGGCGTTGGGGGCCAGACCTCGATGGCCGGCGGAATCCGGACGCCCGCGACGTCCCCGACGAAGATCAGCCGAGCGTCCTCGTCGTGATAGGCGATATGGTGTGAGGCGTGCCCCGGTGTGTACATCGCTCGCAGCGTCCGACCACCGATCGAGACGATTTCGTTGTCGGTAACGATGACGACCCGGTCCGCCGGGACAGGCCGGATCTCGCCCCAGAGCAGATCCATCCGGTCACCATAGATCCGAGCCGCGCTGCGCACCAGGTTGGTGGGGTCGATCATGTGCGGCGCGCCAATCTCATGGACGTAGAGTTGCGCCTGCGGGAGCCGGTCGAGCAGCACGCCCGCCGCGCCGGCATGGTCGAGATGGATGTGCGTAACCAGCACGTGCCGGACGTCGGCCAGGTCATGCCCGAGCGAGCGAATCCCGGTTTCCAGCGCGTCAAGGGTCGTAGTCGGCCCGCACTCGATCAAAGCCAACCCATCGGAGGTGGGCAGCAGATACGCGCCGATCACGCGCGGCATGCCCTGGAAGTGAAGATCGATCAGTCCGATCTCGGATGTGAGCCATCGTGTCTGGTCGTCTATGTCCATGATCTCCTCTTTGCCGGGTGGCTGTCTTGCTAGGTTTGGTCGGCATCCGCCATCGCGGCAAGCTGCGCCGCGAGCGCCTGTAACCGGTCGCGATCGATCGCGTAGTACTTCATGCCATTGGCCGGCCGGATAGTCACCAGATCCGCCGATTCCAGCGTGCTGAGGTGACGGGAGACGGCCGACTGGCTGATCCCCAACCGTGAGACGATCTCCTGAGCGTACAGCTCCCCTCCCCGCAGCATTTCGACAATACGCATCCGCGAAGGGTCGGACAGCGCGCGGAACCCTTCCAGCGCGTCGGCAGTGGAGAGCTGGGTCACAGCCTCTGCAGTCCGTGATGCGAGCGTGCGACGCTGTAGCACGGTTTGCGGGTTGAAGTAGAGGATCAGGTTCGGTGGGTAGAGGATGTACTGGATGAATCGGCCGAGGTGGATCGAAGGACTGTAGATCACCCTCTCCACATCTCCAATTCGGAGGCTGATCTCCTCGGGCAACCGGTGGCCGGTGATCTCGGCGAAGGACTGCTGGGCCGAGGTGTAGTGAATCAGTGACTGCGCGACGCGGACCGCTTGACGCATATCCGGCAACGTCGATCGATACTCTGTTTCGAAGGCAGCTCGCCAGAACCCGTCCAGCAGCGCGAGTGTCCGCAGCTTGAGCTGGCCGGGCGAGATAATCAGCGAGACTGCTTCGTCGATATTCGCGCGGGTGATGCCGGGTCGGAGGAACATACGCCAGTCGTACGGATCATCGTTTTCCGGCGGCGCCTCGGCTAGCCCTCGATCACGGTAGAGCCGCACGACGCTTTCGGTTGCCATGTCCTTGAATCGCTCTGGGGGTAAGGCGCTGAGGAATTCGAGGTAGTCGTCGAACGACGCGCTCAATTGTTCGTGGGCCACTGCGTCGAACGCCGCCAACATCTCCTCGACGTAGTAGAGCAGGCGGCCAGAGAATCCGAGCAGCAGGTCAAGATCGTGTCGCAGATCCTCGTCCAGATTGCGCCAGGTGTCCACCAGCCAGGGATCGAGGGCGGAGTCTTCCTGGTCCACGGCATAGCCAGCCCGGAACGCGAGCGAGATGGCTGATGTCAGCGTGAGTGGCGCTGAGACTGCAACGATCTGTTGTGGAGCAGGTTTGCCGACGATGAGTTGGCCCACGGCTCTACCCTCGCCATCACAACAAGACGGATTCCCGAGGCCAACGTTGGCCCGGCTGGCATCACGGTATCACCATAACATGCTAGACCGACGCACGGAGTTGGTGCTACCCCTTGGGGCGAGCCTGAGCGATGTAGTCTTCGCGCGGTGGGCTGAAAAAATCCAGCACGAGGCACCCACCTGGTCCGGCCGTGCCGCTGTGCGGGACGTGACCGGGGATCGTGTATGCATCACCAGGCCGGCAGAGTCGCGTCTCACCGGCAACTACCATCTCGATCTCACCTTCGAGGACTACGCCGACCTGCTCGTTCGGATGGGAGTGCATCGGCACGCCAGCGTCAGGCTCGATCCGCACCCAGTTCGCCATCATTGCGTCGCCCACCATGATGCTCATCTCGACACCGGGCGCCGGCTGGAGGCTCGGAAGTGACGCGACCTCGTGAAATATCGGGTGGGACTTCGCTTGCTGGGCGGACTCCCGTGCCTCTTCGGGCTGGATCCAGAAGCCAGCCTGCTCGCCATATGGCTCGTCGGGACGCATCACGTGGCGCTCGCGCGGTTTCTCGGTCATCATGTTCTCCTATCTGCCCCGGCTCGATCCACCCCCATGATATTCGATCTCCCTGAATGCGGGCGCACTGTGACGGTTCCGAGAGGCTTCGGTGCGATAGGATTCGCCGACAGTCCGGCTTCACAGATGGGGGATGGACGATGCGCGATCGTCGACGCAGCGTAACCGGGGTTGCGCGCACAGGGTCAATGGCGCTCGTGGCGGTCATGCTGCTGACGCTGGTCGGGGCTGCCGCGCCCGCGAGCGCCCGACAGGAAAACGATCCCGGGATCATCGCATCGCTATCGCTGATCAATACCTGGCGAGGCTGGTTAGGTATCCCCCCGCTGAAGATCGATCCAGCTCTCCAGAAGGCTGCCGAGGCGCATGTGGAGTACTACAGGCTCAACTTCGGCGACCCGTCGCTTGCCGGAATGGGTTTGCATTACGAGACGGCCGGAAAGCCCGGCTTCACCGGCGCGAGCTTTCAAGAACGAGTTGAAACGGCCGGCTATTCGGGCTGGGCAAACGAGAATGCCGGGTTGTCCGGCTCAATGGTCTGGTCGACGAAGTGGTTTATCGGAACCGTTGGCCATCGGTTGACGCTCCTTGACCCACGGTATTCCGACATCGGCCTGGCTGCGATCAACGACGGTAAGATCAAGTTCGAAATCATCGACCTTGGCACGAAGAAATGGATCGAAGAGGCGAGCCCTGACTGGGCTGCCTGGCCGCCGAACGGCACGACCGGCGTCGAGACATCCTTCGACGGGGAAGCCCCTGACCCATTCCCGAACGCTACGTATCCGGTCGGCTATCCAATTACGCTCAAGTACTTCGGCGCTGGCGACCTTACCCTGACAGTGGCCACGATCTCGGCTGGCGGGGTCGCAGTCCCGTCCTTCTCCTCGATCGGCTCTGGCTGGCTGACCCGCAAGACGATCCAGCTTGCGGCGAATAAGCCTCTGGACGAGGGAAAGCGATAAGACATCCACGTCGAGGGCACGGCGAATGGACAGCGATTCGTTCGCGACTGGAGCTTCACCACCACCACAGGCGATGATGAGCTCGATCTACCGGGCACTCCGCGTCCTACGCCGCCACCGGCTCCTCAGCCGACTCCCACACCGACTCCATCCCCACCTCCGACACGGTCGCAGGTTCCCCTTGACCAGCTGCCCGACGGGCTGAAGTCCGCCAATGCTCTCGTCCAGCAACTGTGGTGGGAGACAGATGGCCCTGTCGCGCGAACCGAAGTCGATCGATCCTGGCTTTGGGGCCCGAATTCGTGGTCTGCGGTCACTGAGTCGTATGCCGAGTCTCCTGCTCACCGCCGGCAGGTGTACTACTTCGACAAGGCGCGGATGGAAGTGAATGATGCGACAGGTCAGCGGGACGGCTTCGTCACTGCCGGCCTGCTCGTCCGCGACATGATCCTGGGCAAGGCGCAGGTCGGCGACGCGACGTTCGAGAACCATGCGCCGGCCGACGTGCCGCTGGCGGGCGATGAAAAGCCGTTCAACCGGGACGCGCCGACGTTCGCGAGCCTTGTCGGCGTTGCCTCGATCGGCGGGGGACATACTGCTGCGGCGCGGCGGGGTGCGGCGATTCGCGAGGTGTTGTCGTCGAGAGGCGCGATTTCCACAAACAATGCCCTTGGAAATCTTGCGGCCTATGGCTCATACGAGCCGACGCTGGGCCACAACATCGCGGCTGTGTTCGATGATTATCTGGCCGGCCTTCCCAACGACTGGATGATGAGCGTTGGTCTGCCGCTCACCGAGCCGTACTGGATCCGGACGAATGTCGCGGGCGTACCGAACTGGGTGCTGGTCCAGGCGTTCGAACGGCGGGTTCTGACATACACGCCCGACAACCCGGCCGGCTGGCAGGTCGAAATGGGCAACGTCGGCCGCGCCTATTACACGTGGCGCTACGGCGTGCTGCCTCCCTGGCGCTAACAGCAGACTAGCGGGGTTGCCACGGCGTTTCGTCGCCAAGCTTCCGTCGATGCAGGCCGATGAGCGTCGACAGGAGGGCTGTTCCGAGTGAGTAGCTCGCAAGGACGTCGGTCAGCCAGTGATGTCCGAGATAGATCCTCGACGGCCCTACCAGGCCGATGAACGACGTGACGCCGCCAGTTGGCAACCAGCGCGACCACCGGCCTCGAATCTCGGTGAAGCACAGATACGCGAAGAAGCCCCAGAAGCAGACATAATGTAGGACGTGCCCGCTGGGAAAGCTGGAGTCGCGAAGCTTGGCTTCCGTAACCATGATGCCGTCCCCGCCCGGGCGAGGCCGCTGGACGAGCATCTTGGTAGAGAATGACAGCAGCGACGCGAGCCATGCAAAGACCATGTAGCGCGCCTCGCGGCGGAACCCGAGCATCCAGACACCGGCTGTTGCCGTGCCAGGCAACAGAAGTGACTGCGGCCGGAAGCCAGGCCAGGAAATGGCGTTCAGGAGTCGAGATAACGCGGGATGGTTCAGCCGCTGCATCCCGAGTGTGACGGCGACATCGCGTTCCATGCGCGGGTTGCGCCGAACGGCGACCAGCAGCGACACAAACGCCGTGAGCGCCACAAGCGCGATAGCGAGGAATCCACGCCCGCGCGACTTCGCCTCGGCCGGCGACACCGTCGCCTTTCGGGCGCGCATCCCGTTTCTATAACTGACATTCTGTGATTGCTGGCTCATTCACGCCTCCCGGCCGAGGATTGTACCGGGAGTCGGACGGACGCGTCGGGCGTCACTTGCTCCGCTTCATCCAGCCTCGTCGGATCAGAACCTCACGAGCCAGGTGACCCAGCATGATTTCGTCCTTCGTGCCTGCGTAATCCGGATGGTATTCGAACCGGTTGCGCTCAAAATACTGGACGATGTGAACCGTGCCGTCGGTGTCCGAGGCTTCCTTGAACTCCTCGGAGATCGGATAACCGAAGATCTGCACACCACCGTTCGCGTCCCAGAAGCTCTTGAAGCCGCTGGAGAGGCTGTGCCCGGTCAGATCGAAGTACCGCCGGTTACTTGTCGAAGGAAACGGGGCGATCGGCCGAAATGGAGCTTCTTTGGCGCGTGTGGCGGTGGTCTCGGAGCCGAGCAGGCCGAGCAACACCTCATCCGGCGTGCCGGCATATTCGGGGTGGTGCTCGAACCGCGCACGCTCGAAGTATTGCGTCACATAGCGGCCACCGTCGGTTTCGGAAGCCTCCTCGAATGCCTCGGTCAGCGGGTACCCGAATCGCTCGACTCCGCCGTTCGCGTCCCAGTATGAGACGAATGGCTCGGGGACATTGTGTCCGGTGATTCCGAAAAAGCGAGAATTCGGGTCGCGAGTCTGCGCGACGGGCCCGACGGGCGGCGACGCAACGGTAATCACCGACGGCGCGATGTCGGTGAACTGGTAGGCGACGAACTCCTTGATGATGCCTGCGCGGTATTCGTCACGCCGGAGCGATTGCAGGCGGACATAACCGATGATATCGCGCGTTTCGCCGGCCAACAGTGGTTCACCAAGCCCCCACCGATACGGGTTTGGCGTCCCGGTCCACGACACTGGCTGCATCGTTATTCGATATTCATCCTGGACCTTCGGGAACCCCACTGTGTCGAACGTCTGTCCCTGTTCGTAGATGAAGCCCGACTTTGGCCCGCCGCCCTCCAGTGGCGTCGTGCCGGCGTTCCTCACCCGCATGCGTACCGCGAGCAGGTTGCCCTGATAAACCGTCGCCGGCCCGATCGAACACGAGATGATCTCGATCCCTTCTGTGCGCTTTGGCGGCGCCAGATAGACCGGAGCGGTGCCGGCAATCATGCCGCGCAGTGTCGGGAGGAGCGGATAACATAGCTCGCCCGGGCATGACGTGGACATAACGTCGCGATGGCCACACAGATTGGGACAGTCGTTCAGATCCTGGAAATCGGCCGCCTCGGTGACATCGACGTTGCTCGCCCGCAACTGGACGAGGCTCGTTATCGAATCGAGCATTACCTGAGGTGGTTTCGTCAGATCCAGGTTGCCCAGTAGCGCGATGCCGATCGATCCCACGTTGTACTGTAGCGCGTGCCCGCCGATGACATTGACCCCGCCGAACCGGCCCTCGTACACCTGGCCCTGCCAGTCGACGAGGTAGTTGTAACCGACGTCACCCCAACCACGAGTGACCGCATGGTAGAAGTAGACAGACCGGATCGCGGCTGCCGGATCGGGGGAGTTGTTGTCGGTCACTGTGTGATGGATGATGATTTTTTCGATCGGGGCGTAACTCGGTGGCCAGATCATTCGGCCCTTCGGGTTCTTGTTCTCGAACCGTAGCGTCTCATCCGCGCCACAACCAGCCCGGGAGATGATGAGACCGTCGATGATCGTCGCTGACGCTGCCGCGTCAGTGGCAGCTAGCGATCCGCTAACGGCAATCGTCGACGTATCGAGCGCGCCGACGACAAGCTCGCGCAGACCGGCGTTCGCGACAACCGAGACGCGAGCCTGAGCCGCGACTCCGCGCGAGAGAATCGGCGCGACAAATCGCCGCGTGCCTGGCGTTGATTCGCCATGATGGTCGGGGTGGCAATCGATCCAGTCCGACCAGACGCCGTCTTTGGCCCGAACGCGAAGGTTGACTCGGACGGCATCATCATCGACCGATTCGGCATCCCAGGAGAGATCGATGGCGTCGAAGCCTGTCTCTGGTGCAAGAACTGGTGACTCCCAGTCACCGTCGGACGGCAAGCCCTCCCTGAACGTCCACTCCGATCGCACGGCTTCCACCGCGCCGGCCGCGCTGACGGAGAACGTCCAGCGTGTCACATCGAGGGCGGCTGCGGCAGACGCGGCAGCGCCGATGCGGAGAACCTGTCGTCGCGAAAAGCGTCTTGAGAGAACCATGTTCCATTCACCCAGAAGCTTGGCGACCCGGCTCACACCCGACGATCACCGCGCCATTCATCAACCACGGGAGACCGCAACGAAACCCGCGTCCGAACAGTACCAGAGGGTGTACGTACGTGCAAGTTTCTGGTCTATTCAACGTCGAGCACGATCCTCTGCTATAGTCTCGGCTGCCTGCCGACGAACCAGGAGTATTGGTGCACGGTCAGTCTTCCCTGAATCTGCAACGCATAAGGAACGGCCGGGTTGCGCCGGGCTGGCCATTGGTCTTCGGCGCCGTCTGGCTCGTGTTGGCGATCGTGTTCGTCGCGCTCCCATGGCCAGCTGGCACGAAGGCGCTGGCTGTCTTGCATGGTCTCTGCGCTCAGCAGCCGACACATTCCTTCTACTTTGGCGATCAGCGTCTTCCCTTCGATGCGCGAATGACGGGGATCTATGGCGGATTCGCCACGGCGTCGCTGGTCCTGCTGGTGGCCGGCCGATGGCGCGCGGGAGCATTTCCGCCCCGTGGGGTTGTGCTTTCGCTGGTGTTCGGCGTCGTGGCACTGGCCGTTGATGGCGCGAACTCGACACTCGTCGATGCCCGTTTGTGGCATGTCTACACGCCGCGCAACGATCTGCGCCTCCTGACAGGGCTGCTGGTTGGAACGGCGCTGGCCGTCTTCGTCTGGCTGCTGATTGGTCAGGTGGGGTTTGCGCGAGCGGGGCGGCGACACGGTTCACCGCTGACGGGGTGGCGGGACCTGGGAGTCGTTCTGCTGGCGCAATGGCTCTTCGCGCTGCTCGTGCTTTCTCGCTGGCGCCCGCTGTGGTTGCCGATCACGGTGATACTGATGGCAGCGGCGATACTGGCGTTGACCGGCCTGATGCTGGCGTTCGTGTTGTTGCTTGGCCGGCGGGAGAATCGAGCGATCGTGACGAGCGACCTGGCCGGGCCGGGGACGATCGCGTTGTTTCTCGCGCTCGTGATGATCGGCTCACTCGCCGCTGGGCGCTTCCTTCTGGAGATCTGGCTCGGCCTGCCGGTGCAGGGATAGGAGTTCTGGTGAACAATCTTTCGACACATGCGGGTGAGAACGCAGCTAACGGGGAATCGGATTGGCCACAGACACCGGGTGATCTGGTCTACCTTCTCGACTCAGTCGTTGCGCTCTTCGAGGATGCCCAGCAAGGCGCGAAGATCGATCTGCTGGAGCGGCTGCTCGACTGCGTTGACTGGCGGGAGATGTTCGGCGGCGACGGGGCCGCTCCACTCCTGGCGGCACAAGTCGAAGAGCTGAAGGCGTACTATCGTGCCAAGTTCGCGGCGCTCGATCGATTCTTCCTGGCCGAGCAACTCAGCACGGAGTTGATGACGTCGTTGATGGCGAGCGGCGACATGCGGTTCTCCGAGGATCTGCGCTCTCTCGGGCGCGATCGGCCCGAGCTCTGGCAGGAGATTCGCACATTCTTCAGCCGCAAGGAGCTGGCAACGTCGATGGTGATGCTCGCCGACGAGCGCGTATAGAGACCGAACGCGCAGGCTGTGGCACACCCACGGCCAGGCGCGTCGCCGGAAAGATGACGAAGACGCCGCACATGGCGGCGTCTTCGCGTTGTGTCGATCTGAGTTGGCCAGACCTCAGGGTGTCTTGGCCTCCTTGCGCCTGCGCTTGTGCTCGGCCTTGCGGGCCTTCGCGCGGCGCTGCTCGCTCTTGCTAACGAATCGGCGCTTGCTGCGGTACTCGCGCAGCTTGCCGGATTTCTGCATCTCCTTCGTGAACCTGCGGAGCAGGCCCTCGAAGCTTTCGCTCTCGCGTGCTTCAATCTTCATCGCGTAATCACCCCCTCCCTGTTCTGGATTGGTGGTGTCGTAAAGTATTCAATCAATCAGGCGACGGGCAAAACAAAGCAACCCCGGTCGCTCGGACAGCTCATTGTACCGTATCGTGTGTGCGTCGAAGAGGGATACTGACCACAAGCGGTTGGTGGGGCGTTGCGGAAAGCATCCTGGTGGCGATGAGCGGACGAAGGAGCGGGGGATTCGTGGAGACAGGCGCGACAATCGAGGGTCTACGCCCCTACCTGATCCATGACGAACGCTACATCGTGGTCTACTTCACGAAGCACGACGATCTGGAAACGATTCATCAGGCACAACTCAGTGCTGATGCGCTTCCGGACGGCATCCGGGTCGGCGATGAAGTGATTGTCACCTGGGTTCTCAATATCGTTGCCGGAATCCGCCGAGCAGCGCCTGCGGATTAGTCGGTCGTCGTTTTCGAGACTGGATTTGGCATGGTCTCGCCGCGCTGGTATCGTTTACGGTTGGCCGGTCTGGGTGAACCAGAGCCGGAACGTGTGTCGCGCGCCGGCGCGAATGAATGAGTCATCCAGAAGGGCCAAGGGACGCATGGTTCAACGACACGAGCTGACAGCATCCACCCGTTCGGTCATCGGCAAGGACACGAAGAAGCTCCGCCGCGATGGCATCGTGCCGGGCATCGTCTATGGCCCGGTTATCGAGGAGCCGGTCGCCGTGAGCATCGACATGAAGGAAATCGACCGGGCATACGTTGCCTACGGTCCGAACGTCCTGATCGATCTCTCGGTGGAGGACGCCAGGTACACCGTCTACATGCGCCACATGTCGATCGACCGCCTGCGCCGTGAGCCGCTGCATATCGAATTCTTCGCGCCGAACCTGAAAGTCGAGATTCACGCAGCCATTCCGATCGTCGTCGTCGGCCAGCCGGCGAACACGGACGGCGTTGTGACCTATGGTCGAGAGACGATCGACGTGCGTGGGTTGCCGGCGAACCTCCCCGCGGTGTTCGAGGTCGATGTGACCGGCTTCGAGACAATCGACCAGGCCATCCACTTGCGCGACCTGACGATTCCGGACGGTGTTGAGGTCCTGACCGACCTGGAAGAGATGATCGTCAAGCTCTCGGCGCCGCAGCGCGTGGCGGTCGAGGATGTCGCCGAGGAAGCCGCCGCCGACGAGCAGCCGGCCACCGAAGGCTAGCCGGGTCTCATCCCCGCTTCGTTCGACCGAACAGCGAGTTCAGGTCTGGCCGCGTCAGGTGCTTGCGCCGCGCGGCCAGTTCTTTATCTCGATCGGCAACAACGGTCTCGAGTTTCCGCGCGTACTGCGCGGTTTCGCTATATAGCCGTTCGAGCCGCGCCAGGTATTCGTCCGATGGATCAGCGCCGCGCGACGTGCTGAGCTTCCACGGCTCCCGGCAATAACGGAGAAGCGGTTCGCAAACGTACTCCCACGTGTGTCTCGACGCGACATCGGCGAGGCGCGAGCGGATTGCGCGACCACGGTCGAGATCGAGTGTCTTTTCGATCGCCGCCATAACCGACGCGACATCGCCGGGCCGGGCGATCTCGCCGATGTCTTCGCCTCGGATAAGGTCGGCGAGCACGTCGCCATCGCTGACGATGGCCGGCAGTCCACACCAGAGAATGTCCATCACCCGGGTTCGGTAAGCGTATCTTGCCTCGACCGTTTCGACGTGGAGTGACAGTGCCGCGTCCGCTTCCAGAAGCCAGTTCTGACGTTCGTCGTAAGGTACCCAGGCGTTGAAGAACACGTTGCCGTCCAGGACGCCGAGCTCTCTGGCGAGCGCGACCGCCTTGTCGACAATCTCCATTTCGGCCACCTGGGCGCCGGGGCTACGAACACCCATGAAGACCAGCCGTAACTCGGGCCGTGACTGGACCAGCGCTGCTACTGCGCGGATAGCGGTTAGTGGATCGAGCCAGTTCCAGACGCCCCCGTTCCAGATCAGCAGCGGGTCATCATCTCCGATCGGCGGGAAGATCGACCGTGGGCCGGGTCCCGTCTTGCGTGGCTTGTCGGCGGGGAGCCCGAACGCGACGACATCGATCAGCGAACGCAGCGCGGGGTCGACTCGCAGGTACGCTGGTTCCAGCCGGCCGGCGACGGTCAATGCGCCGAGCCAGTAGTCACGCTGACGCTCCGACGCGCAGACGAAGAAATCGCCGAGCCCGAGCAGCCGCTCCAGAATCGTGAGGTCGTCGCGCCGGTTCGGGTCGCCTCGCTCGGGGTCGAGCCGTGCGTATTCGAGCTTCTCAAGGATCCACGGCGCGTAGAGATCGACGACAATGTGGCGATTCGCGAGAACCTCGGGATCGGCGTAGAGAAATGGCAGGTGCTGTGCGACGATGATCTCATGCTCGCGGACCAGAGTGGCCAGGTGATTGCCGCGCTCGTCCTCGGTTGCGCCGTCCCCGCCGTATGCGACAAGCGACACGCCGGCCGGCGCGGCCAAAGATACCGGGCCGGGCGTGGCGAGTGTCACTGGCTGCTGGGTTCCGATCACCCGCGCCATGTTCCAGTAGCGGATACCGGAGCCTGCCATTCGCTCGCCGATGGTGTCGGACGCGATCAGCAGGACCGATGGGCTTGTCGTCACCTGATGCTCCCTCGGTGTGACTGGAATAATGCCGTCCGAACAGGGAGGGTGTCATGCGGGAGAGCTGGTCGGCGGTTATCATCAACTATAACGGTGCGGCATTCCTTGGCGCTTGTATCGTAGCGCTCCAACAGACCAGCCCACCGCCCACGGAGATCGTCGTCGTCGACAACGCATCAACGGACGACTCGCTTCTTGAGCTGTCCGGGTTTCCACGGGTCAACGTCATGCGCCTGCCGCGCAACCTCGGGTTCGGCGCTGGCGCAAACGTCGGACTTGGAGCGGTCGAGACTCCCTATGCGCTGCTGATGAACCCGGACGTCGAGGTCGATCGTGACTTTGGCGCGGCATTGCTGGGCGCGTTTGGGAGTGACGCACGGCTCGGAGTGGCCGGCGCGCTGCTGCTCTTTCCGCAGACGACGACTGTCCAGCATGCAGGAGGCGTCCTCGAGAAGCCACTGATGACAACGCGACACCGAGGCTACCGTGAGCCGGCCGAGTCGATCGGCCCGGACAGTGTCGACGTAGATTTCGTCACCGGCGGCTGCGTAGCCTTGCGCACGGAGGCGTTCCATGCGGTCGGGGGATTCGACGAACAGTTCTCGCCGGTCTACTACGAGGATGTCGATCTCTGCGCGTCGTTGCGCGTCGCTGGTTGGCGGGTCCGTTTCGTGCCCGCACTCCGTGCTGAGCATCACGAGGGTTCGACGCTGGGTCGGTCTGACGACTACTTCCGCCACTTTCATCGCAATCGGCTGCGCTATGCCCTGAAGCACCTCTCGTCAGTCGAGTGGCGACGATCGTTTCTCCCGGCCGAGATCGAGCGCATCAGGTGGGACCTCGGCGAGGAAGGGGCGAATGACTGGCGCGCGTTCTCCGGCGCTGACGCCATTGAATCTCTGTTGACCGATGGCAGTGAAGCCGGGTCGACACTTGGCGCAGTGTCGCCGGCGGCGCTCCAGACGGCGGTTGGTGAATTGAAGGCCGGTTGGGAGGTGCAGCGACGCCGTCAGGGCGAGGGCCGGCTACGGCGAGCGCTCACCCCCTGGAATCGTCAGATCGACCGGGTAATCGAGGATCAGCGCGCGTTCAACGGCGCCATTGTCCGGGCATTCGCGCAGCAGGACGCAATGAATCGTCAGCAGACTGCGCAACTGCTGCTGATTGCGTTGGAGATTGCCGAGCGGCTTCGGGCTAGCGGTCGTCCTCCTGCCGATTTGCCAGGCCTCCGATAACCGGCAGCGACGGGTCGTGGCCGGAGTAGACAGCCCAACCGATCAGCGCGCCGGGCACAAACGGAGCCAGCAGTAGCAGTGGCAGGATGCAAAACAGAATCAGGCTCTGCCGTAGCAGCCAGATCGCCACAATGACCGTTGCGACCAGAAGCAGCAACAGAATGGGCGAGAAGAAGATAGCCTGCCGAGCGTGGCGGCGAAGAAACACTCTCTCCTTCGCCGCGCCGGTCAGCATCAGCAGCGGGACGATGGGCGTGAAGACGTAGCCAAGCGCGGCCGCGAGACGTTCCTGTTGACCTGGAGTGTTATCCAACCTGGTAGCGATCGTACACCTCGCTGAATCTGCCGCCCTTGAGAAGCTCCTCGCGCATGCGAGTCTCGGTCGTCGCGAGCGATTCGACCTCCTCCAGCACGTCGACCGTCAGCTCCGCTGGCACGATCACGACTCCGTCGGCATCGCCGACAACGAAATCGCCCGGCCGAACAAGCACGCCGCCGCACTGGACAGCATGGTCGTAGCCGCTGATGCGCCAACGTCGGATCGAGCTGGCCGGCGAGCGGTAGCGCGCGAACGTCGGGAAGCCCATCTCCAGAATCTGACTTACGTCGCGCGTGCCGCCGTCGATCACGACGCCATTGCAACCCCGGCCGCGCGCCCCGGTGCTCATGAGCTCGCCCCAGTGTGCGGCACTTTCGTCGCCACTGGCATCGACGACGGCAATAGACAACGGAATGAGGGCGTCGAGAAACGCTTTACGCAAATCCCAGTCATCTGGCTCTAGCGACGTGGCCGGCGCGCCTTTGCAGGTGAACGCTGGCCCTGCTACCCGCATATCAGTGGTCAACCCCTGGATTGCGCCGTGGACGATCTGGCCGCGAAGCCCACGCTTGTCGAGGACGTCCGCCACGGCGCCGGAATATACTGCCCGGTAGCGTTCGCAAAGATCGCGTAGCGCCTGCTCGTCCATCTCAACCTCCCTTATCTCGTCGGTATGTCGCCGGGGAGTCTACGCGGGCGGGCGGGTGAAGGGCAACAGGGGCAGGCAAGGAGATCGGGTGGAGAGTCGGTCTTTCCGTGATGTGGTCGGTCATTTCCCAACAGGCGTCGTCGTCGTTACCAGTGCCGACCAGGCGAGTGGCGCAATGCACGGCGTCACTGTCAACGCGTTCAGCTCGCTGTCGCTCGATCCGGTGCTGGCGCTTGTCTGTGTCTCTCGTGATTCACAAAGCCACGACTTTCTGACGACGCGGCCGGCGTTCGTCGTGAACATTCTCGCCCGGCGACAGATCGCGCTCGCCGAGCGATTCGCCGGCCGCGCTCCACTGGTATCTGCCGAATTTGCCGGAGTGCCGTTTGTCCCCGGAATCGACGGCGCGCCGGTCCTCGGTGGTTGCGTTGCCTGGATCGAGTGCCGGCGCGTCGCTACCTACCCTGGCGGCGATCATACGATTCTCATCGGCGAGGTCGTCGATGCCAGGCTCGGTGATGACGATGATCCGCTCGTCTTCTTTACCGGTGATTACACGTCGCTCACCTGGGGGTGACGGCGGATCGCTGCCTCCACGTCGCGGCGGCGCGTATATGGCGTCAGCCCGAGCAGCCCGGCAGGCTCACCATCGAGCTCGACGACCAGAGTCCGCTGGGTCGGGGATTGTCGAATCCATTCGGCCCGCTCGGCATCGGTCGTGAATGGGACCTGAAGCAGGTTGGCAGCAACATCGGGGTCGTTATGGAGAGCGTTCAGCGCTGGGATATCCGAGGGTTGGAACTCGCGGATGAATGCGGCTGTGCGTTGGGCCATCATGCCTCCTTGGTGCTGGCGGCGCGCGCGACGGCGATGTTGGCGGCACACAGGGCGAAGAAGAATCCGGAAAAACCCGCCTGCCGGAGTGCATCGATCAGGCGATCAGAGCTGAAGCTGATGATCCCCAGGAGGATCTGTAGCAAGGCCGCGGCTAGCATAAAGAGAGCGATTGCCGCAAACGGCAGGCCGGCCACTCCGCCAAGTACATCTGGCTTCACTGCCCTGCCGGACCCGCGCGCGACTCGGACGTAGAGTCCCGCATATCGATACCAGATGACGACGCCGACTGCTGTGAGCACGATAACGAGGAGTACGGCAGTGACTAGAAACGGCAGCGGGATCATGACGTTGATCAGACGGTTGACCAACGACGCGACAGCCAGCAGGATCAGCGCAGCAATGATGCAGACCGTGTTGATCGCGGCCAGCCGCAAGCCATCCGTCACTGCGCCACCGCGGGGTGACAATAGACGCCAGACCTGATCCTGGATTGGTTCCGGGCTGCCGGTGTAGCTCACGTGTCTATCCCGATCTTCGCTCTTGACGGGCGTTCGGCCGAGAGATTCTAACCCGAACCACCGGTGTCGGTTGCTATACTCGACCGGACTATGACGCTTGGTCGCGACGTACGCCGCGACCCCGTGCGACGAAAGTGAGGGCATCTTGGGAGGGACGCGCAACGTCTCGGTTCTCGTGGTCGCGCTGCTGATCCTTGGCGCGATCCTGGCACTGCTCTACCGTTCGGCGAGTAGCGAGGAGATCGGCGAGGACGAGTGGCATGACTTCGAGCACCCCTAGGAATGCAACCCGGGCTGTAGCGCCGCGTGCAGTCCGCTGAGGCTTTTCCGGACTGCCGCCACGACTGATTCAATCGAGACGACTTCGGCTTCGCTCGCTGACTGATCCCGCCGCTTGAGCTCGACCCCGCCTGCCTTGAGCGACCGCGCGCTGACGGTGAGCCGGATCGGGATGCCGATCAGGTCGGCGTCTGCGAACTTCACACCAGCGGATTCATCGCGATCGTCGTACAGAACCTCGACCCCTTCAGCAGTGAGCTGTCGATAGACGCCTTCGGCGATATCGCGGACAGTATCATCGGCGCCGATCAGAACCAGATGCGTGTCGAACGGCGCGACGGAGGCCGGCCATTGCAACCCTCGATCGTCGTGATGGCACTCGGCCAGCGCGGCGAGCATTCGCGAGACGCCAAATCCGTAGGAGCCCATGATCATGACCTGTTCCTCGTCCCGGACATCGAGGTAGGTTGCCTTCAGCGGCGCGGAATACTTCGTCCCGAGCTTGAAGATATTGCCGACTTCGATGCCTCGCGTCTCCTCGAGTGCCGTGCCACAGGACGGACACGGATCGCCGGACTCGACCATCAGCACGTCGGCAACGTAATCCGGCTCGTAGTCGCGACCGAGGTTGACGTTCAACAGGTGATAGCCCTCGCGGTTGGCGCCGGCAACCAGGTTCGGCGCCTGGGCTGATTCATCCGCGACGACGATCGTATCGCGCAGCCCGACCGGAGAGGCGTAACCAGGCACAGCTCCGCTTGCCCGGATCAGCTCATCGGTAGCAGGTGACAGATTCGCCGCGCCGATCAAGTTGGCCAGCTTGATCTCGTTGACCGACCGATCTCCGCGAATCACAACGAAGACGAGTTTTTCACCAGCCTGGTAGAAGACTGCCTTTGCTGTCCGATCGCGGCCGACACCCAGGAACGCAGCCACCGCCTCGATGGTTTTTGCGTTTGGTGTTTCGACCTTCTCGAGTGGAAGCGCAGGTTCGTCGGGCATTGATAGCGTGGTGCGGGCGACCTCGCGGTTCGCGGCATAGCCGCACGACGGGCAGGTCAGCAGCACGTCCTCACCCGCGTCAGCCACCAGCATGTACTCGTGGGACCCTTCGCCGCCCATGATGCCCGAGGCTGACTCGACGACGAGCACATCGATTCCACAGCGGTCGAACGCGCGGAGGTAGGCGCGATGGCAATCGTCGTAGAAGCGCTGCAGATCCTCACGGTTGGCGTGGAAAGAATAGGCGTCTTTCATCAAGAACTCACGCCCACGCAGCAGGCCGGCCCGTGGTCGCGGCTCGTCGCGGAACTTCGTCTGAATTTGAAAGAACTGGATTGGCAACTGGCGATAGGAACGCACCTCGCGGCGGACGAGGTCGGTCGCGACCTCCTCGTGTGTCATCGCGAGGACCATCTCCCGTTCTCCGCGGTCGGTGAAGCGGACGAGCTCGTCGCCGATGTCGTACCAGCGCCCGGTCTCTTGCCAGAGATCAGCGGGATGGACAACTGGCATCGCCAGCTCGTGGCAGTCGATGCGCTCCATCTCTTCGCGGATAATCCGCTCGATCTTCCGGAGAGATCGCCAACCGAGTGGCAGGTACGAATGAATGCCTGCGCCGAGCTGGCGCACGAAACCAGCGCGAATCAGCAGGGATGCGCTGATCGTGTCGGTCCCGGCCGGCGCGTCGCGTCGAGTCTTCCCGAACATCCCGCTGTAGCGCATGTCTCCTCCTTCGATCGGCGGAACTGTAACAGAGGCCGGGGGGCTGGCACGATGTCCAGCCTCCGGCCTCGACGTTGGACGCGGTTGCTACGGGGCTAACCTGTTGATATCTCGCGGGAACGCCGTCACCTCGCGGACGTTTGACGCGCCGACGAGTTGGGCGACGAAGCGCTCCAGACCGATCGCGCATCCTCCTTCGGGGGGCATGCCGAAGCGAAACGCGTCGAGATAGCCCGCGAACGGGGTTGGGTCCATGCCGCGCGCTGCCAATGCCGCGATCAGATGATCGTAACGATGCTCGCGTTGTCCGCCTGTAATCAGCTCCAGACCGCGAAAGAGCAGGTCGAACGAGCTGGATACCTCTGGTTTGGCTGGGTCTGGCATCGTGTAGAAGGGGCGCTTCGAAGTTGGATAGCCTTCGACGAACAGCCACTCACTACCGTGCTTGCGGGCGGCCCACTCGCCGAGCCAGCGTTCATGCTGGGGCGAGAGGTCTGGCTCGTGGCGCGCGTCTTCACCATACTCGTCGAGAATGACCTGCTGTGCCTCCTGGAACGTCACGACCGGGATGTCGGGGACGGCGGGTAGCGTCACGCCGAGTGACGCCAGATCGCGCTCGGACGTGATAGCTATCTCCGCCATCATCTCGTCCAGAAGCTCATTCACAAGCGCCATCACATCTCGGTGGTCCTCGATGAATCCTAGTTCCAGGTCAAGCGAGATGTACTCATTCAGGTGTCGTGTCGTTGCGTGCGGCTCTGCCCGAAAGACTGGCGCGACCTCGAAGACCCGTTCATGTACGCCGACCATGATCTGCTTGTACATCTGTGGCGATTGAGCCAGAAAGGCAGGTCGACCGAAGTACTCGATCGGGAAAAGGTTAGCTCCGCCTTCAGTTGCCGCGCCGACGATCTTCGGCGTGAAGATCTCGACGAACCCGCGTCGGTCGAGCGCGGCGCGGTAGGCGGCGACGAGGCTCGCCGTCAGCGCCAGCGCCGCTCGCTTCGACTCGTGCCGTAGCGCGATCGGGGCGCGCTCGAGCCAGACGTCGAGCGCAGGCTTCAGGACGGGCCGGTTGATCTCGAACGGCGGCGGCTCCGTGACCGCGGAGAGAACGTCGATCTCGCGCGCATGGATCTCGACCCCGCTCCGCGCCCGCGGTTCGGCGACGACGTCGCCGTGGACGGAGAGCACCGATTGAACCTGCAAGCCAGCGAGAATCTCGCGCAGGCGTTCGTCCTCGACGACGACCTGGGCTTCGCCGGAACGGTCGCGGATGGCGAAGAACGAGACCGCGCCAAGATCGCGGCGAGTGGTCAGCCAACCCTCGATCGTTGCCGGCCCCGTTGAGTCCGACGTCAGGTCTCGCGCCAGCGTCCGCGGCTTCGGGGCACATCTCCGGGCCCCGGTGGGTGTTGAGGAACTGAGAGCCACTTGGCACCTCCATATTCGGCTGGTCGTCGGGCGAGGGAAGATCCTCATCTGCTCGCGTTTGCCGACCGCGCCAAACACACGCGCCCCCGTCGAAAGGACGGGGGCGCGACCGTGGTGCCACCTTTCTTCGCGCCTGGCTCACGCCATACGCCTTTTCGAGCGCGCGACAGAGTGCCGCTGCTCGGACCCGCTAACGTGGGTCAGACGAATGCGGCTCGTGCCCCATCGGGGCGTCGCCGCACTGGCTCGGGAGTGTCTTCGCCGCCCACCCTGACCGCCGTCTCACACCTACTCCGGCTCGCTGAGGCAGGCGCAGCGGCTACTCTTCTCCGTCGTCGCCATTGGACTATCTGATTGTCGGGCTACTGTAGCGGTCTTCGATGTCGCGCGTCAAGCCCGACCGGGCGGCTCCTCGCCGTCTTCGTCCTCCGCTGGCGGCGAAGATGACTCCGTGCCGTCAATCACCCGAAAGTCGCTGACCGTTGGTCCTCGACGCGGCTTATCTGCGTTTTCCTTCGGCTCGCGTATGACTGGATTGACACCTAACCAGCGTCGATGTGCGCGGCTGCTGCCACGCGCTGCCAGCGCCTTGACCAACTGGTCGTCAGCGATCGCCCGGTAGGTCGAGTCTCGCAGCACGTCGATCCCGGTCATTGCGATGCACTCACCGAGGAGGATCGCCTGAGCATGTGCTTCGTCACTGGCCGTTAACATGCCGAAGTCGGATGTGCCGGGCGCTACCGGGTCATCGGTGATCCGCATCGCCACGTCGGCAGACGGCGTAATGTACGACACGTTCCCCCAGTCGCTCGCCGGTCCGGGTGGCGTTCGGACAATCGGATCCATCGGCAGCTTGTATGTGTCGCCGTATGTTTTCACCCGTCGGATGATGATGCGGTTGACGATCATGTCGTCGATTGCCGAGCCGAGGTCGAGATCGACGGTCGCGTCGTGTTCGGCGGCAACCGAATCCGCGCGATCTTTCAGCTCAACAGCCGTCTCGATCAACTCCGAGCGCGACCTTCCGAGGATCTCGAATCGAGCGGATAACGGCGTTGTGTCGACGACTCGGATCACACGTGGCGACGCCAGGGTGGTATCCAGCTCCTGGACGGATGGCAACAGCGCTTCGCAAGCGAGCGCTGCGGCGCCGCCCTCGAACGACACCGATGCAGCAAGCGAGCCCAGCCGATCGCCGGTGTTATCGATCGTGTAGGCGAAGCCCTGTCCAGCGGCGGCTGTGTGCACGCCAAGCGCTGCATCGAAGGGTTCCACCAGCCCGCGGGCTGCGGCCATCGCCTTCCAGTTGTGGGGGCCAGCCATGAAGGTCACGAACCCGAACTCGTGCTTGTCCTTCAGTGAAGCCGCCAGACCGATCGCCGCGGTTATTGTTGCTGCGATCGCGAGGTTGGCGCCATCGTTTGCCCAGCCAGTGGATTCATCGGGAAGGTCGGCAAGATAGGCGACGTGTGCATGTCGCAAACCTCGCCGTTCCGCCTTGGTATCGCGCTGCTCGTAAACCGCGCGGATTGTCCCCTCGATACCATCGGTATCGAAGTCGACCGCGAAGCCGGTGGCCTGGAACAACGCCGCGATGAGGGCCACACCCTGCGGTCCAGCTCCGTCGTGAAGCGCTCGTGATAGCGCCACGATATCGGAGCTTGCATCCTCGATCGCGGTGTGAACCGCCATGCGTGCGGCGTCTCGAACAAAGAACGTGCTCATATGCCCTCCGGGCGTTACTCGTCGTGAGATCGAACCACGATTGTACGTGACGCCCGGAGAGGTCGCAGAATCGCGTTAGCGAGCGACGAGACGCAGCCGGGCGCCGCCTGCGGCGGATGGGTCGATGTCTCTCTCCTCGGACGCTAGCAACTGGAGCTCGAACAGGCCAGTTCCGCGTTCGCTCAATTGATTGGCGACTGGTCCATCGCTAACCGCAGAGGCGAGCTCAACGCGATGTGGCCCGATGAGGAAGTACGCGCCACCCGCGCTCGTGCCGTCCGGTTCGCTCTTGTCGAGGAGCCGCTGGTAGCCGCCCACCGCGGCGTCGAGATCATCGACGGCGATGATCAGCGCGGAGATGCCGCGAACGCCGTTGGAATGGGTGCTGGCCTCCGCTGGCACGCGTAATCCACGGTCCGTGATGTCCTCGATGACAAACGGCAGGGCGGCGCTGTCGCCGGCCCCGACCATCGCGCTTCGCCATGCTAGCTGCTGGCCGTCGGGCCTCGCTCGCTGGCCGGGGTGCGGGCCGTCGTACGAGAGCCCGCGACTGCTGGTGGCGGTAACCACCGCCGTGACGTCGTCGGTCCCGACGGCGAAGTCGATCAGACCGCCTCCGTGACTGAGATGACGGTACCAGCGGTGGCCCGTGCCACTCGCGGGATCCGGCGCCTCGTAGAAGGCAATGAGCTCGAGATAGCTGCCATCCTGAAAAGTGATCAGCGCATTGTGGGTGTAGCGGGCGTGCTTGCCGCCCGGCACGACGGTGAATCCGAGCTGCTCGTACTGGCGAACGGCTTGGTCGAGATCTTCGACGAGAATCACGACATGGTCAATGGCGGTTGGCATCGTTGCTCCCTCTGCTGGATTCGCAATTTCACCAGCTTCCCGGCCGGCATACCGTCGATTGTAGCCGCAAAGGCGTATCTGGTTCCCGGATAATCTGCCAGCAAACCAGATCACTACCTGTACAATCGCTTCGAACCTGATGGGAGAGACGATGACGGTCGAGCGACGCCGAATCATTCGCACGTGTGGCCGGCTCGGGGTCATCGCGCCGGTGGCCCTTGTCCTCCTCGTTCTGCTGGCATGTTCGGGGCCGGAAACGCGGGACGACACCGATCCGACACCGATCCCGACTGCGACGCCGATCCCGCCAAGCCCGACCGCTACCGCGACGCTCGCGCCGACTGCTACCGCAACGCCGTCACCAACCCCCAGCCCGACGATAGCGCCCGCGTCCCCAACGGCGAATGCCTCGCCAACCGCGGTCGTTGAGCTGCAGAGTCGACTCCCGGCATTGGCAGACCTGCCGGATGGAGGCGCAGGCTACATCATCGCCGAAGAGGGGACGCGGAGCGCCCAGGAGTTGGCCAATGCTTATAGCGACCCGGCCGCGCATCTTCAGCGTCTGAATACCTGGGGTTTCAAGCGCCATGTGTACCGTGCTTTCGCGCGCGGTGACGAGTCGGGGACAGCGCCGACGACGATCCTCACAACAATCAATGAATATGGCAGCCCGGAACAAGCGTCCGATGCAGTCACCTGGCTCAAGCGACTGGCGACGACGCAGGGCGCCACCGAATCGGAGCCGCCGAAGCTCGGAGACGAAGCAGTCGCGCTCACCCAGCCAACGGCCGGCGGAACGCCAACGGCGTCGATCTACGTCCGCGAGGGTGCGATGGTCTTCGTCTATTTTGCGCAAGGTGGCGACCCACTCCCGACAATCACCTCAATCGCAACGGCGGTGCTCACGCGTTGATCGGTGGTGTTGTCACGATCGAGCGACCCCGGGGGTGGTCCGCTCGTGATCTTGCTCTGCGCCCCTTTTCTTATGATGACGCCATCATCACCCGGTGTTCCGCATGGGTGATGTCAGCACGTTATGCCGGCAGGGCTTGACCGGCTGGCTACTCGCCGTACACTAGCCCGCGATCGATGCTTCACATGGCCGCGAACGGGCGCGCGATGGGTCCGGCCGGGCAATGTCAGCCCCGCTGGTGTCCGTCGAGCCGCGTCCAGCACGTTGGCTCTCGCTGTCATACGCGGAAGTCGGCGGCTCTGGCCCCGGCTCGCGGAGGCAGGGCGTTGTGTGACGACCATCGATAGCCGTGGGGTGTTGCCTTCAAAGCGTAAGGGGTGCCAATGGCTGGTGAGGCGAAGGCGGGACTGGTATTCAGTCATCGCTATACACAACATAATACGAACCCGTATCGAATGCGGTCCGGAGAGCGACTGCCGTTCGTTGAGCAGGTCGATCACATGTCGAATCCACGGCTCATCGATCGGACGATGCACCTCGTCGATCTGAGCGGTCTGTCGGATCACGTGACGCATATTGAGCCGTATCTGGCATCGGAGGAGGCGATCCTCTCCTGCCATACCCCGGAACTGCTCAACCGTGTGAAGGAGGCTGATGCTGCCGGCGATGGCGACGCCGGCCGAGGCTCGCCGGTGCGTCGCGGGTCATACGATATTGCGCGGCTGGCGGCGGGGGGCGTCATGGCTGCCGTCGACGCCGTGATGGCTGGCGATGTGCGTCGGGCCTACGCGCTGGTGCGACCACCCGGCCATCACGCGACACCAGATATGGGGATGGGTTTCTGCATCTTCAACAACGTCTCGATTGCCGCCCGCCACGCCAGACGGCAGCACGGCGTCGGGCGCATCCTCATCGTCGACTGGGACGTTCACCACGGCAACGGGACGCACACCATCTTCTACGACGACCCGAATACGCTGTTTGTCTCGCTCCATCAGACAGAGGTGTTCCCGGTAGGCTCCGGATTGATCGAGGAGGTTGGTGAGGGCGAAGGCGTTGGGCGGACGATAAACCTGCCACTGCCGGCCGGCTCCGGGACTGCCACATATATCGCGGCGCTTGAGGAGATCGTTATCCCGATCGCCCGCCAGTTCGCTCCGGAACTGATCTTGCTCTCGTGCGGCCAGGATGCATCGAACTCCGACCCGCTCTCCCGGATGTGCCTGACGACCGGGAGCTATCGTCGGATGACGCAGATGATGATGGATCTGGCCGACGAATGCTGTGATGGCCGGCTTGTTGCCGCTCAGGAGGGCGGCTACGCGGAGATCTACGCGCCGTACTGCACGCTGGCGATCATCGAGACGCTGGCCGGCTACCGGTCATCGCTCGAGGAGCCGATGGAGGATGACCTGAGCCTGCACTGGCCACAGACGACCAAAGTCGGGCTCGATGCTCGCGCGGCCCTCGACGCCATTCGGGCGCAGCAGTCGCAGTACTGGCAACTGCCCTGATTGGAGAGGGCCGCTAGTTCTGTGGATCCACCAGTGGCGTCGAGTTGGGTACGCCGCTGCGCCGAGGGAACTGCGCCGGAGTCGGCTTGAGCTTGTCGACGATGATGATCCTGGTGCCCTCGACACGACCGTCGAGCGTCGGACGCGCCCGCCCGCCGAGCAGGCGAATCGCATAGTCCGCCTCCGCAAGCTCCTCATCGGAGGCGGACCCCTTCGGCAGAATTGCCACGCCGCCGGGCCGAATGAGCGGCAGTATCAGCTCGACGAGTGTGACGAGTCGGGCGACTGCCCGCGCCGTTGCGACGTCGAATCGTTCGCGATACTGCCGGTCGCGCCCAAGATCCTCGGCGCGCGAATGGATGGCCACAACGTTGTCGCAGCTCGATTTTCCGGGCGGTCTCATTGAGGAAGCGGACCTTCTTGGCGGTGGAGTCTACCAGCGTTACGCGCAGACTCGGCCGGCCGATCGCGAGCGGCAGGCCCGGAACGCCGCCACCGGATCCGATATCCACCAGCGTCCGCGCGTCATCCGGGATGACCCGGAGCAAGTCGAGCGAGTCCGCCAGGAGGCGAATCTGCGCCGCGTCCGGATCGGAGATGCGGGTGAGATTCATCACGCTGTTGGCCTCAAGCAGCAGATGAAGATACTGTGTCAGCTGCGCGGTAGCACCATCGTCGAGCCGGATCGCATGCTCATCGAGCCATCGGCGAAGGATCGGCAGCGGCTCACTCACCCCGACGGTCAGCGTGTCGGGACAGCCGCGCGCTGCGCGACGACCGTCCGCGCGCCCGCCACGATGTCTTCCAGCGTCAGACCTGCCTGTCGGCGCAATGATGTCTGCGAGGCGTGGTCGAAGAAGCGGTCGGGAATGCCCAGCACGTGGACAGGGATCTGCACGTGCTCACGCGCGAGCAGCTCAAGCACTGCCGAGCCGAAGCCCCCGATCGCCGCGCCTTCCTCAATCGTTACCACCGCGCCAGTCTTTCGCGCCATTCGGAGAATCAGCGTCTCATCGAGTGGCTTGATGAAGCGGGCGTTTACTACTGCCGCCGAGATGCCCGCTTCTGCGAGCGAGTCGGCTGCCCGTTCGGCAGTGAGCGCCATCGTGCCGCAGGAGATGAGCGTCACGTCCTTGCCGTCGCGGATGATCTCGCCTCGACCAATCGGCAGCACATGCGGCTCTTCGGCGATCGAGACGCCCGTTCCGGACCCGCGGGGATAGCGCAGCGCGCTCGGCCCTCCCTCGTGCTCGACGGCGGTCCGCAACATGTGGCGAAGCTCTGCCTCATCCTTGGGCGCCATGATGACCATGTTCGGCAGGCAGCGCAGGTACGAGATGTCGAACACGCCGTGATGCGTCCGGCCGTCGTCACCGACGAGGCCGGCCCGATCCATCGCGAATACCACCGGCAGATTCTGGATGCAGACATCGTGAACGATCTGATCGTACGCGCGCTGCAGGAACGTCGAATAGATCGCTACCACTGGCCGAAGACCGTGTGTCGCCAGACCGGCGGCGAAGGTAACCGCGTGCTGTTCGGCGATCCCGACGTCGAAGAATCGATCCGGATGACTTCTGGCGAACGGCAACAGGCCGGTGCCATCCGGCATTGCCGCGGTGATCGCAACGATCCGGTCGTTCGCTGCCGCAAGCTCGGTCAGCGTTTCGCCGAAGACATCCTGGAACTTCGGCGGTTGCGGCGCCGTGTTCGCCGGCGTAGCGACCTTCGCCGCGTGGTGCTTGAACGGATCGCTCTCCGCCCAGTCGAACCCCTTGCCTTTGGCAGTAACGCAATGAACGAAGACCGGGTCATCCACCTGCTTTGCCTGCTCGAACGCCTCGATCAGGTCGCCCATGTTGTGTCCATCGACTGGCCCGACATAGGTGAAGCCGAGCTCTTCCCAGATCATCGTGTGATAGACGAACTCCTTGAACGAGTCCTTCATTCGCTTGCCCAGCTCGACGAACAGATCGCCGCGCGGCAACCTGTCCAGAATGCGCTCGAACTCGTCCTTGGCGCGGTGGTAGCGCTCGTCGGTGCGGACGCGATTGAGGTACTTCGGGATCGCGCCGACGTTTGGCGCGATGCTCATCTCGTTGTCGTTCAGCACGACGATGAGCGGAAGGCCGAGGCTGCCTGCGTTGTTCAGTGCCTCGTAGGCCATGCCGCCGGTCAGTGCTCCATCACCGATCACGGCTATCGCCCGGCCCGGTTGCCCGGTCAGGTGATGCGCGGCTGCCATGCCGAGCGCGGCCGAGACGCTTGTGCTGGCATGGCCAGCGCCAAACGCGTCGTGCTCGCTCTCCTCCCGTTGGAGAAACCCCGATAGGCCGCCCTCAGTCCGAATCGTCGGGAACTGGTCGTATCGGCCTGTCACCAGCTTATGGGGATAAGCCTGATGACCGACATCGAAGACGAGGTGATCGGTTGGTGAATCGAAGACGTAGTGCAGGGCGAGGATCAGGTCGGTCGCTCCGAGGTTGGATGCGAAATGCCCGCCATTCTTGCTCGTGACTTCGTAGATCTCATCGCGGATCTGTCGGGCCAATGCCTCGAGCTCGGGAATCGAGAGCTGTTTGAGGTCTTCTGGTCCATGTAACTGCTCGAGGTGCATGAAGATCTTCCTCCAGAGCGCGACAGGTACGATCCCCTGCCCGCCGGCTGTCCCTATTCGCTGCCCTGCCCGGCCGGCCGCGGCCGGCCGGATAGGGCGCGCAACCCCTGAATGGTACTCCAGGACATAATCTCCGCGACCAGCCGCGCGAACCGTGCCGCCGCTGGCTGGTGTGACGATTAGAGCCCGAGCGCAATTCCCTCGGTGCGCGGATCGGTTCCACCCTCCAGGTTACCGGTTTCGGGGTCTCGGTAGATGATCAGTGCCGCGCCGCCAGCCGCATACGGTCCAACGACGCGGACCGCGTGGCCTCGCGCGCGCAGCGCTTCGATCGTATCCGCGTCAACCCGAGATTCGATTCGCAGCTCGAACGGGTTGTCGATGTTGATCGGGTCGGTGCCGGGGAACGATTGCCAGCGTGGCGCTTCCACTGTCTGCTGAACATCCAACCCGTAGTCGAGCAGGTTCGTCACTGCCTGCATATTCCACTGTGGCTGCTGATCGCCGCCGGGTGTCCCTCCGACATAGAGCAGCTTGCCGTCGCGACCGATTGCGTAGCAATTGAGCGTGTGCATCGTCCGTTTGCCACCTTCGATGACATTCGGATGGCCTTCGACCAGGCTGAAGCCGCGGCCGACCCGATTGTTCAGCAGGATCCCGGTGTCTCCTGCGACGACATGGCTGCCAAAGCCGGCCGAGTGCGACTGAATGAATGACACCATGTTGCCGGCTGCGTCGGCGGCGCAGAGATAGGTCGTGTCGCCGTTCGTCTCCGGGATCGCGCCTGGCTCGACCGTGTTTGTCGCGTGCTGGGGGTCGATCGTGGCGAAGCGGTCTGCGGCGAACGCTTTCGATAGCATCGTGTCGAGCGGCACGGGGCCGAAACGCGGGTCGTGGGAATATCGGTTTCGGTCCGCGAAGGCCCGCTTCTTTGCTTCGGTCATCAGGTGGATCGATGCCGCGCTGTTGTGCCCGAGGCCGGCCAGATCCGCGTGCTCGATGATATTCAGCTCTTCGAGGAGGATGTGACCCTGGGTCGGCAGCGTCGTCTGATAGACGGTGTAGCCGCGATAATCGACCGAGATGGGCTCGTAGATGTCGTTCTCGTGGCTGGCGAGGTCTTCGACCGTCAGCTCGCCCCCCATCTCGCGGATCGCATGTGCGACACGCCGGCCGAGATCGCCACGATAGAACGCGTCGGCCCCTTCCTCCGCCAGGATGCGGAGCGACTGCGCCAGCTCGGGATTTGCAAGGATCCAGCCCGGTTGTGGCGCGCGCCCGTTGTCGAGATAGATCCGAGCGGAATCAGGGTACTTTGCCAACTCCTCCGCCGATGCCTCGATCGTCCGGGCGCCGGTGTCCGAGAGCGGGAATCCGCGTTCGGCGTAGTGAATGCCGTAGGCAAATAGCTCCTTCGCCGGCAGGGTGCAGAAGCGTTCAATCGCGATGAACCATGTTGCAACCGCGCCGGGAACACCCATCGAGAGCGGGCCGAAGAACGGCATCTGTGTGTGGCCACGTGACGTGAAATATTCTCGCGAGAGTGCTCGTGGCGCGATCCCGGATCCATTGACCGCCGTCATTGTTCCGTCGGCCTGGCCGTAGATGAAAAACGCATCCCCGCCGACGCCGCACATCGCCGGTATGACGACCGCTGTCGTGATTGCCGCGGCAACGATCGCGTCCATCGCATTGCCGCCCTTACGGAGCACGTCCAGCCCGGCGGCGCTGGCCAACGGATGTGCCGTCGCGACCATGCCGCCATTGGCCAGAACTCGCGATCGTGTCTGCTGGAACGACGCGGCCAGCGCGTGATCGGCCGCTTCTCGAACCTCTGCCATGCCTGCGATACCCCTCCCCGAATCAACCATGTGGACCGCCCGCAGTGTACTTGATTGACGTTCAAGATCCGGGTCGTAGACTTCGACGGTACGACACATCGCGTGAGGCGCGGAGGGATCCAGCATGACCACCAGCCCGACGATACACATCCGAGGAGCGTGCCCGCACGACTGCCCCGATACCTGTGCCACGTGGGTCGATGTGCGCGACGGGGTTGCGGTTGGCTTTCGAGCTGATGATGCGCACCCGATTACTCAGGGCTGGCTTTGCGCGAAGGTGCGGCCATATCTCGACCGTGTCTATCACCCCGACCGGCTTCAGCACCCGCTGCGTCGCGTTGGCCCGAAGGGGGCCGGCCGCTGGGAGCGCATTGGATGGGACGAAGCACTCGCGGAGATCGCCACTCGCTGGCAACAGATTATCGACACCGACGGCCCGGCGGCGATCCTGCCGTACTCCTACAGCGGCACGCTCGGCCTGGTACAGAATGTCGTCACTGCCGCGCGTCTGTTCAATCGCATCGGCGCCAGCGGTCTTGAGCGCTCGATCTGCGATGCCGCTGCCTCGGCGGCGATCGCCGCGACGCTCGGCGCCAAGTGGGCTCCGCTGGCGCAGGACGTCGAGCACGCGAATCTCGTCATCATCTGGGGTCACAACCCCGCAAGCACGAACCCGCACTTCATGCCGTTTCTGCGCCGCGCTCAGCGGGCTGGCACGAAGGTCATCGTCATCGACCCACGCAGGACGACGACCGCTCGTTCGGCGGACCTGCACCTCCAGCCGAAACCGGCTACCGACGGCGCGCTGGCGCTGGGCATGATGAACATCATCTTTGCCGAGGGACTGCACGATGAAGCCTGGCTGGAGACACATGCGCTGGGCTGGCGTGAGCTTCGCGAGCGAACAACGGAGTATTCACCAGAGCGGGTTGCGGGAATCACCGGCCTTGCCGAGGAGGTCATTGTCGCGCTGGCGCGTGAATACGCGACGACGAAGCCGGCGCTCCTCAAATTCTCCGATGGCGTCCAGCGCCACGGTAATGGCGGCCAGACCGTTCGGGCATTGTTGAGCCTGGCGGCGATTACCGGGAATATCGGCATGCTCGGCGGGGGCATCTTCTACAGCACGAGTGGATACGTGGCGTGGGATTCCGAGGCGGTCGGCCATGCATCCGAGTGCCCGCCCGTGCCGCGAATCATCAATATGAACCGGCTTGGAGCAGCGCTTACCGGCGAGACGTCCGACCCGCCGATTCGCGCGCTCTACGTATTCAACGGCAACCCGGCAGCGTCGACCCCAAACTCGTCGAAGATCATTGAGGGCCTCCAGCGCGAGGACCTGTTCGTTGTCGTCCACGACTTGTTTATGACCGATACGGCCGGTTACGCAGACATCGTCCTGCCGGCTACCTCGCAGCTGGAACAGGTGGACCTGCACAAGGGCTACGGCCACCACTTCCTGCAGTACAACCATCAGGCCATCGAGCCGCTCAGTGAGGCGCGTTCTAACTGGGACGTCATGCGCGCGCTGGCAGAGGCTCTGGGCTACGAGGATACGTGGCTGCGTCAGAGCGTCGAGGAGGTTATCGATGAGGTTCTCTCGGCGACCCGCGACCACAACCCATTACTGACAGGGGTGACGCTGGAGCGACTTCAGTCGGAGGGCACAATCCCGTATGCGTCAATTGAGCCGGGCTGGGTCCCGTTTGGCGACGGGGTCTTCCCGACGCCGTCCGGGAAGGTCGAGCTTGCCAGCGACGCCATGGTCATGGCTGGCCTGGATCGCCTCCCGGAGTACCTGCCGCCGGCCGAGTTTGCCGGCCGTATCGACGACGATCAACTCGTCCTGCTATCCGGGGCGGCACACCATTACGTGTCCAGCAGCCTGGCGAATCTCGCAGTGCTGATGCGCAAGGAAGGCGAGCCGTATCTGGAGATCAACCCTGCCGACGCCGCAGCGCGTGGCGTTGCCGACGGCGGGCCCGTGCTCGTGTCTAACGATCGTGGATCAGTGAGACTGCGCGCCATCGTCACAGATGATGTGCCGCTCGGAGTCGTCGTTTCGCCAAAGGGACCATGGGCTCGGAACGCGGCCGACGGACGAAATGTCAACTGGCTAACGTCCGATGCGCTGGCCGATCTCGGTGGCCAGAGCACCTTCCACAGTAACCTGGTGACAGTCCATCCGGTGGAAACTGCCGAGGCGACAACGGGGCGGCGTGAGTTGGCGGCGATGCCTGGCGACTAGGCTGGCGTGATCTTCTTCCACCACGCCGCCACGGCCCACGGGTCATCCTCGCCATATGCGTAACCGTTCCAGTCGACAAGACGGCTGGCACGCAGCAGTTGCGGAATCACCTGCCCATGGATGACCATTTTCGCCATGTCCGGGTTGTTTTCCGGCCAGCGGCGGATTGCCTCCTCATAGGCGACTTCGGTCGGCGGGTCGAGCTGCATCGCCTGGATGAACTCCACGGTCGTGAATTCGTCTACGTTTATTCGTCTGATAATCGGCGCGATGTACGGTTCGAGAAAATCGATCAGATCTTCGACCGGATCACCGCCCGGCGGATTCAGGGTCGACACGCCATCCTCCAGATCACTGCGGCGCAACCAGTCGGGCATTGTCACATATCGGACATGGACGGTGTTATATCGGTAGCAGGGACGGACATGACTGCTGACGACGAGAGGCCGGCCAGCCGGGTGACCGCGACGATGATCGACACGAAAGCATCCGACCCCAGCGATCACACGCTGCTACGCGAATCGCGGGGCGGAGACGCGCGGGCGTTCGAGGCACTGTTCACTCGCTACTATCCGCTCGTCTATGGTGTCGTCGCGCGGATTGTCGGCGACGCTGCCGAGGCAGAGGAGCTGACGCAGGAAACGTTTCTGCGACTTTACCTGCGTCCGATCGAGGCGACCGAGTCCGCCAATGTGCGGGCCTGGTTGCTACGGGTTGGAACGAACGCGGCATTCAACGCCGTGCGGGCTCGTCGTCGGCGCGCCGGGTGGTTGCGACGGCTGGCGGGACGCGCGGATGCGCGTGCCACCGGCGACGACCCGTCGTCGATCGTGGCGGACCGCGACGAGGCGGACCGTGTCCGACAGGTGCTCGCGCAACTGCCGGAGCGACAGCGCGCGGCACTGGCGCTGCGCGCGTCGGGCCTCTCGTATGCCGAGGTCGCCGGTGTCCTTGGCGTACGGCCCGGCTCGGTCGGAACGATCCTGGCACGCGCGGAGCGAGCGTTCCGCGAAAAGGCCGGCGGGATATATCTGGCGGATGGAGGCGAGGAATGAGCCTGGGTGACCGGATTCGCGGCTGCCCGCCCGATGGAGCGCTTCGAGCGCTGATCGACGGCGAGGGTGATCCGCTCACTCGTGGTCATGTCGATGTCTGCGTGCGCTGCGCCCAGCGGCTGGCGCGACTCACCGACACGGTCACTGGTGTCGCGACAGCGATGGACTGGCTGTCTACGGACTCTCGGGCAGCCGATCCCACTACCGCATATCGACGATTCAACGCAACGAGAACGCCGTCCCATCGGCGTTTCGACTCGACAGGGGGAAGCTGGATGAGAGATATCTGGACACGGCCGCGAACCAGAGCCGTTGCTGCGCTGGCAACCGTTGTCGTGCTGATGCTTGCTGTGTCGTTCTCGCCGATGGCAACGGTCGCGAATGACTTTCTGAACCAGTTCAGAGTGCAGAAGTTTGCTGCGATCACGATACCGGTAAACTTGAGTGATCCGGGCAAGACCGCGCTGTTCGAGACGATGACCCACGGGGATCACAGCGAGATGAGCTCCCAGTTCTCGGCGCTGGGATCGTTCGACACAACATTCAACGTCAATAAGGACAACTTGCCGGCCGCGCTGACTGTCGACCAGGCTGCAGCCGAGTATGGCGGAATGCAAGCGCCCACAACGCTGCCGGGCGGCTATAACGCGGCCCCGCAGGCGTTCGTCACCGAAGCAGGCAGCGCCTCCTACACGCTCAATGTCGACGAGGCGAAGGGCATCATCAGCCGACTGAATCTACCGATTTACGCGTTCGACTCCGTCACATCGCCGACACTGACGTTCGGTGTCGATGTGCCTGCGGCAGCGATTCTGCACTATCAGAATGCAGCAGGTGAGAACCTCGTCGTCGGTCAGATGGAAAGCCCGCAGCTCAATATCCCATCCGAGCTGAATGTGAACGCACTCCGCGAGGATATTCTGCGCTTCCCGGCTCTGCCAGCCGATTTGGCGGCCCAGCTTCGGGCAGTCAAGGACTGGAAGGAAACGCTGATCATCCCGATTCCTGAGGGCGCGACAAGCGAAGACGTGACAGTTGACGGCCATGCCGGCCTGCTGATCAAGTCCGATCAGGGCAACGGTGTCATCTGGCAGGCGGACGGCAAGCTCTACGCGGTTGCCGGCCAGGTGTCTGCAGATCAGGTGATGGCGACAGCCAAGTCGATGGCCGCAGTCCACTGATCCATGCTCCCGCCCGCGGGCGTTGTGGCACTCTGGTGACGATAATCTTGAAACGAGCCGCTCTCGTGGCGGCTCGTTTCATGTAGTGGTGGTGGCCTGATGACGATAGGCGATGGTGGCGAGCACTCTTCTGGAGGCGATCGCGGCACGTTGCGATCCGCCCATTTGGCAATCGAGACGGGCAGCCTCCGGAAGGTATTTGGCAGCTTTGTCGCGGTCGATGACCTGACCATCGCCGTCGGCCAGGGAGAGGTCTTCGGCTTCCTCGGGCCAAATGGGGCCGGGAAGACGACATCGGTCAAGATGCTGATGGGGCTGACGCGGCCAACCTCGGGTGTGGCGCATCTGCTCGGCCGGCCGCTGGGTGATCGAAACGCGCGCCGCCGGATCGGCTTCCTCCCCGAGCTATTTCGCTTCCACGACTGGCTGACCGGGGAAGAGTTACTGGAGCTGCATGCCCAGCTTTACGGCATGGCCGAGCCCGAGCGTCGCCGACGGATCCCCGAAGTGTTGCAGCAGGTTGGGATGTACGGTCGGCGTGCCGAGCGGCTTCGATCCTACTCGAAGGGCATGCAGCAGCGCATTGGTCTGGCGCAGGCGCTGCTGCCGGATCCGAAGCTTGTCATCCTTGACGAGCCGACGTCTGCTCTTGACCCGATTGGGCGGCTGGATGTCCGCACGATCATTCAGTCGCTTCGCGCCGAGGGAACGACCGTGTTCCTCAACTCTCACCTGCTGTCCGAAGTTGAGTCGGTCTGCGATCGTGTCGCGATTATCAATCGCGGGCGCGTCGTGGCGGCCGGCTCGATGCGCGATCTCCTGAATCGCGAGCTCCTCGTCGAGCTCCGTCTTGGACGGCTTGACGACGACGTCCGGCGAATTATCGAGCGATACGGAGGAGTCCGGCATATCGTGAACGATCCCGGCCGGCCTCCCGTGATCACGGTCGAGGCGCGAGACGAGGAAACGGTGGCGCTGCTGATCGACGCGCTGGTCGCGGCGGCAGTGCCAGTCTACGGCGCGACCCCGCATCACCTCAGCCTTGAGGAACTATTCTTCGAGGTCGTTGAGACGACACCGGAACGGGCGGAGGCATGAGAGTCCTCCTGATCGCCCGACTGACGTTTAGCGAGGCCTTTCGACGCAAGATGATTCTTGCAGTGCTGCTGTTGAGCGTTCTGTTCCTGGCGCTCTATGTCTTCGGTTTCCAGATCTTCCGCGAGGATATGCTCCAGTATCGCCAAGAGCGACTGGGGCGGGCGCAGGATCTCCTCCCATATGATGTGCAGGCGAGCGCGATGGTGCTGCTCGGCCTCTACACCGTCAATTTTCTGGCGGGGATCATGACGATCTTCGCCGCCGTCGGCGCGATCTCTGGAGAGATCGAGGCCGGCACGTTTCAGTCGATCCTGCCCAAGCCGATCTCACGCTGGGAGATCATTACAGGGAAGTACCTCGGATTTCTGGTGATGATCGCCGTCTATGTCGGCCTGATGGTCGGTGGGGTCGTGCTGGTCTCTCGAGTCGTCGGCCACTACATGCCGCCGAATATCTTCCACGGGTTAGCGCTGATGATCCTGGTCGCGGCGATCCTGCTGGCGCTGACGATGTTTGGTTCGACGATCTTTTCGACGATGGCAAACGGCATCGTCGTCCTCATGCTGTACGGCATGGCGTTGACTGGCGGGCTCGTGGAGCAAGTAGGGGCGGCTCTTGATAATGACACGATGGTCCGGATCGGCGTTATCACGAGTGTCGTGCTTCCGAGTGACTCGATGTGGCGGCTCGCTTCGGATGTCGTCCAGCCGCCGTCTGCGGTCGACCTCCTCGGCCCGACCCCGTTCGGCACGATCTCACCGCCGTCCGAGTTCGCCGTGCGCTATGCCGTCGCCTACTGCGTGATCCTTGTCGCTGTGTCGGCGATCACCTTCAACCGGCGTGATATCTGATCTGACGAAGTCGCTTGCTCGTTCGCGTAGAATCGACGATGGCGTGACATACGAGCAGGAGGCAATAGTGTCGGCAGTCGATGGACTTCAGGTCATACAGGTTCCAGCCGGGCCAATCGCGACGAACGCATGGGTCGTGATCGATAAGGCCAGCAGCACCGCGTTCATCATCGACGCGCCGCCAGACGCGGCGTCGCCAATCGACACGGTTCTGTCAGAGGCCGGCGCAACTCCGGTCATGCTCGTCCTGACGCACACCCATTGGGACCACATCGGCGACGCGGAGGCGATCCGTGTTCGTTACAACATCCCGCTCGTCGTTCATCCGCTCGACCGCGGACGCCTCGATGCGCCGAGCAATACGCCGGTGCCAATTCCGCCGGCCCAGGTCGACCGCGAGCTGGCTGAGGGTGATGAGCTGGCACTGGGAGACTACCGATTCGTCGTCATGCACACTCCCGGGCATAGCCCCGGACAGATCTCGCTCTACCTCGCCGAGGCGAACCTGCTCTTCGGTGGCGACACGCTCTTCCCGAATGGCTACGGTCGCACAGATATCCCCGGCGCGAGCGAGGATGACACCATCGCGACGATCCGGCGACTGCTGGAGCTGCCAGACGCGGTGACGGTTCTCTCTGGCCACGGCGAGCCAACGACGATCGGCCGCGAGCGCCGCTGGATGCAGCATGTCGCGACGACCAACCGGCTACTCGGTTAGCGGCGACCGACGATGGAGATTACCTTCCTCGGAACCGGGACGAGCAACGGAGTGCCGGTCATTGGCTGCCAGTGCGAGGTCTGCCGCTCGACCGATCCACGAGACAAGCGCACACGCTCGTCAGCGATTGTGCGCGTCGACGGTCAGACGGTTCTGATCGACACGACTCCGGAATTGCGGCTGCAGGCGTTGGCGAACAACATCACGCACATCGATGCGGTTGTCTTCACCCACGCCCACGCCGACCACGTCGCAGGATTCGACGATCTGCGGAGCTTCAACTATCTCAACCAGGCGCCGCTCGAAACCTATGCCGACGGATTCACTGCTCAGCTGCTCCGGGAGCGCTTCGCCTATGCGTTCGAGTATCCATTCCCGTTCTACGGTGGGAAACCCGACCTTCGACTCCATTCTGTCGATCGAGATTTCGACATTGGACCAACGAGGTTCCGTCCGTTCCCGGTCAGCCACGGTCGATGGACGGTCATGGGATTTCGCATTCACGACTTGGTGTATCTCACCGACGCCAAGATCGTGCCGGAATCATCGCTCGACGTCATGCGTGGCGCAGAGGTTCTGGTCATCAACGGGCTGCGCGAGCGGCCACATCCGGTTCACCTCTCGATCCCCGAGGCGCTGGACATCATCACCGAGGTGCGACCTGCGCGGGCGTATCTGACACATCTGTCGCACGAGGTCGGCCACGCTGCCTGGAGTGAGCGGCTGCCGTCCGGTGTCGAGCTGGCCTACGACGGGCTGACGGTGGAGTTGGGAGATGGGCACTGAGGCGGCGGCTGCGCTGCGGGAACGGCTGTCTGGCGATCTCCGCGGCTGGCCGTTTGCCCGCCGGGGCAATGTCTTCGGCAATCCCGCGCTGACCGTTCCCGGCACGCTCTTCGCGTTCTTTCGCGCCGATCATCTCGTCGTCAAAGCGTCGCCCGCAGTTCGTGCCACCTTGCTGACATCTCCCGACGTCTCCGAGTGGGTTCCCGAGGGTAGCGGCATGCGCTCATTCGGCGATTGGGTCGCTGTGCCAGTCGCCGGCCGCAGCGATGCGGATCTCCATGCGATTCTCGACGACGCCTATCAACGCGCGACGGGTTTCGCGCCGTCGAGCATGGATCCGCCGATCGATCTCTGACAGAGTCTTGTCGCGCGGGAGGGCAACGACAACGGTCTAGTTGGCGAACCCGACGTTCGGCATCCACGTATCGCGGCACGGAGCGGGATGAACGAGAGCGGGGCCGGCAGTCAAGCCGGCCCCGTGACCATCGTGGCTATCAGTTGATGCGTGCTACGGCTTCTCCGGCCAGCGGCCATACCAGTCGAATGGCTGCGGGTTGAGATTGACGACGACGTTCTTGACCTCGGTATAGAGATCCATCGCATGGCGCGACAGTTCGCGGCCGAGGCCGGACTGCTTGTAGCCACCGAACGGCGCTTCCGGCGGGTTGACCGTCGGGTAGTTGATTGACACATTGCCCGCCCGGATGGCGGCTGCCATCCGGTGAGCGCGTTTGACATCGTTTGTCCAGATCGTCGCTGCCAGGCCGTAGATCGTGTTGTTAGCCATCGCCGCGACTTCGTCGTCATCCTTGAACGGGATAACCGACAGGACCGGGCCGAAGACTTCCTCCTGGGCAATCGTCATATCGTTATGCACTCGGTCCAGCACGGTTGGCTGGACGAAGTTGCCGTTCGCAAGCGCGGCGGCATCGACCCGTGCTCCGCCGTGAGCGACATTGGCGCCTTCGCTCTTCGCCTTATCGATGAACGACAGAATCCGGTCACACTGCGCGCGCGAGACGACCGGCCCCATCTGCGTGTCCCAGTCGAGCGGATCCCCGACGCGAATCTGCGCCGTGCGGGCGAGGAAGTCGGACAAGAACTTGTCGTGGATCGACTCGTGGAGGAAGAGCCGTGTTCGCGCGGTGCAGCGCTGCCCGGCATTGGTGAAGATGGCGAACAGCGACCCGCGGACTGCCTCGTCGATATCGGCGTCGGCGAAGACGATGTTCGGGCTCTTGCCCCCAAGCTCGAGGGTGACCTTCTTGATCGTGCTGGCCGACTGGCGCAGGATGCCGCGTCCTGTCTCGGTCTCGCCGGTGAAGGCAACCTTATCGACGTCGGGATGCTCGCAGAGCGCCGCGCCGATCGTCGCGCCGGGCCCGCTCAGCACGTTCAGCACACCGTCGGGGATGCCGGCCTCGAGGGCAATCTGACCGAGCAGAAGCGCGGTGATCGGCGTGTTGCTGGCAGGCTTGAGGACGATGGTGTTGCCAGTCGCCAGGGCAGGGGCGATCTTCCAGGCGGCCATCAACATCGGGAAATTCCACGGGATGATCTGCGCGCAGACGCCGATTGGCTCTCGGACGGTGTAGTCCAGGAGCGGCCCATTCATCGGGATCGTCTCGCCCCAGGTCTGGCCGGCCAGGCTGGCGTAATAGTCGATGCAGATCGCCGAGTTGAGCACGTCTGCGCGGGCCTCGACGATGATCTTGCCGGAATTGAGCGTCTCCAGGCGGGACAGTTCATCTACACGCTCGCGGATGATGTCGGCCATTCTGCGCATCCGCTTCGTGCGCTCCAATGGCGTCATCTTCGACCAGCGACCGTCATCGAATGCGCGCCTCGCCGCAGCCACGGCGCGGTTCACATCCTCGATTCCGGCCTTTGCGATCCGGCCGACTGCCTCGTTGTTCGCGGGTGAGATCGTTTCGAACGTTGCCCCTTCAGCGGCATCGACCTGCTGGCCGTCGATAACCAGCTTGTATGAGTCTAATGTTGTCTGCACCACTGTGTTCTCTCCTCCCGTATCTTGTATGCTCGAGTCAGAAGACCTGTCGCCAAGGCTTCATCGTGTACGATTGAAACACGCCGGCCTTGTTGAAGGGATCGTTCTGGATAAGCGCTTCGGCGGCCTGGTGATCGTCGGCCTCGTAGATGATGAGCGCGCCAGAGTCGTCCTCAAACGGCCCGGAGGCCCAGAGTTGGCCCTGCTCCTTCAGCTTCGTGAGGTATTCCCGATGAGTCGGGCGCACCCGGGCGATCGTGTCGGCATCATCAGCGTAGATGATGGTCGTCGCGAACTTCACGGTCTCGTTTCCTCTCAACGCTCCCCGCGATTGGTCGTGTTACGTCCAGTATAGTCGTTCCCGGCCGAAGTCTTATCGCGTCGTCACCCGAACCGCGTGCCAGATCGGGCGTATACTTCAGGATCCCGACGTGGAATCAGGGGTAGCAGGTCATCGCAGCGTGTGGACCGGCTCACAACGGGATCACCCCTTACGATACATTCACAGATGAGGACACATGTACGAACGAACATTAGTTACGTCCGACGGTCTGGCGCAACTGAAGGCCGAATATCAGGAGCTGATTACCGTCAAGAGGCCCGAAGTGATTCGCGCGATCGCTGCCGCTCGGGAAGAGGGTGATCTGCGCGAAAACGGTGGGTACCACGCCGCTCGCCACGATCAGACGCTGATCGAGGGCCGCATCAAGCAGCTGGAACAGATGCTGAAGCGCGTTGAGATTATCGACGAAGAGGCTGCCAGCACGGCCAGCACTGTTCGCCTTGGTTCGACGGTGACGATCGATATCGACGGAGACGAGGAGACGTATACGATCGTCGGGGCGGTCGAGGCCAATCCGACCGAAGGGCGAATCTCGAATGAGTCGCCGGTTGGGAAAGCGCTGATCGGACATGGTGTCGGTCAGGCGGTTGTCATTCATACACCGCACGCTATTCTCAAGGCGCGCATCCTGGCTATCGGCTGACATGCAAGACCAGCCGTTACTGTCACGAATCCAGCAGGTGGCCCGCCAACGCGCGGCGGCGAATGACGCCGCACACGATGCGGCGCACCTTGCGCGAGTCGTCGCCAATGCGCGTCTGCTGGCGGATGCTGAGATAGTGGCCGGCCGGCCGGTCGATCGTCACGTCGTCGAGGCCGCCGCCTGGCTGCATGACGTGATCGCGCTGCCGAAGGGACAAGGCGCGCCCGGCGAGGCCGCCCGTCTCTCCTCCGCCGAAGCTCGGACGATCCTTCGCGATCTCGGGGCGGGCGACGCGTTCGCCGAACACGTTGCGAGCGCGGTCGAGTCGCACTCGTTTTCCGGCGGGGTTGAACCCAGGACGCCCGAGGCGCGGATTGTTCAGGACGCCGACCGGCTCGACGCGCTCGGCGCGATCGGCATCGCCCGATTGTGGGTGACCGGCGCGATGCTCGGTGGATCGCTGTATGATCCGGACGATCCACTTGGTGTCAGGCGCGAACTCGATGATCGGGCCTGGGGACTCGACCATATCGAACGCAAGCTGTTGCGGCTTCCGGCGCTGATGCAGACCGATGCGGGACGGGCGGAAGCCGAGCGCCGCGCCGAGTTTGTCCGTTGCTTTCGCGACCAGCTACTACGCGAGATCGGCATCGACGCCCCCACGCTTCTTGACCGGCTGATTGCGAGAGGCGAGATCCACGCGCGGATGATCGAGCCGGGCGTGCCGACGCCGACGGTGGCGGACGCCGCCGCAGCGATTGGCGTCGATCCGCGACAGATCATCAAGTCCCTTCTCTTCACCGACGGTCGTGACGAGGTTGTGCTGGCAGTGTTGTCGGGATCGTCACGAGTCGATCGATTGCGGCTTGCCGACGTTGCCGGGCTGTCGCGAGTGAAGATGGCGCCAGCGGAACTGGTGCTCGCGCGAACAGGCTACCCCGCCGGCGGCACGCCACCAGTTGGACACATCGAAGCGCTTCCGGTTATCGTCGACGAGCAGGTTGCCGACCTGCCGGTTGTCTTCGGTGGCGGCGGGCGCGTCGATTCTCTGCTGGAGATCCGGCCGGCCGAGATCCTCCGTGTCACCGGCGCCCGCGTCGCGGATATTGCTGAATCTTCGCGCTGAGAGTGGCGCGCGAAACGTCGTGTTGGATTCGGACAGAGAAGAGGAGGCCGGCGCCATGGTGAAACAGGATGGAACCGCTGCGGTGGCGAAACCGACGCGCGGCCAGATTGCGCCGGACCTTGTTGGCCCGACGCCGCGTGGCAACCGGCTGTCAATTCGCCAGGCGTTCTATATGCGCCGCAACCTCGGCATACTCTTCGTTGCTGACGACGCCACCGGCCAGCGCTGGCTCACCGATGCCGTTGGTCAGCGGGATGCGGCCCATGCAGAGATCGGAGAGATTATCGCGATCGTCCCGCCTGGCATGGACACGCACAACCTGCCGGCGATCGTCGATGCCGACGGCGCACTGCGGGCGCGCTACGGTCTCGCCGAAGACGATCTTCCCGCCGTCTTTGTCACCGATCGTTATCTGAAGATCTTCTCCACCAATACCGGCGAAACAGAGACACCCGACCTGATGCCCGACGACATTCCCGGATGGCTCGAGTTCATCGCGGCTCGTTGCACCTGAGGGATTTGAGCCAGCCGCCTATGCGACTCCACACCAGTCGACCAGCAGGCAGGCAATTGTCTTCGAGGCCGTCAACAGGTCGGTGATGCTGATGTGCTCGTCGGCGTGGTGGGCGATTGTGACATCCCCCGCGCCGTACATGACGCATGGCATGCCGCCGATCATGCTGAACAGGCGCATGTCGGCGCCATACGTGACAGCCTCGACCGGTGGAGGGCTACCAGTGATTGCCGCGTGCGCATGAAGGATCGCTTGCGCGATCGGCGCGTCGACGGACGTCTCGGCCGGGGCGAACTGGCCACCAAACCACTCGATGACTGGCGGGTGCTCGCGCAGCCATGGGTCGCGGTTGGCGACGCTCATGATCCGTTCGACGACCTGCTGTTTGAATTCGTCCACGTCCTCGCCGGGGATCAGCCCGACGCGGCCCTCGGCCACCAGCGACTCCGGCACAGTCGAAGCCCAGACACCGGTGTGGACAACGCCGATGTTGATCGGGATCTTGTTGGCGATCGATGCGTAGAGTGGGTGCTGGAGCGTCGCGTTTCGTTCGGCCTCGAAGGCAAGCAGGTCCTGGAAGATCGGCACGAACTTCTCCAGCGCGGAGACTCCCTCGTCACGGACGGCCGCGTGAGCGGATCTGCCCTGAATCGTCATTCGGAACACCAGCGAGCCACCCTGGGCGGTGACCAACGCCAGCCGGGTGGGTTCGGTGATGAGCGTCGCGTCACCACGATACCCGCGCAAGATCGAAGAGAGGGCTCCGAGGCCACCGTCCTCTTCGCCAACCGTTGACAGGATCGTCGCGTCGCCGGCCAACTGAATGCCGAGCGTGTCAAGCGCATCGAATGCGGCCAGGAAGCTGACCAACCCACCGTGCATGTCGCAAGAGCCGCGTCCATACAGCAGGTCGCCGACAACCTCGCCGCCGAGCGGGTTGTGCGTCCAGGTCGCAGGATCGCCCGGCTCGACGGTGTCGACGTGGGCGTTGAGCAGGATCGACCGTCCGCCTCCCGCGCCACGCCGGATTCCGGCGACGTTCGCGCGGCCCGCGAAGACCGTCTGCCGCCCGACATGCTCGACAAATGGCGCAATCTCCTCGGGTGTTGCTTCCCATGCGTCCACATCCAGCGCCCGGTCTGCGAACGCCGCCGCGACGACTCGCTGGACCGGCCCTTCGTCATTTGTCACTGATGGGATCTGGACGAGTGATTGCAGCAGCGCGACGGTTGTGTCGCGCCGCTCGTCAATCGCCTGGCAGATTCTCGTTACCAGCGCCTGGTCGATCGACGACATCCGTCTCTCCTTAGTACATCCGTTCGATGTCGAGCACGTTGCGCATGTCGCTGGATCGTCCCTCGACGTAGCAGCGCAGATTGTGCAGGAAGATATCCGTGATCCGGCCATTCTCCCGGTCCGACGTGCTGGCCGAATGCGGGTTGATCAACACATTCGGCAGATCCCAGAACGGGGAGTCAGCCGGCAGCGGCTCGGTTCTGAAGACATCGAGCGCGGCAAAGCGGATCGTGCCGTCAAGGAGCTTCTCGAGCAACGCGGCCTCGTCGACCAGTGGCCCGCGGCCGATATTGATGAAGACGGCGCCCGGCGCCACAGCGTTGAAGGCTGCCCGGTCCATGATGTTCTCTGTCTCTGGGGTATGCGGCGCACAGAGGACGATCGCATCGGCAATACCGAGCATCTCGTGGAGCTCGTCGCGACGATAGAGACGCTCGACGCCCAGTTCTGCCGCGCGCTCCGGCCGGCAATCGCGCGCGGTGGCTACCGGGCGCATGTCGAAACATCGGGAGATACGGATGATCTCGCTGCCGATCTTGCCGGGCCCGACGATCGCGATGACCTTGCCGGACAGCTCATCCGAACAGAAGCGCACCCAACGATGAGCAGCCTGGTCGTTACGTAGGCGATCATGCTCCTTCACCACCATTAACAGCGCCATCATGACGAACTCGGCGAGTGGCCGGACGTGGACACCGCTGGCGGTCGTGATGATCAGCTCGCCTGGCTTGATCCCCATTGTGGCTACCGTCCGGCCAACTCCGGCGCTGGTTGTCTGAATCCAGCCAACACGCGGTGACGCCTCGTGGGGATGGAGCCTGCCGGGCGGGAAATCGAAGAGGATGTCGGCCGTCGCCAGCAATTCTGCCCAGCGCGCTGCTTGCTCGGAGGTGTGGTGATAGTCGTCGATGCCGTTGTGATCGGCGGTGTATCTGGTCGGAGGCAGCAGATCCGGCTCGTAGATCACGTCGACGCCGGCCGGCGCTTCACGTCTGATCCGATCGACGTGCTCGGCCTCGAGCGGCGTTGTGATCATCACCCGATGTGTCCCCACAACCATCCCTTTCAGTTCCCTCAATCGTTGCGACGGCAGGATAGCACAGCGTTCGTAGGTTAGAATCGCCCCGACAACCAGGTGAACGACATGGGGAGGAACGAGAAAATGGCAGACAACAACCCGGTTCTGGCGCGTCGACTGACACGCGCCCAGCAGGAGATGGCGCGGCAGGGGGTTGACTACCTGCTGGTGACGCCGTCGTCCGACTTGACATATCTGCTCGGATATCCGGCGCATGCATCAGAGCGACTGACGTTGCTCGGCGTCCCGCGTGAAGGCCGGCCGTTCGTCGTGGCCCCGCAACTGGAGGCTGTTCGGCTCGAGGCGCGGCGCGACATCGTCGATGTCCATGCCTGGGGCGAGACGGAGAATCCGTCGGCGCTGGTCGCGTCGCTGGTCGGTGACGCCGCCGGGAAGACGATAGCCGTGAGCGACCAGACTTTCTCTGTCTTTTTGATGCGGCTGCAGGCAGCCTTGCCTGGGGCAAGCTGGATCCCTGGTGGACACGTCATCGGACTGCTGCGCGTCGTCAAGGACGAGGCGGAAGTCGCGGCGCTGCGGGAGGCTGCCCGGCGGACCGACATCGGTTGGGCGCGGTTCGTCGAGTCCACGCGACTGTCGGGTCTGACGGAGCTTCAGGCCGCCGAGAGATTGGCTCAATGCCTGGCTGACGAGGGGTTGCCGAAGCCGGGATTCCTCATCGTTGCCAGCGGCCCGGGGTCAGCTTCGCCGCATCATATGACGGGCGAGCGAGTCATTGCGGAGGGAGACTCGGTCGTCTTCGACTTCGGCAGTACCTGGGAACACTACTATTCGGACATCACCCGGACCGTCCATGTCGGCGAACCGAGCGAGGAGTACCGCACGGTCTATGAGACTGTCCTGCAGGCGAATGCCGCGGCCAAGGCGGCTGCCCGACCGGGCGTGGCGTGCGAGGCCGTCGACAAGGCAGCCCGAGACGTCATCGAAGCAGCGGGCTATGGTGAGTACTTTATCCACCGCGTCGGCCACGGTCTTGGGCTGGATGTCCATGAGGAGCCGTACATGGTCCACGGCAACGCGACGCCACTACAGCCAGGCATGGTCTTTTCGGACGAGCCCGGTATCTACATTCCCGGTAAGTTCGGCGTGCGGATCGAGGATATCCTCGTTTGCACCGAAGACGGCTACGAGAGCCTGAATAACGCAGCCCGCGACCTGACAGTGATGGATTAGTCCATCGATCGGTTACGCTATCGCAATAGACAGAAAGGGCAGGGAATGGTCGAGATTCCAGCGACGGCTGAGGTCGTCATCATCGGCGCCGGTATCATGGGATGCTCGATCGCGTACCACCTTGCCGAGCGAGGGGTTCGCGATGTGGTTGTGCTGGAACGCGACCAGATTGGCCGCGGCGCAACGGCCGATGCGGCCGGCGGAATCCGGCTGCAGTTCTCGACCGAGACAAATATCCGACTCTCGCAGATCAGCCTCGAATACTGGGAGCAGTTTGAGGAACGATTCGGTGTCGATATCAACCTGCGGCAGCAAGGCTATCTCTTCCTGCTCACTGGCCAGGACGAGGTCGAAGTCTTTCAACAGAACCTCGCCCTCCAACAGTCTCTCGGCGTGCCGGTGCGCTGGGTAACCCCGGATGATATTCGCGCACTGAACCCGGCTGTCGTGGTGGACGACGTGATCGGCGGAACCTTCTGTCCGCGCGATGGCTGGGCCGATACGTCGACCAGCACGATGGGATTCGCCCAGGCGGCGCGTCGGCTCGGCGTCCGTATCGTCGAGGACGCTCCGGTCACCGGGTTTGACATTGGGGATGGGCGTATTCGCGGTGTTCGTAGCGGCGACTCACGGATCTCCGCGCCATTGGTCATCTGTTGCGCTGGGCCGCAGACGAACGCGGTCGGAGCGTTAGCAGGGCTGGACTTGCCGATCCACCCGTACCGGCGGATGTCGTTCATCACCGAGCCGTTTGACCTGATCCCGCCGACGGCTCCGATGACGATCGAGTTTGCTCGATCGCTGTACTTTCACCCCGAGAGTCAGGGCTTCCTCTTCGGCATGAGCAACAAGGATGAGCCCAGCTCGGAGAACAAGGTCGTGGACGACGACTGGATGGTGGCAACGGTTGAAGCACTGATCGAGCGCGCGCCGGTCTTCGAGGAGGCGGCTGTGCTGCGTGGCTGGGCGGGCTTCTACGAGGTCACCCCCGATGACAACCCGCTGGTTGGCCCCGTGCCGGAAATGGGGGGGTTGCTGGTGGCTGCCGGCTTCTCCGGTCACGGCTTCATGCAAGGGCCGGCCATCGGGAAGGTGGTTGCCGAGATGGTTGTGGATGGTGAGTCGAGCGCGATTGACGTGTCCGCCTTTCGCCCCAGCCGGTTTCAGGAGGGCGCGCTCGCGCAGGAGCATAACGTCATCTAGAGTCGGACGAGAGCGCTATGATCGTGGGAGTCGGCTATATCTCGGTACAGCTCTTCGAGAGCCAGTCGTTGAAGGAGAAGCGCCGCGTGGTTCGCTCGGTCGTCGAGCGGGCGCGATCGCGCTTCAACGTCAGCGTCGCTGAAGTCGACTATCTCGATTCCTGGCAGATGGCGGGTATCGGATTCAGTTGCGTGTCCAATTCCAGCATTCATGCCGACCGCATGCTCGCGGAGATCATCAAGTTCTTTGAAGCCAATCTCGCGTTTGGCGCGATCGCAGATATCTCGACCGAGCTGATCCACGTCGGCTGACAACGTGAGATGCCTCTCCGATCCGGAGAGGCATCTCACATTCAACCGCCTGAAATCGGGGCTAGTGCACTCCCCAGGGGAGTTTGCTCAACTCGAACCAGGAGAAGCCGTACAACCCAACGAACAACGCCAGGTAGATGAGCGCAAGCACCAGCGCGCCGGGGGTCTCAAACCCTTCGTGCTCTTTGTGCTTCTTGACGACAGCCTCATCCTCGCCAGATGCGCCAGAGACAACCGGCACCGGCGCAAACGTATCCGCCATGATCTTCCCGAGGTACGGAGTGGCCGAGCGTTTCCCGGTGAACACGGTCCCGACGATAACCGTCACGAACATGGCTCCACCGATCACGGCGAGAATACCGCCGATCCCGAGGAAAGCCAGGAACACGTCGATCGTCCGGGTCTCGAAGATATCGGACTTCAGCGGAAAGACGGAGGACGAGAACGTGATGTCCCAGTGCCGGCGTGGAACACCCCAGTGCCCCGCCAGCCCCATGCCTGCCGCCCAGATCACCATGCCTGCGCCGTAGATGTACGGCTGCCAGCGTGCGAACCCGCGTAGGACCAGCTCACGCTGGAAGATCAATGGAACCAGGTAGTAGGACAGCCCCATGAAGGCGATCGTCGTCCCGGTAACCACGGTCATGTGGAAGTGGGACGGGGAGAGAAGCGTGTTGTGCATGATCAGGTTGACCTGCGGGCCACCGATGATCACGCCACTGATGCCGCCCATGACACCGAAGAGGAAGAGGCTTACTGCCAGGGCCGCGAAGCCCGGCTCGCCCCAGGGGGCGCGTCGTAGCCACCCAAAGAGCCCCTTGCGGAAGCCCTGCTCGCGAAGCCCCAGCTCAATCGAGGCCGGGATGCTGAAGCCGTGGATCAGGCTCCCAAGAACCGCCAGGTACATCATGTAGCTGGTGTTGATGTTCCGGAACCACGGTGTCAGGCCCGGGTCGGCGAGAAGGTGGTGAATGGAGCCCATGTTGATGAAGAAGATGTAGAGGACAATCGCGAAGCGGCTCAGGCCTTCGTTCAGTGGCTTGGCGCCGGTGGTCAGGCTTGCAAGCCCATACCAGATCGCGACCATTGCCGCGAGATTGATCTGTTGGGCGCCATGTCCAAGCCCCCAGTAGAGCAGGCGGTAGACGCCTGGATCGACTGACGGGATCAGGCCGGCCGCCCAGAGGAACGCCGGAATCAGCGCCGCCGCGCCGGAGATCAGGCTCCAGAGCGCGATGATCGCCGCAGCGGCAAGCGCGAAGCTGAACAGCGGCAGGGAAGTGACATCACCTCTCATCCGCGCTCCGACGATGTTGATGAAGAAGTGAACGCAGCCGAGAATAGCGCCAACAGCGAACACGAGCACCGCTGCGTAGTAAAGAGCCGGCGCTTTCAGTGGCGGGTATGACGTGAACATCACGACTGCCCGGCCGGTGATCATCATCCAGGTCGCTACGAGAGAGCCGCCGAGCATCATGCCGTAGACGACCCAGCCGAGCTTTGGAACGAGCATCTTCGTGCTCAACAGGATGGTGCTGCCGAAGATCAGACCGGCCATCTCGAAAAAGATGATCCAGAAGATCAACATCACCATACCGTGAGCCGACACGAACTCGTAGAACCGGCTTGCGGACAGGAGGTGGACCGCCTCCCAGCGCGTCAGCGCGATACAGAGTGCGAGGAATCCGCCAAATGCCAGGAAGAGAACCGCTGTTACAGCGTGGAACTTGATCAGCTTCTCGGCCGATCGGTCAACTTCGAGCCCTGTCACAGCACAGCGTCTGAACAGACCCGGCGTTGCTATCGCCATGAGGTCACCCCTTCTCCCCCTACTAGTCGGTGACGATGATCTGGCCGGTCATCATGTGATGCAGAGGCCCGCAGTATTCGTTACAGATGATCGGGAATGTCCCCGATTCTTGTGGCGTCAGCTTGATTTCGGTGACGAACCCCGGAAGGATCTGTAGGTTCAGGGCATGTCCGGGCATCACCAGCGAGAAGCCGTGCTGCATATCGAGCGAGGAGATGTAGAAGGTGTAGGTCTCGCCACGCTTCAGCTGAATGACTGGACGCCATGCGTAGGTATACGCCTCGAGATAGACCTCGCCGCCCGGCTCGGGGGCCACGATCGGCACCCCCTCTACCTCGCCGACCGTATGCGCTGTGACATATGCGTCGACATGTGCCTTGTAGGCGGTCGGCTCGATACGGTAGCTGAGAATGTTGTTCTGTTGACTGCCGATCATCGGCCAGATGAATGAGATCATCGCAAACATCGACACGCCCCAGATAGCGGCAATGCCGAGCCACAATTTCTCATCACGCCCCATCGCGGTCCACCACACCCCCTGTGGCTTCGCGAACGTGCTGAATCGGTTGGCCATCGTCCCCCCTTGTCTACGATCGCCCAACGGGTCGAACCAAGCGCTACCTATTTCCCGAACAGCGGGACGCTGGCCAGGCTGAACAGACCCCAGACGATGTAGAACAGTGTCGGCACTACCAGCCCGGCGAAGAGCAACAGGAAGACATCGTCCATCAGCAGCTGCTGCCAGGGGATTCGCCGGCCGGCCTGGTCATGTGCAGGCTTCTGATCGCTCATCGTGGTTCACCCTCCTCGTGCGCGAACATTCCTCACGCTGTCCTGCGCATATGCGTGTGACGACTACCATGCCCATGCTCACCAATGTCATGGACAGGTGCAGCACAGGCAGGGGAGACCGCCATTGGGTGCTTGTGCACGGGTGTCGTCGTCGATGACGGCCACAGTAGTGGGATCAACTCCGAAGAGCAACTACCCCGTGGGATAGTCTTTCGAAGGTTCTACCCCACCCATTTGGGTGGCAGCGTGCGATCCAACTTGCCGGGCCGGCCGTTCGCGGAGATAGGGAACGGCAAGGATGCCGATCAGAACAGCAGCGTAAAACACCCCGCCTGCCACCCACATGATGATGCCGCCAAGCCGTTGATCGGTGTACGCCGTCAGCCCCCATGGTTTTGGAGTATCGGCATAGATCGGATAGATCAGATCCTGGGCAAGGGTAATCGTCGCGCACATGAGGTCGCTCGCCATCCAGGTAGCGAACAGCGCCAGAGCGGCTGCCGTCGTTGACAGCCGATGGTGTCGCGGCACCGGGTCAATCAGGACCCACCAGAAGAGGAGCGCTGTGAGAAGGAATGCCGCGTGCTCGATCTCGTGGATCATTTCATTTCGAACGGCTGCCTGATAGAAGCGTGGAAGATGCCAGAGAATGAACGAACCGTTGAAGAGGAGCACGACACTTACCGGATGAGTGAGGACGGTCAGAACACTCCGCACGCGGCGATGGCCGACGGTGTGACGCATCAGCGCGCGGCTGTGGCGGGGTGGCAGCCCGCGGAGCAGGATCTGCACTGGCCTTCCCAGCAGCAGCAGCGGCGCGACGACGAGCATCAGCAAGAGATGCTGGGTCATGTGGACCGAGAACAGCACACCGTTGAAGTGATCGAACGGGCCAGTCAGCGCCAGCGCCAGGGTCGCCAGTCCGGCGAGATACGCGACGACCTGCCAGTCTGGCGGCACGGGCCGGCCGGCCTTGGCAGCTGAACGGTATGCCACGAGGTAGCCCGCCGCGGCCGCTACGAGCAGCGGGGTGAGCAATGGGTCTGCTCGCCACGCCAACCACCAGTTACCGTGAAGCTCCCCGGCGTGCAGCAGGGTGATCAACATGGACGCCCCCGGATCATGGATTACACGTGTCGCATCTCGCAAGAGTGTCGCTCAATTGCGCCGCTTTGTCACGCTTGCAACCCGCGACGCCGAGGCGGTTGCGGCCCGACGTGGAGCAAGCAGCGCCTGGCTACTGTTGCGTCAGAGGCACCGTGAGCACCGTTTGCAGCGCGCCGTCGGCGACCAGTAGCGAGGCGCCGCTCGGCGCGACCACGACGCCGAATGGCTGGCGGAGCACTCCGACTCCAATCGCTGCGCCGGCCGTGCCGTTGGCGTCAAACGACACGACCGCGCCGTTTGTCGAGGTCGTCGCATAGACGACGCCGTTCGGGCCGACTGCCAGCCAGGGCTCGAAATACTGTAGCCCGACCCATTGTGGAACCTGCCAGGCGCCCAACCAACGGCCGTTGGCGTCGAAACGGGCAATCCGGCCATTGTGCGAATCCGCTACGAGGACGGCGCCATCATCCGCGACGGCGATCCCGACTGGTTCACGAAGCTGGCCATCGCCGTTCCCAGCGCCACCGAATGCACGGATGAACGTCCCCTCTGCGTCGAACACCTGGACGCGCTCGTTGCCGGTATCGGTGACATAGACGAGCCCCTCGTGGATTGCGATCCCTCGTGGTCCATAGAACGAACCTGTCTGCTGCTGTGCGTCGGGGCTGTCCTGAAGGTCAACGAATTGGCCCCATGCTCGTAGCGGCGAGCCATCAGCGTTGTAGACGACGATGCGATGGTTCCAGGTGTCCGCAACATAGATCGAGCCGTCGGGGGAGATAGCGATTCCGGCCGGCCCGCCGCCGCCAGCCGCGGTGTTGAGTCCAAGCTGCCCTGGCCCCGAGCCATTTGTTCCGATTGCGCGGACGAATGAACCGTCCGAGGAATATTCCTGGATGCGGGCGTTGCGTGAATCGACGACATAGATCGAGCCATCCGCGCCCACCGCAACGCCCCGAGGACCGTTGAGCTGCCCCTCCGCCGATCCTGCCCCAACGCGATCGAAGAGATTGAACGGTCCGGTGGCTTGAAAGAAGGTGTTGGCGATGTCGGGTGTTGCCAGCACCTGGAATGTCGTTGCGGCCGGCTTGTGGTCGAGTTTCCGCGTGATCATGAAGCCTGCGAAGTGTCGCCAGTCGTCGGGATTGACGATCCCGGTCGCTAGCCCGGCCCAGTCGGGCGATTCCCAGGCAGGGGCGAGCTCGTGCCCGTACTGATACGACTGACCACGCAGACCCGGCGTGACGACGGCGGCGTCACGCGAGCCATCGAGAATGACGACCTGGACATCAGCCGGCGGTGATTCAGTCTCCGGATCGAAGATGGTGAGATTCGGGTAATCGCGGAAGTACCACGCAAACGGTTGCTCGACGGCGATGTCGACGGCGATCCGCAGACCGTGGCCGCCGGCCGGGTCGCGTGAATCGCGCTGGGCCATTGTCATGTCACGGGAGAGGCGTTCCAGACGCCCGACAACGATGGGGATGTCCGCAGATAGCGCATGTGATGCCAGTGGATCACCGGGGTTGCCGGGCCGCTCGGACGCGGCTAGCACGCTCGAGCGTACTGTGAGCCCGCCGAGCACCAGCAACGCTGCCGAGAGGATGATCACGATGCGATCGCCCTGGATGCGCCGGCCGATCGTCGAGAGCGCGAACGCAAGCGGCACCACAGCGACCAGCACCAGGAGCACAAAGCGCATCAGCCAATCGAGTGTCTGCGAACCTGGCCCGCCACTCAGCAGCCCGAACATGCTGAGGATCGCCGAGAACATCAGTAGTGCGGCCACCACGTACAGCGTCGCCGGCCCGCGCCGGTACTCACCCCAGGGGAGCCGCGCCACGAGGTATGCTGCGCCAATCGCTCCCAGCAACGTCAGCGGCACGATCAGCACGACCCACGATGCCAACGTCCCCGCCCCAAACAGTGACGCGAACGCGAAAGCGATCGCTGCCCAGATCGTCGCGGCGCGAGTCAACGGCTGATCGCGTGTTGTGATGATTGCAACCGCGCCGAGGACGAGTAGCAGCGGTTCGTTGAGGATCAGATTGAAGGCCGGCATGTGCGCGAGTGAACCGATCTCGCGAAGGTGTGCGCTCCAGAGTTGGTCGAAAAGCTCGCGGAGCGAGGCAGTGAAACTGCCCGGCCGGGTCAATAGCACTGTCGTCGTGAGTATCAGTGTCGCCAGCGCGGCCACCACCGCCGCTAGATTCAGCGGCACGCGACGCGTGGTTGAGCTACCGATTGCGTTCGCGACGAGTCGTGCTCCAAGCCACGCGATGCCGGCGGCGACGATCCCGAACGGGTGACTCAGCGTCATCATCGCCAGAGATATGCCTGCCAGTATCGACCAGCCGATACCTTCGCCTGACTTGTCGCGGATCGTGGACAACAGGATGAGCATCGTGCCGAGTGCGACCAACGCCGCGCCGTCCACTGTGCGCGCGGCGACGATGAGCGTTGGGGACAATGCCGCCAGCACAAGTCCGCTCGCCGCGACCTGCCAGCCAAGGTGACGAACGAACGCTAGCCAGACCAGCGTCGCTGCGATTCCAGCTGCTGCGAAGCCCACCCGGACGACGGCGTCGTTTGCGCCCCCCGCGAACATAGCAAGTGCGGCCCACTCGACTGTTGTCGCAACTCCGTGGAGGTCTACCGCGGCCGTTTCTCCACGCACCAGCCGGTAGGCATCCGTCGCGGCGTTGGCGCCTGTGATCGAGAGTGGCCACCGGTCCAACCCGGCCAGCCGGAGCAGGGTTGCGGCGACGATGGCGATGCCGGCCAGCGCCCAACGGCCGGCGGCAAACGGCAGATCGATCGCCCGGTCGAGTACGGTCGTCTCCAACGGCTCGGGCTCTCGGATATCGTCGTCCAGCGCGAGATCACGGCTCAAGCGGTCGATGCCCTTTCATCACCTAGTAGCGAATCGCGTTCCAGGTCGTCAACAGGTCATTGCGTATGTAGACGCGGAAGTTGTATGAGCCGATCGGCGCCCACAGCTCCCGAAACGCCACGAGGCGAAACATCTTCGCCTGCTCGGCGGGATCGCGCATCCCCCAGACTGAATGCCAGATACTGCCGACGACATCACCAGCGGTGAACGGACCCTTCTGGTCTGTCTGATAGTTCTGCCGGCTCGCGTTGTTCAGCTCCGGCGCGATCGCGAACTTGCGATAGGTTTCGTCTTCGGGGAACCACCACCGCATCGCATATTCGGTATAGGTGTAGCCCGAGAGCATCTGCAGGTTCTCGGCCGTCAGGTTGTCGTTCGCGATCAGAACGACTGGCGCATCCGGCGTCTGGGAGATCGTCGTGCCGAAGTAGTGGCGGTTAGGGTAGTTGCGAAGATACCACTGAAATGGCCATGACGTGCCGGAATCGTACGAGACCACCATGTCCTTACCGCCGGTCAATTCGCGTGAAAGAGTCCCGATGTCGGACATGACACGCGTGACATCCGGCGAGGTCTGGACATAGATAAGCATGTCCTTCGGGGTGTCGCCTTCCTGATAAGACATCCGGAAGCCGACATGCGTCTGGGCGACGAGAAGCATGCCCACTGCGGCGATCCCGAGCACACTTGCAGCCAGGCGCGGCCCCATTCGGGCGCCGCTCCAGACGATCAGGGCGACCAGGGCGAGAATGGGCAGGTACAGAATCCACGGATGATCGACGGTGAGCGGCCGCATCTCCCGGATCAGCGCTCCGCTGCCCTGGCGAACCCACGGGCCTGCGCTCGCCCACGACCAGAGCGCAAACCACCCAGCCGCAAGGAGCAGAATGCCGGCGGCGGGTACCCAGATGAAGCGCGTTGGGAGCTGCCGTTCGCTCACCGCTCGTTCGACGCTCTCGGCCGCAGATCCGACGACCGATGCCGCGAGAATCGCCAGCGGCAGCACGGTGTGGACCGTTAGCCAGGGCATCTTCTCCCCCGCCCAGGAGTAGATCGCGAGGTTCATGAACGCCCAGTAGAGCGCGAAGCCACGAAGATAGGTGCGTGAATCGACAGGCCGGCGAAACAGCACGGCCGGCACGAGGCGTCGTATTGTCAAGCCGATCGCGATCGGAAACAGCAGCACGGCAACGAACTCGTACTGCGCCATCAGCACGAGGTAGTAGAACCATGGCTGCTCCGCCCGCTGGACATCGTGCTGGCCGAGCCAGTAGCCGAGCGCGCCAACGGTTCCGCTGGCGAGGCCGGCCATGTTGGTGAACATGCTGGTGTACAGCGCAACAAACGCCGTCAACCCGAGCCCGATCGCCAGCCAGAGCGTCCGACGGTTGGTCAAGAGCGTCAACAGCGCCGCTCCAGTTGAGCCCGGTGGCTGGTTGCCGAGCACACCCGCGAGCCAGCCGCTTTCCTCCGCGTTGCGCGCTCTCTCGAGTGTGCTGAGCGTGGCGACTATCCCGAGCACCAGCACGCCGATCGCAGCGAGGAAGGTTGGATGGACAACAAGGTCGACCGCGAACGCCCGGATGTTGTCGCCGGTTGGGTGCTCCCAGGGAATACTCGGCAACGGCGGCGCGCCGAACCGTGGCATCAGAAGCCAGACGGCCGCCAACCCGCCTCCGGCGCCAGCGACGACGCCGAATGCTGCCCGGCTCACCTGCCAGGTGACAACCCCTAGCACGAACGTCACCAGGATGAAGGCGACGATGAAGGACACCTCCATTGTCGCGAAGAGCAGCCCGGCCATGATCCCGACGGTGATGACCCAGCGCCGTTCCGGCTTCTCCATATAGCGCAGACAGGCGATGACGATCGTCAGCGTCGTGACCAGGACGAACGGATCATGGCGGATATAGCGAGTGTAGTAGAGCATTGACGGTGACAAGAGCAAGAACACCGAGCAAGCCAGCGCGCCCCAACGCCCCAGCTGATTCGGGCCGCGGAGTAGCGCCGGCAAGAGCACCAGGATCACTCCGAGCAAAGCCGGCCATATCCGCGAGACATAATCATTGTCGCCAAATAGCAGGAACGCGAGCGCGTCAGCGTGGAAGAGCGTCGGCCCATGCATCAACGGGTCGTGGACATAGCCTTGGCCAACTGCGTAAAGCCACGAGAAATACGCGTGTAGACTCTCGTCGTGGTGGAGCGCGCGAGTGGACAGATCCCAGAAGCGTGTCAGGATCGCCAATGCGCCCAACACCACGTAGATCACTGCCTCGACTGTCACCCGCACACGCGGCGACTGCTCGGAAAGCGTCTGCTCCAGACGGTGTTCGGTGAATGTGCCGGCCGCTCTGACGTCACCGGATGAACTGCCGGCGGCAGATGGAGCCGATGTTGCAAAGATGATCCGCCTCGGGCGCGTATGATTCATCGAGAGATCGTTATCCTGCCGCGTTTGTCGCCGGAGGCGGGCCGACGGCGCCCTGCCAGCCGTGTTTGTCTACATGCGTCGATGCCCGACGTAGTGTACACAGTGCCCCCTTCGGGATGTTTGGGTCAGTCTTGTTGCGGCGCCGTGATCACTGGTTGTGACAATCCGGCTTGCTGCGAAGCGATACGGATGGGGAGGACACAGAAGTGTCGAAGTTTCCGGACGCGTCGGATTCAATCCCGTCGGGCGTTCGCACATCGGGAGTGGCGCGCCTGTTCGTCGTATCCGATGGCGGCGGCGCGACCGCAGAAGCGGCGATCGACGCGGCGATGGTGCAGTTTCCGGACACAGAGTTCGCAATCACCCGCCGGCCAGGTGTGCGCACGCGCGACCAGGTTCTCAGCGTCGTGCGCGAGGCATCGGCCGACCAGGGGATTATCGTTCACACCATCGTGATCCAGGAACTCCGGCAGATTCTGGTCCGCGAGTGTCGCCAGCGGATCATCCCGCATTTCGATCTCATTGGCCCGCTGATCGGTCATATCTCGCAGCAGGTCGGAATGCGACCGGTGTTCCAGCCAGGAATCTCGCGCGGAATAGACACCGACTACTTCCAGCGAATCGACGCTATCCAGTTCACGGTCCAGCACGATGACGGCCAGAGCTCCAGCACGCTCGACCAGGCCGATCTGGTGCTGGTGGGGGTCTCGCGGTCATCCAAGACGCCGCTTTCGATCTTCCTCTCGATGCGCGGCTGGCGGGTCGCAAATATCCCGATCGTCCTTGGCGTGCCGCCACCACCTCAGCTACAGACGATGGATCAGCACAAGATCGTCGCGGTGACGATCGATTCGCCGTATTTGCGTGAGATTCGGCGGAATCGGCTTCAGGCACTCGGTCAGCAGATCGACGGCGCATATGCCGACGCGGACAAGATCGACGAGGAGATGACCTACTTCCGGCGGATCGTCCGCAGTGGCTATCCATGGCCGATCGTCAACATCACCGGCAAGTCGGTCGAGGAGGCAGCCAAAGAAATTATTGCGATCATCGAGGAGCAGCGCGCGCTCGAAGACCCACTCTACGGCACGCCGCTCCCCGCGCCACTCCTGCGTAGCGACGAGCAGCGGCCGTGACGCGCAACGCGCCGGTGGATGACTATGGCTGGTGTCGGAGTCAGTCCTTCTTCTTGAACAATCCGCCGGCCAGGTCGCTGATCTTGTCGCCCAGGCCCGAGGGGATCTTGTCCGAGAATTGGTCAAGCCCCGGGATCTTCTCGACCATCGCCCGCAACTGCTCGTCGGAGGCATGGCTGGCGAAGAAATCGGTAACGACCGACACCGCCTTGTGCGCCTGCTCGGCGCTCAGTCCTGCCTTCTCCTGCAATTCCTGAAGTAGCTGATCCATTCATCTCTCCCGTTACAGAGTCGAACGGCCGAACCGATCGGCGCAACGTGAACACCGTGTGTCAGGACGTTGCCGCCGTTGCGTCGTGGGCCTTTGTCTCGGCCTCGCTGCCAGTCAGCGTGAGATGGATCTTATCGCCATCGACCTCGCGGACCCAATCCATCGGGATGCGAATGTCGTGGGTGAAGATCCAGCCCTTCTTGATCAGAAAGCCCGTGACCTCGCCGTCGGTGTTGACGTACACCTCCTCGACGGTCCCGATCTTCTTTTCGTCGGATCCGACGACGTCGGTTCCTGCGCTGATGAGGGTGTTTGTCTCTTCGAGGTTCGACTGATTCTGGAGGATCGGTGGGTTAGTTGGCGCAGCGTCGTAGAAGCTATCGCTGCGCCCCTCGTAGCCGCGGCCGATGAACGGCGCGCCGTAGAGGTAGAGCCCCCCGCTCGCGCTCGGCTGTACATAAGGAAGCGAGTCGTAATCCCCGCGCGGCACTTCGACGAACTGCCTCGTGACGAACGTCGGAAGCTGCGCGGCGTCCTTCTCGGATAGATCGAGTGTCAGCGCGTTGCTGGCCTCGCCGGATATCATCGACATGTCGACGATATGGTCGTGATTGCCAATCAACCCGCCGCCCACGATCAAGCTGAGAATCTGCTTCGACGCCGGGTCAAACACCAGCTTTCTGACAGCGCCAAGCTTGTGACCGTCCGATGTCAAGACATCCATGCCCAGATCGATATTCATACTGTCCTCCGTTTCGCGCTTGAAAGAGTCCTGAGACGGGAAACGCAAGGCATATGCCATCTGGTTGTCGTCGCGGTTACGATCAGTATCCTGCCGGCGTCATGTCTGTTCAGTCTGCCAGGTGAGGAGGGACGCCGGAATGACCATCGACTCGTTTGAGTCGATGCCGGACGACGCCGGGAACGACGGAATTCATCGCTGTGCCAGCGGCTGCGGTTGCCCAGGTTGTGTTCCAGGAGGTGGTCATGCCCTGGAGGCTACGACAGAACGGGGCGGCTGACAGATACGGTGCTTGATAACGCGCGCGACACGACCGGCGCTCGACTGAGCGCCGGCCGTTGTCCGTCTGCGGTGGGCTAGGAGTTTCCGACCTTCGCGCCGTCGAACGATTCCTCGCGGGCGTTGCGCCGCATGAAGGTGAGGTACTCGTCCTTCGTCATCGGTGGTTTGGTCGTCTCGAGGATGTGCTTGGCGATCTCGGCGTTGCCGGCCAGCAAGTCGATGACCGTCATCGCCATCAGCTTGGCCGGCAGGATATACGCCTGATACTTGTCCTCGATTGCCCAGTCGGTGCCGTGGCCGGTGCCGGAGAAGCCGCGGACGTGCGGGTGCAACGCCGGCATGATGTGAGCGATGTCGCCCATGTCGGTGGAACCGGTTTTGTGGCCGGTTTCCTCCCAGTCGCTCTCACCGTAGAACGACAGGAAATTGTCTCGAAACAGATCTGCCATCTGGCGGTTGTTGAAGAGCGGCATGTAGCCCGGCAGCGTCGCGATTTCCACTTGCGCGCCAAGCGCGACCGCACCAGCGCGAAGCGCGCGGTCTACCTTGCGGCCGGCGTCCTCAATCGCCTCGGCGGTCTTGCCGCGGACCATCGTCTCGAACCGCACGTCATTCGGGATGACGTTGACGAGGTCGCCGCCGCGAGTGAGGATCGGGTGAATACGAACGGTGTCTTCGTCCTTGAACGTCTCTCGCTGGGCGTTGATCGAGGCCAGTGCGATCTCGGCGGCGTACAGCGAGTTGATGCCGCGATGCGGGGCGCCGCCGGCGTGGGCGGCCTTGCCGACGAAGCGAGCCTGCTTGCCGATGAAGCCGTTGTTCGATGCTCCGACGCCCGCGATCGCCTCCATATTCTGGCTGCTGGCGCCGTGGACCATCATCGCCATATCGACGTCGTCAAACGCGCCGAGCCGGATCATCTCGCTCTTGCCGCCGAGAAACTCAGTCTTGCCCTCGCGACGGAGCTGGACGCGATAATCGATCTCGACATATTCCTCTGCCGGAACCGCGAAGAAGGCCACGTTCCCGGCCAACTCGGCCAGCACTCCGGACTTGATCAGGCCGTTGGCGACGCCGAGCATCGTTGTAATCTGGGCGTTGTGGCCGCAGCAATGCGCCGCGCCGGTGTCCGGGTTGGCGAACTCGTGATCGGCGACCAACACCGAATCCAGCTCCCCGAGAACGCCGACGGTCGGCCCGGGTGATCCACCGGCCACAACAGTCTTCAGCCCGGTGACGGCGATCTCTTCGTGGTACCCGAGCCCCAGCCTCTGGAACTCGCCGGCGACGATATTGGCCGTCCTGAACTCCTTGAAGCCCAGCTCAGGGTCGCGATAGATGCGCTCGCCGACGCTGATGAGATGATCCGCATTGCGGTCAATCTCATCCAGGACGCGCTGCTTGAGCTCTTCGTACTGCATGATACTCCTCATTCCCTCTCTTCGATTACCAGCGGTCTGACCGGAGATAATCGCCGAGGACACCCGGTTCGTCAACGGCAGATGGTGTCGACAGCCGCCGCGACGCGCGAGCAGAGCACCGGAACTCGTTCCTGATAGCCATGCTCGGCGGCCCAGAGAAGACGTGCCACCTCGTGCCAGACGCGGTAGAACTCGAGCGCTGGCTTCGGGTCGCGTAGAGCGGTGCCGGAGTAGTGGCTCAGCACAGTGTCGACAAACGAGGATCCATAGCTGTCGGAGAGATAGATCAGGTCGCGGACCGGGTCACCCAGGATAACACCCTGAAAGTCGATAATTCCCGTTACATCCAGGGTTTCGGGATCGATCAGGACGTGGTCGGCCGAGACCTCGCCGTGGAGCAGAATCGGGTCTTCCTCTCCGCGCTGGAGATGGATCGTAACCAGCCGATCCAGCCGGCCAAGGAGCTCTCCATCGAGCAACGAGGCGCGGGTCAGGGAGGCGAGATCGGCGACATAATGTTGCTCGGCCGGCCCGTCGCGCATGGCATCTTCGGTCGCTGCAAATGGGTACCAGCCGATCGGGATGCCCGCTGCCATGGCGAGATCGGCCGGTGTGGCGTGTACCTCGCCGAGGAAGGCGGCGATCGCCCGTGTCGTCGTCTCGACCTGGGCCGGCGACATCGAGTCGAGCAGTGCTGCCGAAAGCGGCACGCCCGGCAGACGTCGAAGCATCAGGAAGCGCTGCCCACCGAGGATAACGCCGGTGGTCCCCGCCTCTGGAATGGGGATACTGACCCGGGGCGCGATGACCGGCAGGATCGATGCGGCGCGTTCGAGGCTGCGGCTGGCCTCGTCGGTGCGAGCGACAAGGACCAGCCACCCGTCTCCTGCATCCCAGGCGCTACAGTAATCGCCTCCGCCGGCGACGGGGAGGGCATCCGGAATCAGCTCGCCGGACGCGAGCCGGGAGGCAATGAGCTGGTAATGCACCAGTAATCTCCACAATGACAAAATAAAAACGCGGCCCCATTTGAATAGGGCCGCGCGAGTGTAGCGCATACGGGATTCGAACCCGTGATCTCCGCCTTGAGAGGGCGGTGTCCTAGGCCGCTAGACGAATGCGCCACGTCCTGTCGGCAGACCGCGGGGAGTATAGCAACCCCCGTTTCCGCCTGTCAAACGCTCACGCCACGGGATCGACCCGTGGCGTGCCGTCTGGATTGGCGCTCGGCGTCCTAGAAGATCGAGACGCGCGATATCGAGTCGCGAACCGATGCGAAGTCGCGACGAGCCTCGTCGGCGCTTGGGCCGCCCTCGGCCTGGTTGCGAACCAGCATCGTGTAGTAGCTCTCGAAGCCCCCGTCGGAGACATCACCGGCGAGCGAGCGGAACAGTTTCTTAATCGGGTTCATTAGTTGTACCTCCTCGTACTTCCCAACGTGCCCGAATCATATCAGGCTATGCGGATATCGTCAAGGGTGAATTATCGAGATCTTTCCAACGACTCGAGCGCCGGGTCGCGAGCCGCGCTTGCTCTACCGCGCGCGCGCGAAACCGCCTATTATCCGGGCGGTCGATCGATGCCAGAAGGTGTCAGTCACGTCTGAGAGGAATGTCGTTGGACAAGCTGATTATCTCGGCGGCGCTGACGGGGTCGAGGACGTCCCGCGCCCAGACGCCGTACGTGCCGATTACCGAGGAGGAGATCGCGCAGCAGGCAGTTGAATGCTGGCGGGCCGGCGCGGCGATCGTCCATATCCATGTGCGCGACCAGCAGGGCCGAGTCTCGTGCGACGCCTGGCGCTATCAAAAGGTGACCGATCTTGTGCGCGCGGCCGGCAGCGATGTGATCATGAACTGGTCTACCGGCGGAGGCGCAGGGATCGTCACCGACGACGATCGTACCGCGCCTGTCCGCAACGCTCCCGAGGTCGCAAGCTTCGATTGCGGGTCAACCAACTTCGGCGATGGCGTCTTCATCAACTCGCCGGCATTCCTCGACAATCTCGCTCGCGAGATGAATGAGCATCTGGTCACTCCCGAGATCGAGATTTTCGACAGCGGCATGGTTGAGAATGCCCGGCAGTTGATTGCGGATGGACTCTTGCAACCGCCGTACTGGTTCCAGTTCGTCCTTGGCCTGCGTGGTGGGGCGCCAGCGACCGCGCGCGAGTTGACCCACCTGGTCGATTCGCTCCCGCCGGATTCGCGCTGGTCGGTCTGCGCGATCGGCCGTAACCAGCTGCCGATGAATGTCATGGCGATCGCCATGGGCGGGCACGCCCGAACCGGGCTGGAGGACAACATCTATTACGGCTATCGCCAGCTCGCGATCAGCAATGCCCAGCTCGTTGAACGAATTGCCCGACTCGCCGAGGAGCTGGGTCGCCCGATAGCCCGGCCCGATGAGGCGCGCGAGATAATCGGCGTCGCCGCCCGACGCGGGGTGATAGCTCCCTGATGCACGCCAGGCTGACAGTCGTCGCCGCCGAGCTATCGCATGAGACGAACACCTTCTCGTCCGTTACGACCGACCGTGCCGCTTTTCAACGGGCGGGATTACGGCGGGGCAGTGAGATTCTGTCCGCGCTTCGCGACACTGCCACGTCGTTCGCCGGATTTCTCGATGCGGCCGATCTCGCCGATGTACTGCTCGTCCCGGCGCTTGCTGTCTGGGCAACCCCATCTGGCCTCGTCGATGACGCAGTGCTTGAAGCGCTGGTCGCTGAAATCGTGGCCGCGATCGAGAGCAGTAGGCCGGACGGCATAGTGTTGGCCCTTCACGGAGCGATGGTGAGCGGGGCACACGAGGACGCGGACGGCTGGATTCTCGAACGCATTCGATCGGTTGCGGGGTGGAGTGTTCCGATCGTCGCAACCCTGGATCTGCACGCCAATGTCAGCCCGCGGATGGTCGAGCTCGCCGATATCCTGATTGGCTACGACACCTACCCGCACGTCGATCAACGCGACCGAGCAAGCGAGGCGTTCGATCTTCTTCTGGCGATCATCGAGCGCAGGATCCAGCCGGTTTCCAGCATGATGAAGCCACCAATGATGCCGACATCGCAGAACATGACGACCGATCGCGAGCCGATGCGTTCGATCGTCGCGCGCGCACATGAGATCGAATCACTCCCCGGCGTCCTGAACGTCACGATCTCAGGCGGCTTCCCTCCGGCGGATACAGCCGATACGGGCTTCAGCGTGCTGGTGACGACCGACGGCGATGAGCGCCTCGCGGAGACGTGCGCCGCTGAGTTGGCGTCATACGCCTGGGAGCGACGTTCGCAGTTCCTCGGCGGTGTTGCGACCTGGGATGACGCCTCCGAAATCCTGAAGTCCGATGCGTCGGGGCCGATTGTTCTGGTCGATATCGCGGACAATCCCTGGACTGGTGGACCCGGCGACTCTGCGGAGCTCGTCAGATTTCTGCTTCGTGAAGAGGTCGGTGATGCCTGCGTTGCGTCGATCTGCGATCCTCGGGCGGTGGAGCGCTGCATCGCTGCTGGCCCGGGCTCAACGATCGGCCTCGAGCTCGGTGGGCACACCGATCGCCTGCATGGGCCACCGCTACACATCGCAGGCGAGGTTCGAAACCTGAGTGTCGGTCGCTACGTCAACGCGGGGCCGATGCACGCGGGTGTCGAGGTCAACCTCGGGCCGACCGCTGTCGTTCGAGTTGGCGGTATTGACGTGGTCGTAACGACCTATGCCGAGACACCGATCGACCTGAATGTGTTTCGGTCGCAGGGCATCGAACCGACTGCCCGGCGGGTGATCGCGCTGAAGGGGAAGGGCCATTTTCGGGCGGCGTTCGAACCGATCGCTGCGCGGGTCGTCCTTGTCGAAGGCCCGGGCATCACCGGATCGGACTTATCCCGACTGAAGTTTGAGCGCGTGCGCCGGCCGATCTGGCCACTTGACCCGGATCTTGATTGGGATATCACCGCCACGCGACGCTGACGGTATGATTCTTGATCGAGGAATCTGGTACGGTCTGCCGGACACGTCGGCTCACAAAGAAGCGGCGGAGCACGTGCGAGTGACGGGCGAGATGCCCGGATACGCATTACGGAGGGCGAGGGCATGGTCGATACCACTGCGAAGGCTATCAGCAAGCATGGTCTGGATCACCACGGGGTGCGACCGACCGGGGTCGTGCACTGGAACCTCACGACACCGCAGCTCTACGAGGCATCCATCCGGCTCGGCGAATGCACGTTGTCGCAACACGGCGCGCTATCGGTCGCGACAGGCATCTTCACCGGACGCTCCCCGAAAGACAAGTTCGTCGTTCGTGAGCCAGCGACTGAGGAAGTCGTGGCATGGGGCGCGGTGAACCAGCCGTTCGATCCCGCGGCGTTCGACGCCATGCACGATCGCGTGGCTCGTTACCTCAGTGAGCAGGACGAGCTCTACGTTCAAGATCTGTACGTTGGCGCCGATCCCGGGTATCGCATGCCGCTGCGAGTGGTTGGGCAGCGCGCCTGGCAGATGCTGTTCGCGAGGACGATGTTCATCCGCCCACCGCGCAAGGCACTGCGCAATCATGTCCCCGACTTCACCGTTCTGCACGCCCCCGCGATGGAGGCGGACCCTGAGCGCGACGGCACGCGCTCGAAGACGTTCATCCTTGTCAGCTTCTCCAAGAATCTGATATTGATCGGCGGCACGGAATACGGCGGTGAGATCAAGAAGTCGATCTTCTCGATCATGAACCACCGACTTCCTCGCCTCGGGGTAATGCCGATGCACTGCTCGGCCAATATCGGCCCAGGCGGAGACGCCGCGTTGTTCTTCGGCCTCTCGGGGACCGGAAAGACGACACTCTCGTCCGATCCGGCTCGGACGCTGATTGGGGATGACGAGCACGGCTGGAGCAATCACGGCATCTTCAACTTCGAAGGCGGCTGTTACGCGAAGGTCATCAACCTGTCCGCCGAGGCGGAACCGGATATCTATCAAGCAACGCGATCGTTCGGGACAGTCCTGGAGAATGTCGTCCTCGATGACGACACGCGCGAGATCGACTATCGGGATTCGTCTCTGACCGAGAATACCCGCGCAGCCTACAAGCTCGATATTATCTCGAATGCATCGAAGGACGGAACGGGAGGGCATCCACGGAACATCCTGTTCCTTACTGCGGACGCCTTTGGCGTCCTTCCGCCGATCTCGCGCCTGACCCCCGACCAGGCCTCGTACTACTTCCTCTCGGGCTACACTGCGAAGGTCGCCGGGACTGAGCGCGGGCTGACCGAGCCGGAGGCGACGTTCTCGACCTGCTTCGGCGCGCCATTCATGACGCGGTCGCCGGGTGTTTATGGCCGGCTGCTCCGCGAGAAGATCAATGCGCATCAGCCGAATGTCTGGTTGGTGAACACTGGCTGGACAGGCGGCGCGTATGGAGTCGGGCACCGTATCTCGATCGCCCACACGCGAGCGATCGTCGATGCGGCGCTGTCTGGCGCGCTGGCCAGCGCGTCCTATCGCACCGATCCGATCTTCGGCTTCGATGTTCCCAGGGCTGTCCCGGGTGTTCCCAGCGAAGTGCTGACGCCGAGTAACACCTGGGATGACAAAGAGGCGTATAACAGGCAGGCTCGGAACCTCGCGGGGCGCTTCCGGAAGAACTTCGAAAAGTACGAGAACGACGTGGACGAGCAGATCCGCTCCGCCGGTCCGCGCGCCGAGTAGCACGAAACGGGTAGTGCAACGGGGCGGGTGTCAATCGACACCCGCCCCGCTCGATTTCAGCTGAATCGCCCTGGATCGAACGGGGCGAGCGCAGCGTCGACGCTCCCGGAAACTATGCTGTTGGCCAGGAGCTCGGCTGTTCCCGGGGCCAGCAGCGCGCCGGACCGGAAATGACCGGTGGCAACCCAGGCATTGTCCAGATGAGGAACACGGCCGATGATTGCCTCGCCATCGGCAGTTCCTGGGCGAAGGCCCGCCCATGTCGCTGCGAGCTTTCCGCGGTTGAGTGATGGCGCAACCCCGGCGATCCGCTCGACAAGTTGGGCCATGCCGGCCGGCGTCACCGAGGAATCGAAGCCCGCGTCATGCTCCTCGGTCGCTCCGACCGCGATGGTGCCATCGGCCCGCGGAACGAGGTAGGCGCCACCTCCGGTGACGACACTCCGAAGTGGAATGGGCGGGTCGGCAATCGCCAGCATCTGGCCGCGGACGGGGATGGTCGGGATCGACAGATCGAGCGCGTCCCCGAGTGTTCGGCTCCACGCGCCGGCCGCAACGATAATGGCGCCCACTGGTCGCTCTCCCGCAAATGTCCGCAGGGCGACGACTCGCCCTCCTGTGGTCACCAGCCCGGTAACGGGCGTGTGCTCGCGCACGATGGCTCCACGTGTTGATGCGGCACGCGCCAATGCCGTGGTCAGTCGGGCAAGCACGACGCTGCCTGCCTCGGTTGCTGCGATGCCGCACGTCCATCGGCCCTCGATTGCCGGCTCTCGTTCACGGATCTCGTCTTGTGAGCTCAGCCATTCGACCCGCATGCCATGCTCGCGTTGCCAGGCGATAGCTTGTAGAAGCGTATCCCGGCTGACATCGTCACCGAGATCGACTTCTCCGGTCTGCGCGTAGCCGACATCGATGCCGGTCGTCGCTTGTATCTCTTCGATCAGCGACGGGTATCGGCGATAGGAGCGGAGCGCAAGGTCCGCTTTGACGCCGTAGCGGGGCGAGGGCGGCGAGATGATGCCGGCCGAGGCCCAACTTGCCTCGCGAGCCAGATCCTGCCGCTCCAGGAGCTCGACGGTCATTCCCCGGCCAGTAAGCTCCCACGCGAGCATACAGCCGATGATGCCACCGCCAACGATCGTGATGTCTGGCGTGGATTGCCCGATGCCCATCTCTGCTCCCTCCCGTCAGCGATCGTGTCGCTGTGCAGGCAGATACCACGGACGGGCAGGCGTGTCCAGTTACACGGACGGTGAGTTGGTGTTGTGGCGATGCCGCAGGCGTGGGCGGTGTCAGAGGCGCTGCAAGTGACCCTGGTCGATACGCCACTTCAGAAACTGTAGCCGTCGCCACTGCGTCGCGGTGTCGACGTACTCAACGAATGGGTAGCAGGCTCGTAGCGCCTTCAAAGCTTCGATCTGATCTTCGGTGAATCCCAGCTCGACAAGGTCAGCGATTGTGACTTCCGGGCGGGGAGTGAGCGAGGAAGCCATCATTGGTGTCGCTCCGTTCCCTTCTGGCTCGTGGTGGCGCGATCTGCGCCTGGGCCTCGTGCCGGCTGTGTCTCGGCGCCTTCCGCGTAGCCGTGTCAGGCGGCCCGAGTGTCCTGGCTCTGATAACTGCAACTCACGCGCCACGATTTGGGTTACGCGTCATGATGCAGATGCAGACATCCCCCAACTGGCGCTTCATCGGCAACCGTGGAGGATGTCTATCATATGCTAGCGAGATAGCGCCGGATCTAGCGGCATGTTAGCCGTCGGACGGGGCGTCCCCGTCCGAGGAGGCAACGAGCAGTTGCTCGTCCCGGCCCTGGATGCGCTGGCGCTGATCGAGCTTCTTCTGGCGCCGTTCGGTCTTCTTGCGGCGCGAGTCGGTCTGAGCGCCTTCGAGTCGGCGCATGAAGCGCTCGACCTGGCCGGCGGTATCGACGATTCGCTGCTCGCCCGTGTAGAACGGGTGGCATTTATTGCAGAGGTCGACCCGCAGGCTCGGCCTGGTCGACTTCGTTACCCAGGTGTTGCCGCAGGAGCAAACCACGGTCGCTTCCTGGTACTTCGGGTGAATACCCGTCTTCATTGCAGTTGACTCCAGATTCCCGTCGACTTGTATCGACTGGTGAGTGCGATTAGTCGGCGACTGCGGCCTCGACCTCGACGGCGGCCAGCTGGGTGGTGAGCGCATAGACGCTTACACGCCTGCGGTCGCGCGAGATTGGCTCGAACTTGACTTCGCCGTCAATCAGCGAATACAGCGTATAGTCTCGCCCCATCCCGACGTTGTTGCCCGGGTAGAACTTGGTGCCACGCTGGCGAACGATGATGCCGCCGGCCCGCGTCGCGTTGCCGTCGTAGAGCTTCACACCGAGCCGCTTTGCGTTGCTGTCGCGGCCATTACGTGAGCTTCCCATGCCCTTTTTATGAGCCATTGGTGCTTCTCCATTCTATCCCGGCAACTCGGGATCAGGCGATCCGAATCTCGTTGATCGTCAGTCGGGTCATCTCCTGGCGATGGCCAGTGGTGCGGCGATAGCGCTTCTTCGGCTTGAACTTGAAGACGCGGATCTTCGGGCCACGGAAGTGCTCCGAGATTGTCGCAACGACGGCAGCGCCGTCGACAACCGGCGCACCGATTGTGATTCCCGCTTCGCCAGAGACCATCAGCACGCGGTCGATCTCGACCTGCGAGCCAGCCTCGGCATCCAGTCGCTCAACCGCAATCGTGTCGCCCGCGGCGACGCGGTACTGTTTGCCGCCTGTCTTAATGACCGCGTACACCGAGTCCCCCTCCTGTACCCACTATCGGGTGCGTTCGCGCCGTGGTGGATAACGATGATCGTCTCAACATGAACGTCAGGCCAACGCGGTTGCGTGGCCTGCCGACCTCTAATTATATCGCGATCGTGAGTCATACGTCAAAACCGCGATCCCGTCGCTTCCACTTACCCCTAGTATAGAACCCTTGTCGAGGAAGTCCGGCGAGAGCAACCGCGCTTGACACCTTTCTCCGGCGGTTCCTACACTTCCATGTCAATTGAACCTTGCCCAGATTTCGCGCGATTGTCGTGCCCTGGGTGACTGGTAGCACCGTCGCGGTTGATCGGCTCTTCCGTCTGGTGCGCCGTGGGAACGAGTACGAGTTTGATGATCCCACCTCATGGCCCGTGTGCCAGGGCGAGTGTCGCGAAGATCGGTCAAGTCTGATGAGCAACAGCCGCGAACATACGCCAACAACACTTCGTATCGCGACGCGGGGCAGCCAGCTCGCGCGATTGCAGACCGATCGCGTCGCGTCGATTCTCGAGGCCGCGCACCCCGGTTTGCGCTGCGAGATTGTCGTTGTTTCGACCCAGGGAGATCGCGACAAGCAGACTCCGCTTGCGATCCTTGGGGGGCAGGGAGTATTTGCCAAGGAGCTTCAGCAGGCCGTCTTGCGCGGCGAGGCGGATTGCGCGGTGCACAGCGTCAAGGACCTCACGTCCGAGATGCCGGCCGGCCTTACATTGGCAGCCATCCTCGACCGAGCCGATCCGCGCGATGTGCTCATTTCTCGCCATCCCGGCGGCCTTGCCGGCCTGCCCACGGGGGCGCGAGTTGGCACGAGTAGTCGTCGCCGCGTTGCCGAGTTGCGTCTTGCCCGCCCGGATCTCGTTGCCGTCGAGCTTCGAGGAAATGTCGATTCGCGCATCCGCAAGGTGCTCGATGATCCGGAGGCCGGGTATGACGCGGCGATCCTCGCGGCGGCAGGTGTCGAGCGGATGGAGCGCGGAGACACCATCTCCGAGTATCTGGACGTCGATCGGTTCATTCCAGCGCCGGGACAGGGCGCGCTTGGTGTTGACTGCCGATCCGACGATCGGGCAACACGGGCGCTTCTCGAAACAATTGCCGACTCGACGACGACCATCGAGGTCGAGGCCGAGCGGACGTTCTTGCGGGTTTGTGGCGGAGGCTGTCGCTCACCGCTGGCGGCCTACGCGCAGGCAGATGCAGGCATCGTCAGAATGTGGGCGATGTACGCTGATGAGTCTCTCGACCGCATAGCGACCACCGAGGACGAGGACGACATGGAGGATGCCAACTCGCTCGCTACTCGGCTGGCGACGACACTCCGGGAGCGTGTTGAGGCATGAGCGCGACACCGCCCGCGCGTGCTCTCGCCGGATTGCGGGTGGTTGTCACTCGTGCCAGGCGGCAGGCAGGCGACCTGGCCGGCCGGCTGGAGGCGCTCGGGGCCGAGGTTATCGAGCTGCCAGTAATCGAGATCCAGCCGCTACCCCCCGCTGGCCTCGACGCGGGCTTGCGCCAGCTTGCGAGCTTCGACTGGCTGGTGCTGACAAGCACGAACGGCGTGGACGTGCTGCTTGACCGCGCCCGGGCGCTCGAGATCACGATCGATCGTTCGTGTGGGCTGAAGGTCGCTGCGATCGGTGAGGCAACTGCTGGCAGGTTGACGGCCGCGTGTGTCCCGGTGCATCTCGTTCCGCCACGCGCCATCGCAGAATCGTTGCTGGAAGCGCTCGTCGCGCAAGGTGTTGCCGGCCGGCGGGTGCTCCTGCCGGTGGCCGAAGGGGCGCGGCAGGTTCTCCCGGAGGGCCTGCGCGCAGCAGGCGCGATGGTCGAAGTGATTGACACATACCGAACAGTCCGACCGGCTGGCGCTGCCGCCGAGACAGTAGGCGCAATCCGCGAGGGAAGCGTCGATATGATGACCATCGCGTCGCCATCGGCGGCCCGGAATCTCGCTGAGATCGTCGGCTTGCCTCTGGCGAAAAGCATTATCGTCGCATCGATTGGGCCGATAACGAGCCAGGCAGCGCGTGAACTCGGCCTCAGAGTCAATGTCGAGGCTGCCGAGCATTCGATCGCGGGACTCGTCGATGCGGTGGTTGCGTGCGCGGCGGGCCGCGCGACAGAGTGAGGAGCTACTTGATGTCACAATCTGGCGGGGCGCTGCCTGATTTTCGCCGGTATCGACGTCTCCGCCAGTCTGAAGGGCTGCGTCGCTTCGCGCGTGAGACCATCCTGCATCCTGGTGATTTCGTCTATCCATTGTTCGTTACGTTCGGCAGGGGTGTCCGACGTGAGGTGTCCTCGATGCCTGATGTCTTTCAGCTCTCGATCGACCAGCTCGAACGCGAGGCGAATGTGCTGTTGGATCTCGGGATCGGAAGTGTCATTCTCTTCGGCATTCCCGAGGTGAAGGATCTTGACGCCTCCGATGCATACGACCCCGATGGAGTCGTCCAGCAGGCGATCAGAGAACTGAAACGAATTGCCCCGAATCTCGTCGTCATCGGCGATGTCTGCTGCTGCGAGTACACGTCCCACGGTCACTGTGGGATTCTGGACGGCGAGATCGTTGATAACGACCGGACGTTGGCGCTGTTGGCCCGGACGGCCGTCGCGCAGGCCCAGGCGGGCGTTGATATCGTCGCGCCGTCGGACATGATGGATGGCCGGGTGCGCGTGATCCGCGAGGCGCTTGACGAGGCCGGCTACGTCAACCTGCCGGTTCTCTCCTATTCGGCAAAGTACGCTTCTGGCTTTTACGGTCCATTTCGCGACGCCGCAGATTCCACGCCGGAATTTGGCGATCGGCGCAGCCATCAGATGGACCCGGCAAATGTCCGCGAAGCCTATCTGGAGATCGCGGCCGACATCGACGAGGGCGCAGATGCGATCATCGTGAAGCCCGCCATGCCATATCTCGATGTTATCGCTGGAGCACGTGAGCGGTTCGATGTTCCGATTGCCGCCTACAACGTCAGCGGCGAGTACGCGATGGTTCGCGCCGCTGGCCGGGCGGGCTGGATCGATGAACGCCGGGTGACGATGGAGCTGTTGACCTCGATCCGCCGGGCCGGCGCCAGTCAGATCATCACCTACCACGCCAAATCCGCCGCCGGTTGGCTCCGTGAGGAGTATGGCGCCACACTGACGGCTCGATCTTCACCCGTGGTTGGTGTGAGCCAGGGCACGCCCGCCGGAGGCGTACAATCAGATTGAAGCGTCGTCCCGAAACCGGACACGGCGTGGCTCAGAGGACACCAGGTGACGACGGGGGGAATCGTGCAGTTCTATCTCAAATCGGACAAGATCGACCCGGCAGCCGAGATTGGCGAGGTCGAGGGTCGGCAGATTCTGAAGCGCCTACGGCAGGCAGGCCGAAAGGTTGTCGATATCTACGCCCTCGAAGCCGATGGCAAGATCGATAGATACCAGGAGCGCACGCGTCGCAAGCTCGGCTCGAATGCGATCGCCTCGCGGACGTGGCTGTGCGAGACAGCCGAGGGCGAAGAGTGGGCCAACGGTCGCTATGTCCCGGAACCAATCGAGGCGATCGACGAGACCGAGCCGACTCCACTGGCGGTTGTGCTGGTGCTCAGCGGGGCTGAATCGATGCCGGAGACGATCGTCGAGCAGCTTCAGGGTCTCCCGATCGGTTGACCGACGCCAGGAATCCGATGAAGCCCGCTTCGTGCGGGCTTTCGTTTTGCCCGTCGCGCGTGCGATGATCGCCGCGGCATCAGCCAGACAGGGGGGACTTGATGGAATACCGTCAACTTGGTCGCAGTGGCGCGATGGTGTCGGCTCTCGGACTTGGTGGCAATACATTCGGCCGCGCGTGTGATGCCGCAATGACCGCTGCGATTGTGGATCGAGCCCTGAGCATCGGGATCAACCACTTCGACACCGCCGATATGTATGGCGGTACCCGGTCAGAGGAGTATCTCGGCGCAGCGCTTCGTGGCCGGCGTAGCGACGCGATCATCGCGACGAAAACAGGCTACCCACTCGGTGAGGGGCCGAACGACGAAGGCCTCTCGCGGCGGCGAATCATCGCCAGTTGCGAGGCGAGCCTGCGGCGACTTCAGACTGACTACGTCGATGTCTATTATCTGCATCTTCCGGATCCTCGCACCGATATCGAGGAGAGCCTGCAGGCGTTGGACGACCTCGTTCGACAGGGTAAGGTCCGCTACGCGGCGTGCTCGAACTACACCGGCTGGGAGATAGCTCGACTTTGTGAGCGCGCGATGGCACACGGGTGGGCTGTTCCGGTCCTCACCCAGTCGCACTACAACATGTTCTCGCGCGAGACAGGTCGGGACATTGCTCCGGCCGCAGCGGCCTATGGCATGGGGATCGTGCCGTATTCACCGCTGGCCGGCGGGCTTCTGACCGGGAAGTACCGTTCTGTCAGCGATGCCCAGCCCGGGACCCGCGCCTGGAACAACCCGCGGTTCGAGACGCTCCTCGGCACGGATGTGCTCGATGTCGTCGCTGCCTTGCGGGAGTTCGCTGCGCGTTACGACCGCACCGTCGGAGATCTGGCCGTCGCGTGGTTGCTGAATCAACCTGCCGTTTCCTCGGTGATAACCGGAGTGACCAGCCCAGAGCAGGTGGAGACGAACGCTCGGGCGGTCGGCTGGATGTTCGACGAGACGGAGTTGGCTGATCTTGCCGGGATTCTGGCCGGTGTTCCCGAAGGATTGGATCGTTAGGGTGAGCCACGACGATGTGGAGATGGACTCGGGGTTGAATCGGATCGAGGCATTTCGCGCGCGACGCGCTCGTCAGAATGAGCGTGTCTTCGAGATCGACCACCTCGGCATCCGACGATTCTTTCGTCTGGATAGCGCCGCCTACGAGCCCGGAGCACTCGACGCGCGGACGAAGGAGCTGATGGGGTTGGTTGCGTCGGCAGTGTTGCGCTGCGACGACTGCGTGGACTATCACCTCGACCAGTGTATTGACGCGGGCGTGACTGATGACGAGCTTTACGACGCGCTGAACGTCGCGCTTGTTGTTGGCGGAAGCATCGTCATTCCGCATCTGCGCCACGCTGTCGAGTCGATCGATCTGATCCGGGCTAGCGACGAGGCGCGTTGATTCGCCAGGTCAATCGATGGCCGGCACGATATCCGGACTTTCCACGACCGTTGCTGTGGCCGGCCGTGACGCAGCGCGGACAAAGTAGGCATAGAACAACACCATCGCCAGCGACATGAACACGATGTATGCGCCGAACACGACGTTGTAGCCGCGGCTGACGATCAACCCACCTGCGATGAAGCTGGATAGTGACCAGCCTAGACTCCATGCGCCCGATCGAAGGCTGAATACCGATGCTCGCGCGCGGGCAGGAAGAATGTCCGAGATGTACGTGCTATCGATCGGCCATGCCATGTTGATCGAGGTCGTCCGAAGCATGTGCGCGACGATCGCGACTGGCAGGGCCGGGGTTAGCATCAACAGCATATAGAACGGAACCGGCGCGAGTCGGACGATGACGACTGCCCGCAGGGGCCCCAACCGTTGCGCGACCATCGGGGACATCAGCCCGACGAACGCTGCCATCAAGCCCGCCGCCGAAAAGATCAATCCGATCTGGCCGGCGCTGGCCCCTTGTCGCTCCAGGAAGACGTTGTAGAACGGAAACAACGCCCCGGCGCCAAGGCTCATGAGCCCGCCAACGGCAATGAAAACCATCATGTGCCGGCGGATGATCCGTTGGTCGGTAATAACTTGCGATCCGTGGCCGGCCTCCTCATCGTCGTTCGGAATGGCCCGTTTTCGTTCGGCGCTCATCATGAGGAGCGGGATAATCGCCAGCCCGGCAAACGCGAGTCCGACCAGAAGCGTGTAGCGATACGCTTCCGGGCTCTGGGCAGGGATAGAGGAGAACAGACTCAGCGAGCGTGGCATCCACCCACCGAGCAGACTCCCGAATGTCATCGAGAGCGAGTTCAGCGAGAAGGCAAGCGCAGCGACATGGTGGCGTTCGTGGCTGCGGGTGAGCTCGACGATGAATGGCATTGTGGGAACGAACAGGAACGCCGTCCCGGCGCCGCTGAGACCGGCGAACACGAGCAGTAGCGTCGGGTCGGTGATCAGACAGGCGAAGACAGACGTAACGAGGAAGATAACCAGACCGAAGGATACCGTGCGCCAGACGCCCAGCCGGTTGATCAACATTCCCATCGCCAGGGCGACAAACGCCATGACGAGGGTGTTCACTGAGTTCCAACGACCGATGAAGTCCTCTTCGTGTCCGAGCTGGATGAGGTACAGGTTGAAGATGAGCGTGAAGACGCCGATGCCGACGTTGGAGATGAGACTGTACAGAAGAAACAGCTTGATATCGCGGCTATGCGCTTTGATGCCGCGAATGTAAGCGCTCACATCTCTCCTGCCTCACTCGACTAGATTGAAGCGGATTATAGCCGGAGGGGCGACCAAGCGCATGGGTCGCGCCTATGTTGCCGGCCGGAAATCTTCGAGATGCAGCTCCAGGTTGTCCCGGCCATTCCAGGTGTCGCGTCGGATCCGGGTGACGATGTCGATCTTCGGGGTGTTCGTAAGCTCTGCCAGGCGGTCGCCGGCGTTGAAGAAGACGGCTTTGTGCGAACGGTTGCGGTCGTCGGTGACGTGAAGAAGGAGGTGTCGACCGTCGTTGGATGCACGGGCGGAGCGGTGCCCGACGCCACGGACGAGGATCCGTGGCTCTTCGTTGCCCGCGCCGAACGGCTCGAGACGCTGCAGCAGATCGACGGTTCCAAGGTCGAGATCGTTTGCGATGGTCTCCGCGTCGATAACGATCTCACGCTCTGGCAGCCGACCGCGGCAAAGATCCAGAACCGTGGCATTGAGCTCGTCGGTGAACTTCCCGAGCACGTCGTAGCGCATCGACAGACCCGCCGCCGCCGCGTGTCCCCCAAATCGGTCCAGAAGGTCCTGACTGGCGCTGATCGCATCGACGATGTCGACTCCTGGCACCGAACGGGCCGACCCGCGGACGATCTCACCATCGCGTTCCAGGACGATCGTCGGCCGATAGTACTGGTCGACGAGGCGACTGGCGACAAGTCCGACGATGCCGTTGCTCCAGCCTTCGCCAGCTACGACGATCGCGGGGTCAGTCGGCCTCCAGCCGCTTGCGCGGAAGCTGCTCCTCCGCTTCCCGAAGCACTCGTGTCGTCTCGCTTCGACGATGCTCGTTCAAAGCATTGAGCTGCGCCGCGAGAGGCGTGGCAGTTGTTTCGTCGTCTGCCAATAACAGATCGAGCGCCAGTGTCGGGTCGTCGATCCGGCCGGCAGCGTTGATCCGCGGCCCGATGGTAAATCCGATGTGCCAACTCGACAGATCTGCCTGTGGCACCCCCGCGTTGGCGCACAACGCAATGATCCCGGGCAGTAGCCAGCGGCGCAGCTTGGATATTCCACGGGCTACCAGGATGCGATTCTCTCCGCGCAGGCTTACGACATCGGCAACGCTGCCGAGCGCGACGTACGGCAGATACATCTGAGCGTCATCGTCACCCAGCAACAATCGAATCAGCATGTAGGTGACACCGACGGCGGCCAGGTCAGCGAATGGGTACGCGTTATCCGGTCTCCGAGGGGAGATGAACGCGACGCCATCCGGCAGCGCGCCACTGTAGTGATGATGGTCGATGACGATCGCGTCGATTCCGTGATCGAGGAGTGTCTGGAGCTCGATAGGGCTGCTGCTTCCGCAATCCACCGTTACGACCAGGTCCGGCTGCTCGGCGAGGATGCGATCGACGGCTCGCGCTGTGAGCCCATACCCATCGCGGATTCGGTGCGGGATCAGTGGGATCGGAGCCGCGCCAAGACGTCGGAGCACGCGAACCAGCATCGCAGTCGATGTCAGCCCATCGACATCGTAATCGCCGAAGACAACGATGCGTCTTCCGTCTGCGATGGCGTCGCGCAATCGCTGAGCCGCGTCTTCTGCATCGGGGAGGAGACGCGCATCCGCGAGTGTCCCGCGGCTCGGGGTCAGAAAGCGGGTCGCCTCTTCCGTCGTCGAAATGCCGCGGGAACGAAGGATAGCGGACAGCAGTGGATGGTCAACGAGGTTCGGGCCAGGGTGACCGGTCAGATGATCGACGTTCCAGCGTGTCGTCACCGCAGGAGCGTCTTCGTTACTCTGGCCCATTCTGTGCCCGTTCGTCGGTCGCGGGAGGTTGTCGCAGGATCTGGATCGTCTCGGCCAGGTCCGCGCCGAGATAGTGCTCCTCGTCGTTAACAACCAGCCGTAATGGACCGGCGAATGGGAGCCGCTCCAGGAGTCGTACCGTTGCCTCCGGGTAGAGGCCGATCGAACCGAGGTAACGGAGCTTGTCAGGATCATCGTCGGCAACGCGGCTGACCCTGGCTGATTCGCCGACAGCGAGGGCCGTCAACCGATCGAGAGCAATTGCGGGCACAGCGCCTTCGATGCTGGGGATTGGGTCGCCATGTGGATCTGTCGTTGGGAACCCGAGCGCGGCGTCGATTCGGGCCTCGAACTCCTCCGAGATCGTGTGCTCGAGCCGCTCGGCCTCTTCGTGGACTTCGTCCCAGGAGTATCCGAGCGCCTCGGCGAGGTAGAGCTCGAGCAACCGATGATGGCGGACGACTTCGAGCGCCGCTTTCTGGCCGGCAGGTGTCAGGCGAACCGAGTGGTATCGCTGGTGGTCGACGAGATGGAGCTCGGCTAACCGCTTGATCATCCCGGTGACAGACGGAGCCGCCACGGCCAGCCGTTCGGCTATAGCCTGTGTCGTCGCCCGTTGGCCGTCTTCAGACAGGCGGTAGATAGTCTTGAGGTAATCCTCCATCGCTGGAGTGATCGTGACCACGTTGTCACCTGCCTTGCTTATGCCGAGACGGCGAGCGCTGATGTGCGGATGTTGAGCGTGGCCCGCGTCGAGATCAGTCGTCCTCGCCCAGGATCCGCCAGAACAATACTGTTTCGGCGACCAGGATCAGCGCGGTGACGACTGCCGAACCGACGCACCACTGGCATATCGCCTTGATAACCCAGATCTCCAGATACGTCAGATAGAGAGCATAGGCGAAGCCGGCCAGCGCGATGGCCCAAGCTGCCATCGTTGCCTGTCGATAGCTCATCGGCAGCCAGTTGTGAAGACGGCCGGCCGCCAACAATCCCATGACGATGTACATCCCGACGCCGAGAATCGCGATCGGTACCGGTCCGATCGTCGCGTACGCGCTCTTCTGGACTGTTCCGCAGTTTCCCACCGCGCACACGAGGACGCTCTCGTTGTAGTGGGCCCAGGTCAGATATCCCGCGATCGCCGCGCCGATAACGCTCAGAATGATGACGGTCCCGAGGATTCGGGACCGTCCATCTTCGGTCGTGCTACTTGCTGAGTTCCGCGTCAATGCGCTGCTGGAGTTGCTCAAAGGTCTGATATCCAGTCACTTGCTCGCCGTTGACGTAGAAGGTAGGCGTCGAATTGACCCCGAGCTTGATCGCCTCGTCGTAGCTCGCTCGCACCGCGTCGAGGTGGGTGTCATTCTTCAGGCAGGATGAGAATGTCGCGCTGTCCAGGCCGATCTGCTCTGCCATCTGAGTAAGGCGATCTTGTGTAAACGCGCCCTGATTCTCACCATTGTGGTTGGCGAAGATCGTCTTGTGCATGGTGTAGCCCTGGCCCTGGTCCATCGCGCACCGCGCTGCCTCGGCTGCTCGCACTGACTCGCGCCCCGTGCCATTGCGGAAGTACTGGTCGAGGAATGGGAAATCGCGAAACTCGAGATAGACCTTGCCGGTATTGACATACTGCTCGACGAGCTTCGGCTCTTCGTTATTCGACCACTCGGCGCAAACCGGGCACTGGTAGTCGAACCACTCCTGGATCTTGACTGGCGCGTTCGGATCGCCGATGGCCAGAACCCCACTGCCCTGCTGACCGGCAGCAGGCGAGCCTTCCGGCGATGCGTTCGGCGACGCGACGGAGCCGGATGAGCCCGGCGTCGCAACATCCGTGATCCCCGTCGGAACGACGATCGGAGTGTCGATGCCTTTGTCACGGAACGTGTTCACCAGAACAAGCGTGACAACGACGAGAATGGCGACAAGTGCCCCGCCGCCAATGAACATCATGCGTCGTCGCTTTTTCGCCTGTTCGGCCTGGATCGCGCGCTGAGCGCGGCGCGATTGCGCGCGCGTCTCGGCGTTCGCCCCGTTTTCGGCCTGCGGCCGAGTCTTGCCCTTGCTGCTTCTGCGTTTCGGAGTGTTTGACGACACGGCGGACGGTCTCACCCTTCATCAGCCCGGCTGCGCCCTGCAGAGAATCGCGTCTCGCAACGTTATCAACGTCCGAGTGAACACGAGCTCCGTGGCCGCGCGGTCAACGGTCGCCTATAGTCAGGCTCACTGAAGGAGGAGTATGCCAAAACGAGCGATAACAGGTGGTGTTGTTGGCGTGTTCTTTCTTGGCGTCGCCGTCTGGGCCTACGCGCGGCATGTCGCGCCGCGCTGGCTGGAAGCAGTGCGGTTGCGCGTGGCGGTCCCGGCGCTCCCATCCGATTGGGAGGGTGTGCGAATTGCGCACCTGACGGACTTCCATGCCGGCGGGCGTGGTGTGCGTCTTGACATGCTCTGGCGCGCTCGCCGGATCGCCGAGGCGTTCGGCCCCGACATCATCGCTCTCACTGGGGATTTCTACGATCGCGGCCGGCCAGTGCCCGACGGTGGACTCTTCGTCGGGTGGCCAGATTCCGCGGTTGTCGTCGGTGTTCTCGGTAACCACGACAATCGAGGGAGCGCGGAAGACCAGAAGACTTTGCGTGAGCGGCTTGCCGCTGGCGGCGTTCACGTCCTCAAGAATGATGCGGTCGTGATCCCTCTGCGCGAACGATGCGCGTGGATCGTCGGGGTTGACGATCCGTTCACCTTTCGAGCGGATATCACGACGGCGATCACAGCGATGCCGAGCAATGCGGAGGCGCTGTTGCTTCTCGCCCATTCGCCAGCTATCGCGAACGATCTCCCGATTGGTCGCGCGCGACTTGTTTTCAGCGGGCACACACACGGTGGGCAGATCCGAGTGCTGCCATCGGGCCGTGTGCCGTTCGCCGGCATGCTGCGGCGAATGGCGCACGAGCAGCCGGGCAACGATCCCGTGTTCTACCGTGGTGTCCGCTGGCTTCGAGGCAGCCTGGTTGTCGTCTCGAACGGCCTCGGGATGTCGGAGCTGCCGCTCCGGTTTCTGACTCGGCCGCAGGTCGTGTTGATCGAGATTGTCCGCGGACCGGAGAATGGGGCGTCTTGTGACGAAGCGGCGCGCTACGTGACGCGGCTGGACCCACCGTCAAGGCTGCTGCGCTGGCTGTCCTGAGCGTCGCGCGAGTCACCACAGAGATCGCTCGCTACGGGGGTGGGCTAGTTGACGCGCGCGACGAGCGCATCGACGAGCACCTCGAGCTTCCTGCGGGCGTCGTTGTCGGGTAGCGACCCCCTGAGTAGCTCGAGTGCCTGGTCGTGCCAACCCTGCACTCGATCCTGCACCGCCGCCTCAATGTCATGTTTCGCGAGCATGGTGACGATCCGTTCGATGCCGGCATGGCTGATTTCATCCTGCGCGTAGAGCGCGTCGATCTCCTCCAGCTCATCGGGTGATGCGCACTCACGAAGCAGAAGGATTGGCAACGACTTCTTTCGACGGCGAATATCATCAGCCCGCGCCTTGCCGGTCTGCGAAGTCGCGCCCCAGATGCCGAGGATGTCGTCGCGGAGCTGGAAGCCGATGCCAAGCGCGAAACCCGCGTCTCCAGCCAATCGTGATTGCTCCGCAGTTGCCCCGGCAATCGTGGCCCCGGCCCAGCACGCGCAGCGGCAAATCTCCGCTGACTTGCCACCGATCATCACCATATATTCATCGGCCGTGACGTCGGAGCGCGACTCGAAGCCGAGGTCGAGAACCTGACCCTCGACGATGCGAAGCGTCGTTTGATGGAGCGCCTCAGTCAGCGGCAGAACGCGCTCGGCCGGCGCGCCGGCGTTCGACGCTCGCAAAACGGCGAGATGGGAGATGGCGAACATCGCATCGCCAGCGTTGATTGCCTGGGCAACCCCCCAGAGCGACCACACCGTCGGCCGGTGGCGTCTAAGCGGGCTGTGATCCTGGATGTCGTCGTGGAGTAGCGTAAAGTTATGCAATAACTCAATACCTGCGGCTACGGGCATAGCATCGTCGGCGCGACCTCCCGCGGCATTGCAGGACAGCACGCACAACAACGGCCGCATGCGTTTGCCTGAGTCGCTGCGGACAGGCTGGAACGACGCATCGGCGAATCCCAGATGGTAGCGCATGACATCGTAGATCGACAGCGCCGCTGGCTGGAGCGGCGGCGCAGCTCGTTCGGCCTCGGCAAGCGTCGCCAGGATCTCGTCGTCAAGCATCTCCAGCAGAGGGCGCGACGGTGACGGATCGAACAGCGGGATTCGCCTTTCCAGCAGCCGTGTTCGCGGCCGCGATTGAAGGCCACATCCAGCGCGGGGCATACTATAGCACGGTAGGTCTGGCGGCCCGACGACGATACTCGCGGACGTCTCGCGCCGATTCAGGGTGTCGAATATGTCCGTCCGCCTACCGGCTCGGCTCGGTGTCGATCGCGTCTGATCCGATGCGGCGCTGGGCTATCGCTTACAGAAGGCAGGTTCGCAGACGATGTTCTTCTTCGATCCACTGTATTTCGTGTTCATGTTGCCGGCAATCGCGCTGGTGATGTTCGCGCAGTACCGTGTCAAAAGCACATTCCAGAAGTACTCCCAGGTTCAGACGAACCAGGGGATTACCGGCGCTCAGGCGGCCGCGGAGATTCTGCGATCGAACGGCATCACTGATGTCCAGATCGAGCGTATCCAGGGGTCATTGAGCGACCACTACGATCCACGCAGCAAGGTCCTGCGTCTGTCCGAGCCGGTTTACGGCAGTAAGTCGGTGGCGGCAGTCGGTGTTGCGGCACACGAGTGTGGCCATGCGTTGCAGCATGCACAGGGCTATGCGCCGCTTGCGATGCGGAGCGCGATCGTGCCAGTGGCAAACATCGGCAGCATGATCGGCCCGATCATGCTGATCGCCGGGATTGTCATCGGGCTGACACAGCTTGCATGGATCGGCATCGCGTTTTTCGCTGCCGGCACGGTGTTTGCACTCGTCACTCTGCCGGTCGAGTTCAACGCATCGGCGCGTGCGATGCAACAGCTGTCGACGATCGGCATCTTCGACCGCACTGAATACGCGCAGGGTCGCAAGGTGTTGAACGCGGCGGCTCTGACCTATGTTGCCGGGTTCGCGGCAGCGCTGCTGCAGTTGCTCTACTACATCTCCCTCGTCAGCGGTGCGCGGGGTCGAGACTAATCCACGCATGTCCGAATCGGATCTTCGGGCGGCTCTCCTTGGGCCGCCCATTGTCATTCTCTGGCCAGGGCTGCAAGCGCGGTGGTGAGTGCTATGCCTGATTGCGTCGGATTGCTTCGTTCGACGCTGATAACGTCGCAACTGTTGAAGTGGGCGAAATCGCGGAGTGTCGACGCCAGCGACCGATAGAATCGCTCATCGGCCTGTTTCTCGAACCACGGCTCGAGGTGCAGGACGCGGATAAGCAATTGTCGTGACGCGCGATCCGCCTTCGGGTCGAGACGACCGACGAGGCGATCCCGATACAGGATCGGCAGGCTGAAATACCCGTAGCGCCGTTTCGGCGCGGGGGTATACGCCTCAAGCATGAGCTCAAAGTCGAACAACCCTGCCGTTCGCCGTCGATCCCAGACGAGGCTATCGAACGGGGAAAGGAGCGTTGTTCGGCTTGGAGGGATCCGCCGATCCGCGAGATCCGCCCAGACGAACGCGTCTTCATCCCAGCCTCGCACCCTGGCCGGAACGGCCACTCCTCGATCGACGAGTCCGTCGATCACGCGGCGTGCGGTGCTATTCGGTAACGCGGAGCTGCCCCAACTCTTGCGAAAGTAGTCGGGAAGCCACCGAGCGGTTGTAATACCCATTGCTCGGAGCGCGGCCGCGCCGAGTGCCTGTTCCTCTTCCTCTACTGAGGGCAGGCCTTCGTCACTCCATTCAGGGTAGACGCGCTCGGTGAGGTCGTACCAGCGCTGAAACTTCTCACGCCGATCGATCATGAGCTTGCCCATTGTCCAGAGCATATCCAGAGCAAGGTTGGTTGGCTTGTTGCCATACCAGGCCCATGGCTCGGCTCTGGAGCTGCCCTCCGGCGCCGCAAATGTGCTGCTGGACGCAGCCCCGTGTTCGGTGATGTGTGCGACGACATGGTCGAGCACGTCGGCGTTCTCGAGAATCCACCGACGCCCCTTTGCGCTCCACCCGTCACCTTCGGGGCTCGTGCGTTCGAGCATCGCCCGACGGAAATACGGGAAGAGCTCGATCGGAACGAACGCCGCAGCATGAGCCCAGTATTCGAACAGGACGCGGTCGGGATGGAACAGCTCATTGAGCCACTCCGGCGGGTGGTTACCGAGCCTGCTCCAGAGCACGATATGGTGACTACGCGCGATGACGCTGATTGAGTCGATCTGGAGGGCGCCAAGTTGCCGAATCGTCTCCCTCATTCGCTGCTTCGTGGGGCGTCCGGGCGGCGGGCCGGCGAGTTGCTGCGCGCCAATTGCCAGCCGTCGGGCATCGCGAAGGGAGAGATCGAGCACCGTCTGAACCTCCTGGCGGGTGGTTGTCCGACCGTGTGACAGACGGGCATCATAGCATCAATACGAACGTTTGTGCGAGTTATATGTCCCGCCGCCGGCAGCCTGGCTGAGCACCCGGGCCAGCTTCGTCTGGCCCGACGGGCGCAGCGAGGGGACGGCTGTGCGTAACGCGTCTACTGCTCGCAGTAAGTCGTCATGATCCGCTGTTCGCGCCTCCAGCTCGACTTCACTGAACGTCAGTACGCGGCCATCCGAAAGGCGCTCTCCGCGGCAATCATCGACAGCGAGTTCGTAGGCGCGGCCGGCCTCATCGAGAAGGCCGATCGCGGTGCGGTGGTTCTCAATACGCGCCACTGGCACGAGAGGCGCATCGCCTGTTGCTGTCCCTGCCAGTGTGATGGGAGGCAGGCGCGTCTCCGTGCGCTGGCCGGCCAGGATTGACGCCGCGACCTGCGCGGTGACGGGCTCGCTCACTTCGACTCGTGACGCGATGTGGGCATGCCCGATCGTGCTCGGCGCGCGCTTGCCCTTATAGGTCAACGTCCATCGTCCGCTGCTCTCGCGCAGCCGGAGTGTGGAGCCGGCTTGGTGCAGCGCGCCGTCCGGAGTATCGAGATAGGTGTCCACCTGAATGATCTCTTCTGCGGAGACGACAGTAAGCGGAGGCGCCTTCTTGAGCTCGCGTAACGGCGTGGGATCGTCGATCTCGAATTTGGCTTCGATCTCGCGTGGTTCAGTCATAGGTGGCCCTCAGCAAATCGCGAATGCGTCGATCGGGGTGTGGCATGCCGCTGTCCAGCATCCGAAGGACCGTCGTGCCGTGATCGTAGGCGACGCGATGGATCGCGCCACGCCAGCCGTTGTCCGGGCTCCAGACGAACGATCCCCACGCTGCTCGGCGATCGCCGTCGCGTGACAGGCCACAGGATGCGACATCGAACAGGCGCAGTTTTCCGATTCGACGTCGATAGGGAATATGGAGATGTCCGAATACCAGCACTCCTGCATGGAACGGCGCGACGAGCGTGCGGACGGCGTCGACTGTCATGTCTGGAAATATATGTTGGTCGAGGTCGTGCGGGTTGGCGTGGACGACAAGAAGCGGCTCGCCCGGGGTCTCAACAAGGTCAGAATGCGGAAGTTGGGCCAGCATGGCGAGCCGGCCGCTCCCGAGAGCGTCGCGGGTCCACTGGATCGACGCACGCTTCTTCTCGCCGAGTTCCGGATCGTTGACGCCTTCATCGACGAGATCGCGGTCGGTGTTTCCGTTGAGCATGATATCCGCACGATCGACGATCAGATCGAGCGCCCGGGCTGGATCCGGGCCATTCAGGCAGTAGTCGCCACCAGCAACGAGGCGATCGAATGGGCCGCGACGCTCGATGTCCGCGAGGACAGCCTCCAGCGCCTCGAGATTGCCGTGGATATCGGTGACCACCGCGACGCGCAACCTGGCGCTCATCCCGCGGTCTCGCCCGATTCGTGAGCAATGGCTGCCAACGCCACCGCCTCGTCGAGGACTGTCGTCACTCTGGTGGGGAAGTCGCTCTCCAATAGTCGCCGCCAGGCGGTGAGGAATTTTTCGTATGCACGGTCTCGATCTTCCGCGCGGTGGGCAATGAGCGTGAAGAATGCGATATCGTCTCGGGGTGTTGAGACCGCGCCGGCGGCCGACTTCAGTCGCTGGTGCCGCTGGGCGATCGTGCCGCGATCGACCGACGAAGCGATGCCAAGTAGACGGGCTGATCTGCGCTGGGCATCGCCTGCAATAACCTCCAGGACATGCTCGATCATGACATCTGCGTCGTGCAGGTCGCCGACATGTTCCTGGATTTCCTTGACCTCGTTGATCAACCCGCCTGTGGCCGACGGAAGCGCGAATCGGAATAGCTCGAGCGAGTAACGCAGGCGCTTGGCGGCGATACGCAGATTATGGATCTCCTCGACGTTCGCCGGATCGTCTACCCACGGCGCGAATGCCAACATCTCGTCGAGACGAGTCTGAATCACCAGGCGGGCATTGTGCGCAGATGACGCGCTGCAACGGATGCCGCGAACCCGCTTAGCCTTCGCCACGGGAATACTCCGCCAGGAATCCACGGAAACGGACATCAAACCGGTCCGCGTCAAGCGTCTCGAAGAAGGCGATCATGTCGATCCTGCGCGCATCGCGCTCAACGCGGAGATCGCGGAGCATGCGATTGATTGCGGGGTGCTCGGCTGTCGGCCGGCTTCGCCGGTAGGCAACGAGCGTCTCACGCAGCACATCACAATCCCGAACCCCGCCGAGCACGTCGGTGAGCCGCTTGATCGTCTGGTGGTAGTAACCATAGCGCCGTCGGGGAAAACAGTCGGTCGCGACATCCATCGCTGCCCTCAGTCGGCGGGAGCCGACGCGCATGTCGTGCAATTGTTCGGGATCTCGCCCCAGGAGCGTGCCAGCGCGGTGGAGCATCATCTCATCGAACCGTGTTTCGATCACTCGCCCGATGGCGAACCGATACTCGGTTGATCCACTCAGGCCATCGATACGATCTCGTTTGGCCATGTGCGCTTCCATTCGTCAGTAGTGACCGGTCAGGACGGCTCGATTGCCTGATCTTCCGCTGTGGGACGCAGCTCGATCGGTAGGTGGTCGGCGCCAGGGGCTTCGAGCTTGCCGGCCGCGTCGTCGCTGTTGTTGTTTCCGTCCGCAGTCTCGTCGGTTTCTGGCTCGATCGAACTGGTATCCGCGCTGCCGTACTTCTGGAGTAGTCCGCTCAGCTTACTTTCACGTCTGGCGACGCGAGCGCGGGCCTTGTCTACATCGGCCAGGGCCGCAGCGAGCTTTCGCTCTGCCTTGCGGATCTTGTTCTGTCCTTCGCGATCCTCTTGTGCTTTGTTTTTCTTCGCCATTCTGCGAGCCTCCGCTTCCTTGCCGTGCGATCCCGTCCTCGAACACTCAGGTGTTTGGACGCGCCCCGAGAACCTCCCGGGCTTTCGACCGAATGCGCCGCGCGATGGAATCGACGTCCTCCGTGCCGTCAATCACCGTAAACGAATGTTCGCGCGCGAGCCGTTCGAATTCATCGAACACGAGCTGCTGATAGAGCTGAAATGACTCATCCGGGTCGGTGCTCAGCCCGAGGTCCAGCCCGGCCTCATAGCGGTCTATCGACTTGCTGGGAGTGCTTGGCACGCGTTGCCGGGTCACTCCTGGCGGGACACGAAGGTAGAAAACGGCGTCGGGCGGAGGGGCAAAGCCGTAGAGTGTCTCCAGCCAGCCGGGGTCTGCTCCGCGCGCGATGTCGCGGGCAAACGCAGTATAGACATAACGATCAGCCACCACAACATCGCCACGCTCGAGCGCCGGCACGATGACGTTCGCAACGCGGTCGGTGAAGTCGGCTGCATAAAACAGGCTGAACGTAATCGGACGCAATTCGCCTGCGGCCTTTGCCTTGTGGATCGCCTTCGAGATGTGGGGAGACGTACTCCAGTCTGTCCGCACCGGTTCGATGTGCCGTCTGCGGAGCCAGTCGATGAGGAGTGCGATCTGGGTGCTGCGGCCCGATCGATCGATGCCTTCGACGACGAGGAGTGTTCCGGGCAGTTTGGACGGGGACGAGGTGGTTGACGTAGAGACCGTTGACTGCGCGCTCACGAGCCATCCATCCGTTCCAGCATACCCGCAACGATCTGCCGCAACTCTAGCTGTTGGTGACGAACTGGGTCGTGGGCATCGAGCGGCACCATGTCGAAAGGACGCACAAAGCGTTCATATTCGGCAATGACCCGCTGTTGGAATTGCAGAAATGATCCCAGCGGCCCGCGGACGCCGGCCCGTTCGTCGGCCTCTTCGATCGTTGCCTCTCCCGCGATCCCCATTACGCGGTCGATCGACGTCTCCGCGTCGATTCGCAGGTAGATCGAGAGGTCGGGGCGCACTGCAAAGCCGTACAAGTTGAGGATCCAGTCCGCATCGACGCCTCGGGCGATGTCCCGCGCGAAGGCTGTGCAGACGTAGCGGTCGGCCAGCACAACGTAGCCACCGCGAAGCGCCGGTATTACCTCAACTTCCTGACGCTCGGCCATGTCGATTGCGTGGAGGATCGAATACGTGCGCGCAGTCAGCGTCCGCTGGCGGCGTGCCTCAGCGATCGTTCGTGAGACGAGTTTGGACGAGTTCCATGCGGTTCTCACGACGCCGTAACCTTGGACTCGAAGCCAGGTGTCCAGCAGATCCAGCTGAGTCTCGCGACCAGCGCCATCGACTCCATCGACGGTAATGAGCACCCCGGGATACTGATGATGTACCCAGGACGAAGGGTACGCGGGATCGAGGTGGCTAAGAGACCAGCTGGCGATCGTCATCCCGAGCGTCTCTTCTCTTTGGCGCGAACTGTTGTATCGACCAGTATGCGTGGTGGCTTGTCGGCTAGTGAGTGGAACGTTGCTCGCAGCTGACCACGACGCTCGATATCGTACGACAGCAGGCCGACTTCCTTGCCCGGTGAGCGATCGAGCAGGGACGGCGCGTTGACGACCGCCATCGTTCGTCCATCGCGGCACAGTTCCCAGGCGTGCACGCGGTGTAGATGGGCGCAAAGCACGAGATCGACGCCAGCGGTCATCAGCTCATCCAGGATATCGCCAGCGTTTGGCAGGATGTCTCCCTCTTTCACCTTCTTGCCCGGCACCGGCAGGAGGGAGCGATGCGTACAGAACACACGCGTCAGCTTCGACGAAGAGCCTTCAAGGAACGCAATGCCACGGCGCAGCGATTCATCCGGAATAACGGGCTCGCTATCGAGGCCGACGATGCACAGCTCTCGGGTGCGATCGAAGAAATCAACATCGTCGAAGAACTCAAGAAACGGTGTTGCCTTGTCGCTTGATGTCGCGGGGTCGTCAATAGCCGTATCCGGCGCTTCGAGGAAGTAGTTGAGGTCTGAATCCGCCGGACGTAACGGACCCGTTCCGCCGGCCAGGTAATCGCGATTGCCCGGGATCGCTCGCACGCGATCCATCCCGTAGGAGGCCAGAAAATCGATGACTGGAACGAACTGCTTGTGTAATCCATTTCGCGACAGGTCTCCGGTGACGAGGATCAGATCGGGCAGAAGCTCGTCCATTAGACGCCGCACGAGATCCAGGCCGATATCGCACTCGGGGCCGGGTGCGTAATGGAAATCGGAAAGTTGCACGATACGCAGGGTATTGCTCGCTCTCGTCACAGGGATTGCCGCTCGACCTCTTCATGATACGCGGGATCGAACTCGATCGCAGGAACCACCGTCGATTCACGTTCGTTGCCGGCCAGAGGAGGTCGAAACTGTTCGAACAACCGGCAGGGGCGATCGACGTTGCGATACTATTCGTACGCAGGCTCAGCCAGTGTCGAACGCTCCGTGACGAGGCGCTGCGGTCGCGCGATTGGTGGAGCCGTCGGGGATTCGCGCCGATGAAGACGAAACGACATCGTAACGTGGCAACGCGACACCGCGAGCGGTCGAGCACGAGCGCGCTGCGATCGCCAGATCTCTATCTCAATCGCGAGCTGAGCTGGCTCGAGTTCAATCGCCGCGTGCTGGAGGAATCGCTCGACGAGCGTAACCCTCTGCTGGAGCGCGTGAAGTTCCTTGCGATCTTCTCCTCCAACCTCGATGAGTTCTTCATGATCCGCGTCGCTGGCATCGTGGGACAGGTGCGCGCCGGAGACGACACAGCCGCGCGCGACGGGCTGTCGCCGGCCGAGCAATTGGCCGCGATCAAGCTTCTGGTCACCGAAATGTCGGTGCGACAGCGTCTCTGCTGGCATGAAGAGATCGTGCCGGCTCTGCGTGAGCATGGCATCTTCATCGAAGACTATTCTCGCCTCACCGGGCGGGATCGCAAGGCGCTCACTCGATACTTTGAGCGGCAGATCTTCCCGATCCTGACACCGTTGGCAGTCGATTCGGGCCACCCATTCCCACATATCTCCAATCGGAGCCTGAATCTCCTGATCGTCGTGGAGGACGAGCGGGGAAGCCATATCGCGAGAATGAAGATTCCGTCGATCTTGCCGCGATTCGTCGCGGTTCCCGATGCCGACGGGAACCTGCCAGTCTCCTCACGCAGGAAGCAGCGCTTCGTGATGGTGGAGGAGATCATCGAGGCGAATCTTGACCAGCTTTTCCCTGGCAAGACTATCCGCAGCAGCCATTCATTCCGCGTGATCCGCGATGCCGATTTCGAGATCGCAGCGAGCACCGGCGACAGCCTCCTGAAGGTAATCGAGCGTGAGCTGGACCAGCGGCTCTTCGGCTTTCCGGTCCGTCTTTCCGTCGAGTCGTCGATGCCAGAGGATCTGCGGCACTGGCTCGCTGCTCAACTCAGCGCCTCTCCAGAGGATGTCTACGTGCTCGACCGCCCACACGGCATGGCGGATCTGATGAAGCTGTACTCTGTAGATCGACCCATGCTCAAAGACAAGCCGTTCGTGCCGCGCTATCCCGAGGTCCTCAGCCAGCACGAGTCGATCTTTGAGGCGATACGGCACCAGGATGTCCTCCTCTACCATCCCTATGATTCGTTCACGCCAGTGGTCGACTTCGTGAGGCAGGCGGCCAGTGATGGCGATGTGGTGGCGTTCAAGCAGACGCTGTACCGGGTCGGAGCACACTCGCCGTTGGTCGATGCTCTCATGGAAGCGCGCGACGACGAGACACAGATCGCAGTGCTGGTCGAGCTGCGGGCCCGATTCGACGAGGAGAGCAATATCAACTGGGCTCGGTCGATGGAGGCGGAGGGCATCCACGTCGCCTACGGTCTGCAGCAGCTGAAAACGCACTGCAAGGTGGCGACTGTCGTCCGGCGCGAAGGGGATGATCTGAGGCAGTACGTGCATCTCGGGACGGGCAACTACAACGTCGCGACATCTCGTATCTACACGGATCTCGGCCTGATGACCTGCGACCCGGATATTGCCGCTGATGTCGCCGACATCTTCAACTTTCTGACGGGCTACTCAAACCAGTCTGAGTACAGGAAGCTGCTCGTCGCGCCGGTCAACCTGCGTTCGCGACTCATCGATCTGATCGAGCGCGAGATGGAGCACGGATCCAAAGGCCGCATCATCCTCAAGGCAAACGCGCTGTCCGACTACTGGATCGCTGAGGCGCTCTATCGCGCCGCACAGGCCGGCGTGAAGATCGACCTGATCATTCGCGGAATCTGCGTCTTGCGCCCCGGCCTCCCCGGAATCAGCGAAAATATCCGGGTCATCAGCATTGTCGGACGATTCCTGGAGCATGTCCGGCTGTTCTATTTCCAGCATGCGGGCGCGGATGGCTCCGAATGCATGTATGCCGGCAGCGCCGATCTGATGCGGCGGAATCTGGATTACCGTGTCGAAATCCTGTTTCCAATCGAGGATCGCTCGATTCTCGAGCGGCTCCGTGACGGCATTCTGGAGCTTCAGCTGCACGATAACGTCCGCGCAAGGCAATTGCAGCGGGATGGATCGTATGTGCGCCTCACTCCGAAAGACGGCGAAGCCGCGCTCGATTCCCAGCTCGTCCACTTGAATTACGAGCCCAGCGCCGCCGCGCGCGCGTTCATCACCGCGCGACAGGACCCCGATTAGCTGTCTGAGAGCATATCCGGCTGGTCGGCTTCCTCTGGCTCCGGCAGCCGGCCGGCGCGACGAAGCAGCCCGAGTAGTTCTCGTTCGCGCTGGCTGAGTGTTGCGCGAGCACGCTCGAGATCGTCCAGCGCCTCGGCCAGACGCCGTTCAGCGGCCGCGATCTCGTGGTTCAGGCCGGCCTCGTCTTCCGGGTTGTTCATCACGTCGTGATCCCGGCGCGCTGGAGGAGCGATCGCGCCCGTTCTGCAACGGGTGGATCGACCATCTGACCATCCACCTCGACTGCGCCGACCCCCTCCGCGACCGCGGCATCGAAGGCTGCGACAATTCGAGCGGCCTGTTCCGTTTCGGCCGGGGAGGGTGTGTATGCGGCATGGATGACGGGAATCTGGGCCGGGTGGATCGCGAACTTGCCGTCAAAGCCCATCGCGGCGGCAGTGGCGCAGTCGCGCGTCAGGATCCCAAGATCCCGGAATTCAGGGCAGATCGCATCCCACGCGGCGATGCCAGCCGCGCGAGCCGCCAGCAGAATCTGCCAACGAGCGGCGTCAAGCTCGTGACCCTCGGGCGTGCGTCGCATGCCCAAGGCCGCACTCAGGTCCTCACCGCCGAGAAACAACCCCGTAACCCCCCGAGCGTTCGCTAACTCTTCCGCGTGTAGCACTGCTCGTGGCGTCTCGACATTGACGATGATTTCCCGGCCGGCCGCTGCATCACAGACCGATGCGAGCTCAATTGCCCGATCTACCTTCGGGACGACGACACCGACATCCCCGTACATGGCGATAACCTGCAAATCGAGGTCCACCTGTTGAAAGCGCGGGGGCGTGATTCGCACGTAGCGGCGGACGGGTGAGTTGGCCGGCCATGCCGCGAGAGCGCTGGCCACCATCTCCCTCGCCGCAGCTTTTCTGTGCGACCGGGACACTGTCCTCCAGGTCAAAGACGATGGCGTCGGCGCCACGGTCGGCTGCCTTTGCAAGCATTGCCGCTCGATGACCGGGAACGAACAGCAGCGACCGTGGAAGCCAGCCTGACATGTCGATTACGAGCCCGGCGGTTCGCGCTCGAGGATGATCGACTTGCCGCCGCACTTCGGGCAGACACTGAGCCGCTCGAAGCCACGCGTGTAGTAACCACACGCTTCGCACGACCATCGCGTCAGCGCGAATAGACGCACGAGATCGGAGCGGGACACGATGCCGGTCACTCGACCGTCGAGTACGACGGGGACGCGCCGGACATGCTGGCTCGTCAGAATCTGGGCGACGGCTTCGGCGTCCGTATCTTCGCTGACAGTGACGACGTCGCGCGTCATGATGTCGCCGACAGTCTGGCCCTCCTTGGCGATGATGTCGTACTCAGTCACCAGGCCGACCAGCCGGCCATCTTCGACGACAGGCATCCCCGAGATACGCTGGGTGAATAGCGTCCTTGCCGCCGACTCCGTTGTGGTGTCAGAAGTGACGGTGATGATATCGCGAGTCATGATCTCGCCGACGATGATGCGTGTGGCGGTCGACATCCGATCGTCTCCTTCGTCCTGCCTGCTCTTCAGGCGTCCAGGTAAAGCGACGGAGAAAGGGGCGTTGGGTCCGCCGCTGATCCCTCCGATCGACGCCATACGCCCGTGCGATACCTGAATCATGAATCATTGCCGCGCCGGGGGCAAGGCCTTGGCGCAGCACGTCACTATCCTCCGTTCGTGCTGTCGGCGAGCGTGGCGCGGGCTTTCATGATGCTCTCGTGCATCAACGCGAGCATTTCCTCGCGAAGGCTTCGCGCAGCGTGAGCGACATCGTCGAGGATCTGGGTAAGCGGTCGCGGGTCGTCAGCCAGGATATCGCCGGTAATATCGTGAAGACGCGCTCGGAATGCGAGATCGAAGATCGCGACGCACGATACGGAGCGCCCTGTTGTCCTCACCGAGGCCGGCACTCTCGATTTCCGACCGAAGCTCACGGATGCGCACAGGCAGCGTCGCGACCTCACTGACAGCAGCGCGGGCGCGCACCTGTGGCTCGATAGCGATCGCCCACCTGTCCACGAGCTCGAATGCGCTATCGGCACCCTCGGCGCGTGCGCTGATGATCGCCGCGACACGCCCCGGCTCTGGCGGCGGTGGTGGGGTCGTCGAGAGGAATGGACGATGCTCCTCTCCCCAGAAATGGAAGCAGGCACAGCTCAGCCTGAAGTAATAGATCGCCGAAATGAGGTTGTCTCGCGGTGTCACGGGTAACGCGTCGATTCGCGCGAGCGCGCCGATGACTCTGCTTTCCGGCAGGCCGGCGAACAGGCTGCCGGGGTGTGGAGGAATCGTCACGACTTCGGCTCGATCGACAGTGGCGCGTCTGCCGGTGGTGACCCGTTGTAGCAGAACATCGCTCATCTGCGAATCCGGGGAAACGAATACCCCGCGCACAATCCGTGGCGTGCTGAGTCCATGCGCCGCAACCGCGTCGACGACGATCTTGTGTGCCGCTCCGCCCAACTGGAGCAGGTTGCTGACGATTTCCGCGCTGACCTGACTCGGCCTGATCCGATCGGGCGCGAACTTCGCGTCGACTGCCTGAAGAACAGGCCCGCCGTCACCGCTCTGCGTGCCGAGCAGCAGGAAATCAGGATTCTCGAGATGATGCAGGTTGGCCTCGCGCGAGACCTCGGCGACGTCGTCGAGCCGCAAAATGTCGAGAATCTCAAACGGTTCATCGTGTGGAACCGGCCAAGTCCTCCCGACAGAATTTCGTAACGCTTCATCGGAGCGGATCGCCCAACGGTCGCCGATGTGGCGGCTGGCGCCGCCCCGGTCGCTCCAGATCATGACCTGGCGGTCAAGCGCGGCGGAGAGCAAGTTGCCGCCGGGCAGATGGAAGGACTCGACATTCTCGTGGTTATCGGCTCGTCGGGTCGTCATCCTGGCTGGATTCTCCTGCCTGACCGTGGCGCCCTGCATCATCGGTTGCCGCAACGACACCCGCCATCGCATAGAGGAAGATGTACATCATGATCCAGTGCAACTTCATCGCGTCGAACGGTACCGCCATGAACGCGATGCCGCCAAATCTGGCCCGGCCGGCTGCCCTGCCAATCTCGTATGCACCCCAGCACACCTCGGCAACGTGCAGGCCAAGCGGTTCGTCGCCGAAGTCCCCGGTCGCGCCCATGTCCAGCACGTCGGGATCGACTGCTACCCAGACACGATCTGCGCCGTCGATCTGGGGACGCACGACCGACGCGATCCATTCCTCGAACCCTTCGCGACGGGCGCGCGCGATCTGCCAGTAGGTGAAGATGTTCTCGCGACGCGCCCCTTTGGCCACGAAGCGGTCGATCACCTCCCGGTCGTTGCGCGGGCCGCGCAAGCCGATATGGGTATAGCGCGCAGGCTCGACGTTGGGCAGATCGAGGATCCGACGCGCCCAGGTGGAACCCCAACGCGGCATCCTCGGATCATCTTCGTCGATCTCACCCGTCAGGTTATCGTGGTGCGCGTCGAAATTGATGACAGTGACGGGTCCCCTCGCCTCCTCGGCGATCGCCTTGAGCACCCCCCAGGTCGATGGGCCGGAATTGCCGCCCAGCGTGAACGGTATCGCTCCTGCCCGGACGATCTCCTTTACACGAGCGATGGTGGTGTCGAATGTCACGGCATGATCGTTCGAGATTTCGACATCCCCATAATCCATGAGCCGCAGTCGCTCGAATACGTCAATGTCGAGCTCAGGGAGGTAGCCGCCGTACTTGACTGAGTTGGTCCGAAAGGTGCTCGGCGTCAGGTTCGTGCCGAAGTAGTTCGAGCCGGCCGCGCCGATTCGCGAGTCGGGCACCGGCGCCTGCCAGGGGACGCCAAGGAAGACGATATCGGCGCCGGCAAGATCTCCCGCTGACCGGGCAGGAGGAGATCCGAAAAGCGTCGGGACACTCCCATAGTGCCGGGGGAGCTGCATTGACACCACCGGATCGGACGGCCGGCGCGGCCACCTGACTGAATCGTTCATGCCTCAACCTTTCTTCCACAATCGGCCGGACCAATCGAGGGGGGTTGTGTCGGAGTCACGATGTTTCGAAACGAACCGTTCGACCGCCTCGTCATGTGCGGATGCGAGCTGATTTCCGATCGTTCCCCAGTCGTAATAGCCGACAAGGCGCCGCCCATTCTCGCTCAGTCGCGTCGCGAGCGTCTCGTCTGACAGGATTGCGCCGACGGCGCGCGCAAACGCCGCCGGATCATCGGCGCACAGGATTGCATCCGCGATCCCGTTGATACCCTCCGCGCCGATTGTGGTGGAAACCAGGGGCGTGCCGGCGGCCAGCGCTTCGAAGATCTTCAATCGTGTCCCGCCACCCGACCGCAGCGGCACGATCGCAACTGCCGCCGACCAGATCCATGGTCGGATATCGGCCACTCGGCCGGTAACGACGACGTCGTTGGTGGCCCGATCCAGCAACCACGACGGCGGGTCCGCGCCCGCGAACACGACACGGACATCCGGAGCAGTTCGCTGGACGAGCGGGTGAATCTCGTCGAGATACCAGCGGGCGGCGTCGCTGTTCGGTTGGTGCCGCATCACACCAGTGAATACGATATCGCGTCGCCGCGCCCAATCCGACGGGCGAGAGAATGAGGCGACATCCACTCCATTTGGCACGACGCGTGCTATCTGGCCGGTCGAGGCTTCGATCGCCGCGGCATCGCGATCCGATGTGGCGATCGCGAGGTCGCTGCCGGCCCAGAGCCGTCGCTCCAGCCATCCGACTTTCCGTGCCTCCGCAAGCTTCAGGGCGCGCTCGATATCCCCGCTTGCCGCGTGAGCGACGCGCGTCAGGAGCGTCATTTCGATGTCGTGCGCGTCGATGACCGTCGGGGTCGCAGTTGGCGGGCGAAAGAGCGCCATCCGTGTCGACTCGTAATGGACCAGATCCACCTGCGTCGTCAGAAACAGGCGGTCGAGGACTCGCTGCAGCTGCGTCGACCAGGTCGATTTCTCGAGGAAGGACTGGCGACTTCCGATTGAGCGGAACTGTAGTAGCCGCTTGCCGAAACTCGCCGGGTGGCGCGGTGTCCAAGTGGCCGGGACGGTCGTCACGTTGCAGATTGTGCCGAGCTCAATCGCCCGCGGAAGCTCGTCGGAACGCGCCGGACACAGCAGTGTCACCTCGTCCCGCCGAGCGAGCTCGCGAACCAGATGAAACGTGCGTAGCGCCCCGCCGAAGTCTGCCGGCAATGGCAACCAGGGCGCCACGACGACGACGTGACGACTCACGATCCATGCCTATCGTTGCCGATCGCGGCGGGTCGTCTACAATGGCAGCGCGGGGAGTGAGCCAGAGTGAAACCTCCAGGTTGTGGTCGGTCGATTCAACGGCGCGTCCGTCGGCCGGTTTAACGGCGTCGCACCGCGCAGCGGCGTCATCTTATCCAATGTTGCGCGACAATCGGCGTTGGGCATCCGAAAGTGATTTGACGAGGGGGAGACTGCATGCGATTGGTCCGATTCGCGGCCGATGGGGAGATTCATTCCGGCGAGTCGATCGAAGGCGATTCGCTGCTCCGAGGTAACGGCGGGCGGCTCTATCGTCCGGATGACGTCGTCTGGCTACCGCCGGTTGCGCCACGCAAGGTTGTTGGTCTGGCGCTCAACTACGCTGACCACGCCGCGGAGCTCGGCATGGCGTCGCCGGAAGAGCCGGCCTTGTTCTTCAAGCCATTGACGTCACTGATCGGACATCGCGCGCCTGTCATCGCGCCGGACAACATCGAGTATATGCACTACGAGGTAGAGCTCGCGGTTGTCATCGGGCGCGGAGGCCGGCGAATCCGCGCGGGCGAGGCGATGGATCATGTCCGGGGCTATACCATCGCGAACGATGTGACTGTGCGCGACTTTGTCCACAACTTCTTCCGCCCGCCGGTCAAAGCGAAAGGATTCGACACGTTTGGCCCACTGGGACCGTATCTTGTCGTCGATGAGATCGACGACCCGAATGCGCTTGAGCTGCGGGCCTATGTCAATGATGAGCTCCGGCAGACCGGCACAACGTCGATGTTTGTCCGCGATATCCCTGCGCTGATCGAGTACATCAGCGAGTTCATGTCGCTGGAGCCCGACGACGTCATTCTGACCGGGACGCCGAAGGGGCTCAGCCATGTCTATCCGGGGGATGTCATGCGGCTGGAAGTTGACGGACTCGGGTCGCTCGAGAATCCGATCGTCGCGCAATCGTAATCGGGATTGACGGTCATCGGCGCTTGGCGCCGACCAGAACGGAGAGGTAGTGTCGATGGGAGCACGAACAGGCCAGCAATTCATCGACGGGCTGAAGGCGCACCCGCGAGAGGTGTACATCGAGGGCGAGCTCGTTCGGGATGTGACCGAGCATCGAGCGTTTCGAAACGTTATCGAGAGTCTCGCTCATCTCTACGACATGCAGCACGATCCGCAGTATCGTGACGACCTGACCTACGAGTCACCAGACACCGGAGAGCGTGTCGGGACCGCGTTCATGCAGCCGCGCTCGCGTGCCGATCTGCAGCATCGCGGGCGAGGATTCAAGGCATGGGCCGACTATTCGCACGGGATGCTTGGCCGGACGCCCGACTACCTCAGCTCGTCGCTGATGTCGTTCGCGGGCGCCCACGACTACTTTGCGAAGAACAACCCAGACTTTGGCAAGAACGTCGAGTCGTATTACCGGCGGGCCCGCGAGGAGGATCTCTGCCTCACCCACACGCTGATCAACCCGCAGGCAAACCGTTCGGTCGGCCCATCACAGCAGGCCGATCCGTTTCTGTCGGCGCGCGTCGTCGAAGAGAAAGACGGCGGCATCGTCATCCGCGGGGCCAGAATGCTGGCAACGCTCGGGCCGATCGCCGATGAGATCGAAGTGTTTCCCTCGACCGTCGTCAAGTCCGACCCGGCCGATGCCCCGTATGCGTTCGGATTCGTTGTCCCCTGTGGCGCGCCGGGGCTGAAGTTCCTCTGCCGTGAGACATACGATCTTGGACGCTCCAAGCATGATCACCCGCTCGGCTCGCGGTTCGAAGAGATGGACGCGATCGTCATTTTCGACGATGTCTTCATTCCGTGGGAGCGAGTATTCCTGTATGGAGATCCGGAGCTGGCCAACGGCGCGTTTGGCGCGACGAACGCAGTGATCCACATGGCGCACCAGGTGATTGCAAAGAACATTGCGAAGACCGAATTCATGCTAGGTCTTGCAAGCCTGATCGTCGATACGATCGCAATCGAGCCATTCCAGCATGTCCACGAGAAAGTGTCGGAGATCATCATCGGGCTGGAGTGCATGCGAGCGCTCAAGGCGACTGCCGAAAATGATGCCCAGCTGGATCGCTGGGGCATCATGACCCCGGCGCGTGAGCCACTTGACGCTGCTCGCAACCTCTATCCGAAGCTCTACCCCCGCTTCGTCGAGATCATCCAGCAGCTATCCGCCAGCGGCCTGATGGCGACACCGACCGAAGCGGACATCAACGGAGCGATCGGCCCCACGATCGACCGATACCTGACGGCCGCGAGGGCGGATGCTCGCGACCGTGTTGCGTTGTTCCGGTTGGCGTGGGATACCGCCGTGTCATCGTTTGGCTCCAGGCAGGTGCTCTACGAGCGATTCTTCTTCGGCGATCCGGTGCGGATGGCCGGCGCGTTGTTCAACACATACGACCGCAAGCCATATATGGACATGGTTCGTGAGTTCGTTGCAGAGGGACGTCAGGCGACGATGCCTGAGGCTGCCAGTGGCGGCACCGAATGAACGCGATGCCAACCGTCGACCAGACAGCGTTCCGCCGCGCCGTGGGGCAGTTCGCGACCGGGGTGACGGTTATCACGATCCAGCACGATGGCCACGTGCACGGGATGACCGCCAACTCATTCGCATCGGTTTCGCTTGAGCCGCCGCTGGTGTTGTTTTGCGTTGGGAAGTCGGCGCGAATGGCGGGGTTGATCAGGGATGCGGAGGGATTCGCGATCAACATCCTCAGCGATCGGCAAATGCAGGTGTCACGCCAGTTTGCCGGGGCGAACAAGGATGCCGCCGCGCGCACGGTGAAGTTGCAACGCGGGCCTGTAGCGCCTCTTCTCAGCCATTCCCTGGCGGCACTGTCGTGCAGGACGCACGAGATCCACGAGGCGGGCGATCACTGGATCGTCATCGGGCAGGTCGTGGCGCTGCACGAACCTGATCAGGCGAGGGCACACGGACCGCTCGCCTTCTTCCGGTCGCGCTACTGCGACCTGATCGAGCCACCGACGCCGGCCGAGCAGGCGGATCGCTGGATGAATGACGAAATTCGCATCTACCACGAGGAATGGAGCGCCGGCGATCTGAACGAGCCGGCGGAGAGGCCGGAGTTGCCATGGTGACCAATCAGCAAACGAATGCGGAGATTCGACGAGGCAGGCCGGAGCCGCGCTCCGGCGCAAACATCATCCGTTCGGCCCACGGCGAATATCGGGTGACTGACCTTGGCCGCGCCCGGGCGTTCTACGTCGACACACTGGGGTTCGTGGAGACCGAGCAAACGGCCGACACCCTGTATCTGCGTGGGCTGGAAGAGCGAGACCATCACTCACTCGTCTTGCGAAAGTCGTCAACGCCGGGCGCTGGTCACCTCGCGTTCAAGGTCGCGAGCGAGGACGATCTGGACCGGCTTGCCCATCATGTCGCGGCCGCGGGCCTCAAGCCCTGCTGGCTCGCCTCTGGCGAGGAGATTGGGCAGGGCAGGGCGCTGCGGTTCAACGATCCATTCGGCCTGCCGCTCGAGTTCGTTGCCGAGATGACACAGGTCGAACGACTGCTTCAACGGTTCGACCTCTACCGCGGCGCTCAGGTGATGCGATTTGACCACTTCAACTGCCAGGTCCCCGATGTCCGGGCTGCCTATGAGTGGTACTCCGCGGAGCTCGGCTTCGGCTGCTCGGAATACACAGTCGACGACGCCGGGCGAATCTGGGCGACCTGGCTCCAACGCAAGCAGAATGTCCACGACATCGCCGTGATGAATGGGACTGGGCCACGAGTCCACCATTTCGGCTTCTGGGTTACCGATCCGTTGTCAGTGCTCCGCGCGTGCGATGTGCTCGCCGCGGATGGCTGGGCGAGCAGCATCGAGCGTGGACCCGGACGCCATGGCTTGTCGAACGCATTCTTCCTGTATCTGCGAGACCCCGATGGTAACCGCATCGAGATGTATGCCAACGACTATCTGTTGGCCGATCCTGACTGGGAGCCGATTCGCTGGACGCTGAACGACCCGCGCCGCGCGACGTTCTGGGGTCATATGCCGCCGGCGTCGTGGTTCGATGACGCGGCACTCTGTGAGTCGTTTGAGGACGGGCGGCTTCTGCCAACAGCGCCAGCGCAACTGTACGATCGGCCCGATCACGTAACTTGATCGCGGGCTATTGATCGGCGGCGGTCGACTGATTGTCAGCGCGGCGCTTTGCCAGCATCTGGCGACGGGTTCGTTCCATCGTCCCTGCGAAGCGGAACGCATGGATAACGAGTGAATCGTCCCGGGCAGGCGCGGTGGTAATACCCTGACGCTTGCGCTCGGCCGCGAGCCGACGCTGTTCCTCGGCTCGCGCTACGGCTTTGGCGTACTGTTCCTTCTTCCAGCGGTAGCGGGCGACCGCCAGGGCGCCGAATCCGACAGCCATTCCCAGCCCAGCGCCCGGGCCGGTCGGCGAGGTCGAGATATAGCCATAGCCGAAGACGTCGGCCATGTAAATGACGAGCAGTGTCAGCACGTAGCCGACGTTGAACCAGACAGTCTCCCGGATTGCCTCTCGCAGGCTCCATGTTGTCGAAATTCCGACGATGAACGGGGCGATCGGAATGAGCCACATTGCGGTGTGCATTATCGGCAGACTGACCCTTCCAGCGTTCGAGCCGCTGAATGCAATATCGGTCACGCCACCAGACGCGTACAGGCGGTATCATGTGGGCATGAACAGCAGCCGTCGGGTGAGCCTCGCGCCGGTCGAGATTACACGCGACCGAGTACCCCGAAAGCATACCAGCGGGGTGGCTGATGAGTTGAATGTGGAGGGGTGAATGGGCCCTGGAGAGAGATGGCTGCTTTTCGGCGTCGTTGCCAGCTTGCTGCCAGCGCTGCTCGTCGTTCGGACGATTATGCATGTTCTCAATATCCGCGTTGGTCGCCAGCCCAAGTGGCACGGATAGTCCCTGGATCGAGCTGATCTCGCTGCGACAGTGACGTTGAGGGAACGAGGGGCTTCCCGCTGACTCACTATCGTTGTGCCAGGTGATACGTCTGTAGCGCGCCAACGAAAGGTCTTCACGATGCTTGCGCACGGGGGTGATCGGAAGCACTCGACTTCGTCGGAGCGGCTCTCGCGAGAGCAAGAGCTGGCGTTTGCTCTGGATGGAGCGCGTCCAACCGCATACGACCGGGCCGTTGCGGCCCACGAGGTCGCGATGCATGTTGAGCGGATTGGGCAGGATCGTTCACTCGCTCGTTTGCGGCGGTGGGCGCCCCAGGCTATCGCAGTTGTCGATAGCAAGCTGTCGTCGCCCCGAAGCTTGCTACAGTTTCTCGATATTCCACATATCGAGGTTGACTCCCTTTCCGATGTGCCGCGCCTGGCGAGCATCGTGGTGCTGGGGTGCCAGGAGGCGGAAGCCATTAACCCGGTCGCGCTGGAAGCGACATTGTCCCGCGGTGTAACGATCATCAGTAGCGATAAGACGGCGCTCGCGAAGCCGATCAGGGACGTGTTGCTGCCGGGTGCGCCCCGGCCGGCCGGCATTGCGCGGGTCGAGTGGGCGACCGGAACCGCCAGTGGAGCCCCCGATCTTCTGCTCGGAGCGCCGCTCCTGCCGGGAATTCAGCTCCCACCAGGCTACATCCCGGTGACGATGCCGGCGGGATCACGCGGCAACGTTGAAGTGCTCGCGATAGACCGATTGACTCGCCAGCCCATCCTTGTTCGCGCGAAGATCGGTGGTGGGACAGTCATCCATGCAGTGCCCCACTGGTGGCAACAGTCCGTCCACTGCGGGACCGCGGTTGACCGCCGTCGCCTGGCCGACATTCCTGCATTCGCGGACCTCAGCGATTCGGTCGGCGATGTCAGGTTCGGGGAGCTGCAGGCGGCCCGATCGATGATGATGGGTCTGCTTCGCGCGCTGCGGCCACGGTTGAGATAGGCTGCCATGGGTCGGGAACAGGAAACGCGTCGCGTCGCGAGATTGCTTGAGATCATCTGGCTCATCCAGGCAGCGCCGCGCTACTGGACGCGGCAGCGGCTGGCCGAACGTTTCGAGGTCTCGGTTCGATCGATTACCAGTGACATTCAGGTGATCCGACATCGACTCGCGTGGGACGTGCGGACTGAACGAGGCTCGGGATACCACTTTCACGGCCCTGTGCCGCGACTACCGTCTGTGAATTACTCCGTGCCCGAGGCACTCGCGCTGATCCTGGCCGCGCAAGCGGGCATGAACTATGGCGGGGTGCCTCAGGAGGAGCTTGGCTCCGCAATCCGACGCCTGACGTCGGTGTTTCCGGAGGATCTGCGTCGCTTCATCGAGCAGTCCGGCGTCACGCCAGCCTCACCTGCGGATGACCGCCGCACAGCGCTACTCAGCACGGCCGCCTCAGCGATCTCTCGTAGCCATTGCCTGGCGCTGACATACAGAGTCGCATCGCGCGGAGGCGAAGAGACAGAGCGAGTCATCGATCCGCTGGCGATTCTGCCCTACGACAAGTCGTGGCAACTCGTCGGCTATTGCCATCTCCGGCAGGCTGTCCGCGTCTTCAAGATCGACCGGATCAAGAAGCTCGATATTCTGCCCCAACGATTCAATCGACCCGCGGGTTTCGATCTCGGCCAATTCCTCGCATCCGGATGGGGGATAATGCGCGGCCTCGACGCGCCGGTGGACGACGTCACTCTCCTGTTTCGCCCGCCCGCATCGGAGTGGGTTGCCGAGGGAGAATGGCACGAGGGGGAGATCATCGAACGACAGCCAGACGGTTCGATCATCTATCGCGCCTCGATCCAGGTGACACCGGAGTTTCAGCGCTGGGTGCTGCGCTATGGCAGGATGGTCGATATCATTGCCCCGAGCCATCTTCGGGACTGGCTCGTTGCCGAGGCGCGCGCGATCCTCGATCGCGCCGAGACTGCATAGCGCGCGCGGCACATCCGACGCGAAAGTCTCCCCATACCGCGACCGTGCAGCAGGTCGTGTACGACTGTTGAGAAGTGAGCCGCATATGGCGCCAAAGATGCACCCGTTTCCTAATCCGGTTGATTCCGCGCGTCAGGTCTTTCAGATCGTGCGCGAGATCTCGTTTGACGACATCGAGATGGCGGCGCTCAGACATCCGCGAATCGCGGTTGTCTCCACGACTGCGCAGGATGCGCGTCAGGCAGCGCTTGACATTTTCGGCCCGGAGGCTCGCATGAGTGTCGTTGCCTGCGGCGAAGACGAGGCGCTGCCGGAGCATGCAGACCTGATACTCGTTGAGGACGCCGCGTGGCGCGCGCGGGCACAAGCTGATGCACGCATACTCGTGTTCTCGCGCGGCGAGCCGATCGAGCATCTCTGGCAGATGATCTTCGCGCGTGAGCCCGATATCGAGCTTGCTCTGGGCCGGCTCTATCCAGCGCTACGAACGGCAGCCGCTCGCCATGTGGTGAATACGACAGCCCGGGTCAACGCGCAGTTCGCAGTAGTTTCAAATATCCCCGCGCTTGTCCCTGTTGTGGGCGGGCTGCTCTCGGCTGGCGCGGACACCATTGTGCTGACGAAGAACCAGTTGATGATGATCTACAAGCTTGCCGCGATCTACGGTCGTGACACGGGCAATCGGACGGCGATCTACCGGGAGATGCTGCCCGTCGTCGGAGCCGGCTTGTTCTGGAGGACGGTTGCGCGGGATCTTGCTGCGATGGTGCCGTTTGCGGCCGGCGCGGTCCCCAAGGTCACGATCGCCTTTACGGGGACGTACATCGCCGGGATGGCTGCCCAAGTCTATTATGACGAGGGCCGGCGTCCGGCCAGGCGGCAGATTGAGGGATTCCGGAATTGGGCAGTTCGCGAGCTGAACCGGTCTCCCGAGTGGCTTCGGTCGGTTCCATTGCCTGGAAATGTCCGGCGACGATGGCAGGACAGCGTTGTGATTGACGTTGCCTACACGACGGATGCCTCGAACGAAATGCCGTAGTTTCCTAACTTCTCCGACAGCTGGTCGAGCTCCAACCCAAGCAGGCCGGCGGCGGCTACTCGATCACCCGCGGATCGCCGCAATGCCTCGTGAATCATCTGCCGTTCGACCTCCTGCAGGACCTCACGCATCGGGGTATGGTTGCGGACACTGCTGGCAATGTCGATGAAATGTCCCTGGTCGGCAGATGAGAACGTAATCAGATCTTCGATGATGACACCGCCCTGAGCCATGATAGTCGCGCGTTCCATCGTGTTCTCGAGCTCTCGCACGTTACCAGGCCAGTCGTGGTCGACCAGCATTCGCATCGCGCCAGCGGAGATCTGGGTCGGCGCGGATGAGGCGTTGATGCGATGTTTGTGGAGAAAGTGCTCGACCAGAAGCGGGATATCATCTCGCCGCTCGCGCAGCGGTGGCAGATAGATCTCGATGACATTCAGCCGGAAATAGAGATCCTCACGAAATGAGCCATCGCGAACCTCCTGCGGGAGATTCTTGTTCGTGGCGGTAATGACCCGGACGTCGACCTTTACCGAGACGGTGCCACCAACTCGCTCGAATTCACGCTCCTGGAGGACTCGAAGGAGCTTCTTCTGCGTTGCGAACGTCATCTCGCCAATCTCATCAAGGAAGATGGTGCCGCGGTTTGCGCGCTCGAAGTGCCCTTTCTTCTGGGCGATCGCGCCGGTAAAGGCGCCCTTTTCATGCCCAAACAGCTCACTCTCGAGCAGTGTTTCTGGAAGCGCGGCGCAGTTCACTTTGATCAACGGTCCGTGGGCGTACCCGGAATTGCGGTGGATGGTCGTGGCGACCAACTCCTTGCCGGTGCCGGTTTCGCCGGTGATCAGGACGGTTGCTTCGGTTCTTGCGACTCGGCCGATGTCCTTGAATACATCCTGCATCGCCGGACTATTGCCGATGATGTACTCGTTCGGGTCGCCATCGGCGAGATGCCGTAGCTTCTGCACCTCATTGGCGAGCGCCTGTCGCTCGAAGAACCGTCCGGCGCGGAGCAGCACATCCTCCAGGTCGAACGGCTTCGTTACATAATCGTAAGCGCCGTACTGAATCGCGTCGATCGCGATGGATGCTGATCCATAGGCTGTCATGACGATAACCGGGAGGGGCCGATCGCCTTTTTCACTGAGAGTCCGCAACACGTCGATACCGGAGACATCCGGCATCCGAACGTCCATCATCACGAGGTCTGGCGGGGCGACTGATCTGAGCGCATCGATGACTGCAGCGCCGTTGGTGGCTTGATCGACCTCGTAACCCTCATCCTCGAATAGCTCAAGGAGCAGGGAGCGGATCCCGGAGTCATCGTCGGCTACCAGGATGCGAGCCATGCGATTTCAGTCCTCCTCGGATCCGACGTGAACATCGGACGTCGCCGACTTCGCGTCGACTTGTGTGGATCGCGCGCCAGGCATCAGTATAAGTGAGAAGCTCCTCGCCGAACCCAGCGACAACCAGGAACGCCGAGTATGCCGATACATGGTGGGCCAACAGTATACTCCGACGGCTGATCGATCGACCGCCCGGTTGTGCGTGGATTCGGAGCGTTGTGATGGCTGACTTGCCCGAGCGGGCGGTTCTGATTGGGCCAAGCGGTAGTGGAAAGTCGACGATCGCGAAGGCGCTGGGCAAACGGTGGGGTCGTCCCGTCATTGACACCGATGAGGAGATAACCGCAAGAATCGGGATGCCCATCCACGAGTTCTTTGCTCGATTCGGCGAGCCAGCGTTCCGCGCTATCGAACGCGAAGTGGTGGACGCAGCATGCCGGCGTGGCCCAGCCGTGATCGCGACGGGAGGTGGCGCTGTCCTCTCCGAGGCGAATTGGGCATCCTGGCGTCCGGGTAGTGTTGTGATCGGGCTCACGGCGCAGCCGGCCGCTTTGGCCGCGCGCGTGATAGCCCAGTCGGCGGCTGAAGGGCGTGGCGCGGAGCGTCCGTTGCTCGCGGGCGACGCGGAGTCGCGTATTCACGAGCTGATGGAGCGCCGGAGGGCGTTGTACGCGCGGGCCGATGTCACGATCGATACCACCGGGCTTGACTCGACTGCGGCAATCGACGCCGTCGATCATGCAGTCGGCGCAATCGTGACTGCCGGGGGAGTGCCACGTGTCTCGCTGCTAACCCCATCGGGGCGATCTGATATTTTCGTGTCCCGTGGCGCAAGCAGTATGCTCGCGCAGACGATAGCTAGCCGCTGGCCACGCGCCCGCCGCGTGTGGCTGATTAGCGACGAGAATGTCGCCGCCTGCTGGTCCGAGCAAGTCGCATCTGCGCTGAACGGCGCGGGGCTCCCTGCCGAGACGCTGGTTGTCCCCGCCGGGGAGTCCAGCAAACGGATGACGGAAGTCGAGCGACTATGCGGCGAGATGACGAGTCGCGGCGTCACACGCCGCGATGTCGTGCTGGCGCTGGGCGGAGGTGTTGTCGGAGACCTCGCCGGGTTTGTTGCCAGTGTCTGCCTTCGTGGGCTCCCACTGGTTCAGATGCCGACATCGCTGCTGGCGATGGTTGATTCGAGTGTCGGGGGAAAGACAGGCGTCAACCTGCCGGCCGGCAAGAACCTCGCAGGCGCGTTCTACCAGCCGGGCGCGGTTCTGATTGATCCGCTGTTCCTGTCGTCGCTGCCCGAATCGGAATATCGCTCCGGCATGGCTGAGGTCATCAAGCACTCATTGATCCAGCCGAGTACCCCGCCAGGCGGGTTCGATTTACTCGAGACTCTCGAGACGAACGCGCTCGACCCGTTGCCCGACAACCAGATCGTCGAAGTCCTGGCACGCAATGTCGCAATCAAGGCGTCGGTCGTGCAGGAGGACGAGCGCGAGGCGGGGCTGCGGATGATCCTGAACTTCGGCCATACGGCAGGCCACGCGATCGAGGCTGAAGGATATCGCTATCGTCATGGCGAGGCGGTCGGACTTGGCCTGCTGACGGTGTATGGGATCGCCGAACGGCTGGGCCGAATAGACGCGACCACTGTCGATCGAGCTCGAATGCTTCTCGAGCGCGCGGGCCTGCCGATCGTGCTCGATGTTGATATCGACCAAGTGATCTCGAACCTGTCGCACGACAAGAAGAACGTCGACGGCGCGCTGCACTGGGTGTTGCCGAAGTCAGAAGGTGGCGTGGCAATCCAGACGGGCGTGTCCATTGACGTGGTTCGCGGTTCATTGGCCCAGCTTTCACGGGCCAGGAACCAGCGTGTGCTATAGTCCGGAGGTTACGCCACCCGAAGAGACGGGCGGTGTTGTCATGCATTGAACACCGGAGACATGCCCCTTGACCGTCCTGCTCTCAGGTTCCCTCGCTTACGATCACATTATGGTCTTCCCCGGCCACTTCGAGGACCACATCCTGCCCGACAAGATCCATGTGCTGAACGTGTCGTTCCTTGTTGACTCGCTGGATCGGCAACGCGGCGGGGTCGCAGGGAACATCGGCTATAGCCTCGCGCTACTCGGCGCTTCGTGCCGGATTGTCGCGACTGTCGGGACTGACTTCGACGAGTATCGGGCCGAGCTGGAGCGGCTTGGTGTAGATACATCAGGCATCCACCTGATCGATCATGAACGCACTGCCAGCGCGTTCATCACGACCGACCGCGCGGACAACCAGATTACCGGCTTCTACCCCGGCGCTATGATGAAGGCGCGTGAGGTCTCAATAACCGAGCATCTCGACGAGGTCGGGCTGGGAGTAATCTCGCCGACGGACCCGGAGGCGATGATTCGCCATATTCGGGAACTCGTGGCCGCTGGCATCCCGTTCGTCTTCGACCCTGGCCAGCAAATCATCGCACTGTCGGGGTCAGCACTCAGCGAAGGCATCGCCGGAGCGCGGATGCTGATCGGCAACGACTATGAGTTTGCGATGATCAGCGAGAAAACAGGCAAGTCGCGCGACGAGCTGATCCGCGCGTGCGAGACAGTCGTGGTCACCTACGGGGAGCTCGGATCGACCATCTATGACGGTCACGGGAAGTCTGAGTACCGGATTCCCGCTGCTCGCGCGCGGAAGGTTGTGGATCCGACCGGCGCTGGTGATGGGTATCGTGCTGGCCTGATCCGAGGCATGCTGGCCGGGTTGTCGTGGGACATCGCCGGGCGGATCGGCTCGCAGGCGGCGACGCTCGTCGTCGAAGTAAAGGGCACCCAGAGCCACCACTACAGTATGGATGCCTTCGTCGAACGATTTTCTGAGTCGTTTCCAGAACATGGGAATGTGGTCAAGTCACTGCCGGGTCGTCCGGCGCTGGCCGGTCGAAAAGGAGAGAAGTAACGCATGGTCGACACCAGTCAGATGAAATACGACATCTTCGATCGAGGGTTGGCTGACGACGGCCATCGCCGGATCGCATGGGCCGCCCGCGAAATGCCTGTGCTCGCTTTGATCCGCGAACGTTTCGAGCGCGAGAAGCCGCTGGCCGGAGTTCGCATCGTTGCGTGTGTCCACGTCACGACCGAAAGCGCCAACCTCGCATTGGCGCTTCGGGCAGGCGGGGCCGACGCGGTTGTCTGCGCCAGTAACCCACTCTCCACCCAGAACGACGTTGCCGCCGCGCTGGTGGATGACGGCATCCCCGTCTTCGCCATCAAAGGCGAGGACGCTGACACGTACTATCGGCATGTCAACGCGGCGATCGACCATCGGCCGCACATCATCATTGACGACGGCGCCGATGTGGTCAGCACGGTTCACCGATTGCGCCGCGAGGCACTCGAGGGCATGATCGGCGCGACCGAGGAGACAACGACGGGCGTTGTCCGCATGCGGGCGATGGAGACCGACGGCGTGCTGGAATTCCCCGTCATTGCCGTTAACGATGCCGACACGAAGCATTTCTTCGACAACCGATACGGCACCGGTCAATCCACCCTTGACGGCATTCTGCGAGCGACGAATATCCTTCTGGCAGGGAAGGTCGTTGTCGTGGCCGGCTATGGCTGGTGCGGCAAGGGGATCGCGATGCGAGCCAAGGGTATGGGCTCGCGGGTGATCGTGACCGAGATCAACCCGACCAGAGCGCTCGAGGCGGCGATGGATGGATTCGCGGTCACGACAATGTCGCGCGCAGCGACGATCGGCGACATCTTCATCACCGCGACCGGCAACATCAATGTCATCGATCGCGACGACTTCGAGAACATGCGTGATGGCGCGATTATCAGCAACGCCGGGCATTTCAACTCCGAGATCAATATGTCGGCGCTGGAGGAGATGTCAGGCGAAGGCCGACGGATGCTCCGCCCATTCGTCGAGGAATACCAGATCGCCGCGGATAAGCACGTGATTGTGCTCGGTGATGGCCGGCTGATCAATCTGGCGGCGGCCGAGGGTCATCCCGCCAGCGTCATGGACATGTCGTTCGCGAATCAGGCGTTGGCGTGCTCGTATCTCGTCGCCCATGGCAGCGAGCTGGAAAAGCGCGTCTATGTCGTGCCGGCCGAGATCGACCAGCAGATCGCGCGCCTGAAGTTGCGGGCGATGGGCATCGAGGTCGACGAGCTTACCGAGGAGCAGATCGCCTACCTGAGCTCGTGGGAACACGGGACCTGAGGCATCGCCCGACCCCATCGCTGTTTACGCTGACTACGGGCTGGTAACTGGAGGAGAACTGTCACAATGCCGACATCGTTCATGCGATCGCCCCAGGTGTTCTTCACATCGGAGTCGGTAACTGAGGGGCACCCGGATAAGCTCTGTGACCAGATTTCCGACGCAATCCTCGACGAGATTCTCGCGAAGGATAACCGTGCGCGTGTCGCGTGCGAAACGGCCACGACGACCGGTCTGGTGCTGGTGTTCGGCGAGATCACGACGAAGACCTACGTCGACATTCCGAAGATCGTCCGTGAAGTCGTGAAGGATATCGGCTACACAAGCGACTCCTACGGTTTCGACGCGAACACGTGCGGGGTCATGACCTCGATTTCGGAACAGTCCACCGACATCCAGGGTGCGGTCGACGATTCGCTGGAGACGCGATCCGGCGAACAACAGGACACGCGCGACCGGGTCGGCGCGGGCGACCAGGGAATGATGATCGGCTTCGCTTGCGACGAGACCCCGGAGCTGATGCCGCTTCCGATCTCGCTCGCTCATCATCTGACTCGTCGTCTCGCGGGCGCGCGGCGCGACGGCTCATTGCCTTTCCTTCGACCGGACGGCAAGAGCCAGGTCACGATCGAATATGAGCACGGTATTGCCAAGCGCGTCGACACGGTTCTGATCTCGACACAGCACGACAAGGACGTCACTGAGCGCGATGTCCGGGACGGAGTGATCGAGGAAGTCATCCACCATGTCATCCCTGCAGAGATGTTCGACGCGAAGACAAAGATCCTCGTGAATCCGAGCGGTCGCTTCGTCATCGGTGGCCCAATGGGGGATGCCGGCCTGACGGGGCGCAAGATCATCGTCGATACCTACGGGGGGATGGCCCGCCACGGTGGTGGCGCTTTCTCGGGCAAAGATCCGACGAAGGTCGACCGTTCGGGCGCCTATGCCGCGCGTTACGTGGCGAAGAACATCGTTGCGGCCGGCCTGGCGCAACGGTGCGAATTGCAGATCTCTTACGCCATCGGCGTGGCTCACCCGTTGTCGTATCACATCGAGACGTTCGGGACCGGAGTCATCTCTGATGAGCGGTTGGGTGCGCTGGTCATGGATATGTTCGACTTGCGCCCACTGGCGATTATCGAAGACCTCGACCTGATGCGCCCGATCTATCGCCAGGTCGCCGCCTACGGGCACTTCGGCCGGCCGGACCTTGACCTGCCCTGGGAGCGCACTGATCTTGCGGAGGCGCTGCGCGAGGCGGCTGGGCCGCTGGCGACGCGCGTCTCCTGAGCGCTTGATCGAGCGCAGTGACGACGGCGGTTATCACCGGCGCGTCGGGCTTCGTAGGGCGCCATCTGGTCCACGAGCTCGAGCAAGAGACCGACTGGCGGGTTGTTGGCCTGGCCAGGCACGCGTCGGTGCTTGGCGCCCGCACCCATGTCCTTGCCTGTGACCTGCTCGACGAGGCGCTCGTGCGCCGGACTATCGAGCACGTCGCGCCGGACGTTATCTTTCACCTGGCGAGCCACAGCTACGTTCCGCAGTCAGTAGCCGCGCCGGCAGAGACGCTGACGAACAATCTCGTCGGCCAGCTCAATGTGCTCGAAGCAGTCCGCTCTGCTGGTTTGAGCGCCGGGATCGTCGCTATCTGCTCGGCGGAAGAATACGGGTTCGTCGGGCCGGACGAGACGCCGATCACCGAATCCCAGCCATTTCGCCCCGGCAATCCCTATGCGGTGTCGAAGATCGCTCAGGACATGCTCGCCTATCAGTACGCGCTTTCATACGGGATGCCAGTCGTCCGGATGCGTCCGTTCAGCCATATCGGTCCCGGACAGAGCGACCGATTCGTGCTTTCGAGCTTCGCTCGCCAGATCGTGGACGCGGAGATGGGTCGGATCGAACCAGTGATCCTGGTCGGGAACCTGGACGCGGTTCGTGATTTCCTGGACGTGCGCGATGTCGTGCGCGCTTATCGGCTTGTGGCGGTCGACATCGTGCCCGGCGAGGTGTTCAATCTCGCCAGTGGCGTCGGACGCCGAATCGGCGACCTGCTCGACCTGCTCATCACGCTCTCCCGAGCGCCATTGGAGATTCGCCAGGATCCCGCCAGGCTACGGCCATCGGACGTGCCGGTGCTGATCGGTGATGCTTCCAGGTTTCGCTCGCGTGTGGGGTGGGAGCCCCGGGTGCCGATCGAGACGACGCTGACCGATATCCTCGACGATTGGCGTGTCCGGCTCGCGACGAGCAGCCGATAGGCGCTTCCTCCCTGCGTCAGTTCAGTGCCAGGGGATTGCGCCGATGATGATGTCGGCCAGCGCGTCGAGCATTGCGTGCCCTTCTTCAGCCGTTGCGCGAGCCGGATCGCCGAAGTAGCCGAGGTCGGCTCCGGCATCGGCGAATGTGCGCGCGCCAGCGCGGAGCCGGGCCGGAAGGTCGATCCAGACGGGGGAAGCGCGCGCATCTGTTCGACATCGACTACGTCTGGGCGAACCGCAAGGAGGATCGACGTTTCGTAGCCTCCAGCATGGCGGGCGCCGCGACGGAACTCCTCACTCAGCCGGCTGGCGTGAGCGTCAGATCGCTGGTCGGGTGCGCGCGTCGGAACGCCGCTTTGCTCTTCGGCGATGAGGCACGCGTGTTGGACGCGGGCGACATGCTCCGGCTCGAGGTGCGCGTTGCAGCAGATCAGCGCCCGATAGCCCTGTCGGGCCGCCTGCCCCAGGAGGCTTGCCAGATAGGCTTCGAATTGATCTGCCTCGACCGGTGTTGTCCCAGCGAATGAGGTTCCCGCGAAGGAGACCGTGTAGGCAATCGGCGGCAGGATGATCACCGGGACGCCAGATTCCTCGAGCCGGCCGGCCGCTCTCTCGGCGGTCGCCTCGGCGATAATGATGTCGGTGTCGAGCGGAAGATGCGGCCCGTGGGCTTCAATCGCGCCGATCGGCAGCAGCCCCACTGGTCGCTGGCGGAGCGCTTCATCGGCGGCCGGCCAGGTGAGATTCTGAAGACGCACTACTGGCTTTGTCACAATCGACATCCCCCTGTCTTATCGCCAGTCAGAGTATCCTATCGGCACGGATGATGCTGGTCGAGAGGATCGCACGCTCATGAAGATGCTGGTCGCGATTGTGCAGGACTATGATGCGTCGCGCCTGTTGCGAGACCTTATCGACGCGGGGTACGGAGCGACGTATATCGGCTCGACGGGTGGATTCCTGCGCAGCGGGACGGCCGCCGTCCTGATCGGCGTATCTGAGGAGCGAGCGAGCGCCGCGTTGGCGATCGTCCACCGTCTCGCCAGTGCGCGAGTGGCGGCTCAAACGACGACACCGAACGACCTTGAGGTGGAGTTTCTTTACGACCCGGACGATTCGGTCGAGATGGGCGGCGCGGATGTGTTTGTGCTGCGTGTCGCGCGCTTCGAGCGAATGTAGGCAATGACGCTTTCAGGCCCGACACGTCGGATGTCGCGATCGTTGTTGCGTTATTACGCTGCGTTGCGCCTCGCTGCCGGGTCGATGCTGGACATCGTTCCGGACGGAGCGGTCGCTGACGCGCCGCCAATCGTCCGTCGTTCCGAGAACGAACTGCCGTCGGGCTTCGATCGGCGTGAGTTGATACAGGTTGGTGGCATCACGCACGTCGTCACGCTGAGAACCGACAGCGAACGTCACGCACGCGGTATGAGCCTGAACTGATCTGAATGAGCCGGTGCCGCGCCGGCATCGCCCTGGCCGGCGCGGCAACCTCGGGTTGTCCGATCAGAAGCTCGAGAACGTAACGGGCGCGCCAGCGGCCCGCTGATCTTCGGTCAGCATGTCATGCAGCATCCGTTGCATGGCCATGATGTGGGCGCAGGTCCCCATTCCCTGAACCGCGAAGAAGTGGCACGTACAACTGAATTCTTCGCCGTCCATCGATGTCGTATACGAGTCGTTGTTACCCTGGAACTGGACGACGAATGACTGGAACTTGACGCGTTCGGGCTCTTCGGCATACCGACGGGACTTCTCGATCTTGGAGATCAACGACGAGTTCATGGCGGGTCTCCTTTCGCCGTTCCCCGTGCTGGCCCCACGCTCCGTGGGAGCCTGGACGGTATCGAAGGGGCCGCGCTGGGCGGGCGAACCGGCGACAGAGACGAATCAGCACCGCGGCTTTTCACCGGGTGCTGTCTAGAAGTCCGTCTCGACTGTCGTCGGCCGGTCCATGGCGGACCACCTTCCTTACGCCGTCCGTGATCATTACGCAGAGTCTAACAGAAGCGCGGTGGCCATCACACCCGCCGAGGCGTTCGGCCGCTTGGGTACAATCAACCGCAACGGGGAGGGAAGATGGCGAACACCGGGATGAGCGTAGCGGTGCTGACTGGCGGACAAAGCCGGAGGATGGGCGCCGATAAGGCACTCGTCGTGACACAGGGTCGGCCGCTGGTGGAGCACGTCGTCACTGTCGTCTCCGCGCTTACCGACGATGTGTTTCTCGTCGGCGATCGGCCTGCCTACCACCAGTTTGGATATCGCGTCGTCCCGGATGAGTATCCTGGCGGCGGCGCGCTTGGTGGAATCGCGACCGCTCTTCGTGCCGCGTGCCACGACAGAGTTCTCGTGGTGGCCTGCGATATGCCGTCGCTCTGTTCGGAACTGCTGGAGGCAATGGCCGCGATCGATGCTGACGTGGACGTGATCATTCCGAGGACGTCTGGCGCACGACAGGGACAGCCTGCCCACGAGACGTATGAGACGCTTCATGCGATTTACCGGCGTTCGTGTCTCCCCACACTTGAGCAGCGCCTTGCCGCCGGCCAACTGAAGATTGCGGACATCTTGCAGGACTTGCGGGTGTGTGCGCTCGACGAACCCTGGTTGCGCAGGCATGATCGCCACCTTGCGTCATTCGTCAATGTCAATTCTCCGAGTGATCTTGATCGTGTTCACAGCACAGAGCAGGAGTTGATGGGATGGTGACCAGTCGCGACTACTCGAAGTTCCTGAAGCCGGATGGGACACTGTATGTTCGGCATGTTCCGCGGTCGGTCTACGTCGAGATGGTTCGTGCCTATCAGCTTCGCCCCGATGTGGTCGAACAGGTGTTTGACGAGCTCTACTGGCTCTGGGATCTCGATCAGGCAGAGAAGAAGGCCATAGCCGAGGGGCGATCCGCCGACCGTGTCGAACTGGCGCACGGGATTATTGGCGAAATGTCCGACGATGACTGGTGGAAGATCACCGCCGCGTTCGAGGAGCATCTGATTGCAAGCTTTGGCAGTGACCCGGAGCAGTGGGCGGAATACCTCGACCCGGTCTACGATCTGCAAGAATCTGAGGGCTGGAGCGATCGTCAGTAGTTCGCTGGGCTGATGTCGCGGCAGGAGGGAGTGGGCATGAGCGTCTGCCCGAATGGGATCGTCACGTTGACGACCGACCTTGGCACGATCGACGGTTATGTGGCCGCGCTGAAGGGCGTGCTGCTCACCGCGCATCGCCAGGTGACGCTCGTCGATATCACGCACCACATCCCCAATCGCGATGTCACCGAGGCTGCGTTTCAGACCGCGATGGTCTGGTCTTCCTTTCCGGTCGGCACGGTCCACCTGTTCGTTGTCAATACCGGAGTGGACACGGATTACCGAGCGATCGTCGCTGAGGCAGGGGGGCACTATTTCGTCGGCCCCGACAACGGCGTGTTGACACTGCTTGTTGAAAATGAGTCTGCAACGAGGGCGGTCGTCCTCGACCGGCCCGCGTTCTTCCGGGAGTGGCCGGCGACGTTTCCAGGTCGCGATATCTTCGCGCCGGTTGCCGGGATCCTTTCGTCTGGCTCGGTCGGGCTCGACAGGCTGGGCACCGCGATCGACCCATCGTCACTCATGTCGTTGCCGTGGCGGGCGACACAGGACAGCCCGACGCGCGTCCATGCGTCGATCGTTTCGATCGATCGCTTTGGAAATTGCCGGACGTTGATTACCCGCGGGCAGATTCCGTGGGACCTGTCGTCGGTATTTGTACGTTGCGGGGACGCAACCGTCCGGGGAATTCACCGATCGTATAAGGATGTCCCGGTTGGCAAGACGCTCGCGCTCTTCGGGAGTCATGGCGGGCTGGAGATCGCCGTTCGCGGCGGTAGCGCAGCACAATCCTGGGAGATCAAACGCGGCGAAGAAGTGGTCGTTTCGACGCTCGACGATCCTGGCGCTTGATCGTCGCATGCTATACTGATGCGCTAGAGAAGCGGCACGAGTAGATCCACAGGATGGTTTCGATTACGTGAGCAAGCCAACGAACCCACGAACAAAGACGCAACTTAATCGCGCGCAACTGAAAGCCTACGAAGCCCGGCGGGCTGAAGAGGTTCAACGGCACTTGGACGATGACGGATCCGGCGATCTGCCGATCCAGGTCAGTTCGGCGTCGGCTATCGCGACCCCAGCTTCGCGCCGGAGGATCTATGCGCTGAGTCACGAGCAGGAGATGGCCATCATCCGCTCCGACCTCAACCGACTGCTGAAGATCCTTGCTGTGTTGCTCGTCGTTCTTGCGATCGCGACCGTGTTGTTGGGGTAACCCGAGACGCGCGAAATGACAACGGGGACGCCAGCACTGGCGTCCCCGTTGCTATTGTTCTCGTTGCGTGGTGGCGAGGCTAGATCGCCTCGTCCTCCTCGACCGGCCCGGTAGTCTCGTCAACGTACTCGGTGTCATCCTCGTCGCTGTCGATTTCCCGGCCCTCGAATTCCTCGACCTCGTCGCTGTCGAGCTCTTCGTCTTCTTCGTCGCCGAGCAACAGATCCGGCTCCTCGCGGAACAGGCGCGTGTCACGAAGGTACGCGCGCGGGATGGCGATTTTCCCCTGTCGGGGGAATGAGAGCCTGGAGCCCATGGCGGGGCTCTTCTGCGTTTCACGCACGATCACCCGGACGCTCTTGCCCGTATTGGCGGTCACGAAGACGGCGTACTCGTTCTCCAGGGATGTCAGCTCGATCACCCGTCGAGAGAGACGCGGTTCGAACTGGCCGATATACTGGCCATCCTCATCGAAGCAGTGAATGATGTCGGCCTCCACCTGCATCGTCAGCTGGTCACCGCTCGATAGTCTGGTGAGCACCTCCGCGGGCGCAACCGCGACGAGATCGTCGACGAATGTCCTGCCAATGTCTTCGACGAAGATGCCGGCGCGCAGGCTGCGGGTTCTTCCGATAGCTTCGACTTCCGCCTCGGTGTCCTTGAGCGGCTCGATCCGGCTAATGTTCCGCTGGGCGATGACGTTGGCCGGGTCGATTGTGAACGCCTGCTGATACGCCTCGTACGCAGACCGAAAGCGACCCATCTCGAAGTAGGCCTTGCCAAGTCTGTTGATTGCGGACACATCGCGGGGCGAGTGGGCGACAATCGCCGTGTTTATTTCGACGGCGGCAATCCAGTCGCCATTGGCGGCAGCTTGCCGTGCCTGCTCATCGAGAAGTCGTCTTGCTTTGCCCTTTGTTGTTTGTTCGTACATCTTGAGCCCTTTCTTCCTCCCGGCTTTCGCGGAGATCTCGTTTTCGACCGACGAAGGTCAGGCGCGCGTTAGCACGTTCACTGGCTCGCTCAGGACGTACCAGGTCGAGGCTTCAGTGATGCGGACATCGACAAATTGACCGAGCCAATCTCCCGTCGCGTCGAAGAAGACGAGCTGGTTGCCGCGTGTCCGGCCGCGCCACCGACCTTTCGCATATCCATCGACAAGAATTTCGCGCTGCTCGCCAACGATCGCGCGGAACTTCCGCGCGCTGATTTCCTCCTGCAGGCGCTCGACGGCCTGGTGTCGCGCGTGCTTGACGTGATGAGGAATTTCATCCTCCCAGCGCGCTGAAAGTGTGCCGGGCCGCGGCGAATACATCGCGACGTGAACCTTTTCGAAATCAAGGTCGCGCAACAGGTCGAGCGTATCCTGGAACTGTTCGTCTGTTTCGCCGGGGAAGCCGACGATGATGTCGGTCGAGAGCGTAACGCCGGGTATCGTCTCCCGGATCTTCGCGATTCGGTCGCGATAGTGCTCCTGGGTGTAGGTTCGGCGCATTCGTCGAAGCACTTCGTTGTTGCCGGCCTGGACCGGTAGATTGACATGCTCGCAGGCGCTCGGCAGCTCGGCGATCGTCTCGATCAGCTTGTCGGAAAAGAACTTCGGGTGCGATGTCAGAAAGCGAAGTCGTTCGATGCCGTCGATTGCATCGACTGCGCGCAGCAAATCGGCAAGGTCGCGACCGTCCGGCAGGTCATGGCCATAGGCGTTGACCGTCTGCCCGAGAAGCGTCACCTCGCGGACACCCTGCTCGGCGAGCCGGCGAACCTCGTCGACGATCTCCTCAAAGGGTCGGCTGACTTCCCGTCCTCGCCGATAGGGGACGATGCAATAGGAACAGACGAAATTGCAGCCATAGATGATCGGGACAAAGGCGGCGATACCGGGGTTCGATGAAATCGGCTGGTAGAAGTGCGGCAACTCGGCGAGGTCCGCGTCGGCTTCGCGCAACTCAGGGACGATTTCGACGAGCCGATCGAACTCGGAAGGCCCGAAGAACAGGTCGACGTGTGGGAACCGTTCGCGAAGCTTCGGCTCCTGGCCGGTAACCATGCAGCCGGTCAGCGCGATTCGCACCTCAGGGTGCAATCGCTTGATTCGCGCGAGCGATCCGATCTTGCCAACAACCTTGTCTTCGGCAGCCTGGCGAACGACACACGAATTCAGGACGATGACGTCGGCGTCGGTCTCGACCTCAGTGCGGCGATAGCCAACCTGGCTGAGCATCGCCTCGACTTTCGCGGACTCTGCCTCGTTCATCTGACACCCGATGGTCCAGATGCAGTAGCGCTTCTGGCTATCCTCACGCGTCGGAGATTCGGGTGACGCCGCAGCACGTCGGACGAGATGGATTTGCTCCACGCTGACCCTCCCAACAACATAAGGGCACCGCCGGGCGCCCGACCGGCAATTGTACAACCTTCGGAGCATCGTGCGTTTGCTGCCTCAATGTCATCGCGATCACGACATAACCCGTAGAACACCCGTTCGGACGCAAATAATGCAAATGAAACGTAGTGTACGTACAGAGTGCGAGTCTCATCGATGTCTGTTACGATAGTGATCAACGCAGAGGCCTGTGACCATCAGGAACGCATTCTTCGGGACACGCATGTTGCAGATCCTGCGTACGAACGCGCCATTACTGAATATGATCGCCGTGGGGGTATCCGGATGGTCAAACGAAAGTGCGGCACGTGTCGTCACTTCAAGGACGGTGGGATCGCCGGCTCCGGATGGTGCCTGCATCCCGCTCGACGCGAGCTGAACCACATGGTTCTGGTCCGCAAATCCGAGCTCGGGTGCCGCAACAATTGGGATCAGGATCTCTGGGAGCCAGCGCCCGGCTTCGGTGGTGAGCCGGACACTCCCGGTGACCATATCCCGACCCCGCCTCAGATCGACTCGCCTCTCTCTGCCGGCACGGTAGCCGCGCCGGTGGGTGAGATGTTCACCGATCGGCTAACCTCAATCACCATGGCCGCGCCGCGGGCCGCAGCAACAGCAGACGGCGCTTTGGGAAGCGACAGTATTGCCAACCCCGTTGAACGCTCCGATGTCCGCGCCGCTCGCCGCCGTCGTGTCGAACAACTGGAGCGCGACCGGGAACAGCATCAGCGAGAGCGTAGCGACGAAGCCCGCAAGTTGGTCGAGGACACCCCTGGGTCGAAAGCCATGCAGAAACCACCGGTCACAGAATCGCGCCCGGTGACACCGTCGATTCAGCCGCAGCGCGCGATTCCGGAACCGAGGCCACAGCCCCAACGTCCGATCGTGACCCGCCCATCCATGCCAATGCCGGCGCCGGCGCCATCGAGTGTGTCAAGCGAGCGCATGGTGCGGCATACCGAGAGCGTGATTCCACAGGCTGTCCCATCCGCGAACAAGCTCCCTCGTGACGAATCGGTATCGTTTGGCGCGAGCCCGTCTTCGTTCGGTTCTCCACGAGTCGCTCCGCAGGTGGCCCCGGTAGAACGCCGCGCCGCCGACCCGCCACGGCCGGCCAGGACCCATCAGCATCAGGACACGGACGAGCTCCCTATTGCTGAAGTCCGAGCACAGCAACAGGCACAGCCAGCGAACCAGGGCCATCGCTCTGGTGTCCCGACTTCACCACCAGTCGTTGCCACCAACAGAGGGATCTCTCCCGAGGCGGACCCTCCGATCGACGAGCGTGATCCGCGCTGGCTCGTCTGGGCCGGTCAGATCGATGGAGATCGATCGTCTGCTTCGCCGGCAGCCGCCGGCGGGCAACCAGGCGCTGAGCTGCAGGAGATTCTGCCGGTCGCGATGCCAGCGGATCCGGTCGATTCTGCGACGCGAACACGGAACATCCCGCATTGTTGCGCAACCTGCCGCGATTTTCGCCCGATAGGTAGTGGAACGACCGGCTGGTGTGCGAATCCTCACGCGTTCGATAGCAGGCGTATGGTAGAGTCTGGCGACCTTGCCTGTCGATCCAGCATCGGGAGCTGGTGGCTGCCGAACGATGATGTGTGGCTTGATCATGCAGACACGACGTACCATAGTCGGCCGACGCCACTACTCGACGAGCTTCGCAAGCCGGAAATCGAGCGTGAGCGCGAGTCGCCACTGTATCCGGATTAGGATCGGCCGGGAGCGGACGTGGCGGCCCCTGGTTTGCAGAGCGCCGGCTAACAACAGGATGATCAAGATATAGATGTCTAGTTTCGGTGAGCTACTACGGCAGGCTCGTGACTACAAAGGTGTCACCTTACGCGAAGCTGAGCGAGCGACGCGGATCGGTCGTGCCCATCTCGCGGCGCTTGAAGCGGAGGACTTTGCCGCATTGCCGGCGATGACCTACGCCCGGGGAATCGTCCGTAACTACGCCCAATACCTTGGGCTGGATCCGTTGACGACCGTCGAGCTTTTCGAGCAACGCAGCGGCGAAATGTCCGCGCGCCGAACGGCTGTCGGGACGACGACGACCTATGATGCGCGCACCCACTGGGTGCCGAACTTCGCCATCATCGCCTTCATGATCATCATGGTCGGTATCATCTTTACCTGGATCTACTCCGCCTACCTTCGTCCCTCCGTCACGGTCGCACCATCCGCCATCGGTGTTGCAACCGTGACGCCCGTATCGGCGTCGCTTCTCGCCCAGGTGACGGTTCAGACGACCGAAGCCGCGCTCGCGCCACCGCCCGCGACACCGACGACAGGCGTCGGGGCTGCCGCAACCCACGCACCTGCGCGAACTGCAGATCAGTCCGCCGCGCCGACTGCCGCCCCGGCGGATGTTGCCCAGGACGTGGCCGCCACCGAAGCGCCAAGCACGAGCGGACCGCATACGTTCGTTGTCTGGGTTACGAATAGCGTCTGGGTGCAGATGACCGTGGACGATGTCGTGGTCGTCGACAACGTCGTTCCGGCCGGATCCGAACTCACGTACTCTGGAAGTACTGTGTATGTGGAATCTGGGAACGCGGCGTTCGTCCATATTTATGTGGACGGCGAGGATTTCGGCACCCTGGGCGACAGCTGGGATTCTGCCTTCAGCTTTCCCTAGCGACCGGTAAGGTCGGACGGTGGAAGGATCTGCGATGTCTGGCCCGATGGTCTTTTCTGATCCCTACCTCTCCTCATCACCCGTCGTCGGACGCGTTGTGACTGTGCTTCGTGGAGTCACCGATCGCCGTGGCCTGCTGCTGGTGGGACACCGATCGCGCGCTGTCCCGGCCGGAGCGGTTCACGAGCTAATGATCACCGACGAGGAAGTGCGGCTCGATGGCAGTGTGGACCGCGTGGCGCTACTGGCATTCTTCGAGGTTGTGGAGGCTGGTGTCGTCCTCGTCGACGCGGCAGTCACGATCGCGGGCATGCCGATAGGCGTCGTTGCCGGGTTTGATGATACACACATGCCGAATCACCAGAATATCTGCCTGCGTGGTCAACTCCGGGACGGCGAGTCGCTCGAGATTCTTGTCGGGAGCCGCATCGAAATTGCAGGACTGCGGTAGCGCCTCGCAGCCGGGACGCAGACGCGAACTTGCTCGGGGTGGAGGATAACCTCGATCGGCAGGTTGCCGGCGTAGTCGCCATCGAACTCGACCGGCACCTTATCCGGTGAAGATAGTTGGATGTGCTTCCCGCGATAGTGCTTCGTCCACTGCATCCGCTCGGGCTTACCGGCGACGACCCACCACAGGAGCCTGGTGACATCTGCTGTGCTCGGCGGGTCGAAGGCGAGGACATCGAGCAGACGATCGGTTCGGTCGATGCCGTGGCCAAGCCGCAGACGTGGATGAATAATCGAGCTGCCGATTGCGACGAGGAGGAGTCGGGCTGTGCCACTGACCGGCTGCCCGTCAATCCATCCGTCATACTTGAACTGGGGGAAGTTCAGATGCCTCGCTCCGGCTGGAAGATATGCCAGCCAGCGGACCCGCCGCTTCCAGCGCGATGAGGTGTCGCGCATGATCGCGGCATCAAAGCCGGCGCCGGCCATGTGGACGATGACACGCTCGCCGGCCACTGCGACGTCGATCTGCCTCGTGACGCCTCCGAGCGCGATCCGCGCCGCCGCCCTGGGCGTCCCTGGGATCCCCAACTCCCGGGCAATCATGTTGGTCGAGCCGCTGGGCAGGATCGCGATGGAAACAGGTCTCCCCAGCACGCCGGCAACGATGTCGGACACCGTTCCGTCCCCACCAACCGCGATGATCGTGTCAATGTGCTCGTCAGCGTTCTGAGCGAGAATAGTCGCTTCCCCTGGTGAGGTCGTGACAACGACACGTAGCAGGATCCCGCGTCGCGCGGCCTCCTGTGAGAGCGGCTCTATGAAATGGTCGATCGGGCGTCTGCCGGTCTTGGGATTTACGATTGCGAGAACGGTGCGCGCGGTTGCCATGTCCCTGTCTTAACCCGCCAACTCTTCCTCAGGCCCGAAGATCCTCTCCGTAATCCAGGCCGCCAGCCACGTCGCCGCAGTTGCGAGAAGCAGACCCAGAATGCCACGCACGAGATTACGGGTCATACGCGCATACCCTCCCTACCGTCATCGCCGTGTTTCGAACAACATGTCGTGTTGCAGGCTTCCCCGAGCAGTCTACCATCGACTGGCGGACTATCCTTCCCGTCGTAGCGAGACTGATGCCATCGCCAGCAGCGCCACGACCGCCACGAGCACGAACGCGATAATGTCCGCGGTGGTGAGTCTGCTGATCACGGCAGTATCCAAGTGGGGAACCCGGCCGAGCGGGGTGATGAGCAGGTTCGTCGGCGTCGCGACGACACGCCAGGCAGTCGTCCACGGCTGTACGCCGAAGAGCGCCGAAATGACCCGTAGCCCGAACAGCATGATCGCTGCGGACGCAACCGATGTGACCAACAAGTCGCGGCGGCGGGCCGGCCGGCTACGCGGGCGCGCTTGCCGTGGAGGTCTGATAGCCACTTACGGTGTTTCGGCGGGCAATAGCCCGGCGATACGCTCGACGATCTGCTCGGCGATGCGCAACTTTTCCGCCTGGTCGAGCGATTCAACTCGCCCGTCCCGGTAGAACAGAGTTACGGAATTAGTCTCCGCTCCCATCGCCGCGCGAGCGTCGTTGAGCACGATGACATCGAGATTCTTCCGGGCGAGCTTATCGAGGGCATAGCGTTCGTGATCGGTCGTCTCGGCCGCAAAACCGATGCGTAGTGTCCCGGGTGTCGCGACCGTGGCAAGAATGTCCGGATTGCGAGTGAGTTGAATTGTCATGTCGTCGTCGGTCTTCTTCATCTTGTCAGTCGCAGCCTGTGCCGGCCGGTAGTCGGCGACAGCAGCGGCCATGATCAGAGCATCAGCGCCGATTGCATGATCCCGAACTGCCGCGAGTAGATCCAGCGCCGACTCAACTGGCACGATGGTCGCGCCATGGATAGGCGCCAACGCGGTCGGCGTCGATATCAGCGTCACGTCTGCGCCAGCCTGAAGGGCTGCGCGGGCGAGTGCGTAGCCCATTCGGCCTGTCGAGCGATTCGTGAGGACGCGAATCGGATCGATTGCCTCCACCGTAGCGCCGGCGGTCACGACAACCCGCTTGCGCCACAGCGGCCCACCACGCGCCAGAGCCTGCTCGATCGAGGCGATGATGCGTTCCGCGCCAGCGAGGCGTCCAACGCCGATCGCGCCACTCGCGAGTCGGCCCTGCTCTGGCTCGATGATGATTGCGCCGCGGCCACGCAATGCCTCGAGATGTTGCTGAGTCACCGGGTTGAGATACATGTGGTGTTCCATTGCAGGCGCGATAAGGATCGGCGTGCCTCGCGGCGCAGCCGCCAGATGGGTGACGGTCAACATGTCGTCGGCCAGGCCAAGCGCGAGTCGCGCGATGCTGTTCGCCGTGGCCGGAGCAACGACGATGGCGTCCGCTTCCTCGGCCAGCGAGATGTGGCCCTTCTCCGCCTCGCTCCAGCCTTCAAACACACCGGTGTGAACTCGTCGCTTCGTGAGTGCCTCGAACGTGACCGGGCCGACGAACTCGGTTGCAGACCTTGTCATAATAACGTCGACCCGCGCGCCAGCCTGAACCAGCTTGCTGGCCAGGTCAGCTGCCTTGTAGGCAGCGATCCCACCGGTGACTCCGAGAACGATCCGCTTGTCATTCAGGATTGGCATCTTGCGTCACTCACGTCGTGGCGAGCTGGCCAGTCATCACCGACCGGGCAGCTTCGATGGCGTGGCTGATAGCCTCGTCGTCGATCTGATAGTGCGTCACCATCCGTACTCCGCGCGTGCCGTAGTTGGACACGAGCACTCCTGCGGCTTTCATGCGGTCGACGAACAGCGCTTGCCCGAGAGCCGGCTCGGTCTTGAAGATGACGATATTCGTCTGGACGGCGTCAAGGTCGATGGTGATCCCGTCGATTTCGGCGAGCGCTACCGCCAACTGTCGCGCTCGTCGATGATCCTCCGGCAGACGCTCAACCATCGACTCCAGAGCGACGATGCCGGCCGCGGCGATCACGCCGGACTGTCGCATCGCTCCGCCAAGAATCTTCCGCGCACCTCTCGCCCGCTGAATAAACCCAGCGTCGCCGGCGACGATCGAGCCGACCGGCGCAGCCAGTCCCTTTGAGAGACAGAACTGGACCGTGTCAGCGTATGAAGCAATCTGCTCTACGGGTGTGTCGCTGCCGGCCGCGGCGTTGAAGATACGCGCGCCATCCATATGCACCGGAACATTGTGTTCGTCGGCGATCTGTCGCAACTCGGCGAGGTGCGCTGTCGACACGATCGTGCCACCGCACCGGTTCTGGGTGTTCTCGACACAGATGACTCCGGTCGGCGGGTAGCCGGGCCGGCTGACTCGAATGCGCTGGCGGACGACCTCAAGGTCGAGCTCGCCGCTGGCATCGTTTGGCACCAGGCTGAATGGCATGCCGCCGAGCGCGGCCGCGCCGCCGGATTCATACCAGAAGATATGACATTCATCGCCCATGATAATCTCGTCGCCCCGGCCGCAGTGGGCGAGCAGCGCCGCGAGATTACCCATCGTGCCACTGGCGACGAAGACGGCTGCTTCCTTACCGAGCATCTGGGCTGCGAGCTCCTCGAGGCGACTGACCGTCGGATCTTCGCCGTACTGGTCGTCCCCGACCTCAGCATTCGCCATTGCCTGGCGCATCGCGTCGGTTGGCCTCGTCACGGTATCGCTGCGAAGGTCGATCACACTGCCCTCTCTCCATCTGTCTCGCGGAAGCCATTCAGGACAGCGGGATTGTAGCGCAGCGCGGCAGCGAGCGACCCCGACACGATCGTGCCGGAGTCGCTCGCACCGCACCCGTTCACGGGCCAGTGGTGGCGTCAGTGGATGTGATTCACCTGACCCCCGACGATCGTCACCTGCGCGTTCGGGGTGGCGTCATTGAACGCGAACGTATAGTTCGCCCCGAGCAATTGCATCCCTTGTGTGAACGGCTTCCAGCCCGACGCGTAGTAGTTTGTCGCGCTGGAGCTATCGGAGATCACCTTGCCGGTCTGGAAGGTGACGTCCGACGAGCCACCATTGATGGCAATACCATTCTGCTGGGAACGCCCACCGAGATAGGACATCGCGAAGCTGTAGTTGCCGGACAACATCTGGACGGCGGTCTCGCCACCGCTGGTGTCGCCGATCGCGCGCCATGAGCCCGCATAGTAGGACGCACTACCGGTATCGAGCGCGTTGCTATCGCTGTCGATCAGGTGGACAGTGACATTGACGGTCGCGAATGTCACGGTCGTCGCGCCCGGGCCGACTGCGACTGCGTTCTTCTGCTCGCGGGTGCCGTTGTAGACCATCGCGAAGCTGTAGTTGCCGGACAACATCTGGACGGCGGTCTCGCCACCGCTGGTGTCGCCGATCGCGCGCCATGAGCCCGCATAGTAGGACGCGCTACCGATGTCCAGCGCGCTGGCATGGCTGTCGACGAGCCGGACAGTAACGGGGGCGGTCGCGAATGTCACGGTCGTCGCGCCCGGGCCGACTGCGATTGCGTTCTTCTGCTCGCGGGTGCCGTTGTAGACCATCGCAAAGCTGTAGTTGCCGGGCAACATCTGGACGGCTGCCTTGCCACCGCTAGTGTCGCCGATTGCGCGCCATGAGCCGGCGTAGTAGGACGCGCTACCGGTATCAATCAGCGTGTTGTTGCTATCTCGCAGCTCGACCGTCACGTTGGAAGTGGAGAAGGTGTAAATCGAGTTGGTCGGCTGAGACTGCGAAACCTGCTGGCGACTGCCGTTGTAGACCATCGCAACGGCCGTGTTCCCGAGCTTGCCATCAAACGCCGCGCAGGTGAGTCCCTGGGCGTTGGTTGTACCGACTGTGCGCCAACTCCCGACATAAGCGGACGCCTCACCTCCGGCCAGTGGATTGCCAGAGCTGTTGGTGAGCTTTGCGACGACGACGCTCTTTGCCAGGTGATCGCCAGCATTGATCTGGATGCCCAGGTTGCAGTTAGGGGTCGGCCCGAAGTAGAACGTGGTCAATCCCGGCAGATATTCCATCGTCGGCTTGGTGAAGCTCAACCAGGCGGTGTAGTACCAACTGATTGGACCGCTGTAATAGAAAGACAGTCGTCCTGTCTGGAACACAACATCCGTTGAGGGCAGGCCAATGGCAACCGAGTCCTTCTGCTCGCGGGAGCCGTTATACGTCATCGCGAAGCTGTAGCTGCCCGGTAGCATCTGGACATCGATGACGCCCGCGCTTGTATTGCCCAGAGCCCGCCACATGGTGGCGTAGTAAGCCGCGCTGCCGGTGTCGAGCGGGCTGCCATCGGCATTGATCAGCTTGACATGGACCGCTGCGGTTCGGAACGTAAAGTTGCTCGCATCGAGTTCCGTGCGATTCATCTGCTGCCGAGTGCCGTTGTACAGCATCGCCATCGAGAGATAGGGCGAGTCTGCGGAAAGCTGAACCACGAGATTCCCGCCCGCGTCGGTCGTCCCCGGAGCACTTTGCCAGCCGTTCAGGTAGTAGTCGACTGTCCCTCCGGCCAGGCCGTTTCCATTCGAATCCAATAGCCTGACGTTGACGGCAACGAGATTCTGGTCACCGACGACGAGATTGAACTTGTTGCTCGTCGGGTAGCTGCTGTTGTTCCAGATGCTGTAGGCGTAGGGCAGCAGCTCCATGGAATTGACCCATGCCGGGTCGCCATAACCCATGTACCAGCCTTGGTACGCGAGTTGGCCGGTATTGAGTACCTTGACACTCACCGTCTTGAAACTGTAGTTCGTGACATCAACGGGAGTGCCGGTGTCGACGGCGCCCTTGTTGTACTGGATGACAATTCGATACGTCTGATTCGCGACGGGAGTCGCAAGGATCCCCGACGTGTCGGTGTAGCCCAGCGTAGACCAACCGCCCGAGATCCAATACAGCACTCTGGCGCTTTCAATGCCGGCGCCAGTAGAGTCCGTGAGCGTAATGTGAGTGGTGAAGTTTGCCGCAGACGCTGGCCGAGGCGCCGCGACTACGATTGCTACGAGTATCGCGAGAATCAGGCCGGTGCTTATCGCCAGCCGTTTGAGTGTCCATTGTTCTTGATGCTGAACGACCACGTCTCGACTGTCCTCTCCTTCGCGCAGGCGTCACCGTGTCACTCTGCGCGGCCGCGCTACCCTGAAGACGATGCGTAATGGCGGCGCACGCCTCTCATCGTGCTCGTAGCCACGCGCGACAATTGTCACGTCAGGCAAGCGAATATTGTGGGTGAGACTCAATGGTAGAATTAGGTCGACGCATTGTCAACATACTTTGGCCCTGAATCGACAGAGTGGAACAAACTGGAATGCTGCGACGAGGTCACGTTGTGATATTGCCGCGCTACGTCGCCCGTTTGGAGCCCTGATGTGTGGTGATCGGTGGCTCACCGGATCCGACGTGTCCCGTAGGGTCAGGACTCCGTCGGTCATCGACCCATCGACCAGGGTGCGCGTCATGGTTTGGCGTGATGGTGGTGAGCGGTATGCTGGGGGAGCGATCATCGGAGCCGAGCACCTGAGGAGCCACCAATGCCAGACGAGCGAGCGAGCGACCAAGGACTGGGCACAATCGAGGCGGAGTTCCGCGCCTGGCTAAGCGCGCATCCCGCCGCGACCCTGACGGAGCTGGAAATCGAACTGGATCGGCGTCTGCGGGCGGGTCGTGCGCAGATCCTGCGAGAGGCCGTCACGGCCATGCCGAACCCTGCGGGCGTATGTCCCGATTGTGGCCGGCCGCTCGTGGCGCATGGCCAGCATGTGCGGCGCCTGGTGACGCAGGGGGACGAGCCGCTGACCGTGGAGCGGTCGTATCAGCGCTGTCCGGCCTGTGGGGCCGGGCTTTTCCCCCCTGGATGAGACGCTAGGGCTCCTGAGTGGGGTGGCCTTCACGCCGTGGCTCGTTGAGAGCATTGTGCGGCTGGGCACGTTGCTGCCCTTCGCGCAGGCGCCGGAGATCCTGCAGCACTTCACCGGGGTCACGGTCAGCGCCGCCACCGTGCGACGGCTGACGGAGGTGGCCGGCGCGATGCAGGAGCAAGTGGAGCGTGCGGAGGTGGCGCGGCTGGAACGGGAGCTTCCCGCCGCGCCAGCGGGTCCGGCGGTGCAACTGCTCAGCGTTGATGGGGCGATGGCGCCGCTGGTCGGCGGAACCTGGGCCGAGGTCAAGACGCTGGCCATTGGCACGGTCGAGGCCAGGGCGACCGGGGTCCGGACGCAGGAGCTATCCTATTTCTCACGGCTGGCGGATGCGGAGACGTTCACCCGTCTGGCGACGATCGAGACACAGCGCCGGGGGACAGCTTCGGCCCGGACGGTGGTCGCCGTCGTCGATGGGGCGGCCTGGTGCCAGGGGTTCATTGACACGCAGCGATTCGATGCGGTCCGGGTGCTTGACTTCGCCCATGCGCTGGAGCACCTGGGGCAGGTGGCGCACGCCGTCTACGGGGCGGGCACGTCGTCTGCCAGCGAGTGGCTCGGCCAGCAGGCCCAGGCGTTACGCCATGGCGACGAACAGCAGGTGCTCGATCGGCTCGCGACGCTCGGTGAAGCGCCGCACTGCGGGTCGGAGGCGCGGACGCTGATCCAGCAGAACCACGACTATCTGGCCGCGCGGATCGAGCAGATACGCTACGACACCTTTGTCGCGGCGGGGTATCCGATCGGCAGTGGGTGTGTGGAGAGCGCCAACAAGCTGCTGGTCGAGGCCCGGCTGAAGGGGAGTGGGATGCACTGGGCGCGCGCCAACGTCAATCCAATGCTGGCGTTGCGGACACTCGAGTGTAATCAGCGCTGGGAGGAGGGATGGCCGACCCTCTGGCAGGCCTGGCGGCGTGCCGCCCGCGTCCGTGCCAGTCACCGTCGTCAGGCCCGTCGTGCCTCGGGCCAGGCGCCGACACCGGCCGCGTGCGCAGTTCCGCACCCTGCCGTCGACATCGTCGAACGACCCAGCCGACCCAAAACCATCGTCAACGGCAAGCCCACCATCGACCATCCCTGGCGACGATCCTCACCCATCGCCGCCAAACCATGACGCGCACCCCATCGACCAACCGAATTTGACATGAGGGGTGGGATCGCGTAGACTAGCAGGTCGCTGGTGGCTGTGAGCGCACGGTTACGATTGCAGTTGATCTTGCGAGGATGTAAACCGAAATCATCAGGACGTCGGGAGGGGGAGAATCTGCCTTCCGGCTTTCGCGTTTCCTCGTTTCGGGCGGAAAGCCCGATAACTGCGTCAGCCTGGGCGTCAGATCTCAGCCGATCCCTGGGTGGCAATCGCGACATTGCCGCACCCCGAGCCAAACTGAAAAGAGGAGCACCACATGTCCCACCGTGTTCCAAGCGCGCGGACGATCGACGGCGATGCCGGACAGGTCGTCTCTAACCTGGGAATCAACAGGCGCTCCTACGCTCGCATTCCCACTGTGATCGAGATGCCCAACCTTGTCCAGGTCCAGATCGACTCCTTCGAGTGGTTCAAGACCGAAGGGCTGCGCGAGCTCCTGAAGGAGATCTCGCCGATCACCGACTACAACCAGAAGATGGAGCTGCATTTCCTCGACCACGCGTTCGACGAGCCGCGCGCGACCGAGGAGACATGTCGCATTCGTGACATGACCTATGCGGCGCCGCTTCGCATTCGCGTGCGGCTGATTATCAAGGAGACCGGGGAGATCAAGGAGAGCGATATCTTCCTTGGCGACTTCCCGATGATGACCGCGCATGGCACGTTCATTATTAACGGCGCCGAGCGCGTGGTCGTGTCCCAGCTTGTTCGCTCCCCGGGCGTCTACTTCGAGCTGGAAGAGGATGCGACCAGTGGCCGGCGTCTCTGCAAGGCCAAGCTGATCCCGAACCGCGGCGCGTGGCTCGAATTCGAGTCCTCGAATCGGGACATCCTGTCGGTGAAGGTCGACCGCAAGCGCAAGATGCCAGTCACGATCCTGCTTCGGGCCATCGGTTACGAAGACGACGACGAGTTGCGGGCTCTGTTCGCCGATGTCGAGACCAATCCCGATCACCAGTACATCTCATCGACACTGGAGCGCGAGCCAACCAAGACGCGCGAAGAGGCACTCGTTGAGCTGTACAAGCGGCTCCGTCCCGGTGATCCCCCGACGCGCGATAACGCCGCCAATCTGTTGAAGAATCTGTTTTTCGACGCTCGTCGCTACGATCTGGCTCGCGTCGGGCGCTACAAGCTCAACAAGCGACTCGGCCGCGACCAGCCACTGGACGATCGAGTTCTCTCGCCCGAGGATCTTCTTGAGATCATGCGGACGATGATCCGGCTCAACAACGGTAATGGAGAGCCGGACGATATCGACCATCTCGGCAACCGGCGTATCCGCGCGGTCGGCGAGCTGATCCAGATGCACGTGCGCACCGGCCTGCAGCGCCTGGAGCGTGGTGTGAAGGAACGCATGACGATCCAGGATATCGAGCAGGTGACGCCGAACGCGCTCATCTCCACCACCCGCCCGGTGATGGCGGCCGTTCGTGAGTTCTTCGGTGGATCCCAGCTCTCGCAATTCATGGATCAGACAAACCCGTTGGGCGAGCTGACCCACAAGCGCCGGCTCTCGGCGCTCGGCCCCGGAGGCTTGTCACGTGACCGGGCCGGCTTCGAGGTTCGAGACGTTCACCACTCGCACTACGGCCGCATCTGCCCGATCGAGACGCCAGAAGGCCCAAACATCGGCCTGATCGGCTATCTGGCGACCTATGGCACGATCAACGAGTTCGGTTTCATTGAAACGCCATACCGGCGGGTTTACGGCCTCGTCGAGCTCCGCAATCCCGACGGCACTCCACACGAGCACGTCGCGCTGTTGCCGGGTCGCACGCTATCCGAGGATGTCAGCTCTGGCGACTTGAAGCTGGCGGCGGGCACGCTGCTTGGCGACAAGGAGATTCAGAAGCTCACGGAGACCGACCTCGCCTTCGTTCGTGTGCGCCCGTTCGTTTCCGGGCGAATCGAATACCTCGACGCTCACGAGGAAGACCAGTTCACGATCGCTCAAGCGAACGCCCCGCTGACCGAAGAGGGCTATTTCGTCGAGGATCTTGTCGCGTCTCGTCTGGCAACAGACTACCCGGTGGTTCGGCCAGAGCAGGTCGATTACATGGATGTCTCGCCAAAGCAGGTGTTCTCGGTTGCAACCGCACTGATCCCATTCCTCGAACACGATGACGCCAACCGGGCACTCATGGGCGCGAACATGCAGAAGCAAGCGGTGCCGCTCCTGCGGCCGGCCGCGCCGATCATTGGCACGGGCGTCGAATATCAGGCAGCGCGCGACTCGGGACAGGTCGTCGTTGCGAGTGCCGCTGGTGTCGTTCGATCGGTTACGGCGAAAGAGATCGTCGTCGAGGAGACAGACGGCGGAGAGCATGTCTATCGCCTGATGAAATTCGTGCGGTCGAACCAGGACACGTGCATCAACCAACGGCCGAGTGTTCAGAATGGCGAGCATGTCGTAGTCGGCCAGATCATCGCCGATTCGTCGAGCACGGAGCGCGGAGAGTTGGCGCTTGGTCAGAATGTGCTCGTCGCCTACATGCCGTGGGAGGGTGGCAACTTCGAGGACGCCATCCTGCTGTCCGAGCGGCTGGTGCGTGACGACGTGTTCACCTCGATCCACATCGAGAAGTACGAAACCGAGGCGCGGGATACTAAGCTGGGCGCCGAGGAGATCACTCGCGATATCCCGAACGTCGGTGAGGACTCGCTGTCCAACCTGGACGAGAACGGCATTATCCGGATCGGCGCCGAAGTCCGCCCGAACGACATCCTCGTCGGGAAGGTGACGCCGCGCGGCGAGACGGAGCTCTCGGCCGAAGAACGGCTGTTGCGAGCCATCTTCGGCGAGAAGGCGCGGGAGGTGAAAGACACCTCGTTGCGAGTGCCGCATGGCGTCCACGGCAAGGTGATCGACGTCAAGCAGTTCCGCCGCGAAGACAACATGGAGCACGAGCTCCCTGCTGGCGTGAACGAGATGGTGCGAGTCATGATCGCCCAGAAGCGGAAGATCTCCGAGGGCGATAAAATGGCCGGCCGCCACGGGAACAAGGGCGTGATCTCTCGGATTCTCCCGGTTGAGGATATGCCGTATCTGCCGGACGGCACTCCGGTCGATATCATCCTGAATCCGATCGGCGTCCCGTCGCGGATGAACATCGGCCAGGTGTTGGAGACACACCTCGGTTGGGCCGCCTTTGTCCTCGGATTTCGTGTTGCCACGCCTGTGTTCGACGGCGCGAAGGAGAGCGATATCACCGCGGCGCTGGTCGAGGCAGGGCTGCCAGAAGATGGCAAGGTGACACTGTTTGATGGTCGGACGGGCGAGTCGTTCGACCGCCCGGTGACGGTTGGCATCACGTACATGCTGAAGCTGGCTCACCTGGTCGAGGACAAGATTCACGCGCGCTCGACCGGCCCTTACTCGCTCGTCACCCAGCAGCCGCTGGGCGGCAAGGCGCAGTTCGGTGGCCAACGGTTCGGCGAGATGGAGGTCTGGGCGCTTGAAGCATATGGCGCGGCGCACACCCTCCAGGAAATGCTTACCGTCAAGTCCGACGATGTCGTGGGACGCGTCAAGACATACGAGGCGATTGTCAAGGGCGAGGAGATCACTGAGGCCGGGGTTCCCGAGTCATTCAAGGTGCTCGTCAAGGAATTGCGCTCGCTTGGTCTGTCGATCGAAGTGATCAACGACGAGGAGGAGCGCGTCGAGTTCACGGAGGACACGACACGTGATCTGTTAACGAACCTGGATCGCATCAACCTGAGCGGCTTCGAGCGGACGGAAGACTAGCGGTCAGCTGACAGCGTCGGATGGCTGGCGAGAAATGCGCCGGCCATCCCGGGATCACGGCTGAATCTGCTGATCGCTGTGGAGAGTGCTAAACCATGCAGACGATGAGAACCACCAACCGAGGCGACGCGCGCCGATCGCTCGACGTGAACGATTTCGATGCTATCCGTATCAGCCTCGCGTCGCCGCAGGAAATCCGGAGCTGGTCCTACGGTGAAGTGACCAAGCCCGAGACGATCAACTACCGCACGCTCAAGCCGGAGCACGGCGGCCTGTTCTGCGAGCGGATCTTCGGGCCGACCCGTGACTGGGAATGCTACTGCGGCAAGTACAAGCGAATCCGCCACGCTGGCACGGTCTGCGACAAGTGCGGAGTCGAGGTCACCCGTTCCAAGGTGCGACGAGAGCGCATGGCGCACATCGACCTCGCCGCGCCAGTTACCCACATCTGGTACGTGAAGGGCACGCCAAGCCGGCTTGGCCTTCTGCTCGACGTCACCCCGCGAAACCTGGAGCGCGTCCTCTATTTCGCTTCCTATATCATCACCAAAGTGGACCTCGAGCGTCGGGATGCCGTGATCAATGACATCCACGAAGCGCTCGAAGAGGCGTTGGCTGAGATCGATGCCGAGCTGCAGGAGCGACTTGGTGAGTTGACCGGGCAGCGTGATTCCGAGGTCGCGAACCTGACGCGCGGATCGCAGAATGTCACCAGCGCGATCGAGTCGCAACTGCAAACAGATCTCGACGCGGTCGAGGCCGAGGCCGCGACCGTCCGGGAGTGGCTGGAGGCGAACCAGAACGAGTCGCCTGCTGAGGATGTCACGTTCCGCGGAGATATCGTCGTGCGGGCTGGCGAGGCCGTGAACCCGGATCGGACCTCCACCCTGAACCAGCTGCGTGACAAGATCGTTGAGGACGCACGCGCTCGGGCTGAGCATGACACTCAGAGCGCGACCGCACTGTCCGGCGCAGAATCCGACCGAATTTCCAGCGAGTCGAGTGATCATCTGCGACGGATTGAAACGCAAGCCGATGCGCAGAAGTCCGACTTGCGGGCTGAGGCGGATATGATCGTGAAGCATATCCGCGGTGTCCAGATGCTCCAGGTCATTACCGAGACGGAATACCGGGAGTTGATGGAAGACGCCCCGGGCGTGTTCCATGCTGGCATGGGCGCCGAGGCAGTCTACGATGTCGTCTCCAAGCTTGACCTTGATGAGGTCGCGTCCGGTCTGCGCCAGGATATGCAGCGAATGAGCGGACTCAGGCGCAAGAAGGCGACGAAGCGCCTGCGCGTGATCGAGGCACTTCGCAAGAGCGAGAATCGCCCGGAGTGGATGATCTTCACGACACTTCCGGTCATTCCTCCCGACCTCCGACCGATGGTTCAGCTGGACGGCGGGCGCTTCGCTACCTCCGACCTGAATGATCTTTACCGACGGGTCATCAACCGGAACAACCGCCTGAAGCGGCTGCTCGAGCTTGGGGCGCCGGACATCATCGTCCGCAACGAGAAGCGGATGCTTCAGGAGGCGGTCGACGCGCTGATCGACAATGGCCGGCGTGGACGCGTTGTCTCTGGCTCGGGCAAGCATAAGCTGAAGAGCCTGTCCGACATGCTGAAAGGGAAGCAGGGCCGGTTCCGGCAGAATCTCCTGGGCAAGCGTGTCGACTATTCGGGCCGTTCCGTGATCGTCGTTGGCCCGGATCTGAAGCTTCATGAGTGCGGGCTGCCGAAGCGCATGGCGCTGGAGCTATTCAAGCCGTTCGTCATGCGCAAGCTGGTCGCACACGGCTACGCTCATAACATCAAGGCGGCCAAGCGGCTTGTCGAGCGCGTTGACGAGCGGGTCTGGGAGGTGCTGGAGGAGGTCATCAAGGACCACGTCGTCCTCCTCAACCGGGCGCCAACGTTGCACCGACTTGGCATTCAGGCGTTCGAGGTCAAGCTGATCGAGGGCTCGGCTATCCAGATCCACCCGCTGGTCTGCGCCGCGTTCAATGCTGACTTTGACGGCGATCAGATGGCCGTGCATGTGCCGCTGTCGCGAGCGGCGCAGCGTGAAGCGCGTCAGCGGATGCTGTCGACTGCGAATCTGCTCGACCCGTCCGACGGGGATCCAGTCATCGCGCCTACCCTCGAGATTGTGCTTGGCTGCTACTACATGACGACGCACCGGCCGGGCGCGCTGGGCGAAGGCAAGATCTTCTCTGGAGCCAACGAGGTCACCGTCGCATATCAGTCGGGCGTGGTGGATCTCCAGGCACGAATCAGCGTGTTCGATCCGAAGCGGGGCGCGCGAGCGCTCGATCCGGGGACTGCCAATGGCCACGCGGCCAGCGGGCTCGTCGAGACGACCGTCGGGCGAGTGCTGTTCAACCAGGAGCTGCCGGCCGACTTCCCGTTTCGTAACGCGACCATGGACCGCAAAGAGCTGCGCTCTGTCGTCCACGATTGCTACCACCAGTATGATGCCGCCGCGACTGCGGAGGTCGCAGATCGGATCAAGCAGATCGGCTTCACCTACTCCACCCGTGGCGGCCTGACGATCGGGCTCCATGACATCGCCATTCCACCTTCCAAGCCGGAGATTATCGGCGCGGGTGATATCGAGGTGCAGAAGGTCGAGCGGCAGTATCGTCGTGGTCTCATCACTGACCGTGAGCGACACACGCAGGTCGTCCGGATCTGGAACGAAACGCGCGATCAGATATCCACAGCGGTTGAGCAGAATCTCGGGGCTGACAATTCACTGTTCATGATGAGCCACTCGGGGGCGAAGGGTAATATCAACCAGATTACCCAGATGGCCGGCATGCGTGGACTCATGCTTGACCCGAACGGCAACATCATCGACTTGCCGATCAAGTCGAACTTCCGTGAGGGGCTGTCTGTCCTTGAATACTTCATCTCGACGCACGGCGCTCGTAAGGGTCTCGCCGACACGGCTCTCCGCACAGCGGACTCCGGTTACCTGACTCGCCGCCTTGTCGATGTTGCCCAGGATGTCATCATCACCCGCGATGATTGCGGCACTGAGCACGGAATGGTTGTCAACATCGACGAGATCGAGGACGGGCCGCTTCGGGCGCGGGTTGTCGGTCGGGCTGCCGCGCTGCCAATCGTTAGCGACGACGGCGAGTTGCTGATCGACCGGAACGAAGGGATCAACGAAGATAACCTCGAGCGGGTCCTCGCGGCCGGCATCAAGAGTTTCCGGATCCGCACCGCGATGGATTGCGAGGCAGTTCACGGCGTCTGTGCGATGTGCTACGGACGCGACCTTGCCAGCGGTCACCTTGTCTCCAACGGAGAAGCAGTCGGTATCATCGCTGCTCAGTCGATCGGCGAACCCGGCACCCAGCTGACGATGCGGACCTTCCACACAGGAGGCGTTTCCCACGCCGACGACATCACAACCGGTCTGCCTCGCGTGGAAGAGCTGTTCGAGGCTCGGGAGCCCAAGGGCAAGGCGATCCTGTCGGAGATCGAAGGTATCGTCGAGATCGTGACTGAGGAGGACGGACGCAAGGTCATCATCAGTCGCGAAGACATCGTCGTCGAACGCTACCCTCTGGCGAACGCGCATGTCGTCGGGGTCAAGGATGGTGAGACTGTCGCGCGTGGCCACATCCTGGCAACATCGAGCAATGGCATCGAGCCGATCGTCGCGACGATGGACGGCACTGTGCTGCTCGACGACGGCGAGATTATCGTTCGGAGCGAGGAACGCGAAAGCAAGGAATACTCGGTCGCCCATGCTGCGCACATTCGTGTCCAGGACGGCGACCCGGTTAACCCGGGTGACCAGCTGACCGACGGAAGCCTCGATCCTCAGGAAGTGCTGCTGGCTCGCGGTCGCGAGGCAGTTCAGCGGCTCCTCGTGGATGAGGTCCAGGCCGTCTATCGCTCGCAAGGCGTTGTGACGAACGACAAGCACATCGAGGTCATCGTTCGTCAGATGCTGCGCCGGGTGAGTATCGATGATCCCGGCGACACCGATTGGCTCCAGGGTGAGTTGATCGATCGGTTTGAGCTCAACCGGATGAACGCGGAGATGCTTGCACAGGGTGGAGAGCCGGCCACGGCCCAGGAGGTTCTGCTTGGAATCACCAAGGCTTCGCTGGCAACCGACTCCTTCCTGTCCGCGGCCTCGTTCCAGGAGACAACCCGGGTGCTGACAGAGGCGGCGATCAACGGAAAGATCGATCACCTCCGTGGACTCAAGGAGAATGTGATCATCGGTAAGCTGATCCCGGCAGGGACCGGCTATGCCACTCACCACGGGTTTGATGCGCTAACCCAGGGCAACGGCCATACCCAGAGCGAGGTTTCTGGTATGCCGGAATATAAGCCAGCCTCGATCGAGGACGTCGAAGAGATGACATCGGTTGTCGACGCTGAGGCGACTGCAACTGCCGTGAAATCTGCTCTCGAAATAGCGTCCGGCAGCCCCGACACCGATGAGGTTGATGCCGACGAGCTGTCGGCCACCAACGTCTTCGCAGACGAGGAAGGCGATCAGGCCGGGCTCGACGCTGATGTCTTGAGCAAGAGCACTGACGAGTAGCAAGACCTGTCTGGCCGGCTGGCGTTCGCCAGCCGGCCAGATCTCGTCAGTTGGTTTGACAGAACGAATGGCGCTTTAGTACACTGTCGCATTGTGGCCGGAAACCGGTCATCGGATTTGAGGCGTTAGCATCCCCGAGGGGCTGCCTCGTCCTCGGCAGTGATTCGGTTAGTATCGGGACACTGCTCGTAATGGGCAGGCGACCATCTTGGGGAGGGAACCAGAGAACGTGCCGACGATCAATCAGTTGGTCCGAAAAGGGCGCAAGAGCGTTACCAATAAGACCAAGGCGCCAGCCCTGCGTTACACCAATAACGCGCTGGGCAGGTATGCTGGCCGGCTACGCCGGGGGAAGGGCTCACCGCAAAAGCGCGGCGTCTGTACCCAGGTCCGAACAATGACGCCAAAGAAGCCCAACTCCGCGCTTCGCAAGATTGCGCGTGTGCGTTTGTCCAACGGGATGGAAGTGACTGCCTATATCCCTGGTGAGGGTCATAACCTCCAGGAGCACTCCGTTGTGCTCATTCGGGGTGGCCGTGTCAAGGATCTTCCGGGTGTGCGCTACCACGTTGTGCGCGGCACGCTTGACGCGCGTGGAGTCGATAGCCGCAGGCAGGGGCGGTCAAAATACGGGGCCAAAAAACCAAAGAGCTAGAACATGCCGTCCGGGGTTGTCCCCGGATACCCATGGGCGCTCTTTGCGAAGATCGTACGGGACGAAAAGCGGCCTCACGGTTTCATCGTGTCGACCGCTTTTCTGTGTGAATGCGGACCATAGAGTAGTTCGCAACCTGGGGCCAGCAGGGTATGCCCTGTGTGGAGAGGTAGAACAGGCCGCGAAAGCGGCGGGAGGGCAACTGAAGTGCCACGACGCGCGAGGGTGCAACGCCGGGAACTGATGCCGGATCCGAAATATGGGAACGAGCTCGTGACCCGTTTCACCAACAAGGTGATGGAGCGCGGGAAGAAGGGCGTTGCTGAGCGGATCGTCTACGACGCCTTTGACATCGTCGAGTCCCGATCTGGCCGGCCGCCCCTCGAGGTGTTTCAGCAGGCACTTCAAAACGCGACGCCAGTCATCGAGGTGAAGCCTCGCCGGGTTGGCGGCGCCACGTACCAGGTTCCGGTCCAGATCGAAGGCGCTCGTCGCCAGTCGTTGGCCATTCGGTGGATGCTGCAGGCAGCGCGGTCGCGCAACGGTCGCACGATGGCAGAGAAGCTCGCAGCCGAGCTGCTTGACGCCTACAACAACACCGGCGCGACGATCAAGCGTCGCGAAGACACGCATCGGATGGCGGAAGCCAACAAGGCATTCGCGCACTACCGCTGGTAGTCGCGTTCACCGGAAATCGTTTGACCAGTATCACACCGTTCCGGCGCAATGCGGCGCCGACCAGGGAGACAAAGACGCGACGATGAGCAGCACCAACACCGTATCCAAGGGCGCCGGCGCGAGCGTGATCGGCCTCGATCGGGTCAGGAACATCGGCATCATCGCTCATATTGACGCCGGTAAGACGACGACGACCGAGCGCATCCTCTTCTTTACCGGCCGTGTTCATCGCCCGGGCGAGACCCACGAGGGCTCGGCGACAATGGACTGGATGGTTCAGGAGCGCGAGCGGGGCATCACGATTACCTCGGCCGCGACGACGTGCTTCTGGCGCGGTCATCGCATCAATATCATCGACACGCCGGGCCACGTCGATTTCACCGCAGAGGTCGAGCGGTCCCTGCGCGTGCTCGACGGCGGCGTCGTCGTCTTTGATGCAGTCGCCGGTGTCGAGCCTCAGTCCGAGACGGTCTGGCGCCAGGCTGACAAGTACAACGTGCCGCGTGTTTGCTTCATCAACAAGATGGATCGGACCGGCGCGGACTACTGGCGAACGATCGAGATGATCAAGGATCGCCTCAAGGCGCGCCCGGCCGTTCTGCAGATTCCGATCGGCAGCGAGTCGGCCTACCAGGGTCTCATCGACGTGCTCCGGATGCGTGCGTTCTACTATCGCGACGACATGGGCCAGAACGTCGAAGAGACCGACGTGCCGGCCGATCTGCTGGCCGAAGCGGAGTTGCGCCGCAACGAGCTGCTCGAGACCATCGCCGAGTCTGACGAAGATCTGATGATGCGGTACCTCGAGGAAGAGGACATTGAGATCCATGAGTGGGTTGCCGCGCTACGGCAGGCGACGATTCGCTCCGAGCTCGTCCCGATCCTCAACGGCACGGCGCTGAAGAACAAAGGCGTTCAGCTCATGCTCGACGCTATCGTTGACTTCCTGCCGTCGCCGCTGGATATCCCTCCCGTAGATGGCACGAATCCTCGCACCGGCGAGGAAGAAACGCGCGACACCGACGCGTCCGCGCCGTTTTCGGCGTTGGCGTTCAAGGTCGCGGCGGATCCGCATGTCGGCCGGCTCACATTCATCCGCGTCTACTCCGGCACGATGCAGTCGGGCTCGTATGCCTACAACTCGACCAAGGGCGACCGCGAGCGCGTGGGGCGGTTGTTGCAGATGCACGCCAACCACCGCGAGGAGATCGAGTCCGTTAGCGCGGGCGATATCTGCGCGATCATCGGTCTGAAGACCACCTTCACTGGCGACACCCTTTGTGACCCTGACAAGCCGATCGTGCTCGAATCGATCAGCTTCCCTGAGCCAGTAATCGAAGTCGCAATCGAGCCGAAGACGCGCGCTGACCAGGACAAGATGGGGATGGCTCTTGCCCGGCTTGCCGAGGAAGACCCGACGTTCCGCCTGCGGACCGACGAGGAGACTGGCCAGACCATCATCATGGGCATGGGCGAGCTCCACCTCGAAGTTATCGTCGACCGACTTCTGCGGGAGTTCAAGGTGACCGGCAACGTCGGCAAGCCGCAGGTCGCCTATCGCGAGACCATCACCAAGTCAGCGCGGGTGGAGGGTCGATTCATTCGCCAGACAGGCGGTCGCGGCCAGTTCGGACACGTCTGGCTGGAGGTTGCGCCGCTCCCACCCGGCGAAGGCTTCGTCTTCGAGGACAAGATCGTTGGCGGAGCCGTTCCGCGGGAATACATCCCTGCGGTTCAGGCAGGTGTCAGGGAGGCGCTGGCAACAGGCGGCGAAGCGGGATACCCCATCGTCGATGTCAAGGTGGCGCTCGTTGATGGCTCGTTCCACCCCGTTGACTCCTCAGAAATGGCGTTCAAGATCGCTGGCTCGATGGCCGTCAAGGATGGCGTTCGACGCGCCGGCCCGGTCGTGCTCGAGCCGATCATGAAGGTCGAAGTGACAACGCCCGAGGAGTTCATGGGTGATGTCATCGGCAACCTCAACGCGCGGCGCGGCCGCGTCGACGGGATGGAAATGCACAGCGGTTCCCAGGTCGTCCGGGCCTTCGTGCCGCTGGCCAACATGTTCGGGTACACGACCGAGCTCCGGTCGATGACTCAGGGTCGGGCGACCTCCTCCATGGAGTTCGACCACTACGAGCCATTGCCAGATTCTCTGGCCAAGGAGCTCATCGCGAAGAACCAGCGCGCATAAGTCGCGGATCGAACGATGCAGGCTCACGAGCGGTTCGTGGGCACTGGATGTAGGACCGGGAGGTACGAGGGACAGTGGCGAAGCAGAAGTTTGAGCGGACGAAGCCGCACGTAAACGTTGGGACGATTGGTCACGTTGATCATGGAAAGACGACGTTGACGGCGGCGATCACGAAGACATTGGCGATCAAGGGTGAGGCGGCGTTCCGGTCGTTCGACTCGATCGACAATGCGCCGGAGGAGCGGGAGCGCGGGATCACGATCGCGATCTCGCATGTGGAGTACGAGACAGACGCGCGGCACTACGCGCACGTGGACTGTCCCGGGCACGCGGACTACGTAAAGAACATGATCACGGGTGCGGCGCAGATGGACGGGGCGATCCTGGTGGTGAGCGCGCCGGACGGGCCGATGCCGCAGACGCGGGAGCACATTCTGTTGGCGCGGCAGGTAGAAGTGCCGGCGATGGTGGTGTTTCTGAACAAAGTCGACATGATGGACGACGAGGAGCTCCTGGAGCTGGTTGAGCTCGAAGTGCGGGAGTTGTTGAGCCAGTACAACTTCCCTGGGGATGAGATTCCGATCATTCGTGGGAGCGCGCTTGCGGCGTTGGAGTCGACGAGCACGGACATCACGGCGCCGGAGTATGCGCCGATCCTGGAGCTGATGCAGGCGGTGGACGACTACATACCGACGCCAGCGCGAGCGGTGGACCAGCCGTTCCTGATGCCGGTGGAGGACGTGTTCGGGATCAAGGGACGTGGGACGGTCGTGACCGGTCGGATCGAGCGTGGGCTGGTGAAGATTGGGGAGACGATCGAGATCGTCGGGATCCATCCGACGCGAGCGGTAGTGGTGACCGGGGTCGAGATGTTCCAGAAGACGTTGGACCAGGGGGAAGCCGGGGACAACGTCGGGTGTTTGCTGCGGGGCGTTGAGCGAGCGGACATTGAGCGCGGGCAGGTCTTGGCGAAGCCCGGGTCGATCAAGCCGCACACGACGTTTGCGGCGGAGGTGTACGTCTTGTCGAAGGAAGAGGGTGGGCGTCACACGCCGTTCTTCCCGGGGTACCGGCCGCAGTTCTACATTCGGACGACGGATGTCACGGGAGCGATCCAGTTGCCGGCGGGTGTTGAGATGGTGATGCCTGGTGACAACATCCAGATGGACGTAGAGCTGATCCAGCCGGTGGCGATCGAAGAGGGGCTACGATTCGCGATTCGCGAGGGTGGTCGCACGGTCGGCGCTGGCGTTGTTACCAAGATCACCAAGTAGGAGTAGTAGAGCAAGCATGGCGACGCGACGTCCGACGCAGAAGATTCGAATCCGGCTGAAGGCCTACGATCACAAGATCCTGGATCAGTCAGCCGGCAATATCGTTGAGACGGCCGAGAGCACCGGCGCGAAGGTCGCCGGACCGGTTCCGCTTCCGACGCGGATCGAGCGGTTCACCGTTATGCGCTCGCCCTTCGTCGATAAGGACTCGCAGGAGCATTTCGAGATCCGGACGCACAAGCGTCTGATCGACGTGCTTGAGCCGAGCCATGCGACGATCCGCGCCCTGATGCGGCTGAACCTGCCGGCAGGCGTGGACATCGAGATCAAGCTGTAGGTTTCCGTCAGGCGGGCGGCGTTGTGCCGCCCGCTTTCGGTCCGCAACGGGCGGGCCGTGTTTACAGAGTGTCATGCTCTGATCGTCGCGCCGGGTTGACGCACTTGTCGAATCTGGCACGACATCCTGAGACACAGGAGAGAGCCAATGATCCATGGATTGATAGGGAAGAAGCTGGGCATGACCCAGATCTTCGATGAGACCGGAAGGGTGGTGCCGGTCACCGTCCTGAAGGTCGGGCCGTGCGTTGTCACCCAGGTCCGTACTGCCGAGCGCGATGGCTACGAGGCGGTCCAGCTCGGATTTGATGAGTCGAAGCGGCTGAACAGCCCGCAGCGTGGTCACGTGCGCGCGGCCGGAGCGAGCTCGCGCTATCTGCGCGAACTGAAGGCCGACGATACGTCGCCGTATTCAGTTGGCCAGGTGCTCGACGCCTCAGCCGTTTTTGTGGCCGGCGGTCGGGTCGACGTCACCGGCGTCTCGAAGGGCAAGGGCTTCCAGGGCGTCATGAAGCGCCACGGATTCCGCGGTGGGCCGAAGACCCACGGCCAGTCGGACCGCGCGCGCGCACCAGGTTCGATCGGTTCGAGTGCGACCCCCGGCCGCGTCTTCAAGAATATGAGGATGGCGGGCCAGATGGGCAACGAGCGCAAGACCATTCAGAACCTTGAAGTCGTCCAGGTTAACTCGGAAGAAAATCTCGTCCTCGTGCGCGGCTCGGTGCCGGGTCACAATGATGGCCTGCTGATCGTTCGCACCAGCGTCAAGTCGCGGCAGTCGAAGCGCTAGCCGGACGAATACGGAGGAAACGAACGATGCAGGTCAAGGTCTTCGACACATCCGCAAGCGAGGCGGGCACGATCGAGTTGAGCGAGTCCGTATTCGGCATCGAGCCGAACATCCCGGTGATGCACCAGGCGCACCTGCGCCAGCGCGCCAACGGCCGACTTGGCACCCACAAGACACTGCGTCGCGGTGAGGTGCGAGGTGGTGGCCGGAAGCCCTGGCGACAGAAGGGCACTGGACGCGCGCGACAGGGATCAATCCGCTCTCCGCAGTGGCGTGGTGGCGGCGTGGTGTTCGGCCCGCAGCCGCGGTCGTACGAGCAGAAGATGCCGAAGAAGATGCGGCGTCTGGCCATCCGGTCGGTGCTGTCGGTGAAGATGCAGGAAGAACAGCTTCTGGTCATCTCCGGGCTCGCCGAAATGGAGCCACGGACGAAGGAAATGATCCGGTTGCTGGAGTCGCTGCCGGCGTCCCAGCGTTCGACGCTCATCGTGATCGGACCCGGCGAGGACCAGAAGGTGGTCTATCGCTCGGCCAACAACATCGAGAACGTCAAGGTTATTCGGGCGGGCTACGTCAACGTGCACGATGTCCTAACGCACGTACGCCTCCTGCTTACGACCGAGGCGGTGGACACGATCCACGACCTCTGGTCGCTGGAATAGGAGATTCGAATGACGTTGCATCAGTCGGACGTGCTCGTCCGCCCCATGATCACCGAAAAGAACACGCTGATCAGCGAGCGGGGCCAGTACACCTTCGAGGTCGCTCGTGAGGCGAACAAGATCCAGATCAAGCACGCAGTTGAGGCGATCTTCAACGTGAAGGTCAAGGCAGTCAACATCATCGTGATGAAGCCGAAGAAGCGCAAGGTGATGAAGAAGCCGAACCAGAAAGTGTTTGGCTTCGAGGCCGGGTTCAAGAAGGCGATCGTCTCGCTCGAGCCCGGATATTCGATCGACATCTTCGGCGATATCTAGCGAGCGCAGGGAGAGGGAGCTAAGCAAATGGCGATTCGCCGCTATAAGCCAACATCGCCCGGTCGCCGCGGGATGTCCGCCTCGGATAAGTCGGACATTACCTCGTGGAAACCGGAAAAAAGCCTGATCGAGATCCTGCCCAAGCATTCGGGCCGGAACAACCAGGGCCGAATTACGACACGCCACCAGGGGGGCCGGAACAAGCGGTTCTACCGGAAGATCGATTTCAAGCGCAACAAGCACGGCATCCCTGCCAAGGTTGCGACGATCGAGTTCGACCCGAATCGCTCGGCACGCATCGCGCTACTGAAATACGTAGATGGCGAGAAGCGCTACATCCTCGCGCCGCTTGGCCTGAAGGTCGGGGACACCGTTCTATCCGGTGAGGGGTCGCCGATTCGCGTCGGAAACGCGCTGCGGCTACGCGACATCCCTCTCGGCACGCAGATCCACAACATCGAGCTGCACATTGGCAAGGGCGGACAACTGGTTCGCTCCGCTGGCACGTCAGCGCAGTTGATGGCCAAGGTCGAGAACAACGCCCACGTGCGCATGCCGTCGGGTGAAGTGCGAATGATCCACCTCGACTGCATGGCAACGCTCGGCCAGGTCGGCAATGTCGACCACGAGAATATCGATATCGGCAAGGCCGGCCGTAACCGCTACCTCGGCAAGCGCCCGACGGTCCGCGGATCGGCGATGAACCCGAACGATCACCCACATGGTGGTGGTGAGGGGAAAGCCCCCATCGGCGGACAACCGAAGACGCCGTGGGGCAAGCCTGCGCAGGGGTACCGTACGCGGTCCAATAAGCGCACCGACAAGATGATCGTTCGTCGTCGCAATGTGGGCCGCTAACGCCGGTGACACTAGGGAGGTAGCAGAAGCTTCGTGGGACGTTCGTCGAAGAAGGGGCCGTACATCGACCCCAAGCTGATCGAAAAAGTTGACAGACTCAACTCCACCAGCGAACGGCGGGTTATCCGCACGTGGTCGCGCGATTCGACCGTCTTCCCGCAGATGGTTGGGCACACGATTGCCGTCCACGATGGCCGACGCCATGTGCCGGTATTTGTGAGCGAGAACATGGTGGGGCACAAGCTCGGCGAGTTCGCGCCGACCCGCACGTTTCGCGGGCACGGCAGGGATGCGGATAAGTCTTCGCGCCGTCGTTAGGCGCGCGGACTTCTGGAAGGGGCCAAGTGATGGTGGAAGTTTCCGCTCAGGCCAAGCGCATCCGCGTCTCGCCGCGTAAAGCGCGTTTGGTTGTTGATATGGTTCGTGGTCGCGATGTTACGGAGGCGCTCGGCCTGCTGCAATTCACGCCGAACAAGGCTGCAGCCGATGTCTCCAAAGTCATCAAGTCGGCGCGAGCTTCGGCCGAGAATAATCACGACATCGATCCGGAGGATCTGTACGTCAAGGTGATCTTCGCGGACGGCGGGCCGAGCTACAAGAGATTCAAGCCGCGTGCGCGAGGCCGGGTCAACGAGATCCTCAAGCGCACGTGTCATCTGACAGTGATTCTTGCTGAAAAGGAGAAGGGAGGCTCCCGTGGGGCGTAAAGTCAATCCGATCGGGTTCAGGCTCGGCGGTGTTCACGATTGGGAGTCCAAGTGGTATGCCGAGCGGAATTACACCGAACAGCTTCACGAGGACCTCTTTATCCGACGGCTGATCAATGAGCAGCTGACGCGCGCTGGCATCTCGAGAGTCGAGATCGAGCGAGCAGCGAATCGGATCGAAGTGTCGGTTCACACCTCGAAGCCGGGTATCGTCATCGGCAAGCAAGGCGCGAACGTCGAAAAGCTGCGACAGCTCCTGGAACAACAGGTGGGCAAAAAGATCCATCTGAAGATCGAGGAGATCAAGGTTCCGGAGCTCGATGCGCGACTCGTCGCAGAGTCGATTGCGGAGCAGCTCGCTCGGCGCGTCGCCTATCGACGAGCGATGAAGCACGCTGTCGGTCAGGCAATGCGACGCGGCGCAAAGGGCATCAAGATCCGGCTGGGCGGCCGGCTCGGCGGCGCGGAGATGTCCCGTACCGTCACCGAGATGGACGGGCGAGTGCCGCTGCACACACTGCGGGCCAAGATCGACTACGGAGTCGTTCACGCGCCGACTACCTACGGACAGATTGGCGTGAAGGTCTGGATCTACACCGGCGATGTCCTTCCGGAGCGACGGCCAAAGGTCGACGCTGATGCCGCGGCAGTCGCCGACTAGCGACGCGGAAGAGCAGAGGGAGGGGACACACATATGCTGATGCCAAGACGGACCAAGCACCGCAAGGTGTTCCGTGGTCGCCGGCAAGGAACAGCCCAGCGCGGCAACTACGTCGCGTTCGGTGACTATGGGCTGCAATCACTTGACGCGGCCTGGATCGACAGTCGGCAGATCGAGGCGGCCCGCCGCGCGATCACAAACTACGTCCGCCGTGGTGGGAAGGTCTGGATCCGGATCTTCCCGGACAAGCCCGTAACCCAGAAGCCCGCCGAGACACGCATGGGCTCTGGTAAGGGCAACCCGGAGTACTGGGTCGCTGTCGTGCGCCCCGGTCGGATCATGTTCGAGATATCGGGTGTCCGCGAAGAGGACGCAACTGAAGCGCTGCGCCGCGCGGCACATAAGCTGCCGGTTCAGTGCCGAATTGTGAAGCGCGATCAAGTTGGTATCGCTGCGGCCGAAGAAGCCCACGCGGAAGCGGAGTCGTAGGGGATGAAGGCTGCAGAGATCCGGTCCATGACCGACCAGCAGATCGTCGGGATGATCGATGATCTGAAGGAAGAGTGGCGCGTGCTGCGTTTTGACGATGCGGTCGGCAGACTGACGAATACTGCCCGGATTCGCAAGATCAAACGCGACATCGCCAGACTCAAGACGATTCAGACCGAGCGCCGGATGGCGGAGGATATCGCCGCCGCCATGGAGGCCGGGCAGGTGGCACACCTCTAAGGGTGTGCCCAGGAGAGGGATACGACCAGGATGGCAGAGATTTCAGGCTCCGCGCCCGGCGCCAGCCCGGCCACACCAGCAGCTGTGAAGAAGCAGCGGCTACAGAAGGTCGGCCGCGTCGTCAGCGACAAGATGGACAAGACCGTCGTTGTCGCCGTCGACTATGCCCGGCGGCATCCGCTTTACGGTAAGCGGATGAAGCGCACACACAAGTTCAAGGCCCACGATGAGGACAACGAATGCCGCATCGGGGACACAGTCCGAATTGAGGAGTCCCGGCCGATTTCGAAAGATAAGCGCTGGGTCGTACGAGAGATCGTCGAGCGAGCCGGCACAAACGGCCGTTAGCTGGGAGAGCAGGCATGATTCAGGCACAGTCCCGCCTGAAGGTGGCGGACAATTCCGGCGCGCGGGAGATCATGTGCATCCGGGTCCTCGGCGGTTCGCGCAAGCGTTATGCATCGGTTGGCGACATCATTATCGGATCGGTGAAGTCGGCCCAGCCAGGCGCGGCGGTCAAGAAGGGCGACGTTATCCGAGCGGTCGTTGTCCGAACCAAGCAGGAGTATGGCCGGCCGGATGGGTCACATATTCGGTTCGACGATAATGCCGCAGTGTTGATCAACCCACAGGGGAACCCTCGTGGCACGCGAATCTTCGGCCCCGTTGCGCGTGAGCTCCGCGAAAAGCAGTTCATGCGCATCGTCTCGCTGGCGCCGGAAACACTGTAGCAGGCACGAGCGAGAGCGAGAGGTAACGATGGCAGAGAAGATCGTGACCGGCGATGAGATCGTCGTAATCAGTGGGAAGAATAAGGGCGAGCGCGCCCGCGTTCGGCAGAACATGCCGCGCGAGGATAAGGTCGTCATCGAAGGCGTCAATATCGTTCGCAAACATATCGCGCAGGGCCGCGCTCGACAGGCTGGAATCGTCGAGGTCGAGGCTCCACTTCGGGTGTCCAAGGTCATGCTCGTGTGCCCGAGTTGCGGCGAGCCGACCCGGGTTGGATTCCGGATGGATGACAGCGGCAACAAGGTTCGCTACTGCAAGAAGTGCGACGCGGTTGTCCCGAAGCCGACCAGCCGGTAGGCGGGACCCGTCGATCGAATTGGTGAGGGAGTAACGTGGCTGCACGGTTGAAAGAGCAGTATCTCGAGGAGGTTCGACCCAGGTTGCGGGAGGAGTTCAGCTACCGCAACGACCTCGAGGTGCCCAAGGTCGAAAAGGTCGTGATCAACATCGGCGTCGGCGAAGCAATCGCCAACAACCGTGCGCTCGATGCTGCTATCGGCGATCTGACGATGATTACCGGTCAGAAGCCGGTGGTTACCCGCGCCAAGAAGTCGATCGCGGCGTTCCGTTTGCGCGAGGGTATGCCGATCGGCACAATGGTCACCCTGCGGGGCGATCGGATGTACGAGTTTCTGGATCGGCTGATGAACATTGCGCTGCCGCGTGTGCGTGACTTCCGCGGAATCTCGCCGAAGTCGTTCGATGGACGCGGCAACTACACACTGGGGCTTCGGGAGCAGTTGATCTTCCCGGAGATTGAATACGACAAGATCGACAAGCTTCGCGGCCTCGAGGTGGCGATCGTGACGACTGCGAACAGCGACGAGGAGGGACGCCGTCTCCTTGCACTGCTTGGCATGCCGTTCCGCGAGTCGTAGTCCGGTCGCGCTGGAAGGAAAGAGCCCGAGATGGCGAAAAAGTCCCAGGTAGTCCGCGCGAATCGGCCCGCCAAGTTCGCAGTTCGGCAGCACAACCGCTGCAAGCTCTGCGGCCGGCCACGCGCCTATATTCGGAAGTTTGGTGTGTGCCGCATCTGCTTCCGCGAACTGGCGTCCCAGGGCAAGCTCCCTGGCGTCACGAAGTCGAGCTGGTAGCCTCGATCGGCATGAATGGTCCAGACCGTTGGGGAGTGGATCACGTTTGAAAAGGTACGGGAGACCGCTGGAATGAGTGTCGTCAACGACCCGATCGCCGATATGCTCACTCGCATTCGCAACGCGGGCCAGGCGAAGACGGACCGAGACGTCGATGCCATCGACAAAGGTCCTGATCGAAATTGCGAAGATTCTTCACGCCGAAGGCTACGTTCGTGGCTGGACGGTCGAGGAAGGCAAGCCGTTTAATACGTTGACCATCCACCTGAAGTATGGCGTAGATCGACGACATTCGATCCGCCAGCTCAAACGCGTGTCCAAGCCAGGACTTCGTGTGTACGCGGGCAGGGACGAGATCCCTCGCGTGCGCAATGGCCTGGGGATCGCGATCGTGAGTACACCACAGGGGATGATGACTGGCTACGAAGCTCGCCGCCGTGGCATCGGTGGTGAGGTCGTCTGCACCATCTACTAGCGCCGGGAAGGAGAAGCTCAGATGTCACGCATCGGAATGCAGCCAATCGAGATCCCATCCGGCGTCGACCTGACGATTGAGCCAGGGCTGGTCAAAGTCAGCGGCCCCAAAGGCGCGCTGGAGCAGCGCGTTAGTCGCGACATGCAGGTGGCTCGCGATAATGGCACCGTTAGGGTCAGCCGACCGAATGACGAGCGAGTCAATCGCCAGCTTCATGGCCTGACCCGCACGCTGATTGCGAACATGGTTCAGGGTGTCACGCAGGGATTCCGTAAGGATCTCGAGATCCAGGGTGTTGGCTATCGCGCGGCGTTGGACGGTAAGACGCTCGTCCTGAATCTGGGTTATTCACACCCGGTTCGTGTCGAGCCTCCAGCCGGCATCGCGTTTGTCGTCGACACGCCGACCCGCCTCGCGGTGACCGGCATTGATAAGCAGCTTGTTGGTGAAGAGGCCGCGAAGATTCGCCGTGTCCGACCGCCGGAACCCTATAAAGGCAAGGGCGTCCGCTACCTTGGCGAACAGGTGCGCCGCAAGGCCGGCAAGGCCGGCAAGGTCGGTAAGTAGAAGACGCGCCGCCTCAGGCGGCGAGACGGCGCCGGCGATCGGGATACAGTCCGACTGCCTGGGGCGCCTGGGAGCAGGATACGATGCGCTATCACTACAAGTCGCAACTCGATCCGCGTCGGAGGCGACACCTCCGGGTTCGGGCCAAAGTGTCAGGCACAGCCGAGCGGCCACGCCTGAACGTATACCGAAGCTCGGCGCACATCTACGCCCAGGTAATCGACGACGAGAGTCGTCGCACCTTGGTGGCGGCGTCGGACATCGAGGCCGAGTTCGCCTCCTCGCTCGATGGCTCGACGACGAAGACCGACAAGGCGACAGCAGTCGGCAAGCTGGTCGGCGAGCGGGCGAAGGCCGCGGGCATTACCACGGTGGTCTTCGATCGTGGCGGTTACAAGTACCACGGACGTGTCAAGGCACTCGCCGACGGCGCGCGTGAGGCCGGTCTCGAGTTCTAAGTTGGTTCGGGCGGCATTCGCCGCCGGGATAGGGGCAGTCAGGACAGGATGATGGATAGACGTCGAGGAGGCCAGTCGCGGGGCGACGAGGCAGGTGAATTTCAGGAGCGCGTCGTCCAGATCAATCGCGTCTCGAAAGTTGTGAAGGGCGGCCGCCGGTTTTCCTTCAGCAGCGTCGTCGTGGTTGGTGATGGACGTGGGCGTGTTGGCGTTGGGATGGGCAAAGCCGGAGAGGTTCCGGAGTCCATCCGCAAGGGGGTCGAGGCGGCCAAGCGGAGCATGATCACGGTGCCGCTGGAAGGCAACACGATTCCGCATGAGATCGAGGTCAAGTTCGGCGCGTCGCGCGTGCTGCTGCGTCCCGCCTCGCCGGGCACCGGAGTTATCGCTGGTGGCGGCGTTCGCGCCGTCGTCGAGGCTGCCGGGATCCAGGATCTGCTGAGCAAGTCGCTCGGGTCGAATAACCCGATCAACGTCGTTCGGGCGACGATGAAGGCGCTGACCGAGCTGGAGCCGATCGCGCACGTCGCTGGCCGGCGTGGCAAGCAGCCTGAATCGCTCCGGCCACGCCGCAGGGAGACGGTGGAAGCATGACCGACCAGAAGAATATGCGGTTGATCTATCGGAAGAGCGCGATTGGCTATCCGAAGGATCAGCGCGATACGATTCGGGCGTTGGGCTTCACTCGTTTGAATCAGGTCGTCGAGCGCCCTGATACACCGTCGGTGCGTGGGATGGTCTACAAAGTCCGACATCTCGTCCTCATTGAGGGCGAGGGCGTTATCAACGGTTCAGCAATCCATCGGAATCAATCGCAGTAGGGTTGGTCGGGGCCTGGCCGCGATCTGGGAGACGGTATTAACGATGCATATCGACGATCTTCGGCCCGCACCGGGCGCATTCAAGCCACGCAAGCGTGTTGGACGCGGACATGGCTCGGGGCATGTCAAGACATCCGGTCGCGGCCAGAAGGGTCAGGGTTCGCGGTCGGGCGGCAGCGTGCGCCCAGGCTTTGAAGGTGGACAGAACCCAATCTATCGGCGCATGCCGTACAAGCGTGGGTTCACGAACATCTTTCGCACCGAGTACGAGATCCTCAACCTCGATCGGCTCGTGACGCTCGGGCTTGAGGGCGCGATCACCCCGGAGGCGTTGTACGAGCGCGGCGCAATCGATAGCCTGACCAAGCCAGTGAAGATCCTGGGCAACGGAGAGCTCAGTGCCCCGTTGTATGTTCGGGCGCATAAGTTCTCCGCATCGGCGAAGTCCAAGATTGAAGCCGCTGGTGGAACTGCGGAGGTTATCGAGTAATGCTGGAAGCGGCTTTCAATGCATTTCGCATTGCCGATCTACGCCGCAAGATCCTGTTTACGCTCGGGGTTCTGATCATCTTCCGCTTTATTGCGACGGTTCCAGTCCCGGGTGTCGACCGCGCGGCGTTACAGACGCTCCTTTCCCAGAATCAGTTGCTCGGCATGCTGAACCTGTTCTCGGGTTCGACGCTGAAGAACTTCTCGATCCTGGCGATGGGCGTCTATCCGTATATCACCGCCTCGATCATCATGCAGCTGCTGACGCCGATCATTCCGCGGCTGAATGAAATGCAGCAAGAGGGTCAACAGGGCCGGAACCGGATCAATAAGATCACCCACTACATCACGGTTCCGATCGCGCTGCTGCAGGCCTACGGTCAGTGCGTTCTGATGCAACGATCTGGGGTCCTGAAGGACTTTGGCCTGTTCGACAGCGCGACGTGGTTCCGATCGCTCGCGATCGTGCTCACGCTTGTCGCTGGCACAATCCTGCTTGTCTGGCTTGGCGAGCTCATTACAGAAAATGGGGTCGGGAATGGCGTCTCGATCATCATCTTCGGTGGCATCGTCGCATCACTGCCAGGAACCGTCGGGAACCTCATCTATGGTGGCTCGACGACACAGAACATCACCGGATCGCTCGCATTCGTGATCATCGGCCTTGTGACGATTGTCGGGATCGTGCTGCTCAACGAGGGCCAGCGACGAATCCCGGTTCACCATGCGAAGCGGGTGCGACGTGGGCGCTCCTATGGCGGCGGCTCCACATTCATCCCACTGAAGGTCAACTCCGCTGGCATGATCCCGCTGATCTTCGCCGTCTCGATCATGGTGTTCCCCGGCACGATCGCGAACTTCATGACCGGTTCGGAGCGCTCCTGGGTTCGCAACCTGGCTGAGAGCATGAAGCGATTCTTCGACGCGAACACGTTCCAGTATCAGATTGTCTACTTCCTCATGGTGGTCGCGTTCACCTACTTCTACACGATGGTGGTGTTCCAGCAGCAAAGCATTGCGGAAAACCTTCAGCGGCAGGGCGCGTTCATTCCAGGTATCCGTCCCGGAGCGAACACGAATCGCTATCTGACTGGCGTTGTCACGCGAATAACGCTCGTCGGCGCTCTGGGGCTGGGTCTGATCGCGATTCTGCCGTATATCGCCGCGAAGATCACTGGCGTCCAGACGCTCTTTCTCGGCGCGACGTCATTGCTCATCGTCGTAGGTGTTGCGATTGACACGATGCGCCAGCTCGAAGCCCAGCTGATGATGCGCAACTACGAGGGCTTTATTCGATAGTGGTCGACCAGTCGCGCGCCGAGGGCGGGGCACCGCCCTCCTGGCGCGCCGGCTTCTCCGGAGAAGAGGATCGTACCGAACGTGGCCATGCGACACGTCGTATTCATCGGACCACAAGGCGCCGGCAAGGGAACCCAGGCGGCGCGAATTGCCCCGATGTTCGGGCTATTGCACCTGGCGACTGGCGACCTGTTCCGCGCGTTGATGGCCGGGACAAGTGATCTGGCCGCTGAGGTTCGGGCGTTCTACGACCGGGGCGAGCTGGTGCCAGATGCGTTGACGGCGCGCGTTCTCTTTGCGGCGCTCGACGAGCGCGCGGCCGGTGGCGGTGTGTGTGGCGCGCTTATCGATGGCTTCCCGCGAAATGCCGCTCAGGCCGAGGTGCTGGACGCGCAGATTCTGGCGCGTGAGGAAGAGCTCGCGGCAGTCGTCCACATCGATGTCGAGCGGGCGACCCTCATGAGTCGGCTGACGGGCCGGCTCGTGTGCCGGACGTGCGGCGCAACCTACCACGTTGAATTCAACGCGCCGCGCACTCCGGGTGTGTGCGATATCGACGGCGGTGAACTGTACGTCCGCTCCGACGACACTGAAGAATCTGTCGCTCGCCGGCTGGACATCTACTTCGGACAGACCGAGCCGTTGCTGGGGCGCTGGCGTACGCGAGGCCTCGTCCTCGATGTCAATGGAGATCAACCCATCGATGTGGTGGCTGCCGAGATCGCGGCTGCGCTCAATCCGGTTCTATCCCCGGTTGGACGGTAAACGCACGTGCCTGTCGTCTTGAAGTCCGAGCGCGATATCGCGCAGATCCGTTCCGCTGGGAGTGTCCTCGCTCAAGTCCAGTCGAGGCTTCGCGGGATGATCGCTCCTGGGGTAACGACTGGCGAGCTGGACGATGCTGCCGCCGAGACCATCCGTGATGCCGGGGCAGCCGCGTCGTTCCTGGGCTATCGTGGCTATCCGGCCAGCATCTGTGCCTCGGTCAACGACGAGGTGCTGCATGGCATTCCAGGCAGGCGGGAACTGCGCGATGGCGATATCGTGTCGATCGACGTTGGCGTAATGCTCGAAGGCTTTCACGCGGATGCAGCATTCACTCAGGGAGTCGGGGAGATCGACGCTGAGGCAGCACGGCTAATCGAAGTCACCGAACTAGCGTTCTGGCGAGGGATCGACAAGCTCACGCCCGGCGAGCGGCTCGGCGATATGGCCGCCGCGATTCAGGCGTGCGTCGAGGAGGCTGGCTTCTCGGTCGTGCGCGATTATGCCGGCCATGGCGTTGGTCGGTCGCTACACGAGGATCCCTCGGCGCCGAACTGGGGCAGCGCGGGTAGCGGCTCACTCGTGCGCGAAGGGATGACCTTAGCGATTGAGCCGATGGTAACAACTGGCTCGCCTGAGGTTCGTGTGCTTGAGGATGGCTGGACGGTTGTCACTGTCGACGGCGGTCTGGCGGCTCATTTCGAGCATACGGTTGCTATCGCGAGTGGAGGTCGAATGGTATTGACGACCCCCGCTGTGGTGGTGGTATAATGCCATGTTGTTGCGCATGCGTTGCCATGCGCTTTTTGCGCGTTCTATCAGCATGAATGCTGAGGCGCGCCGGGTGACTCGGGCAACGGGGCAGATCGTCGCTCCGCTCCCCAACGCGCTGTATCGAGTTGCGTTGGACGATGGGCATGAGATCGTTGCCCATGTTTCCGCCGATGTGCGGATGCAGTCGATCCGGTTGCTGCCAGGAGCCCGGGTACGGGTAGATTTGTCGCCCTACGACCTGACGCGCGGACGGATTGTAGGTCTGCGTAGCGCGCAGGAACGCTGACATTGACGAGCAACTCGCCGCATGGAGTGGTTCGGGCAGGGAGAGGGATCGAAAATGAAGGTTTCGGCATCGGTTAAGCCGCGATGTGAGCGGTGCAAGGTGATTCGTCGACGAGGAGTCGTCCGGGTAATCTGCGTCAACCCGCGTCACAAGCAGCGTCAGGGCTAGAGGAGAGCGCGAAGCAATGGCACGAATCGCAGGCGTCGATATCCCCCGCGAGAAGCGCGTCGAGTATGCGCTCCCGTACATCTACGGTGTCGGGATTCCGACAAGCCGACAGATCCTCGATCGTACCGGGATCGATCCGAGCACTCGCGTCCGCGATCTGACGGACGATGAGGTTACCCGGCTGCGCGACATCATCGAGAAGGAGATGCGCGTCGAGGGTGATCTGCGACGCGAGGTCGCGATGAATATCAAGCGGCTGATGGATATCGGGTGCTACCGCGGTTTGCGCCATCGGCGGGGCATGCCGCTGCGCGGGCAGAGGACGCGAACCAATGCGCGCACTCGGCGTGGCCCGAAGCGAGGCGTCGGCCTGAAGAAGCGTAGCCGATAGAACCAGACCGATGCTGGCTGCAGGGCAGGCGGTTGGGCCGCTCGCTCCGCGCGGCTGAGCTAGCAATCGGTAGGTGTTCACTGGATGACGCAGGCCGGCACCCACTACTTCTCTTGGAGAGAAACGTCACAAGAATAGATGGAGAGGTTCTCAGCGCATGGCGGATCGACGACGGGGGGCAGCTCGCAGCAAGCAGCAGCGTGTGCGAAGGCGCGATCGGAAGAATATTCCGCGCGGAAAAGCATTCATCTCATCGACGTTCAACAACACCATCGTTACCCTGACCGATCCGGCCGGTAACGTGATTGCCTGGGCGAGCGCTGGCGCGTCGGGGTTCAAGGGCTCGCGCAAGAGCACGCCGTACGCGGCGCAGGTTACTGCCGAGAGCGCCACACGCAAGGCGATGGAGCATGGGCTGCGCGCGGTCGATATCTACGTCAAGGGGCCGGGAGCCGGCCGCGAGATGGCGATTCGGGCGCTCGCTGCGAGTGGGCTTCAGGTGTTGTCGATCGCTGACGTGACGCCGATCCCCCATAACGGGTGCCGGCCGCCGAAGCGCCGCCGCGTCTGACATGTAGTCGTCAGTTTGTCTGAATGCTGTAACACGACGGCCTGTGATTGGCGCGTAAGCCGCGCGACGGGCTGAGGAGGTCGAAAAGGTCGATGGCGAGGTATACGGGTCCAGTGTGCCGGATTTGCCGGCGCGAGGGGATGAAGCTCTATCTGAAGGGCGAGCGGTGCCTCGGGCCGAAGTGTCCGATCACGCAGCGCAACCCACAGCGCAACTTTCCGCCAGGCATGCACGGGCAGAAGCGCACGCGACGTCCGTCGGAATTTGGTCTGCAGTGGCGTGAAAAGCAAAAGGTTCGCCGCTTTTACGGGCTGATGGAGAAGCAGTTCAGCAAGACCTTCGAGGATGCCTCCCGGCAGCCGGGGGTCACTGGCGAGAACCTGCTTCGCATGCTCGAGATGCGGCTCGACAATGTCGTCTATCGACTTGGCTTCGCCGACTCGCGCCGCCAGGCACGTCAGATCGTGCGCCACGGCCACTTCGTGGTGAACGGTCGCAAGACCGATATTCCTTCGTACTCAGTCAAGCCGGGTGACGTTATCAGCGTCAAGCCTGGGAGCCGCGAGAAGGAGTATTTCAAGACGGTCGCCGAGGTGTTGAAGACGCGCCAGGTTCCGGATTGGCTCACGCTCGACGTCAACGCGATGTCTGGCCGGGTCGTGGCCCCGCCAACGCGCGATCAGATCGATATGCCGCCGATCAACGAGTCTCTCATCATCGAGTTCTACAGCCGGTAGGTTTTACCAGAGGATTTACGACACGACCGGCACGGAACTGCACGCCACCACCCGGGTCGTGGTGGTCACTCGAAGGAGGCGGATTAGCTTGCTAGAGATCGCTCAGCCAACGGTCGATCTGACCGTTAGCGGCCACAACTACGGGCGATTCACGATCGAGCCGCTCGAGCCCGGCTACGGCATCACGCTCGGGAATGCGCTGCGTCGAATCCTCCTGCGCTCTCTCCCAGGAGCGGCCATTATCCGTGCCCGAATACTGCCGGATGTCTGGCATGAGTTCGCGACGGTAGATGGCGTGCGCGAGGATGTTACCGAAATCGTTCTCAACCTGAAACGCGTCCGTCTCCGCTCGGTGACGTTGCATGGGGAGACGCGAGCCCACCTGTATCACCACGGTCGGGGGGTTGTCACCGCGGGTGACGTCGACTGGCCATCGGATGTTGAAGTCGTCAATCCCGAACTGGTTATCGCGACTGCCGACTCCGACGATGCAACGGTCGAGATGGATCTTGTCGTTGACATCGGGCGTGGGTACAAGCAGGCCGAACTCCAGGAAGGCTTTGCGATTGGCGAGATCCCGATCGATGCCTTGTTCACGCCGATCGAAAAGGTGAACTACGTCGTCGAGCACACGCGTGTTGGACAGATGACCGACTACGACCGACTGATCATCGAGATTCAGACGGACGGCACCATCGAGCCGAACGACGCCCTGACCCAGGCTGCCTCGATCCTGGTCGAGCACGCCCAGATGATCGCTCGCTACCGGGGCGAGAGCGCCGTTCTCGTCGATGAAGCCGGAGCCGATGCGGAAGAAACAGATCAGCGGCCATTGACAGAGCTCGGCCTGCCTCCACGCGTGCTGAACGCGCTCCGGAGCCGGCAGGTTGAGAAGGTCGGGCAGGTGATCACGATGGATCGGGACCATCTGCTCTCGATCCGTAACTTCGGCCCTCGGTCGCTCGAGGAGTTGCTTGAGGCACTGGCCGCGCATGGCTACGCGATTCCCGCGAATCTGTTGGCAAGCGCCACAGACGGAAGCGCTGATGATTACGCCGACCCCGCCGAAGGGTCGGACACGGATGAGGGGTCGGGCTGGTGAAGCACCAGGTTATGGGCCGAAAATTCGGCCGAGACAAGGATCAACGCTCCGCGCTCTTCAAGGGATTGGCGGTCTCGTTGATCCTCCACGAGCGCATTACGACAACCGAGGCGAAGGCGAAGACGATTCGACCGATCGTCGAAAAGCTCGTGACGCTTGCTCGTGAGGATACGGAGCATCATCGACGGCTGGCGATGGCGCGGTTGGGCAACGAGCATGCTACCCGCAAGCTATTCGAGGTCATCGGTCCCAGATACGAGGGCCAGCCCGGCGGTTACACGCGAATTCTCAAGGTCGGCATCCGACGTGGCGACGCCGCGCCGATCTCGCTGATCGAGTTCGTCTAGTAGACGACGACGGCGGATTGACAGGTGCGACGCGCCCGCCTGACCCTCGGTTACGATGGAGCCGACTTTGTCGGATCCCAGATCCAGGGCAGTGGTCGCACCGTCCAGCGGGAGCTGGAGCTGGCTATCCAGCGACTAGCTCCGGGTTCAGGGCGGACGAGCTTCGCGGGGCGCACGGATCGAGGTGTTCATGCCGTCGGTCAGGTTGTCTCGCTGGATGTCTCGTGGTCTGATTCGGCAGAGCGTTTACGCGACGCACTGAATGTGGTTCTGCCGCCGGACATGTCGGTCGGCGCAGTGGAGTGGACGAGCCCCACGTTCCATGCGCGCTACGACGCAACGTGGCGGGAGTATCGCTACCGGATCTGGGTAGCGCCGACACCGCCGCCGCTGGGACGACGCTATGTCTGGTGGCGTCGCAGCGAGCTTGATGGGGCAGTAGCCTCGGATGCATGCAGCACATTACTTGGACGGCATGCGTTCGGGACATTCGCCGGCAGTGGCCGGAGTCGTTCGCACGATGCGGCGGCATTGACGAGAACGGTGCGGACGTGCGAATGGCGAGTCCAGACAAGTGGCGCGGTGGTGCGTCACGAGCTGCGGATCGAGGCAGACGGCTTCCTCCCGCAGATGGTTCGCACAATCGTTGCGACGATTGTGTTGGTCGCGCAGGGGAAGCGTGATGTACAGTGGTTTCGCGAGGCGCTACGGGCCAATGATCGGTCCGTGCCAGGCGAGCCAGCGCCGCCCGAGGGACTGTTCCTCTGGTGCGTGCGATACGACGATGAACGTGACGACTCGGGTGACGGGTTCCGTTCAGACTGGGAGTACGGGATAGAACCATGACGATCAAGACGTACACGCCACGCGAATCGGAAATCGAACGCCGCTGGTACATCGTCGACGCCGAAGGCCAGACCCTGGGTCGGCTGTCGACGCAGATCGCGACCGTCCTGCGCGGCAAGCACAAGCCCACCTATACGCCAAATATGGACGTCGGCGACTACGTAATCGTGGTGAACGCCGAAAAGGTGCGCGTGACCGGTGGCAAGGAAGAGAAGAAGACCTACTATCGGCACTCGGGCTACCCCGGCGGCCTCCGGCAAACCGCCTACAAGGACATGATGTCCAAGCATCCGGAGCGAGTCGTCGAAAAGGCAGTCAAGGGCATGGTTCCCCGGACGAGTCTCGGAGCGCAGATGCTGCGTAAGCTGAAGGTCTACGCCGGCCCGAACCATCCGCACGCTGCCCAGCAGCCGATGACGCTTGAGGTGCGCGGCGCCTCTCGGGGCTAGCGCGATTAGAGGACGAGAGGACACCGGGAGGACGCCATGAGCGCAACACACCAGCGATATTTCTATGGAACTGGGCGTAGGAAAAGCGCGGTCGCCCGCGTGCGGCTGTATCCTGGCGCCGGGGAGTTCACGATCAACGGCAAGACATCGAACGAATACTTCGGTGGTCGCGAGCTGTATCAGCAGATGCTCCGGCAGCCATTCCAGCTGACAAACTCGCTGGATCGCTACAACGTCGTCGTCCGCGTCGTCGGCGGTGGCGTGACTGGCCAGGCCGGCGCGATTCGCCACGGCATCTCTCGCGCACTGACCCGCGCCGATGCGGAATACCGTCCCGGGCTCAAGCGCGCCGGGATGCTGACCCGCGACGCGCGAGTCAAGGAGCGCAAGAAGGTCGGTCTCAAGCGAGCCCGCAAGGCGCCACAGTACACCAAGCGCTAACCCGGGTTACTCGATCACGGCAGCAACGAGCGGGCGAAGGGAGCAATCCTTCGCCCGTTTCTGTTACCTCGCCCGATTTGAATCGTGGCGCGTTAGCCCAGGGCTGGCTGATTGGGCGTCGACGCGCTGGCGGATGTCCGCGACGGCTGCACTGAGCCTGCAACGCGGCGCGCCGGGCAGCCATGCTCGCAGTGATACGGGACTGAGCTCCAGCGTGAGAGGGCCGCGATAGCTGAGCGCGGCGAGTGTTGTTAGCGCGTCATCGATCGCTAGTATTCCGGATCCCGGCAGTGCGTGATCGCGAAACAATCCGTTCAGCAACCCACCGCGAAATCGGCGCGGGTGCGCGTCGCTGAGATGGACGTTGATGAGTTGAGGACGCGCCGCCTGAATTGCTGATGCAAGATCCAACCCGAAGCTCGCCGCGTGCGCGAGATCGAGGCAAACGCGCATGCCCCATTCGCCAGCGATGGCTGTCAGCCGGCCTATATCGTCCAACCACTGCGCCGGAGTCCCGTCCCAGTTTTCCGCGCGATTCTCAAGCGCAAGATCAAGGCTCGGGCGTTCTCGCTCGCGAGTCTTGACAATCGCATCGAGCCACCACTCGACGGAGCCGGCGCTCCCCGCATGATCGGTCGGCGGGTGAAGCACGATTGCGCGGCAGCCATCGATGGCTGCCGCGGTCCGGATGGATGCGACGTCCGCCGCGAGCTTCTGGTCCAGGGACTCGTGACGAAGTGAGAGGATGGCGTGTGTCGTCAGCACCGCGACACCAGTTCGGGCGGCAATCGCGGAGATGGATTCGCCTCCGATAGAAATAAGCCGGCGCGATAGCAACACCTCGACGTGCGATACGCCTGCGTCCCGGGCGATCGCGAGGGTGCGATCGAACGGGTAGAACGGAAGAGCCCCGACGGCGATTGAGAGTTCCATCTGTGTGGCTGCCTGATCTGGTGCTGGCGGGCGGAGCGACCTCACGTGCCGGCAGTGTAACACCGGCTGAGTTGAGTTACGGGGCTGACTTGAAGAGTCCCACGATTGCACGCTCTACCGCCACCTCGACGGCGCTGGAGATGGCGACTACGCGTTGTGGAGCAACATCGGCACGGGCGGGCGCCGCGACGAAGAACGTATCTCCATCGAAGAGCGTGTGAGCCGGCACCACACACCGAGCAAGCGCATCGTGGGCGGCGATTGCGGACCGGGCGAGCGTCAACTGATCCACCGGCTCGCCGATCAGGATCGCGCCGATCGTCGTGTTTTCGCCCTCGCGGCCGGCCGCTCCACCCGCGATCGCGGCAGCACGGCCGGGACGGGCGCTGACGGCGATCCCGTCGAGCCGGCTCAACAACTCTCCGTTTGTGGGATCAACGATATCGCCGGCTGCATTAAGCACAACGATCGCTACGATCTGTGTTTCGCCAACAGACGCAACACCCACTCCGAGGCCGCCCGCCTGGGTCGGCTGCGCGCCGAGCTTGGCGACCGTCGCCCCCGCTCCGGCCCCGATCTTCCCGGACTCAGGGAGGTCGCTGGATGCCGCAAGACAGGCGGCATACCCATCGTCAGCGGTCGGGCTACGGTGGATTCCATTTGCGAGATCGAAGATGACCGCGCCGGTGACGATCGGGACCGGTCCTGCTGATGTCGGGACGCCCTCTCCGCCTTCCTGGAGATAGCGCATAACGCCGTCGGCCGCGGCCAACCCGAACGCGCTTCCGCCAGTCAGCAAGATTGCATTCGCGCTGCCCACTAGTCGGCCGGGTCCGAGGAGGTCCGTCTCCCGCGTGCCTGGCGCTCCCCCGCGGACATCCGCCCAGGCCGGCGCGAGACGATCCAGGAGGATCACCGTGCAGCCAGTGCGGTCTTCGTTCCAGGTCGTGTGGCCGATTCGGAACCACGCGGCGAAATCTCTAGACATTGATTCTCATCCCTGCCGACGCTGCGATCACTGGGCCATGAAACTGGGTGCTGGCGCGCGCTACGACCGTCGCGGAGTCGCGTTCTGACCAGAGGTGTGTCACAACGAGCGTGCCAACGCTGGCCATTCTGGCAAGCCGGCCGGCATCCTCAGGCGTCAGGTGGCCGCGGTCCTGGCGCGGTGTCTCGCCGTGGTCGTCGAGTGTCGCCTCGACGATGGCGATATCTGCGCCGCGAAAGAGGTCGATCAGCGGTTCGACGACGCCTGCATCGGCCGAGTAAACGATGACACGGCGTGTGTCACGATGGGTTACGCGCGCCGCAAAACACGGGACATAATGTTGAGTCTCGACAAATCGAATGCTGAACGATCCCACATTGATATCACTGCTCGAACCGTACTCGTGGATACGGAAGACACCCTCCCAGAATGCCCTGGGATCGTCATCTGCGTCGATCAGCGCCGCCGCCAGCTCATCGAGGCGTCGGGATATTCCCGGCGGGACATAGAGAGGTATCGGCCTGGGCAGGGAGCCTGGACCGTAAACCAGCCCGTACCGGTACGGAACAATGTCAAGCACATGATCCGAGTGCCAGTGGGACAGGATGATCGCATCGATATCGTGATAGTCCGTTTCCGCTCGGAGTGTCGACATCGTATCTGGGCCGCAGTCCAACAGGAGCGTTGTCTCGCCATCATCGACGAGATAGGACGAGCAACCCTGCCCCGGATTTGGCCATGCTGCCGCACCTCCCAGCACCGTCAGACCCAGGCTCACTGGTCGAGAGTCTCCGATACTTGCTCGACGGTCAGCGATTCGAGATGAACCACATCGTTGACGACGTGAGCGATCGATCCACTGGATGCCAACTCGACATGGGTGATGCTGCAGTTTTCCACCGTGAGCGTCCGCCAGTCATCCGGGGTGCGCCCGAGTAGTTGCGAGACAGCCGACCTGATGACGCCTCCGTGAGCGACGACAACAATGCGCTGCCCCTGATTCGCTGTCGCAATCAGATCAAGTGTCATCCGGATACGTTGGTGGAACACGGCCAGTGACTCCCCGCCGGGAAATACGACGTTGGATTCGTCTGGATTCTGGATCTGGGCGGCGAGCTCTGGCCAGCGTTCGATGATTGTCGCCATCGTGTGATTCTCGGCTATACCGAAATTCATCTCCTGCAGGCCGGGGTCGAGCACTGGCTGGAGGCCGATGCTCCGCGAAATGGCCTGGGCTGTGAAAAGCGCGCGTTGGAGGGGGCTGGAATAGAGGGAAGTCAGATCGGCAAGCTGGCCGATACGCTCGGCAACAAGCTCGGCCTGGCGCAAGCCGCGCCGATTCAGCGGCGTGTCAGTTGCGCCGTCAAAGAGCCGGGCAACATTCGAGTCGGTCTGGCCGTGGCGAACGAGGAAGATTTCGGTGTGTCGAATCGTCATGATGAGATCTCTGCTCCGTTTGTGCTCGTGTCGAATGCGCCGAGAAAAAGCGGCGCCGAAGGACAGCAGTGTACAAGCACGCAATCTGCGCACCGAGGACGACGCGCGGTGCAGGTTTCCCGGCCGTGGCGAATCATCAGCAGATGTGCGTCGTGTGCCATCCCAGGAGGCAATTGCGCTTCGAGTATTGCGTGCGCCCGTTCGGCAGATGTGCCCGGCGGGAGCAGGTGCAGTCGTGCTGCGACCCGATGGACATGGGTGTCGACTGGCATCGCGTCTCGACCCAGGTTGAACATCAGGACGCAGGACGCCGTCTTCGGCCCGACCCCGTTGAGGGCCATCAACCAGTCGCGTGCCTCCTCGATCTCCATTGCGCCGAGGAACGACAGATCGTAGCCGCCGGTGCGGTCACGGATCGCGCGGAGGACTGCCTGAATACGTGGGGCTTTGCGGTCGGCCAGGCCACCACTACGGATTGCGTCGGCGACCTCGCTGACCGGAGCGTCGATCACCGCATCCCAGTCAGGGAAGCGCTGCTTCATTGACCGGAACGAGCGCTCGGTGTTGATATCAGACGTGTTCTGCGACAGGATCGTCGCAATAAGACCGTCGATCGGCGGTTCCGGATCTCCGCGGTCGGGAGTTCCGTAGCAAGCCCGCAACGCTTCGACGACCTCGACGATCGGTGGCCCGTCCCCTGTGGCGTCCTCAGCTGTCCAATTAGCGCTCATCAGAAATATTCTAATCGCGATCCCCCAGCATGGCCAACTCTAACGCGCCTTGACGGACTAGCCAGCGAATCCGTATCATTCTTCGGATACGCTTGTGTCGGTGGCGTACGTACGAAAGAATATGCTGGTTGCACGTGCCTGAACCCGACAACACACGATATCGAACTCGGGGCCTCCGCCTTCAGCGGAGGCTTTTTTCTTATCTGGGAGCCGAATGACTACGATGCTAATTCGAGGTGGAAGAGTAATCGATCCTGCCAACGGGCTTGACTCCAGACTTGATGTCAGGGTCTCCGACGGCAAGATCTTCGCGATTGCCGCCGGCCTCGAGCCGATCGCTCGCGAGGTCGTGATTGACGCAGACGGGTGCCTCGTGACGCCAGGGTGGATCGACGCCCATGTCCATCTACGCGATCCGGGACCGACCTACAAGGAGGATCTCGTCACCGGCGCTGCGGCGGCTGCGGCGGGCGGGTTCACCCGCGTCTGCTGCATGCCGAACACGTCTCCGTCACTCGACACGCCCGAGCGGATCGCAGATATCGTCGAACGCGGCCGGCAGACCGGGATACACATCCATCCGATCGGCGCGATCTCAGTCGGTCGCGAAGGTGGCGTGCTCGCGCCGCTTCGGGAGATGGCTGCCGCCGGCGCTATCGGCTTCTCTGACGACGGCGACAGTGCCGGATCCGAAGATGTCATGCGCGAGGCACTACGGTTGACCTCGGAACTGAACCTACCGATCATGGTCCACTGCGAGGATCCCGAACTGGCTCGCGGCGGCTCGATGCATCGTGGCGCTGTCTCCGAGGAACTGGGTGACCCTGGTATTCCCGCCGAGGCCGAGGAGTCGTATATCGAGCGAGACCTTCGATTGGCGGAGGAGACTGGTGGCTGGCTACACGTCCTGCATGTCTCGACGGTCCGCGGGATAGAGCTTATCCAGGCGGCACGCGCGCGAGGCGTGCGAGTGACCGCAGAAGTGATGCCCCATCACCTGTTGATGACTGACGAATGGGTCGCTGGTCGGCGACGTTTCGCGGGCGAGCTTGAGCCGGTCGGATCCGGGCCGTCGCCCGATTCAAGCGCGAAGGTCAACCCGCCGTTGCGACCGGAGTCGGACGCGCTGGGTCTGATCCAGGCACTCCGCCGAGGGGCCTTCGACTTTGTCGCCACAGACCACGCTCCACACGCCGAGCGCGATAAGCCGGCAAGCTTGTCGAGCGCAGCGTTCGGGATGACAGCGCTGGAGTTAGCCCTGCCAACGATGGCGCGACTGGTCGAACGAGGCGATCTGGATTGGCCACGTGTCGTCGAGCTTCTGACGGCTGCTCCCGCACGGACACTCGGCCTTCCCGGCGGCGCGCTGGGCGTTGGTGATCCGGCGGACATCACCGTTATCGATCCTCGGCGCGAATGGGTCGCGAGCGAGGAGACGTTGCGTTCGCGCAGCAAGAACACGCCGCTGTTGGGAACGATCCTGCGCGGCAGGGCTCTACTCACGATCTGCGATGGGGAGGTGCGCCACGATGCGCGTGCATAAGGGGGATGCCGCGGTCATCCTTGAGGATGGCCGGGTCTTCTGGGGAGAATCCTTCGGCGCCGAGCGGGACGCCGAAGGCGAAGTCGTCTTTACTACCTCGATGACAGGCTATCAGGAGGTTGCCACCGATCCGTCGTTTCGTGGCCAGATCGTTTGCATGACCTATCCCATCATCGGCAACTACGGCGTGACGGCCGCTGACGATCAATCTCGCCAGCCCTGGATCAGCGGCATGATCGTTCGCAACTACACCGACTGGCCCAGTAACTGGCGGTCTGAAGGGACGCTGGCGGAGTATTTCAAGCTCCATGACATACCCGCAATCTCCGGCGTCGACACACGCGCGCTGACCCGCCATATCCGGCGGCAGGGCGCGATGCGAGCGTTGCTGGTAGCGCGAACAGGTGACCGCACACTCGACGAGCTGAAGGCGCGCGCACGGTTGGCCTGGACCCCGGCTGACACTAATGTCGTTGCAGACGTGACCACCCGGGAGCAACGCGACATCGGGCGCGGCGATCTGCACGTCGTGCTGATCGATTGTGGGGTCAAGCAGAACATCCTCGAGTCGCTGGAGCGTCGCGGCGTTCGCGTCACCGTCGTGCCGTTCGACACGCCCTACGATGATATTGCCGCGCTGCAGCCGGACGGAGTTCTTACGTCACCCGGGCCGGGTGACCCGGAACAGGCAACGCCGGCCGCCGACACCGTTCGCGCGCTGATCGAAGCGGGCATCCCCTATCTCGGGGTCTGCCTCGGCCACCAGTTGCTGGCCCACGCAATCGGAGCGACGACGAGCAAGCTGAAGTACGGTCATCACGGCGGTAATCATCCGGTGCTGGATCTTTCCAGCGGCCGGGTGCACATCACCGCGCAGAATCACGGATATCAAGTCGACGCAGACAGCATCCCAACGAGCGAGGGTTGGTCTGTGTCCCAGATCAACCTCAACGATCGCTCAGTCGAGGGACTGGCACACGAGACACTGCCCATATTCAGTATCCAGTACCACCCCGAGGGCGCTCCCGGTCCACAGGATACCCAGTACGTATTCGATCAGTTTGTCACGCTTCTCCGTGCTGGGAAGCGCCAGAGCGAAGGGGTGACTGCGTGACCGACCGGATCAAGCGAGTCCTCGTTATTGGGTCCGGCCCGATCGTCATCGGGCAAGCTGCCGAGTTCGACTACGCCGGCACGCAAGCCTGTCGCGCGCTCCGTGAGGAGGGCATCGAGACGATTCTCGTCAACTCCAATCCGGCGACGATCATGACCGATGAAGACGTTGCCGACGTTGTCTACATCGAGCCACTCATCCCCGAGGTGTTGCGGCGCATCATTATCCGCGAGCGCCCCGATGGGCTCCTTCCGACACTCGGCGGTCAGACCGGATTGAATCTTGCTGTTCAGCTCGCGGATCTCGGCATCCTCGATCAGTACAACGTCAAGCTGCTCGGGACACCACTCTCCGCGATTCAGCAGGCCGAGGATCGCGAGCTCTTCAAACAGTTGCTAGAGGATATCGGTGAGCCGGTGATGGAGAGCGTCATCGTGCACACCGTTCCCGAAGCATGCGCATTCGCCGAGATTGCCGACTTCCCGTTGATCATCCGGCCGGCGTACACCCTGGGCGGCACGGGTGGTGGGATCGCGTACACCATGTCCGAGCTAGAGGAGATCGCGCGGAGCGGCATCGCAGCCAGCCCGATTCACCAGGTGCTCATCGAACGCTCACTGCTCGGCTGGAAAGAGATCGAATACGAGGTGATCCGCGACGGGGCGGACAACGCCATCACCGTCTGCAATATGGAGAATCTCGACCCGATGGGCGTTCACACCGGCGACTCGATCGTCGTTGCGCCGAGCCAGACGCTCTCCGATCGTGAGTTCCAGATGCTTCGTGCGTCCGCCCTCAAGATCATTCGGGCGCTCGGCATCGAGGGCGGCTGTAATGTCCAGTACGCGCTCGACCCAGATTCATTTGCGTACCAGGTGATCGAGGTCAATCCCCGTGTAAGTCGCTCGTCTGCGCTGGCGTCGAAGGCAACCGGTTACCCGATTGCGCGGGTCGCGGCCAAAATTGCGATCGGCAAGCGGCTCGACGAGATCCCGAATACTGTCACGCAACAGACAACAGCGGCGTTCGAGCCTGCGCTCGACTATTGTGTCGTCAAGATCCCGCGCTGGCCATTCGACAAGTTTCGCCGCGCAGATCGCTCACTCGGCACGCAGATGAAGGCGACAGGCGAGGTGATGGCGATCGATCGCTCGTTTGCGGCGGCGCTGCAAAAGGCGGCACGGTCGCTCGAAAGTGATGCCCCAGACCTGCTCTGGGAGAACTCAGCATGGACTGACCACAGCACGCTTCTCGCCGCCATCCAGCAGCCGAATGATGAACGGCTCTGGGCACTGGCGACCGCATTGCGACGAGGAGTCGCCGAAGCGGAGATTGTCGCGCTGTCGTCGATTGACCCATGGTTCGTCCATGAGCTGGCGCGGATCGTTGAGATGGAGCGACGCATCGGACAGGCTCCATTGACCGACGACCTGCTCTGGGAAGCGAAACGCTTCGGGTTCTCAGACGAGCAGATCAGCGCGATCAACGGGACGCCGGAAACGGATATCCGCGATCGACGCTACGCGGCAGGAATCACGCCAGTCTATAAGATGGTCGACACATGCGCCGCGGAGTTCGAGGCCGCGACGCCGTATTACTACAGCACGTACGAGGAAGAGGATGAAGCCCCGCCAATTGCTGCCGCCAAAGCGGTCGTCATTGGCTCAGGGCCGATTCGAATCGGTCAGGGGATCGAGTTCGACTACTGCAGCGTTCAGGCAGCCCAGTCGCTGCGGCACGCCGGCACCGCCGCGATCATGATCAACTCCAATCCTGAGACAGTCTCGACGGATTTCGATACCTCCGACCGGCTGTACTTCGAGTCGTTGGATCGCGAATCGGTTGGTGAAGTGCTACGTCACGAAGGCTGTGAGGATCTGACGACCGTGCCGGTCATCCTCCAGTTCGGTGGGCAGACGGCAATCAACCTGGCGACCCCGCTGACCGACCGGGGCGTGCCAATTCTCGGCTCCAGTGTCGATACGATCGACCTGGCCGAGAATCGAGAGCGGTTCGAGGCGTTCCTGACGCGGATTGGTATTCCCCAACCGCCTGGCACCGCAGTGATGACGCTCGATGCGGCGATCGACGTCGCCGATCGACTCGGCTACCCGGTCCTCGTTCGGCCGTCATACGTGCTCGGCGGACGCGCGATGGAAGTCGTGCATTCGGCCGATTACCTGGCTCGGTACCTTGCGACGAGCGTCGATTTCCAGAGTGGCCACCCGATTCTTATCGACCGCTATCTCGAGGGCAAGGAGGTCGAGGTCGACGCGATCTGTGACGGCGTCGATGTGCTGGTCCCCGGCATCATGGAGCATATCGAGCGCGCTGGCGTCCACTCGGGCGATTCATACGCGGTCTATCCCGGCGTGAATCTCTATCCCAGTGAGGTGGAGCGTCTCGTCGAATACACCACACGGATTGCGCTCGAGCTCGGCGTCATCGGTCTTGTGAACATTCAGTATGTGATTCACGCGGGTCGTCTCTATGTTCTGGAGGTCAACCCTCGTGGAAGCCGGACGGTGCCATTCCTTTCGAAGGCGACCGGCGTCCCGATCATCGAGATTGCGACGCGAGCAATGCTCGGTATTTCATTACGCGAGCAAGGCTATTCCGGTGGACTCTGGCCGCGCCAGCCACTCGTTGCCGTCAAGGCGCCCGTGTTCTCGATGGCGAAGCTTCGCGGCGTCGAGGTCAATCTCGGCCCGGAGATGAAATCGACAGGCGAAGCGATGGGAATTGACCGCGACTTTTCGTCCGCGTTCTACAAGGCGATGCTTGCATCCGGCCTGGCACTTAAGCCACGTGAGGCGGTGTTAGTCAGCGTCGCGGATCGGGACAAGGCCGATACGATCGAGATGCTCGAACGGCTCACCCGGATGGGTTGCCAACTCTATGCGACAGAAGGCACCGCCGTGATGATTGAGCGATATGGGATGCCCGTCCAGATGGTGACGAAGCGTATCGGTCGGGGCCGGCCAGATATGCTCGATGTCATCCTCGACGGCACGGTGCAGGGAGTCATCAATACCCCCGGCCCGGCGAATAGCGAGGTGCTGGACGGGTTCCAGATCCGGCGCGCGGCAGTCGAACGAGGCATCCCGTGTATCACGTCGATCGACACAGCGCGGGCTGTCGTCAACGCAATGGAGCGCGCAACCGGCGCCTACACCATCCAGCCGCTCCCGACGTATCGCCAGCGGGTAACCGTCGGCTATTGAGTGTCGACTCGCGATGAGTGAGATGAGGGCCAGGTGAGTGGTGGGTTTCTTGACCAGCTGCGGGCAATCGGCGCGCTGAAGAGTGGCCACTTTCTGCTGGCGTCTGGACGTCATAGCGGTGAGTATGTCGAGAAGTTCGATCTGTTACGAAACCCTCGGGCGACTGAATCTGCCTGCCACGAGCTTGTCATAAAGCTGGGTGCGGGCGCCGATGTGGATCTCGTCGTCGGCCCGACTACCGGCGGCATCCTCCTCGCGTTCGAGATCGGCCGGCAGTTGGGCCTGCCTGCCGCGTATGCCGAACGCGCAACGGAGGGATCCAACGAGCGGGCGTTCAAGCGTGGAACGACGATCGCGCCCGGAACGCGGGTGCTGCTGGTCGACGATATTCTGACGACTGGTGGTTCGATCCGTGAGACGCTGATCGCGCTGGGACAGGTCGAAGCGGATGTCCGGGCAATTGCGGTCCTCGTGGATCGCTCGGGCGGCGCGGTCTCGTTCAGCGCGCCGCTCGTTCCGCTCGCGTCCTTATCGATCGAGACCTGGCCGGCGGGGGATTGTCCGTTGTGTCAATCAGGCCAGCCGCTGACGAAGCCCGGCTCTACCGCGAGCTCCAGCCAGGACTAGGGTGCCACGTCGTCGCGCGACTCGCGTGCGTGCGCTAGTCTGCGGCGAAGATCCGACAGCTGATCGATACGTCGCTCAATCTGGTCGAGGTCGTCACTCCGATGATGGGCGACATACTCGTCGCGCAATTCGATGATCATCTGAGCGAGGCGAGCGATAACTCTGACTAGTTGGCCCGGATCCTCGTCGGCGTCGTGGGTGCTAAGCTCTGACATCGGCGCATTTCCTCAATCAGCATCGACGGATAATCGCGCCGCGAGCGAGTCGAGACGCTTGACCAGTTCGGCCTCGTCGATGATCTCGACGCCGTACTCGCGGGCCTTGTCCGCCTTACTGCCAGCGTCCTGGCCGGCCACGACCAGGTTCGTCTTACGAGACACCGACGACGAGATCCGCGCGCCCAGCTGTTTCAGCCGTTCCTCTGCCTCAGCTCGCGTCATCGACTCCAATCGACCGGTGAGCACGACCGCCAGCCCCTGCCACTCGGACTCCTGCGGCGGTTCTCTGCCTTCTTGCTCGACGGTCAGGCCTACCGCGGTTAGCGAGGCGATCAGTGCTGCGTTGCGCGGTTCGGCGAACCAGTCGTGGATCGACTGGGCGACGACCGGTCCGACGCCGGGGACGGCGGACAGTTGATCCAGACCAGCACCAGCGATTGACGCCATCGAGCCGAAGTGATCGGCGAGCAGCTGAGCGTTACGCTCTCCGACATGCCGGATGCCGAGCGCGAACAGAACGCGGGAGAGCGACTGGTTCTTGCTTGTCTCGATCGATCGCTGGAGTCGTTCGACGCTCTTCTCACCCATTCCCTCCATGAGGAGGATCGCATCCCAGTCGAGATGGTAGATGTCAGCCAGGTTACGAATAAGGCCAGCATCGACGAAGCGCGCCGCCAGCTTGGCGCCGAGCCCGTCGATATCCATCGCCCCGCGCGACACGAAATGCGCGACGCTTTCCCGGAGCTGGGCGGGGCAGCCGGATGTATTGACACAGTAGGACATCGCCTCACCCTCGACGCGCTCGATTGTTGAGCCACAGACAGGGCAGGTGGTCGGCCAGCTGAATTCGACTTCGTCGCCGTCCCGTGCGGACTCGACGACGCTCAGAATCTTGGGAATGACGTCCCCAGCGCGCTGGACGATGACCGTGTCGCCTATCTTCACTCCCAGCCGGCGAATCTCATCCTCGTTGTGCAACGTGGCGCGGCTGACCGTGACTCCGCCGATCTGGACCGGGCGAAGATGCGCGAGAGGGTTGAGGCTGCCGGTTCTCCCGACGTTGATCTCGATGCCCTCCAGGATAGTCGTTGCTTGCATCGCAGGGAACTTGTAGGCGATCGCCCAGCGCGGTTCCCGTGCGACGGCGCCTATTTCATCGTAGAGGCGGGTGTCATCGACTTTGACGACGACACCGTCGATGTCGAAGTCCAGGTCTGCCCGGCGCTCATGCCACCACCCGCACCGTTGCCAGATCTCGTCGATCGATGCGCAGATGGTGTAGTCGGGGCTTGTCGTCAGTCCGTAGGTTCCCAGGAGCGCGAGGATCTCGGAATGGAGATCTGGCAGCCTGTTCGCGGACGTGACGCCCGAATAGACGAACAGACGTAATGGTCGGGTCGCCGTGACGCGGGGGTCGAGCTGACGGAGCGCGCCCGACGCGGCGTTCCGCGGGTTGGCGAATGGGGCGTCGCCACGCGCGACACGTTCCACATTCATCGCCTCGAACTCGCTACGGCGCATGTAGATCTCGCCCCGAACTTCCAGCACGTCGGGCGCGCCGCCGATGTTCATCAGTTGAGTCGGGATGTCGCGGATCGTGCGCATGTTGGCGGTGACATCTTCACCGACGAACCCATCGCCGCGCGTGGATCCGCGTTGAAGCCGGCCATTTCGGTAGAGCAGACTGCTTGCGACACCGTCGAATTTGGCCTCGACGACGAAGTCGAGACGCTCTCGACCGGAGAGCCGGTATACCTGCTGCACCCAGCGCTCGAGATCCTCTCGATTGAACACGTTGCCCAACGACAGCATCGGTATTTCGTGAGTGACCTGGGAAAACCCGTCGGCTGGGCCTGTGCCGATCTGTTGCGTTGGTGAGTCAGCCGTGACGAGTTCCGGGTGATTCGTTTCCAGAGACCGGAGCTCGTGAAACAGTGCGTCCCATTCCGCGTCGCTGACCGTGGGTTGCTGGAGAGTGTAGTACTCGTGGTTGTAGCGACGGATGAGCTCCCGAAGCTCCTCAACACGTCGCTGAGTCCCGGCGTCGTCCATCGTTGAGGATCCCTCTCCCCGCGAGCGAGAAGGCGTCAGGTCGTGCGTCAAGTCGAACGCCGCCGCAGTATAGCACGGGTTGTCCGTACACTTGTTCTAGTCGTATACTGCGTTGACCGTGACTTTGCGTCATCACGGGGGAGCCGATGATTCCGCACACTGACCCGGTCGAGCCAACCCAGTCGGCAGCCTATCCCCACCTCGTCGATCGAGCCGTCGCCTGTATCGAGGAGCACGGCGGGGTGATCGACGAGATCCTGTTGATCGCTCGTGTGTTCGGCAATGCCACGAACATCACGCTCTGGCGACCGCTCCTGCGAGAGATCCTGGAGGATCATCCCGCGGTTCGGCTTCGCCCGGATGGACACTGGACGACTCGATCGACACAGAAGATGGCAGCGGTTCCAGCTGAGTTTGTCGTCGTCGATGTCGAGACGACCGGGCTGAAGCCGGCCCAGCAGCGGATCATCGAGGTTGGACTCATTCGTGTCTCTCCGCACGGCGCTCCGTTTCGTTGGTCGTCCCTCGTCAATCCCGAACGACGGATACCGGACTACATCCGGTCGCTGACAGGGATCGACGATCAACTGGTCGCAGGCGCGCCCGACTTTCGCTCGATTGCCCCGACGATCGTGGAGATCGTTGGCGACTTGCCCCTGGTTGGACACAACGTTGAGTTCGACATCGGATTCCTCAACGCCGAGTTGGCAAGGGCGGGACTCCCGAAGCTGATCAACCAGAGCATCGATACACTCGCGCTCGCGGCAACGCTCGCTCCTGAAACCCGCCGGCTGAATCTCGGAGATGTCGCCCGGTCCCTGGGGATTCCTGCGAAAGAGTCCCACCGGTCCTCCAACGACGCTACGACCACGCTGGAGGTGTTTGGCGCGTTGCTCGGCCGGGCGCAGAAGCACGGGTTGGTGACGCTGGAGGATCTAACGCGTCTGAACCAGACTCGCCGCGCCCCTGTCCCGGTTCATAACGCGGTTGGTCGGGGCCGCTCGATTCTGGATACTTCCCATCTTGCGTCCATCCCCCATGCTCCAGGTGTCTATATCATGCGCGATGCCGCTGACTCGGTGATCTACATCGGCAAGGCGCGTGACCTGCGCAAGCGAGTGGCGAGCTACTACTCCCAGCCATTGGGGTACACGCGAAAGATGGACGGGTTGCTCCAGACGCTTGCGACGATCGACATCGAAGTCGTTGGATGCGAGCTCGAGGCGCTCCTCCTCGAGTCGCAACTGATCCGACGATATCGGCCGCGGTACAACACGGTCCAGCGTAACGTCGAACAATACGTCTACGTGAAAGTTGATGTCTCAAATCCGTGGCCACGCGTCGTCGTTGCGAAAGACCGGTCAGACGATGGCGCCACGTACTTCGGGCCGTTTCGCGCCGCGTCGAGCGCGCGTAAGGCCGTCGAGCTCGTGAATGATGTGCTCCCGCTGCGAACGTGCCGTCGCTCGTTTGCTGACAAGCGCTCATATGGGTCACCGTGCCTGGAGTTGAGCCTGCATCGTTGTCTCGGCCCGTGCATGGGCATGGCGGATCCCGAACAGTACCGCGAGAGCGTGAATGACGTGCTCGCGTTCTTCCGGGGGGACGAGAGCCGGTTGATCGCGCGTCTCCATGCCCGCCTCGAGGAGACCGTCGAGACGCTGGATTTCGAGCGAGCGGCTCGGCTCCGCGATCGCATACGACAGGTCGATACGCTGGCGCGCGAGCAGCGCGGGCTGGCTGTCGCTACCGCCTGTCCCCGAGCATTGCTCGTTGTTCCTGGTGTAGAAACGGGGACTCGCGGAATCTGGTATCTGTTGAACGGACGACGTTGGGCGCAGTTGACTGTTCCGGACGACATTCCGCTGGACATACTGGTTGAACGACTCAGCCAGGTTCACCGACGCGCGCAACTCGCGGCGAAGAGGTTTCGGCCAGATCATCACGCTGTCGACGAGATGGCGATCCTCGCCCGTTGGCTACGACGCGCTCCAGGCCACCCGGCCTATCTTCCGGTCGACGATGACTCACTCGCCACAGCCTGCCGCCAGGCGATGCAGGTGGATCTGACGGCTCCATTTGGTGAGGGGTTGGTTGCACCAGAGACTGACGACACAGACGGTTCCGAGTACGATAGGACAGACGACGAGTGTACGGACATCCATGTGGTGCGCGAGGGGTGAGATGACGAACGGCTCCGGTAATCGGACGTTGATACTTGATGAAGTGGCCGCGCTGGTGAGGGAATGCACGCTCTGTGAGCTGTGTCGCGGCAGAACGAACGCCGTCCCGGGCCACGGATCGCCAGACGCGGAGATGATGTTTATCGGTGAGGCGCCAGGCTGGAACGAAGACAAGCAGGGCATCCCGTTCATCGGGGCTGCCGGCCAGTTTCTCAACGAGCTCCTTGCCGCGATCAACCTTGACCGCGAGACAGTGTTCATTACCAACGTCGTCAAGTGCCGGCCGCCAGGAAACCGCGACCCACTTCCCGACGAGATTGCCGCGTGCTACCCGTACCTGGAGACGCAGATCCGAGCCATCGACCCGCTTCTGATCGTGACGCTAGGGCGTTACTCGATGGCTCGCTGGTTTCCCAACGAGCGCATATCGCGTATCCATGGCGAACCGCGGCGCGTCGATGATCGGGTGATCGTCCCGATGTACCATCCTGCGGCGGCGCTGCACCAGGGTTCGCTCAGAGCCACGATTCAGGCGGACTTCGAGCGCCTGCCGATCATCCTGGCACAGGCCAGAGAGGATCGCGCCAAGATCGAGAACGTTCCGCCACAGATCAATCAGGCACGGCTATTTTGAAGCACTCCGGGTCGGTTGCTTGACCCGCGTCCCGGCAACTCGTAAAGTGTACGTACACTAGTGCAATGATGAGGGCGAGACGATGGCAGCGCGGGCGAACATGAAAATGAACAAGGCACGTGATGCTGCGTCGGAGGAAACCGCCCGAGGCAAGATCGTCGAGTTTCCACCCGACCGCCCGGCGTCGGCTGCGACGGACGAGCGAGCGCCGAGAATCTCCGTCGCGCCTCGTCTGCGTGATGAGCTTCTCGCGTTTGGCGTGTTCACGGTGGCGGTTGTGGCCGCGTTGCCGATCGTTGGGCTGGCCGGCCACAGCGCGCTGTCGCTGGCAGGCGACTTCTTCGGGCTGGTGCTTGGCAAAGCGGCGATTGCAGTGCCATTCGGGCTATCCATTATCGCCGTCGAGCTGTGGCGGGCTGGTGAAGCTGCCCAACGCACGCGACGAATCGTCGGAGGCGCGACAACACTGCTTGCGATCGTTGGCCTGCTGGGCCTCAACGGACGCAATAACGACGTCGAAGCCGCCGGTGGCTATATCGGGCTCGGTGTCGCGCGTGGGTTGATGGCCGTTGTCGGCGAAGTCGGCGCGGCAGTGGTTCTCCTTGCGGTCGGCGTCGTCGGAGTCTTCCTCGTTACTGGCTATGACACTCGAGAGATCGTTGATTCATGGCGCAGGGTTCGACCGCGCTCTCGCGCCAGCAAGGAGACGCCCGAACCGGAATGGGCGGTTGAGACCGAGTCTCTCGGCGCGCTCGCCACTGAAGCCTACGCTGTCGCGGAGCCGACCGAGGCACTTGATGTAACGCCGCCACGGATCACACCGGTAGCCCCTGCCAAGCCGGTTATTAACCGGCCGAAGTTGGAGCGCGCGCCGAGCGCTTCGTCAGTCCTACCTCCGGCTGACGAAGAGAGCGCGCCGCCGGCGCATCGTGGCGTCTGGAATCTCCCATCGATTGATCTGTTGAAGATCTATGAAAGCATCGAGCCAGACGGGCCGGAGCTTGAGGCTAAGGCGCGTCGTATCGAGAAGACCCTCGCGTCGTTCAAGGTTGATGCGACCGTTCGTGAGATCTTTCCAGGGCCGGCGGTGACGCTGTTTACCCTCGAGCCAGGCTCAGGCGTAAAGGTGCGGCGGATCACGGAACTGCAAAATGACCTTGCATTGGCTCTCGCGGCAATGTCATTGCGCATCGAAGCTCCGGTGCCCGGTATGGCCCGGGTGGGTCTCGAGATCCCGAATGGCAGTATTTCCACTGTCGGACTTCGCGAGGTGCTTGACTCGGCGACATTCGGAAAGAGTAAGGCCAAGATCCCGCTCCCGCTGGGCCGCGACGTCAACGGGCGCTGTGTTATCGGTGACCTGACGCGGATGCCGCACCTGCTGATTGCTGGCGCGACCGGTTCGGGAAAGAGCGTCTGCATCAACAGCATCATCGCGACTTTCCTGCTCACGAAGTCGCCTGATGATCTCAAGATGATCATGATCGATCCGAAGATGGTCGAGCTCTCAGGGTACGAGGGTGTGCCACACCTCAAGGCGCCGGTCATTACGGAGATGGACAAGGTCGTCCCCGCGCTGCGCGCAGTGCTTCGCGAGATGGAGCGCCGTTACCAGACGTTCTCGCGACTCGGCGTTCGCAATATCGACGGCTACGAGCTGCGCCGGTCGACTGACCCGACGATGGAGAAGCTTCCATACCTCGTTGTGATCATCGATGAGCTCGCTGACCTTATGATGACAACGCCCGACGAGGTCGAGACGCTACTTGTGCGGTTGGCTCAAATGGCCAGAGCCACGGGGATCCACCTGTTGATCGCGACCCAGCGGCCTTCAGTGGATGTGCTTACCGGACTCATCAAGGCCAACGTCCCGGCCCGGATCGCATTTGCCGTGTCGTCGCAGATCGATAGTCGCGTCATCCTGGACATGCCCGGAGCCGAACGGCTTCTCGGCCGTGGCGACATGCTTTTCATGCCGGCCGACGCGGCAAAGCCACATCGAGTTCAAGGGTCGTTCGTCGATGACCAGGAGCTGCAGGCGCTCGTGAAGCACTGGAAGCTGCTGTCGCCCGAGATGCAGTACGAGCAAGAGTGGGTGCAGCTTCCGACGGAGGACGACGATGAGGATGCGACCGAGGATCCTCTGTTCGAGCAGGCACTATCGATTGTGAAGCAACAGGGAACGGCGTCTGCGTCAATGCTCCAGCGTCGACTACGCATCGGCTACAACCGCGCCGCGAGGCTGATCGAGGCGATGGAGGACGAGGGCTACATCGGCCCGGCAGACGGTTCCCGTGGTCGGACCGTGCTCATCTCTGATGACTGGGATGAAGCGTAATCGGCGGATGAGCGCGGAATGTATACTTTCTGGTGTCGATTTCAGCTCCCCGGAGGCTAGCATTTGCGCTCGACACGCATCACCGTTGAACCCGTCGCCCGACTGATTGACGAGCTCGGCCGCCTGCCTGGCGTCGGACCCAAGTCAGCATCGAGGATGGCCTACTTCCTGCTTCGCGCACCCCGAGAGCAGGCATTGGCGCTTGCTGAAGCCGTCATCGAGGTAAAGGATCGGATCATCCTCTGCTCGCGGTGCTTCAACATCACGGAAGAAGATCCGTGCGCCGTCTGCCAGGATACAACCCGGGATCAGCGCGTGATCTGTGTTGTCGAGGAGCCACTTGATGTTCTCGCCCTCGATCGAACCGGCGAGTATCGCGGTCTGTATCACGTTCTTCATGGCGCTATCTCGCCAGTCGATGGTATCGGGCCAGACAAGCTTCGAATCCGGGAGCTCGTCGAGCGCGTCGAGCGCGAGCGTCCCGCGGAGGTGATCCTGGCGATGAACCCGAACATCGAGGGCGACGCTACCGCAATGTATATCGCGCGCCAGCTTGTTTCTACTGGTATCACGATCAGCCGGCCGGCAAGCGGGCTCCCGGTCGGCGGTGATCTCGAGTACGCCGATGAGATCACGCTCGGACGCGCTCTGACAGGTCGACGCGTACTCTGAGATCGCCCGAAGCGCCCGTCGATGAATCGAGGGAATTCGGCACCGTGGCAACCCTCGTCGCCCGCCCGCTATTAGCCCGCGATCTGCCCGCATTGCGGCACGCTCGCCAGCGCGTTGCTATCCTCGACTGGGATACGCGGCGTGAGTGCGATGGCCCGCGCGTGGCCCAGCACGCGTTCGCGGCTATCGCGCCAGGCTACACCCGCGAGCGCGTGTACGTCGCGCTGATCGACGGGGAACTGTGTGCGGCATTGTCCATGCGTTCGCAAGAGATCACGCATCACTGGGATGTCGCGATTCTGGCTGCTGGGTCGCCGCGCCTCGATGCCGAGGACACGGTTGTTCTGGAGCTCTGGACAGCGCTCCTGGAGTATGGGATAGCCGCGTCCGGCGCGCTGGGCGGACGGCGGATCTTCGCCGCTGCCGAGGCTGACTCGATCGCGTATCAGAGCCTTCGAGCGGTCGGGTTCGAGCCGTATACCCGCCAGACGATGCTTCGCGCGGTGGATATCGGTGACCATGCCGCGCCACCCGTGGGGATGCGGAGCCAGGAGCCCAGCGATGTGTGGTCGATCCAGCATCTGTATCATCACGTCACTCCCCGACCGGTGCAGTTCGCCGAAGCACTGACGAGCGCCGCATGGGAAATCCACCCGCAGACGATACTTGGTTGGCTCTTGCAGGATCGACAGAGACAATACCAGTCGGTCCTGGAAACGGTGGATGGCATCGTCGCATACTCCAGGATTACCCGGCGTCATCGCTGCGCGCGGATAGAGTTGCTCGTCGATCCGTGCGCGCTGGACGCCGCTCCGGCGTTCGTAGCTGCAACCGTTGCGGAATCCGGGGCGCATGGCTGCTCGGTCGAGATAATCATTCCAGAATACCGCGCGGATCTCGCCTGGAAGGTCGAGGGGATCGGATTCGACGCTGTCGCCGACCGTATCGCGTTGGTCCGTCACACAACCGCCCCAGCCACGGTTCGCGAGCGTTTTGCGGCGCCGGCTGAAGGTGAGCGTGCGCCGAAAGGGGTTCCATCGTACTTCTGTAGCCGGGGTGGCTCGACATGTGGCGCCGTCGTTTCGGCGCGCGATGCCCAGCGAATGGAGCGGTGATGAAAGTGACTTCACCTCAGGCGGTGTCGATGCTTGGCGGGCAGCAAGCCCCCGCGGTGCAAGAAATCGCGATCACCGATAATCTGGATAATTTGCTTGCTGCCCTGCCGGCGCAAATTGCCGAGAGTACACGTGGCGCGATCGCCGAGCGCTCTGATGATGGCCTGATCGAGATCGTCCTCGATCTCGGTCGACGTCCAGAGGCACGGTTTCAGCATAGTAGCGTCTATCTGACCGAAGATGAGACGAGCCGGGACGATCTCTCGCGTGTCGCTGAGCGGATCGGTCGCTTCGGGGAAGACAATCGCGCGGGGATCGAGCGCACGCTGCACCGTATCTCGGCGATCCGAAACCGAAGCGGTGACATCGTTGGTCTGACCTGCCGTGTCGGACGAGCCGTCTACGGCACGATCGGCATCATCAGCGACCTCGTCGAGTCAGGCGAGAGCATCCTGCTCCTTGGCCGGCCCGGGGTCGGGAAAACGACGATGTTGCGCGAGGTTGCCCGCGTGCTGGCAGACGACCTCGAGAAGCGGGTTGTTATCGTCGACACGAGCAATGAGATCGCCGGAGACGGGGACATCCCGCATCCGTCGATCGGCCGGGCCCGACGAATGCAGGTGCCAACCCCAGCGATGCAACACCACGTCATGATCGAGGCGGTAGAGAACCATATGCCCGAGGTTGTCGTCATCGATGAGATTGGAACTGAGCTGGAGGCGGCCGCGGCTCGAACGATCGCCGAGCGGGGAGTCCAGCTGATCGGTACTGCCCACGGCAACACACTCGAGAATCTGATGGTGAACCCGACGCTTTCAGATCTCATTGGCGGTATCCAGTCGGTCACGCTCAGCGACGAAGAGGCTCGCCGGCGAGGAACACAGAAGTCGATCCTGGAGCGTAAGGCTCCGCCGACATTCGCGGTGATGGTCGAGATTCGCGAGCGTGATAAGGTCGCGGTGGTTCGTGACGTTGCAACCGCTGTCGACGCGATGCTTCGCAACCGGCACCAGCGAGTCGAGCTCCGCGAACGTCTGTCGACCGGCGAGATCATCATCACCGATGACAGTTCAGCGCCGGATGACCGGCCTCATCGGACAGACGATCATCGTTCGTCACGACGAAACGACGATGCGCCCAAGGAGGCGCGGCCCGAGTTCGAGGACGTGCTCGAGACAGCGGCGTCCGCCAACCCGTTGGCGCGAGGACGCGGAACCGCGGCGAGGCCGGTTCGAATCTTCCCGTTCGGTGTGAGCCGCAACCGGCTCGAGCAGGCACTGACCGCGATGTCGTTACCTGCTCAGATCGTCCGGGAGGTATACGACGCGGACATGGTGCTGACGCTGAAGAACTACTACCGGCAGCGTCCGCAGCAGCTCCGCGATGCTGAGACGCGGGGAATCGCCATCTATGTCCTGCGGTCGAACACCGTTGTCCAGATGCTCAACGTATTTCGTGACCTCGTTCGTGAAGCCAACCCGGACGTTACGCCTGGCGAAATCGGCCAGCGCGCCATCGCCCCCGGTGATCCGATCGAATCGGCGATGTTCGAGGCGGAGGGCGCTATCAACGCCATCCTGGACGGCGCGCCTCCGATGGAGCTGCGCCCTCAGGCGCCGTATATTCGTCGACTTCAGCATCAGTTGGCCGACCGTTACAACCTCGGGTCGCGCAGTCGCGGGCGCGAACCAAACCGACATGTGGAGATTTTCCGCGATGGGTTCCACGATTGAGCCTGTTCGTGACGTTTGAGGGCACCGAGGGTTCGGGAAAGTCGACACAGGTTCGGCTGCTAAGCCAGAGGCTTCGCGATCTGGGATACGATGTGGTTGCGACACGCGAGCCTGGTGGTACCTCACTCGGCGAGGCGGTTCGTGAGATCGTCCTTGGCTCGAATATCGAGGTTAGCGCGGAGGCCGAAGCGTATCTGATGACTGCGGCGCGCGCAGAGCATGTCAGGCAGGTGATACGGCCGGCGTTGGCGAGGGGCGCGATCGTGCTCTGCGATCGATTTGTCGACTCGACGCTTGCCTATCAGGGCGCCGGCCGAGGTCTGCCGACCGATGAGTTGCGGCGCATTCAGATGCTTGCAGTGGGCGCCAGCTGGCCAGACATGACCGTGCTGCTCGATCTCCATCCGGATGCCGGCCTGGCCAGGCGTCGATCTGGCGGCGACTCCAATCGAATCGACGATGAAGAATTGGAATTCCACCAACGTGTTGCCGACTGGTTTCGGGAAGAGGCAGCACGAAACCCGACGCGCTGGGTTGTCATCGATGGACAGCCCAACACCATCATGGTTCATGAGGCAGTCCTGAATTGTGTGATGTCGAGACTATGTCCGGGCGAACGACCCCGGCTGTGAAGCGAGAAGATATGAAGCTGGTATTCGCCGTAGTCCAGGGTAAGGACGCCGACAACCTGCGGTCGGCGCTACTGGATGGTGGCTACCGCACGACGCAGATCAATAGCGCTGGCGGCTTCCTGCGGGAGAACAATGCCACCTTCCTCGTTGGTGTCGATGATGAATACGTTGGTGACGTTCTGCGCATCATCAAGCGGACGTGTTACACCCGCACACAATACGTCAACCCATTGATGCCGATCATGGAGCCGGGCGAGTTCTATGTGCCGACACCCGTGGAGGTTCAGGTCGGTGGGGCGGCAGTATTCATTTGTGGTGTCGATCGCTTTGAGCGGATCATGCCGTGACGATCGGTTGATAGAGTCAGGAGCTATCCCGTTTGGAAGCGCTGATCGCACGCATTCTTCAGATATTCCTCGCCCTCACCGGCGCCTACTCGCTGGCGCTCTGGTTCGCGTTGGTGGTCTGGACGTATCGGGACATCACGACGCGCAGCGCCAACGCCGTCACCCACATCTTCTCGACGCTCGTTGTCGTGCTGTTCTGGATTCCAGGCGTCGTTATCTACCTGTTGTTGCGTCCGCGGGAGACTCTGGAGGCAGCGTTCCAGCGCACCGTCGAGGAGGAGTACCTTCTCCAGGATCTGGACGATATCCAGACGTGCCCGTTCTGTAACCGGGCCGTGCAGGATGATTTCCTCTATTGCCCCCATTGTCGGAGCCGACTGCGCTCGGAATGCCCCGGCTGTCATCGGCTCGTCGATCTTCGCTGGCAGGCCTGCCCGTATTGCGCCACGGACCTGACAGGTGTCCAGCCGTCGGTAACGCAGATTCGTGTCCACACCGACAGCCGACAATCTGTGGCCGGGGGCGCCCAGCCGGTCGACAATTACCGCTCGGGCCAGCGTCAGCCGGCGAGCGACACCACAGTTGACGCCAGCGAGAGCAACGTCACTCCGCGGATTGTCACTCCTCGTGTCGCACATGACCCAGGCTCGGCACCGCGCCAGGCCGGATCAGATAGTTGAACTTGCTCTGAAATGCCGCGTAGAAGTTCATCTGTTCGGTCATGATCAGCCTGAACCGATGCGGACTGTGCGTCACGCGCACCAGTTCGCCGCAGGCGAGCGGCCGCGTGATCTGGCCGTCGAGGATCAAGTGGGCCTCGCGCTCGCTGCTCATAACCATCTCGATTCGGCTATCCTCCGGGACGACAAGCGTGGAGCGAATCGGGGAGTGTGGTGAGATCGGCGTGATCGCGAACCCGCTGACACCGGCCGTCAGGATCGGCCCGCCAGCAGCCATACAATATGCCGTGCTGCCCTGGGGGGACGCGACAATCATTCCGTCGCCCGGATACGTATTGACATAACGGCCGTCAACGTAGAGCTCGATGTCGACCATCTGGATGCCGCTGCGGACCACGACATCGTTGATAGCCCAACCCACATCGACTACTTCGTCGTTCGATCCGACGCGCGCATCGAGCGTCGGGCCGTCCTGGATATCAAAGTCGCCGTTCACGATTTCGTTCAGTACTTCTGGCCACTGCAATTGCTCGGTCATCGCAAGGAAGCCGACTTTGCCGAAGTTGATGCCGAGAAGCGGCATTCCGGGGTAATTGTGCGCCATCCGCATCATCAGCCCGTCGCCCCCCAGCGCGACGAGCGCATCGGCCGGCTCGCCGCGACGGATCGACGCCTCATCGATAGTCGCGTAGCCACGCGCATGAAGCCAGGCGTGAATCTGCGGCGCCAGCGCGTGTGAGTCAGCTTTGCCGCGGGCGGGGACGATTGCAAAGATCTCTGGTGGTGTGTGCTGTGGCATTACGAGACCGTCGCGACAACTTCGACGCCATTCAGCGCCATCGAATGAAGAAAGACGGCGTGCAACAGGTCACCATCGTGTGGCTCGGCGCCGACCTCCAGCGCGCGATCGACTGGCATGTCGTAGGTCTGGACGCAATCGACCGGAATGATGATCCGTTGCTCACGATGCTCGGAAAGCCCTCGGAGCTTCAGCGCCATGGCTGCCTGATAGACGCAAAGGTCGGTGCAGTCGCCTACGATGATCCATGTGGTGAATGGTCCGTGTGTGCGTTCCCAGTCGATCCACCCCGGCGCGATCGTGCTCGATATGCTGTTCTTCTCGACAATATTGAACGAGTCAGAGAACGGCAGTGCGCGTAATTCCGGCGCGGTTTCGGATTCCTCGGTCCCGGCCACGCAGTGCGGTGGATAGAAGGCAAACTCCTGAGCATCCGACAGGTGAGTGTCCTGAGTGAGCACGATCGCGTTGACTCCCGCATCGTGCGCCGCTGTCATCAGCTTGGCGACTGGCTGGAGTAGTGCTGCCACGCGGGGGCTGGAGAGCGCGCCATGGTGGCAGAACCCGACGATCAAATCGACCGACACGATGGCAACCCGCTCTGGTCCACCCGCGCTGGTGATGATTTCAGTCAGTGCTGCGGATGGCAGCTGATGCAGCCATCCTTCGATGTAGTTCAGATATGGTGTCGCCCGTTCGGCGAGCATCGTGCCCTCAGCCATTGCCATTGGATACTCCGCTTCCAATCATTGTCGACACCTCGTGATTCTCAGACAGAGAGCGCAACGGATTCAACGTGTAGAGTAGATTGGAACAGCGCCAGAACTGGTGCCCGCCACGGCGCCGCTTCGTGGCGGTAAGGCCGATCCGATCCGGGGCTGCTGCGGGTTGGTGTTGTAGCCCGATGTTCACCGACGTTGATCTCTCTCGTACTGTGTTCCGCGCGCAGTATAGGGAATCGGCATTTCCGCCGCCATTCCCGGCTTGCTGAGGATGTCATCAATGGTCGATCCGAGATCACCAATGGAAACACCCGAGCCCGAAGGTCGCCAGAGACTGTATCGCGTGCGGGGCATTGTCCTGCGTCGACGCGACCTGGGGGAGGCGGACAGGATCGTCACTTTGCTCACGGCTGAGCGTGGGAAGTTGCGCCTGGTCGCCAAAGGATCGCGTCGGACGAGCAGCAAGCTTGCCGGCCATCTTGAGCCATTCTGCGCGACACGGCTATTGGTCGCGCGGACGCGAGGGCTCGACATCATCTCCCAGGCAGAAATGCTCGAGTCGTTTTCACGCCTGCGCGAACGCGAGTCGGCCATCGCGATCGCAGGGTATCTCGCCGAGCTAGTCGATGCGTTGGTTCCCGAGGATGAGCGCCACGAGGCGGTCTACGATCTGCTCTTTGCCGCATATCAGCTGATCAACGACGGTGGCGACGAACGGCTCGTGAGTCACATCGGTGAGATGGGGTTGATGCGTGTCCTGGGTTATCGTCCGGAATTAAGTCGATGTATCGTCTGTGGGCGCGATATCGAGGCAGAGATCAACGGGTTCAGCGTCGAGGGTGGTGTCGTCTGCCCGAATTGTCTCGTTGGGCGTCCCGACGCCAGACCAATCTCCGTGAACGCGCTGAAGATGCTGCGCCTGATCGATCGGGGGGAGATTCAGCGCCTGTTGTCATTGCGCATTCCGGCAGACGTAGCGACGGAGGTTGGCGATCACCTGGCGCGGTACATTACCCGGCAGGCTGGCCGCGACTCCGCCGCCCGTCGTGTTGTCGCCGAGTTGCGCTTAGAATAGTTGTCGTCACTGGGGCGTCGTAGCTGGGGTGGATGTCCACCAATCGGAGGCAGTCGGTGTCGTACCTCGATAAGCTACTCGGGCAAGATGAATCGATCCTGTTGGTCGCTCACCGGCATATCAGCTTTCTGATCGTCCACATGCTGCCTACCGCGCTTGTCACGATTCTCCTCTGGGTCGGCGCAGGGCTCGTCCAGTCTCGGGTGGATCGTCTTGAGCCGTGGCTGGCACTGGCGATCGTTGGAGTCTCGATCGTGACGCTCACAATGACCGTCTCCCGCTTCCTCACCTGGCAGCGTGAGGAGTATGTGATCACGAATTACCGCATCCTGCAGATCGAGGGAGTCTTTACAAAACGGACTCTCGATTCGGCGCTCGAGAAGGTGAACGACGTGTTGATGACGCAGTCGGTTCTGGGCCGGTTGTTTGGTTACGGAAACATCGACATTCTCACCGGCGCCGAACGCGGTATCAACAACCTCACCGGAATCTCCGGCCCGTTTGAATTCAAGCGCACGTTGATGAACGCCAAGATGCAGCTCAGCGATATCGGCGAAGGTGACCGGCGACCGGTGGTCAGCGACCACGCCCGGCTGGTGACGGCGCTAACTGACCTGCGCGCTGCGGGCGTCATCTCGCCGGAAGAGTTTGAGGAGCAGCACCAGCGGCTTGTCCAGGAGTAACACACGACCCTCGCGACATTGACACCCCGGCAGTCGATGCGATCAGGCGTGCTGCTCGCCGATCCGGGTCATGAGCCGGTCGCGGTCTTTCTTCGACGGGATAGCGCGCTGGCAACGAATGCTGCGGGAAGAGCGACAATGCGCTCGCGGCGGCCACGCTTCCGGGCCGGCCTTGCGCTCGAGTCTGATGCGTCGGGCAGGTGGTGGATCGGAACAGGCGTGCGTCGTTCGTCGGGGGATGCCGTGATCGCAGGTCCGAACATCGCCTCCAACTGATCGCCCTCAACAGTCTCAACCTCAAGGAGTGTGATTGCGAGACGCTCAAGGTCCGCGCGATGCTCGGTGAGAATATCGAGCGCCAGCGCGTGGGCTGCGTCTACGATCGCTCTCGCTTCGCTTTCGGCGGCAAATGCCGTGCGCTGAGAAAAGCCCCCGGTGCGTGCACCGTCCTCGCCGGCCGAGAGCAGCCCGAAGGTCTGGCCCATGCCGTATCGAGACACCATCGAGATTGTGATTGACGAGATCTGCTCCAGGTCGTTGGACGAGCCGGTCGTCACATCGCCGAAGACAATCTCCTCCGCTGCGTAGCCGCCGAGCAACGCGGCAAGTCGATCGGTCAATTGCTGGCGGGTCCAGAGTCCACGATCCTGGTCGGGGACGATCATCGTATAGCCGCCAGCCCTTCCCCGCGAGACGATCGAGACTTTCCGAACCGGGTCTGCGTCTGGAAGGTAATGTGCTACGAGCGCATGACCGGCCTCGTGATAGGCGATAACCCTGCGCTCATGGTCAGTGAAGCGCGACGACTTTCGCGCCGCCCCTGCGATTGTCCGGTCGACGGCTTCCAGGAGGACATCCATCGCGATTGTGTCCGCGTCTCGCCGCGCACTGAGGATGGCTGCCTCGTTCATGACATTGGCCAGGTCGGCCCCGGACAGGCCAGTTGTTCGGGCGGCTAGCTCGCCCAGATTGACGCCCGTTGCCAACGGCTTTCCACGGCCGTGAACCTCGAGTATTGCGGTCCGAGCAGCACGGTCGGGAAGATCGACGTGGATGCGGCGGTCGAAACGCCCTGGTCGCAACAGAGCCGAATCGAGAATGTCCGCGCGGTTGGTCGCCGCGATGACAACGACCGTTGTCCGCTGGTCGAAGCCATCCATTTCGACCAGGATCTGGTTCAGTGTCTGGTCGTATTCGGTCGAGTTCTCGGCGCGTCCGCGCTTACGTCCGATTGAATCGATTTCGTCGATGAAGATGATCGCCGGCGCGGCTTCGCGGGCTTTGCGGAAGAGATCGCGGACGCGGGAAGCGCCGACACCGACATATAGCTCGACAAACTCCGAGCCGCTCACTGAGAAGAACGACGCTTTCGCTTCGCCCGCGACTGCGCGAGCCAGCAGCGTCTTGCCTGTCCCGGGCGGGCCGACGAGCAGCGCGCCACGCGGTATTCGCGCGCCGAGCTTGTGATATCGCTCTGGTTCGCGGAGGAAGTCGATGATGTCGGCAAGTTCCTCCTTGACCTCCTCAGAGCCGGCCACGTCGGACAATAGCACTGTTCGATCGCCCGGTCGGATCGGGTCGAAGTCGCCCCGCCGTTGGCCCCGCCGACCAATCCCGGACTGTGATCGACGGAGGAGCAGGAAGAGACCGCCGATCACACCAGCGAGCAACAGAAACTTGAGCGCGGGGGCGAAGCGGTCAGCAGCGGACGCGCCCTGAACGTCGATCGTCGGCCACTTCTCAAGAGGGATTCCCGACTGTTCGAAAAGCTGAGTCAAGGATGTGCCGGACGGAATCCGTACTTCCTTCGGGATGATGCTCGAGTCGACGTACTTGACCGTCGCGGTCTGGCCACCGTCGTTTTCCACGATCGACTTGATGCTGCCGGATTTCACATCCTGGAGGAACGTCACAACATCGACTGTCGGTGGAGACGTGCTCTGCAGGCTCACTGTAAGGACGATAGCAACGATCATGACAACGAGCAGGGAGGCTACGACGAACTTCGCGTTGGGGATCTTCATGCACACCTCGCCAGGGACACAGGAGACCTGGATAGAGTCTCCCATCGGGGCGCCGTCGTTACTAGCAACCCGGATGGGAACGATTGCGTTATCCCTATGCTACCGTGACGGGTCGTTCGCTCGCCATACCCACGGCGGAATTCACCATCACGGTTGTGTCTCGGAAGCGAGCGCGTGGGCGGTGCGTCAGTGGAGGACGACTACTTCCCCGTCGGTAAGGCCCGACACTACTTCGACGTTACCCTGACTGCGATATCCGAGAATCACCTCCCGATCAGTATTGCCCTGCGGTGTTCTGACTGTGACAAATGAACGATCGCCGACGGTCTTCAGCGCCCGCTGGGGGATCAGGAGCACGTTCTGGCGCGATGCAGTAACGATCGTTACGTCGGCATTCATTCCGGGCCTGATGTCGAGATCTGGCTGAGCTTCATAGTCGACGGTCGTCGCAAAGACAGTTGCTCCGCCCTGGACGCGCGCCTGTGGAGCGGTTGTGCGCACAACACCTTGCAACTCCCGTTCGGGATAGGCGTCCAGTCGGAACGTGACAGTCGCGCCGATGACGACGTTCGGCAGATCCAGCTCATCGACGTCAGCGACGAGCTGCATGTCCTTCGGCGCGGCGATGCGTGCCAGCGGTTGGGACTGCGAGACGGAGTCTCCGACCTTGATCGGCAGGTCGATCACCGTGCCCGTTGCCGGCGCGACGACGACAGTGTTGTCGAGTCCGCGTTGCGCCCTGTCCAGGGCTCGCTGCGCGCCGTCAACGCGTTGCGCCGCGCTGAGTGTCTCGAGCCGGAGTCCGTTGTCGTCGGGGCTGGCATTCGACCGTCCTTCGGCTATCTGGAGCGCGTATTCGGCCTGTGTCAGCGTTGTCCTCGCTGTGTCGAGCCCGTCCTCGAATGACGTGCGGTCGAGAATCACGAGGATGTCGCCCGACTCAACTCCGTCGCCGGCGGCAACGCCGAGTGTCTGGACTACGCCAGGCACGGTAGATCGCACGACTGTCGCGCCGTTGGCCTGAATCGTTCCGACGGTCTGGATCGTTACATCGATCGATCCGCGACTGACCACAGTCGTCTCGACCGCTGGACTCCGTTCTGTCCACCAGCCGATCCCGGCTGCCACGAGCACGACCACGAGCGCCAGCGCCAGCACGCGTTTACTCATAGCGCAGCACCTGGATCGGACGAATGCGCGACGCGATGATGCCTGGCGCCGTCGAGATTGCGGCGACGGCCAGCAGCGCCACCACGAACGTCAGCCCGATCGTCTGGAATGACAAGTGAAAGGAGAGAGCGAAGAGCTCGCGGCTTGTGAGCGCGACAAGGACCAGCGCAAGCGGATACCCCGCCAGAATGCCGAGCACCAGGCCGAACGTGGCAAGCATGATTCCTTCGCTGACCAGCACTGTCACCACCTGGCGAGTCCCGGCGCCAACGGCGCGGAGGATCCCGAACTCTCGCCGCCGCTCGGCGATGCTGATCAACAATGCGTTAGCAATGCCTGCCATACCAACGATGGCGACGACGATGACCATCGCATTCAGCATCAGTGTCAGGATGCCGATCGCCTGACTTGAGCTGCGCTGGTCGGAATAGGCGGCATAGGTTACCGGGCCGTACTCCCTGGCGCGCTCTTCGATCGCGGACAATGCCTGGTCGATCTCGGCTGGCTCCTTCGTGGTTAGCGTGAACGCGAACATGTCGGCTCGGTTGCCCAGCCCGATTAGACGGTTCAGATCGGCAGTCTGCATGAAGACCTTTCCGGTCGTAGTGCTTCCAAGATATGTGCTGGCGTCGTCGACGATCCCGACGATCTGAACGGTCTCTCGGCGCTTTCCAATGTCGAGCTCTCGCACATCGCCGACACGAGCATCGATTTCGTTCGCCAGATTACTCGACACGACGACTGCCGTCGGGTTGGCCGGGCGGATCCATGCGCCCGAAACCAGCCGGTACGCATACAGAGGATGCCCGGCCGGCATCCCCCAGATATCCGTCCGGACAGCGCCGAACGCGCCTGTTGCACTCGTCCATGCCTCGGCATGAAGAATCCACGGATCCTGCTCCAGGTCGCGAGCGTAACTCAGATTGACAGGATGCTGGAAGCTGATCCATCCGTCGGCGCCATACAGCGAATACAGATCGTCTACCGTCGCCGAGACCGAGCGACTCAGCGCCTGAGTGCCGATGAACGCGGCGACCGCGACGGCGACGACACCAATCGTCGCGCCAGCGCGACCCGGCCGCCGAAGCGCGTTTCTCACGCCGATCGCGACGCTCGTGCTGGCGCGCGCGACCGGCGCGGTGAGGCGGACAACGAGCGGATGGCCGGCCTCACTTCGGACGCCGACGCTACGAAGCAGTGACGCTGGGCGAGTCCTGCTGTATAGCAACGCGGGAACAAGCGTCGCGCTAACCGTCACCAGTGTCCCGACCAGTAACGCAAGCATGATCTCCCGACCGGAGACACGAAACGGCGGCTGCTGGAGGCCGGTCAAATTGGTCAGGTAGGTGGTAATCCACCGGCCAATGATCGATCCAGCTACCCAGCCAACGAGAGTGCCTGCGAAACCGATGCCAGTTGCGTACGCGAGATAGGTGATGATGATCTGGTTGCGTCGCGCTCCGAGGCTCTTGAGGATACCGATCTGATTTCGTTCTTCGCCCATGACCGCTGCGATCGTGTTCGCGACGAGCACGGCAGATAGAGCCGCGCCGAGCCACGAGAAGACACGGAGCAGCAGCAGCAGTGTCCCGAGCTCACGCGAGCCGACAAAATCGTTCGGGTCGCGGACGTTGAATCCGAATGCCTGCGCTCCGCGTTTGGACAGCAGCCGCGACAGATCTTCCGCTGTTTGTGACGCCCGCTGTTGGTCGACGACGCGGACGAGCAGGAAGTTGTCGCCCGTCCGGCCGGTCATCTCGCGGACTGTCGTTGCCTGGGTGTACGCTGTCGCACGATTCAGCAGCCCCGCTCCAAGTTGCGCCGGGGAGCGAGTGAAGCCAACAACAGTCAGATAGATGATCGGCTCGTTCGGGGCGTCGCGGATGGCGACGACATCGCCGATGGCGAGCGCCGAAAGATCGCGGGCACTCTCGTCAAATGCGATCTCGCCTCTCTCAGGCCATCTCCCGCGGACGAGCGTCACGACGTTTAGCTGCATTGCCTCGAATGAGTCGATGCCAACCAATCGGACGTTGACCCAACCCGATCCGGCGTCGAAACGTGTGAACGTCACGGCCCTGGTGTCGGCGGCCGCGACATTCGGCTGACGCTCGATCAAGTGTCGAGTCGTCGGGCTGATGTCGGAGGTAAACGTGGCCAGATCGGCCTGCTGGCTGCCCGCGTAGGTCAGCCGCTGCGCGTCGACCATTGCGTGAGTTGCGACCGAGATCGCGACGACTCCTGCGACGCCAAACACGACACCCAGTACAGTCAGCGAGTTTCGTAATGGGCGACGGCGCAGGTCGCGCCGGATCTTGACCAGTAGCGACCGCACGCTAGCCAGCCTGTCCGGCGGGCGACGAGGCCATGCGCGGCGTGCCGAATTGCGTAGCCCGCCCGTCACGCATGGTGATCGTTCGAGTAGCGCGATCGGCGACGGCTGAGTCGTGCGTGACCATCACAATTGTCGTTCCGGATTGCCAGACATCCTCCAGCAGATCGACAATTCGCGCTCCGGTCGTTGAATCGAGGTTGCCGGTCGGCTCATCGGCGAGGAGCAGGCTCGGTTCGTTCGCGAGCGCCCTCGCAATAGCTGCGCGTTGCTGTTCGCCTCCGGATAGTTCGGAGGGTAGATTCAGCGCCAGTTGTGAGATACCCACTTGCTCGAGCAGAGCCATCGCGCGATCGCGACGCCCTCGCCCCAATCCAGCGAGATCCATTGGCAACATGACGTTTTCGACGACATTGAGTGTTGGCATGAGCTGAAAGAACTGAAAAACGATGCCGACCTCTCGGCCCCGCCAGGATGCGAGCTGATTTTCACTTAACCCGTTTAGCAACCGCCCTGCCACCCAGACGTCACCAGCGTCGGCACTGTCAATTCCCGCGATGATATTGAGCAGCGTCGACTTTCCGGAGCCAGACGGACCGACGATGGCGACCCAGTCGCCGGAGGCGATCTCGATAGAGACGTTGTCCAGCGCGAGGAACTCGCGTCGACCGGAGAAGTATCGTTTGGTGACCCCGTCCAGCCGTGCGACTGGCGCGTCAATTTGGAGGTTGTGCGCTGTCGCGTGATGCATGACCGCCTGTACTTTCGGCTCGGTTCACGACTGAGGCCGGCGTCGGTAGAACGCCGGCCTCAGTATAGGCACGACACAGTCAGAGAGGAGAATCGTACTCTCGGTCAGCGCTGTGTTGGCGTCGGCAGGAGGTTCAGCGTCGCGAGGATCTCCCGAAGTCGGGCTCGACTCTCTGCCGTCAATGGCAGGGCTGGCTGACGGGCGCTCGAGATTGGGGCTACGCCGGCCATTGCCATTGCATCCTTGATGACGGTGTGAAACGAGCCGTTGACTTGATAGACGTCGAGAAGGCCGAGTAGCGCCGGGAGTTGATCCAACGCGGCCTTGTAGTCGCCGGCCTTAAACGCCTCGAAGACGCGGACGTGCCGATCGGGACTGAAATTCGCGGTTGCCGGAACCGAGCCATCCCCGCCCATCTCCAGGAGCGCGAGCAGGTATCCGTCGCTGCCGGTCAGGACAGAGAACTCAGGATTGATCGCCTTGACGACGTCGATTCGTCGACGAAGGTGTTCCAGGCTATCGAGCGAATCCTTGACCCCAGCGATGTTGCCGTGTTCTTTCACCAACTCGGCGAGCGTCTCACTGGCGATGTTGTAGTTGCTGTAGGCGGGGAAGTTGTAGACGATGACCGGAATATCCACTGCGTTGGCTACCGACGACAGGTGGGCAATGACCTCACGTTCCGAGAGCGTCCAGAAATAGGGCGTGATGATCGCGATTGCATCCGCGCCAATTCCCTGTGCGTGGCGGCTGAGCCGGACAGTCTCGCGCGTGGAGGGTGTGCCAGTTCCGAGGATGACCGGCACGCGACCGCGAACGTGTTGCACGACCTCGACGGCATGCTGCTCGCGCTCCTTGAGGGTCATGTGCATGAACTCGCCGGTGGTCCCGAGCACATACAGGCCATGGACGCCAGAATCGATAAGAAAGTCGATGTGCGTTCGGTTCGTCCCGGAATCGAGAGACCCGTCGTCCTTGAAAAAAGTGACCGTCGGCGGATAGATGCCTCGAAACATCACGGCTCCCCAACTCGATGCTCGAATTGTCTACACCTGGTGAAGTGGGAAGAGTGTAGCATGATGTCTCTCAGGATCGTATCGGCGGCTCACCATCACCATAGTGGGTAAGCAGGTCGGGCCGGCGTTTCCGGGTGATCTCGACCGACTGCCGGTGGCGCCAGGCTGCGATCTCGGCATGATGCCCGCTCAGTAGCACGTCTGGCACTTCCCAGCCACGGAATGTGGCGGGGCGAGTGTACTGCGGGTATTCCAGGAGGCCGGCCGAGAATGATTCCTCTTCGAGAGACGCCGCGTCGATGACGCCGGGGATCAGTCGGGCGACGACATCGATGATGACCGCCGCTGCCAGTTCGCCACCAGTAAGAACGTAGTCTCCGATTGATAGTTCGCGGGTGACAAGATGATCCCGGACTCGCTGGTCGACCCCCTCGTATCGGCCACAGATGAGCGCGACCCGGGGCAATTGCGCCAGTTCGCGAGCAATCGACTGGCTGAACTGTTCTCCGGACGGGGACATCAGGATGATCGGCGTTGTCGACAGCGCCGGCCCGAGCGCGGTCTCGATCGCGTCGAACAGCGGGGGCGCGGCCATGACCATCCCTGCGCCGCCGCCGTACGGCGTGTCGTCAACGGAGCGGTGCCGGCCGACACCATGCTCGCGAATGTCGTGCAGGGCGATATCGAGCAGCCCACGATCGATCGCTCGATGAACGATCGACTCATCCAACGGCCCACGAAACATCCCGGTGAAGATGGTGAAAACGTCGAATCTCATCGATCGCCGCTGTCAAATCGTTCGAGGAGCACGGGAGCGAGGCCCTCGATCGTTGTGACGCAGAGGTCCGCTTCGTCGCCGCGACCCTCGTGGTGACCAGTGTCAAACCAGACGGTGTGCATTCCTGCGGCCCGGGCCCCGAGGACGTCGAAGCGGTATGAGTCGCCGACGTGGACGCTTCGGTCTGGCTTGCTGCCGAGCTGCGCGAGCGTGTAGTAGTAGAGTTCCGGGCGTGTCTTGTAGTATCCGGCGCTGGCCGAGGTGACAATGACCTGGAATGCGTCTGCCAGCCCGAACTTCTCCAACGACCAGACCAGGAACGGATGATAGACCGCGCTGGAAATGACCCCGAGCCGCAGCCCCTGGTCCGCCAACCGATGAACGGTCTCGATCGCGCCAGTGACTGGCTCAGATGTGACCAGTGCGCTGCGCATCACCTCCGCAATGCCACGCTCAACCGTTGGTCGGTCGATACTGATCTCAAGCTCTTGAAGCACCTGCATCGCGCAGGTGACGGCATCCTGTTCGTTACCATGGTGAATAATCTCAAGTCGAAGGGCGCGATAACGTTCGATCGCTTTCGCTTCGATTGTGGGATCGTCGATGTTGCCATGCCAGCGCAGGAGCGCCGGCACGAGACGGCGGATCTCAAGCTGAAACCAGTCGTCGCACCAGGCGAGGGTGTTGTGAAAATCGAATGTTACGGTATCGATCGTCAATGGACTGCCGACCTCCTCTGCACGGGTCGCCGGTCTTCGCACGATCATCGTACCGGATCGGCGCGGGGGAAGGGTCACAAGGGCGAATGAATCACGGGACTGTTCGGAGTGTCGTTGTTACCGGCGGCGCGGGCTTCATTGGGAGCACATTCGCGCGGCTATTGCTCACCCTTGGTTATGAGCGAGTGCGCGTCTTCGACAAGCTCACCTATGCCGGGAACCTGGCCAATGTCGCTGACCTCGTCAGCGCGCCGGGATTCTCGTTCGTCGAAGGGGACATCTGCAACCCCGAAGACGTCGATAAAGCCATAGCGGGCTTCGAGGCCATCGTCAATTTCGCGGCAGAGACACACGTCGATCGATCACTCCTCGATCCCGGTGGGTTCATCCGGACGGACGTGCACGGAGTCTGGGTCCTGCTGGAGGGAGTCCGCCGGCATGGGCTGACGCGCATGGTTCACGTGAGCACAGACGAGGTCTACGGTGTGAGGGACAGTGGATCGTTCTGCGAAGACGACCCACTCAACCCGCGCAACCCATACTCCGCGAGCAAAGCTGGCGGCGAGATGATGGTGAAGGCATACGCTGCCACCTACGGTGTCCCGGCTGTCATTTCGCGAGGCTCCAACACGTATGGCCCGTATCAGTATCCCGAGAAGTTCATCTCACTGGCGACGACAAATGTCTTGCTTGGCGAGCCGATCCCCGTCTATGGCGATGGCCGGCAGGTGCGCGACTGGATCCATGCCCAGGATCACGCAGCCGGGATCGAGGTACTGCTTCGCCACGGCCAACCGGGCGAGGCATACAATCTGGGCGGAGGCAACGAGCGCGAGAATATACGGATCGCGGAGATCATCCTCGATGAGCTCGATGCCCCGAGCGAGCTGCTCCACTTCGTCACCGACCGGCAGGGCCACGATCGGCGATATTCGCTGGACTCCTCGAAGGCCCGTTCGCTCGGATGGCAACCGGAGGTCGACTTCGAATCCGGATTGCGGGAGACAATTCGCTGGTACCGTGACAACCGGGCGTGGTGGGAGCAGCTTCGCTCGGATGAGTTCGACGAGTACTATCAGGCAAATTACGCTGCGCGACAGAGGCTGGGGTAGAGCGTGCTCACTGTCGATGTCGGTATTGCAAAGACGCACAAGTACGCCTCGCGTGATAGCGGGGATACGGTGGAGACGGTCGAGCGGCCCACTGGGGGTCTGTCGGTCGTCATCGCCGACGGTCAGGGTTCCGGGTTCGCCGCGAAGACGCTGAGCATGATGGTGTCGAGCAAAGCCGTCGCGTTGCTGAAGGACGGCATCCGAGATGGCGCCGTCGCGCGGGGAGTACATGATTCCTTGCTCGCCTATCGGCACGGAAAGGTGTCGGCGACACTCGACCTCCTGTCGGTGGATCTGGCGTCACGGACTGTGTTGCTGACGCGCAACAGTCACGTGCCGTACATCGTCGTTGATAGCGACGGGGCAGTTCTTCGGCAGAGTGAGACGACTCCGATTGGCGTCTATCGCCACACCCGGCCGACCGTCCATCAGCATCCGATTAGCGCGGGGCTTTACGTGGTCGTGTTCACCGATGGTGTTTCCAATGCTGGCCGGCGAGCTGGTTGCCCGTTGGAGCCGCTCGAGGCGCTAACCATGGGCGGATCGGCAAGCGACATCGCCGAGGGTTTGCTGGCGGCCGCGATCGACGCAGATCAGGGCCGGCCCGGCGATGACATGGCCGTCGTTGCGCTCGCCATCAACGCTGCCGAAGATGTCCAGCCGATTCGGACGATGCGTGTCACCTGGCCGATTCCGGAGTGACGAGATGAATACGCAGCGGATAGCAGTCGTCGGGCATTGCGCATCGGGCAAGAGCACTCTCGCCAGCGGCCTTCGCGGCCGGGGATTTGACGCATGGGCTGTCGCACAGGAGCACTCTGCGATCGCCAATCTGTGGCGCCACCAGTCCCCCGACACACTGATCTATCTCGATGTCAGCCTGGAATCGATCCGGGAACGTCGCGATGATCCAAACTGGCCCGGATGGCTCTACGACCTTCAGTCCGGGCGGCTCGCCAGCGCCCGCGAGCATGCCAACCTCATCGTTCCGACGGATTCTCTGTCTGCGGGTGGCGTGCTCTCACGCGTTCTGGCGAAATTCGCTGTCTGACCGAGCGCAGACATCGTGGTTGTTACACTGTACCGTGAGCGTAGGAAACAGGAAGACGGGGTCGAGACTGGCGCGGACGATGCGACACCACATCAGACTGGTCTTGCTCGCGGCCATGATCCTGCTGGTCGCCGGCTGTGGCGCGTCCGCTGATCTGGCAGCTCCCGCGCCGACAGCATCTGGCGCGAACGAGCAATCAGCCCTGACCCAGTCGCTGACGATCGTCGGTGGGGGGGCGTTTCCGATCACGCTCGATCCGGCGATCCTGCGCGATGCCGAATCATCATTCCTGTCGCGACAGATCTTTCGTGGCCTGATGCGGCTCGACAATGACCTGATTGTGGCGCCGGGCATCGCGGCGGCAGTCGAGGCGCGACCGGACGGTTTGCTCTACACGTTCACGCTGCGCGAAGACGCCACGTTCCATGACGGCTCGGCGATCGACGCGAACTCCATCAAGCGGTCATTCGAGCGTGCTGCCGACCCGGCACTGGCCGGCGGGGACGATAGCGCGCTTCCGGCGAGGATCTACTTCAGCGATATAGCGGGCATTGACGACTATTTTGCTGGCCGGTCCAATTCGATTTCCGGTATCCGCGTCGTCGATCCCCGGACGGTTGAGTTCACGCTTTCACGACCGGCCGCGAACTTCCTCTACAAGCTCACCGGTAGCCCCGCCGCGATCATCGACGTGGACCACGCCGTTGGATCGGACTGGTGGAAGACGGCGAACGGAAGCGGACCGTTCAGAATCTCCGAGGTCTCGGCACAGCGGATCGTGCTGACTGGATTCGACGGATTCTATGCCGGCGCGCCCCAGTTGAGACGCATCACCGTTCTCTTCGGAAGCGCCGCTGCCCAGCCCCTCAACCTCTACGAAGCTGGCGAGATTGATATGACGGATGTGCCATTGGGCGCACTGGACCGTGTACTGTCACCGGCAGATCCGCTCTACCCGGAGCTGCAGTCGGAACCGCAATTGTCCACGTCGTTCATTGTGCTGAACCCGGCAGTTGAGCCGTTCGACGACCCGATGCTCCGAAAGGCCGTTGCGCAAGCGTTCGACCGAACGAAGGTGACGCGCGTCATGTTGGAGGATCGTGTTCGTGTCGCGGATGGCCTCGTGCCGCCGGGCATTCTCGATCGTCAGTGGCCGGCCACACCTGTGCCATATGACCTCGCAGCTGCGCATGTTGATCTTGAGTCCGCGTCGCCCCACGAGATCCGCCCGGCGTTTTATGGGAGTGGCGTGTCTGTCGCACTCGCCGAGGTGCTTGGCCGTGACCTGAGCCTGGAGAGCGAGGCGATTGCGCTGGAATGGAGCGACTTCTCTAACGCTCTGATCGGACGGAGGCTGCCGGCGTTTTCGCTATCCTGGATCGCGGATTACCCGGATCCGGCGAATTTTCTCGAGGCGTTGTTCCACTCGCGTAGCCCCGACAACTACTCGGGTTACTCGAACCCGGAGGTCGACAGCCTGCTCGACAAGGCGGCGGTGGAGCAGGATCCCGATCGTCGCGCCCAACTCTATTTGCAGGCGCAACAACAGATCATCGACGACGGCGTCCTGATTCCGCTATTCCACGACATCGCCTACACCCTCGTGAAGCCGTATGTCCACGGACTGACGTTGACTCCGCTTGGGATCATTAGCCTGGAGAGCGTCTGGATCGGTGAGCACTGAGTGACACATCATCTCGGGGAGCCGCAGATCGTTCTGGGGGATGAGATTGCCGTATTGACCCCCGACGTTGTCGGCCGCCTGCGACTCCCGTGGGACGCGCGGTTCACGCTCCGGGAGTTGGCTGATATTGCGAACGCCCGCCCCAGCCTCTCGGTCTGGAATCAGAGGACGGGCGAGTTCCTCATTGGCAGCCAGTGGCGACGGCGTCGGGAGATTGCCGGTATCGTCGAGCTGTATGCGAGTGGTGGCGCCGTCGACCTCATCGACGGGTTCTGTGCGCTTGCCGGCCGTCAGGGAATGACGCTTGCAGTCGCTTCGGAACAGCTGGAGCGTCGGCACGGTGGCTTCTACGTACAGGCGCGACTTGAGCCGATCGAGGACATCGTTATCTACGAGCTCACGCACATCCGGTCGAAGGCGCAAAGGAGCGGTGGGCTGACATTTATGTCGGTCGACATGAACGATGCGGCGCGAGTCGAGGAGCTGATCCAACTGGACCACGCGGCGTTTCCGTGGCTCTGGTGGAACAGCGACGAGGAGTTCGCAGAGTACGCGGCCGCGCCCGGTGTTCGTATCGATGTCGCGCTTGACGAGGGTGGTCGCGCCATTGCCTATGTTGGCATCACGCGGTTTCGCAGTTGGGGCCACCTCGATCGAATCGCCGTCGACCCATCGATACAGGGGCAAGGTCTGGGACGCAAGGCGCTGGATTACGCTGTGTCGTCGCTGGCGGCGGCCGGCGCGAGCCGCGTCGGGCTGAGCACGCAGGCGCGCAACACGCGGAGCCGCTCACTCTACGAATCATACGGATTTCGCAGGAGCGCCTCGCGCGACTATCGGATCTATGGCCGGCTGCTGGACAATACGCACCGGCTCGAAGAGCTTGTGAGATAGGGAGCCATTGATGGGTAGCAGATACGGGAGAGTGTTTCAGATCACGACGTGGGGTGAGTCACATGGGCCGGCGCTCGGCGCCGTGATTGATGGCTGCCCGGCTGGACTCAAGATCACCGAAGATCTGATCCAGCACGACCTCGATCGGAGGCGGGTTGGCCAGTCCAAGGTGACCTCACCGCGCAACGAGCGTGACCGGGTCCAGATTCTCTCCGGCGTCTTCGAGGGGCGGACAACCGGCGCGCCGATCTCTCTGATCACGTTTAACAAGGATTCCGATTCAACCAAGTACGACATCATTCGCGACAGATATCGACCAGGGCATGCCGACTACACATACACGATGAAATACGGGCTTCGTGACCACCGCGGCGGCGGTCGTTCGAGCGCCCGCGAGACGTGGGGCCGCGTGGCGTCTGGAGCGATCGCGCGGGAACTCCTACGGCTCTCGGGAATCGATGTCTATGCGCACACACTCCAGATTGGTGATGTTGTGACGTCATCGTTCGACCGCGCGCAGATTGACCGCAATCTCGTTCGCGCCGCGGATGCAGAGGCCGCCGAGCGCATGGTCGCCGCAATCGATCAGATCAAGCTGGAGAAGGATAGCCTCGGCGGTATCGTCGAGGTGCGAGCCGACAACGTTCCTCCGGGCCTGGGCGAACCGACGGCCGAGAAGCTCGACGCGCTACTGGGCCAGGCGATGCTCGGCATCCCAGCGACGAAAGGCGTCGAGATCGGCAGCGGGTTTGCCGCTGCCAGCATGCGCGGATCCCAGCACAACGATGCGTTCGTCGTCGACGAACATGGCCGCATTCGCACACGGACGAATAATCACGGCGGCACCCTCGGCGGTATCTCATCTGGCGAACAGATCGTGGTGCGGGTTGCGATCAAGCCCACCTCGTCGATCAGCCGGGATCAGGACACTGTCGACCTCAACGGCCGGCCGCAGACGATCCTCGTTGAAGGTCGCCACGATCCGTGCGTTGTCCCGCGTGCTGTGCCGGTGGTCGAGGCGATGATGTGCCTGGTGCTGGCTGACCTGCTGCTGCTCAACCGGATGAGCCGCTCGTCGTGGGAGGCGTCGTAGCGCCTCAGTGTATTCCTGCTCCAAGGAGCGGGAACAACAGCCGCCAATAGCCAGGGACGGTCTTCGCCACGCACCCCGGATCGGCGATCGACATCCCTGGCGTCCTGGTGGCCATGATTGCGAAGCTCATCGCCATCCGGTGATCGTCGTATGTCTGGATCGTGGCCGGCCTCGGCTTGCCTGGGTATATCGTCAATCCGTCGGCTCGTTCCTCCACCTGGATTCCCGCGCGCGAGAGCTCCGTGGCGATGGCTGCGATTCGATCTGTTTCCTTCAGGCGGATGTGGGCCACGTTGCGTATCGTCGTTGGCTCGTTGGCGAATGGCGCAACCGCGGCGAGTGTCTGAACAGTGTCCGAGATCGCATTCATGTCGACATCGATGCCCCGCAGACTCGACGGGCCGAAAACGGTGATGGAGTCCGCATTTCGTTCGACCCGGCAACCCATCGTCTCCAGCACATCGACGAACTTGAGGTCGCCCTGGGCCGATGTCGGTGGAAGATGCTCGACAGTCATTTCACCGCCGGTAACTGCTGCCAGCGCAAAGAAATAGCTGGCGGCGGAGGCATCCGGCTCGATGTCGTAGACTCGCCCGACATAACGCTGGCCCGGCTCAACCGAGAGACGGTGGTAGTTCTCGTGGCGCAGCTCCACGCCGAACGCCCGCATCGTGTCCGCTGTCATGTCGATATATGGCTTTGAGACCAGGTCACCGGTCACGATGACGTCGAGCGGGGCGTTGGCGTAGGGAAGCACCATCGCCAACGCGCTGAAATACTGGCTGGAAAGATCTCCGCGCATCGCGATGGCGCCGCCCGGTAGTCCGTTGGCGTCGATCTCAACTGGCGGGCAGCCGTCGCCTGCCTCAGACTGAATCGCGACACCGAGCGTGGCTAGCCCGTCGATCAACGGCGCCAGCGGGCGCTTGCGCATCCGTGCGGTTCCATCGAGCCGAATGCGTGCATGAGCTAACGCGGCGATCGTGGTCAGGAAGCGCATCGACGTGCCAGAGTTCCCGAGGAACAGATTCGCCTCCGTTGCGGGCACATGACCATCAGTCCCGATGACCTCGATCTCGCCTGCCTCCCAGTCGGTCGTGATCGTGATGCCGAGCGCGCGGAGTGCGTCGACCATGTAGTGCGTGTCGTCGGACTCGAGCGCGCCGCGGAGCAACGATGTCCCCTCGGCGAGCGCGGCGATCGGAAGGGCACGGTTGGTGTAGCTCTTCGATCCAGGCAGGACGACAGACCCTTGAATCGTGCGGGCCGTCGGGATCGGGAGCGGATCGGGCAGCGCGCTTGTCGTCTCCATCGTCAGGTGAACTTCAGGTCCCACGAGTATGGAATCTCCGGGGAATCCCAGTCGACGCGATATTCGTCGGGGTCGGCGGGATCGTATTGCGTTGTCGGGAAGTTGACCAGGTAGCACGGCGTCACCCCGACGTTCTTGAAGCCGTGCAGGACGCCAATCGGGATCTTGACCACGATCCGATTGTCGTCCCCGATGAAGAACTCGTTCACGACCCCGTAGGTCGGCGACCCATCGCGCATGTCGTAGAGTGGCACCTTGATCATGCCCGAGATGCAGGTGAAGTAGTCAGTCTGCTTCTTGTGATAGTGCCAGCCACGGATTACGCCCGGATAGGAGACGGAGAAATAGCACTGGCCGAACCCTTCGAAAAAGGGGTCGTCGCGTCGGATAAGCTCGGTCAGCTGCCCACGTTCGTCAGCGTGCGTGACGAGCCGCTTGATCTCGACTCCATCGATCAACTGCGTCGCCATCGGCTGGCGTGTCCTTTCACCCTGGTGTCAGCGGACCGTCGTTCCAGGTCGCCAACGCGATCATGCGTTCCGATTCCGAACGGTATGGCTCCAGATCATACGATCCGTAGAGTCCAATCATCTCCCAACCGGCGCGATGGAGGAGATGCTCCAGCTCCCAGCGATAAATGTAGCGAGTCGCGTATTCATCGACTACTCGGGTTAGCGCGCCACTCCCAGGTTCGACGGTGTCGAACAGGACCGTCGTAGTGATCGTCTGACTGGCGAAATCATGTGTTCTCGTCACCCATTTGTCGAGGCGTCGGCCATCGGATAGCGTGCCGCTAAACTCCAGAAGAACGCGTCCATCCAGACTGGACAGATAGTGTGGGTCGGGCGCCATGAGGTCGAGCAGCAGGAGCCCGCCATCGATGACGATCGAACGAACAGCGCGGAGCGCAGCAATCTGAGCGTCGGCATCGGCGAGGTGCAGGAACGTGTTGATTGCACAGAATGCTAGCCAGTACTTTGGAACAGGTAGAAGGCCGGGCTTCAGATCCTCCATGCTGGCTTCGACCAGCGCCGTGCTGGAAGAGAGCCGACGTCGGGCACGCGCGAGCATGGCCGGGGAGGGATCGATGCCGGCCAGCGGTAACCCAAGCTCCTCCAATGAGCGCAGCACTCGACCGCTTCCGCACCCCAGCTCCAGCACAGGGCCGTTTGCTTCGGTGGCGAACTGTCGATAGAGATCGAAGTCGTCCTCATACCGATCGTATTCGAGATCGTAGTACTCAGCGAATCTGGCATATGCATCGTTCGTTCGCGACATGCGACCGATTGTACGTCGGATTCACCGCCGGTTGCCCGGATGCCATATGCTGGCGCATGCTATAACCAGCGCCGCCGGATCTCCGGCCTGCCGTTGATGACTGGAGCTGTGACGCCATGTGCGCGAAGACGAAAGCGAAGCCTGCCTCGACGCCTTCGGGTGGGGAGAAGGTCGTGACCGTCAATCGTAAGGCGTTTCACGACTACTTCATCGAAGAGGACATGGAAACAGGGATTCAGCTGACTGGCACGGAGATCAAGTCGATCCGCGATGGACGGGTCAATCTCCGCGACGGCTATGCGCGAATCCAGAACGGCGAGGTCTGGTTGCACGGGATGCACATCTCACCGTACGAGCACTCCGGAGCATATTTCCAGCACGATCCGCTGCGCCCCAAGAAGCTGCTGTTGCACCGTAAGCAGATTGACTACCTGCAGAAGCAGACTGAGACGGCCGGCTACACGCTCATTCCGCTGCGGCTCGTGTTGCGCCGCGGACGGGCCAAGATCGACCTCGGGCTTGCGCGCGGCAAGCGCGACTTCGACAAGCGCCAGGCGTTGGCCGAGCGCGACGCGAAGCGGCAGATCGATCAGGCCTTGCGTCGGCGCGACTAAAGGTGTAAGATGCGATCCGCACGTTACGGGGATGTCTGGTTTCGACAGGGTCGTAAGTGCGGAGATTGCAGGTCGAGGTTGCCCGAGGCCTCGTTAAAACGGGCAAAAACATTAAATGGCGAGCATCAGCTTGCTTTCGCTGCCTAGTTAACTAGGACGCGACGTTCGCCCGAACCGCAGCCTGGCCGGTTCGGAGCCGAGCGCCACTAAGCCGGGCTGCCGCGGTTCCGATCGCTGGATGAGACCGCGAAAGACTTTCTGGCAAGCCCGGTGTGACGCTGTCGGCGGTGGCTCACCTGGGCGAACAAATCACCGACTAAACCTGTAGGATATCTTCGGCTGAAAGCTCTGGACGGGGGTTCGATTCCCCCCATCTCCACGAGTGCGTGAAGGCCCCGACCTCATTGGTCGGGGCCTTCGCTATTCTTCCAGAGACACGATCCTGGACGATCATCATCGGGAATGAGAAACGACACACTGCGCCGCCGCAAGATAGCCGGCTGGAGGTGACGAATCAATGAGTACTGGACGCCTCGAAGCATTCAGTGATGGCGTCCTCGCCATCATCATCACGATCATGGTGTTGGCCCTGAAAGTCCCGGACGGGCACGATCTTGCCGCGCTTCGGGACACGACCGGGACCGCGCTTCTGTCCTACATTCTGAGCTTCACCTATGTCGGGATTTACTGGAACAACCATCACCACCTGTTCCAGGCGACGGATCGGATCACCGGCGGCGTGCTCTGGGCGAACCTGCATCTCTTGTTCTGGCTGTCGCTCCTCCCGTTCACCACCGAGTGGATGGCAGAGAGTGGCTTCGAGCGAACTCCGGTGATGATCTACGGGGTGAACCTGATGCTGGCCGCCATCGCATATGCCGTGCTGCAGTCGGGGATCACACGAGGAGAGGGATCGGATTCTCGACTCCAGCGAGCGCTGGGTCGCGATTTCAAGGGCACGGCGTCGCGGGTTCTGTACATCCTCGGGCTGGCGGCTGCCGCGCTGAATCCAGATGGCTCTCGCGTCGGTGTTGGGCTGGCCATCGGATGCTTCGTTCTCGTTGCGGCGATGTGGCTGGTCCCCGATCGCCGCCTCGAGCGAGTGTTCGACTGAGTCGAGATAACCGGCCGGTCGGCGTCGATCCTGATTCAGTCGAGGGTCGGATCAGTCAATATCGCCGCCAGGAGGTCGGCGTTGATGCTGCCGCCGGAGACGATGCAGACAGCGCGGCCGCGTTTCGCGGGGTCGGCGGCGAGCGCAGCCGCGACCGTTAGACCGCCGGCCGGCTCGGCAACCAGCTTGTTTCGTAACGCCAGGCGCTTGACGGCTGCTTTCGCGTCGCGATCGGAGACGAGCACCGTCTCATCGACGACTTCTCTCAGAGTCTCGAACACATCAGGTAGCACGAGCGGCACGGCCACGCCGTCGCAGATCGTCTGACACTCAACAGTCATCGGCTTCCCGGCCTCCAGGCTCCGAGTGAATGCGCAGCAGCCTTCCGGCTCAACTCCGACGACCCGGATCTCCGGTCGCAGCGCCTTGATTGCCGAGCCGACACCGCCGATCAACCCGCCGCCACCGATCGGAACATAGACGCTATCGACGTCCGGCATATCTTCGACGATCTCTAGCCCGATCGTTGCCGAGCCTGCCATCTCGCGCCATGGGTGAATGAAGGTGTACGGTTCGTCGTGCCAGCCTTCTTCGGCCATGAACCGGAATACCTCGGCGCCAGGCACAAGCACCGGGTCTCCGCCGTACGCTTCCATTGCTCGCACCTTCGACTCTGGCGCGGTTTCTGGCATCAGGCTGCGGGCGGTAACGCCGAAGTAGCGCGCTACCCAGGCAAGTGCCTGGGCGGTATTCCCCGCGCTGGTCGTCGACAATCCACGGGAACGTTCCTCGGCGGTCTTTGCGGCGACGGCATTGAACACCGTCCGCAACTTGAATGAGCCAACTGGTTGCAAGATCTCTGGCTTGAGGAAGATGCCGGACGGCTCGCCGTAGGAATGCAACGGAACGAGTGGCGTGCGGACAATGACGCCATCCAGCCGCGCCGCAGCGGCGCGGATTTCGTCGAGAGTGGGACGGATGCTCACGATCGACCTCCCTGAATTCCGCGAACTAGTTGGCGACGGCCGTCGCTGCGTGATCAAGCGCCAACCGGATGATCTCAAAATCGTCATCGCCGATTTTGTGGATGTTGCCCTGGAACGCGAGCGTCCAGTTCGCCTCTGGCCACTTGGCGACATGAGCCATTTGCCGGGCGATCGGTTCGGCTTCCACGAATTCCTGCTTGTCGAGCACGACGACAGGCTCGATGTGGAACCGCCAGGGGTAGTCCTCGGCGTCGCGCTTCGGATCCTTGCTCTTCCAGATGAGCGTATGATCCTCAAAGTACTCGGACGTGACGGTTGCGTAACCGGCGAACGCCTTGAGGCCGGTGATGTACCAGATGATTCGATCGCCGGGCTTCATCGTTTCGGCCTTCTTTCGGTGGCGACTCTTGAGTCCCTGGACGCTGAAGCCGAGTGCGCGGGTGGCCTCGAAATTGTCGGGGGATCCGACGACGATCCAGTTCGTATGGGTTGACATATTCGTATTCCTGACCCTATATCTACCGCGAAGCCGATGGTTCGGCTGTAGCACGCCTGATCGGTGTACGTTCATTCTAACGACTTGTAACCCGAAGTGGGAGGTTTCGTGATCACGGCTGAGGAACGAGCGGAGCTCATTCGGGCGCTCTCCGGCGTTGTCGGCGACGCGCACGTCGTGTCTGACCCTGCCGGCCTGTCGGTTTACCAGTACGACGCCTCGGATGAGGCGATCGCCGGAATCCATCAGCCGCTGGTAGCGGTTCTTCCGGCGACCGCCGAAGAGGTGCGCGACGTGGCCAGGGTCGCTGTCGCTTGTGGTTTGCCGATCGTCGCCCGAGGAGCGGGGACGGGGCTGGCCGGCGGCGCCATCGCCTCTCGTGGCGGCGTGATGATCGTCTTGACGCGGATGACGGACATCATCGAGGTGAATGAGACCGATCGCTACGCGATTGTCGAGCCCGGGCTGATCAACCTCGATCTCTCGACCTCGATTGCCGACCGAGGCTACTTCTTCGCGCCAGATCCGGCCAGTCAACGCGCCTGCTCAATTGGTGGCAATGTCGCCAATAACTCGGGCGGACCACATTGTTTGAAGTACGGCGTCACCAGTAACCATATCCTCGGCCTCGAGGTCGTGCTCCCCGACGGAAGTCTTACCTGGGTTGGCGGCCCATCGGCCGAGACATCCGGCTACGATTTGACCGGGGCGCTTGTCGGCTCGGAGGGGACGCTCGGCGTCATCACCAAAGCAATGGTTCGTCTCACGCGCACGCCGGAAACGGTGTCGGTCCTGCTGGCGTCGTTCCCTTCGATGGAGTCCGCCTCGCGGGCGGTCACAGCGATCATTGCTGACGGTATCCTGCCGGCCTCGCTTGAGATGATGGATGCCCTGACGATCACTGCCGTCGAGGCAGCGTTCAGCTGCGGCTATCCTCTTGATGCGGCGGCAGTCCTGCTCATTGAGCTTGATGGGTTGACCGAGACGGTTGCAGAGCATCGCGACGCGGTAGCCCGTTTGTGTAGTCAGCACGACGCCCAGCAGGTGCGTGTCGCAACAACGAAAGCAGAGCAGGATCTGCTCTGGCTGGGCCGGAAGGCAGCCTTTGGCACATTGGGCCGCCTCGCGCCGAACTACTATCTGCAGGATACGGTTGTGCCCAGGACGAAGCTGCCGGCGGCGCTCGATTTCATCGGCTATCTCAGCCGAAATTTTGACATCCAGATCGCCAATGTCTTCCATGCAGGAGATGGCAATCTGCACCCGCTGATGCTCTTCGATCGGTATCGACCGGGACAGATCCAACGTGTGCTGGAGGCGGGCGACGCCTTGCTGGCGCATTGCATCGACGCAGGTGGGTCCGTGAGTGGCGAGCATGGGATCGGGATGGAGAAGAAGGACGCACTCTCGCTGGTCTTTACGACCAACGACCTGGCAGCAATGGCCGGCCTCAAACGATCGTTCGATCCTCGCGAGCTGTTCAATCCCGACAAGGTTTTCCCGACCGCGTTTTCCTGTGGTGAGCTGACCAACCTGAAGCAACAGGCGCTGGAAGTGGACGGCATGTATGTCGTCTGATGGTGTGGCCGACTCGGTCACGATTGATGGGGTGCTGGTAGGCGATGTCCGGATCCCGGAATCGACCGCTGAGCTCAGTGACGTTCTTCGTGAGGTGACAGCCGACGGATTGCACTCGGCGATCGTTGGGGGCGGCACCCGACTCGCCTTCGGCAATCTCGGTGGGCCATTCGATGTCGCAATTTCGATGAGGAAGCTCAATCGCGTCATCGCTTACGAGCCGGATAACATGACGATGGCAGTTGAGCCGGGTTGCACGATCGCTCAGATCCACGATGTGCTGGCGGCGGAGCGTCAGTCGATGGCGCTCGATGCCGCGCGTCCCGAACGCTCGACGATCGGTGGAGCGTATTGCGCCGGGATGAGCGGGCCGCGCCGACTCGGGGGCGGATCGCTGAAAGATTGGGTGATTGGTGTCGAGGTGGCCGGGCCGGACGGAACCGTCGCGAAGGCCGGCGGGATGGTCGTCAAGAATGTCACCGGCTTCGACATGATGCACCTGCACTACGGTGCGCTCGGCGCGTTCGGAGTCGTCACCCGCCTCAACCTGAAGGTATTCCCGGCAGCTTCCGCGAGTCGCTCGATCGAGTTGCGCTATGCATCTGCGGCGACGGCGCATAGCGCCGCGGTCGCGCTGCTGAGGTCACAGCTCCTGCCAGCGTCGGTCCTGTGCTGGAACGATGGCGATAGCTGGTGTGTCAGCGTTCGGTGCGACGCTCCCGAAGGGGCGATTGATCGACTCGCGAATCGAATGCTGGGGCTTGCTACTGATGCAGCGACAGCCGAGACTGCTGTCGCGGTGTCAGACGGTTCGGTTGCGTTGCAGCCGTTCACCTCCCTCGTCGAGCTGACGAGTGGCGATATCATCGTCCGACTTCCGCTGGTTGCCTCGCGGCAGACACCGGTGATTCACGAGCTTGCTGACGCGGGCTGGAGAGTGTGCGCGGACCTCGGCTCGGGGCTCGTGTACGCGCGGCGGCCCGCGGGCGCTGGGGTTGAGGATATGCGCCCCGAGCTCGCCGGAGCGGCGACCTGGCTGGCGCTGCCGGCCAGCCTCAAGACGGGGAGAGACGTCTTTGGCCCGACACCCGAAGCAGTCGGGCCGATCTTGCAGCGACTGAAGAACAGCTTTGATCCCGATCGGCGGATCAACTCCGGCCGGTTCGTGCTTGGTCTCTAAGGTGATGGGGTGGTGCTCCTGTGGTGAGTGAGGCAATTGGCGGCCAGTTCGCGCGCGCTGCGGCTGAGCCTGAACGGCTTTCGGGATTCTCGGGTCCCGATGCGCCGCCAGTGGATGTAATGCGCGCGTGCGTTCATTGCGGCTTCTGCCTCCCGGCTTGCCCTACCTACCGGCTGACGCTTCGGGAGCGTTCATCACCGCGCGGGCGGATTGCGCTGATCAAGTCAGTCCACGAGGGCCGTCTCAGCATCACGGATGAGACGTTTCTGGAGGAGATGTCGTTCTGCTTGAACTGTCGCGCCTGTGAGGCGGCCTGCCCATCAGGGGTGAGGTATGGTGAGTTGGTCGAGACAGCCAGGGCACAGATCGAACAGGTCACGCGGCACTCGCCGCAGATCTCGCTGGCACGAACCGCAGCATTCCGCGGCGCATTCGGCAGCACACGGCGGTTCCGCGCGCTGTCCTCCACCCTGCGGCTCTACCAGCGGAGCGGCGCACAGAATGTAGCCCGCAAGTCCGGTGTTCTGAAGCTGATGGGCCTCCAGGAACAGGAGGCGCTACTTCCGCAGATGGCGGATCGTTTTGTCGTGCCTGGGCAGGAGTACTGGCCGGCCCACGGTACTCGTCGTGGAACCGTGGCGCTATTGGCCGGCTGTGTCATGAGCACCGCCTATGCCGAGGTGGATCGTGCGACGGCGCGGGTGCTTGCGCGAAACGGCTACGACGTTGTCGTTCCAGTCGGACAGGGATGTTGTGGCGCGTTGTCGGTTCACTCTGGCGATATGGACGGTGGCCGGCGGCTGGCGCGGGCAAACATCGAGGCGTTTGACAATCCGCAATTTGACGCAGTCATCGTCAACGCTGCTGGCTGTGGGGCGGCGATGAAGGAGTACGGTTTCCTGTTGCGCAACGACCCTGCCTACGCCGAGCGCGCGAAGCGCTTCAGCGAACGAGTCAAGGACGCAACCGAGTTCCTCGCTCAGTCTGGCCTGTCGGCCGAACCGGGGCCACTCAAGATGACCGTAACCTACCAGGATCCGTGCCATCTTGCCCATGCCCAGCGCATTACCCGTGAACCTCGTCAGCTTCTTGCCTCAATACCGGGCCTGACTCTCGTGGAGATGCCGGAGTCGACGATGTGCTGTGGCAGCGCGGGCATCTACAACCTGCTTCAGCCGGAGACGTCGGCAACCCTGCTGGCGCGCAAGCTCGACAATGCCGGGAAGACCGGCGCTGCGACGATCGTATCGGCGAACCCTGGCTGCATGATGCAGATCGCGGCCGGCCTGCGCCAGCAGGGTGTCGACGTCGAGGTGATCCACATCATGTCTTTGCTCGACCGCGCCTACGCCGCGAATGACGGCCCGATCAGCGCGTGATCGGGATATCCTGGCCTGCGGCTGGAAAGCGAATCGTCGCGACCGCGCCGCCTTCCGGACGGTTGCCGATGGCGAACGTCCCCTTGAGATCAGCCGTCGTCAGCGTGCGCGTAATCCGCAGGCCGAGGCTACTATCGCGTTCGAGGTTGAAGCCCTCCGCCAGTCCGCAGCCATCGTCTTCGATTCGGAGCTCGACCAGGTCGCCGTCGCGGCGCGGGACGACGCGGATCCGTCCGACCTGACAGTCGCTCATCCCGTGCTCGATCGCGTTCGTCACGCATTCGTTCACGAGCAACGCCAGGATAGTTGCTTGTCGTGAAGTCGCCGCGACATCGCTCGGCACAATCTCGAACTCGACGCGCTTGCCCGGCGGCACGACGTTGATCGATGCCTCATCGACGACGTGCTTCACAATCGACGTCACCGTTGCCGACGTGAGGTTCTCGGCCGAAAGCAGATTGTGGACGGCGGCGATCGACTGGACCCGAGCGACTGCTTCCTGAAGCGTTGCGCGATGCGCAGGATGCGAGGCGTGGCGCGCCTGCATTGAGAGGAGCGCTGCGACGGTCTGCAAGTTGTTACGCACACGATGGTGCATCTCCTGGAGCAGAGTTGAGGCCCGCGCGAACCCGCTGTTCGCCTCCTCGTAGAGTTCTGCGTTCTCCAGCGCCAACGCCGCGGCATCGGCAAACGCCTGGAACAGGCTCAACTTCTCCTCTACGTGATTTTCGTCGAGGCGCGTTCGGACGAGCACGGTGCCCAGCAGACGATGTGCCGTCATCAGCGGCGCGCCGAGCACGATGGAGTCCGGACCGGTTGTGACAGCCATGGCGCTACGATTGGTCTCCACCCGCTCGCGAATGGCTGGTGGGAACACCTCGTCGGGATCATCAACTCCGGTTGCAGCGAGGCGTCCCCCATCCGAACTGCCGGACGATGGGGCATCGAAGATCGCCGCTGCATCACCTCGCGCGATGGACGCTGCGTGAGCGGCAATCAGCGGATGGAGCTCGTCCGGGCGTCGCGCGACCGCCAGGCTTCGGCTGACTGCCTGCAACGCATTGAGCTCTGAGATTCGACGATGCAGCGCGTCGTCGGTCTGGCTGTAGAGGCGAGCATTCTCGATCGCAATCGCGAGCTCACCGCCGGCCGTTTCGAGGAACGTCAGCTCGTCCTGGTCGAACGTGCGCTGGTCCACCGACTGGATGTTCATCACGCCAATGAGCCGCTCTGGTTCCCGTAGAAACAGGGGAATGGAGACTTGCGTTGTGTATCGCTCCTCTCCGACTAGCGGGTAGGTGAAGAAGGCGGGATGTGACGGCGCGTCCTCGACCATCTGAGTGACCCGGGTGCTTGCGGCAAGTCCGGTGATCCCTGCATCGGAGCGAATCGCGATCCGACCGATGGCGTCGGGGTTCAGCCCTTTCGTCGCCCGCAGAATCAGCGCCTGTGTGTGCTCGTCGTAGAGGAAGACCGAGCAGGCTTCACCGTCGATCGTTTCCGCAACGGCCTCGACTATTGTCGCGAGAACATCATCGAGCCGCAGGCTCGACGTGGCTGCGCGATTGATACGGTGCAGGGCCGCGAGCCGCGCGACATGGCTCGAGAGCCGGCCGGGCTTGCGTTGAGTCAAACCACGGGTGCGGACGATCTGGTCGACATACCCTCGGACGATCGACCCCAGCGCTTCGGCGCTCAGCACCGCCAACACATCGGGGGCATTCTGCTCGAGGAGCTCGAAGGTCTCCTCGATCGTCAGATCGGAGGTAGCGCACGACTCGCCAAGCCGGTAGGCCGTGCGCTTGGAGGTCGATCCGTTTGCTGCGGGATCGAGATGGACATCGTCCAGAAACTGCTGTAGCGCCTCAAGTGGCGGGACTTCGATATCGGCCATGGCCGCCATTCCTGCTCGGTCACGGATACCGTCAAACCCAATGATACAATTCGGCGCGTACGGACACTGTGTCGGGCCGGAGGAGCCATGGATTCTGGCAGCCGCGACGACCTCGGCGTCGTGACCGAGGGTAGTTTCAGTGCGGGCCTGACTGTCCGGCTGAACGGCGGTTCGGCTGAAGATCTGCAGGTTGGCAGTTTCGTCGTTCTCGAAGGAGAGCGCGATCGCTATTTCAGCCTCGTAAATGATCTGCAGTTGCGAATGACTGACCCTGGTGTTGCTGCCGACCCGCCCGTTGAAAGCGAGTTCATCCGCGAATCGCTCCGCGGTATCCACACGTTTACTGCCGCAACGGTCCGACCCAGCCTCGTTGTCGAAGGCAAGGATGACGTACTGGGAGCAGGGCCTCGCGCGGTCCGGACCATTCCGTCGCACTTCGCCCGAATGCGCCGCGCCCGCGCGGAAGACTTCGATGTTGTCTTCGGGCAGGAGGGGGACGAACGATTCTCGGTCGGTTCGCCGATCGCGATGGATGACGCGAAAGTCACAATCGACCTCCGAAAGCTAATTGAGCGACCGAGCGGCATCTTCGGCCAGACTGGCACCGGCAAGAGCGTCCTGACGCGCCTGATCCTCTTCGGCCTGATCCGGGCCAATATCTCGTCTGCTCTGATCTTCGACATGCATGATGAGTACGCAGATGAGCGCCGGGACAAGCCCGGCATACCCGGCCTGCGCGATCTCTTCGACTCGACGCAGGTGAAGGTCTACAGCCTCGATCGCAGTAGCCCACGAGTCGATTACCACATCCAGATCGGCATGAATCACATCGAGCCAGAGGATATCGAGCTATTGCGCGACGAGCTCGACCTCACTGATACCTTCAGCGCCACGACGTTCCTGTTGAAAAAGGCGTTCGGGAAGCGATGGCTCTCCACCCTCCTCGGGATGGACGGAGAGGGAGCGAAGGCGTTTGTCGCACAGACTGGAGCCCACGAAGGCGCGGTAGATGCGCTACGACGAAAGCTGCTGTATCTCCCGGAACGGGACTACATCGTCAATGACGCAACCGCCGATCCAGTTCGCGACATTGTCCAGCATCTTCGGGCTGGCCGGCACGTCGTGATCCAGTTTGGTGGCTACGACAGCCTGCGGGACTACATGCTCGTAACGAATCTGCTGACGCGTCGGATACACAGCGAGTACCGCGAGGATGCCAACCGGTCCCGAGCGATGCAAACTCCCGATTCCTCTCGTCCGCTCGTCGTTGTGCTGGAAGAAGCCCACAAGTTTCTGAGCCCGTCGGCGGCTCGGCAGTCGATCTTCGGCACGATTGCTCGCGAGATGCGCAAGTTCAATGTGTCGCTCATGGTCGTCGATCAGCGCCCGAGTCAGATCGACTCCGAGGTGATGTCGCAACTTGCGACTCGTGTCAGTGGATTGTTGACCGACGAGCAGGACATCGCCGCTGTCCTGAGTGGCACTGGCGATCGGGCCGGCTTGCGCTCGATGCTCGCCAGTCTCGAGCCGTCTCAACAGTGCCTCGTCGTCGGCCATGCGATTCCGATGCCAATGATCGTTCGCACGAGAGAATATGGACGCGCGCTGCGCGATGATTCCATCCGCAGGACGCGGCCAGACCCGCGGCTGGGGATGGAAGTATTGACGGGTGGGCGACCGAGGAGGTCTGAATAATTCGTGCGATTGATTCATTTCTCCGACCTCCATCTGGGCGTCGACAACCACGGCGCGCTCGACCCCGAGACCGGCCTCTCGACCCGAGTTCTTGATTTCCTGCGGGTATTCGATCTGATCCTGGATCGAGCGATTGCCGATCGAGTCGACGCGGTGCTGTTCACGGGTGATGCGTTCAAGAATCGCGACCCTAGTCCGACCTTGCAGCGCGAGTTCGCCCGCCGAGTCCTGCGACTTTCGCAGGCTGATATCCCGATCGTGATCCTGGTCGGCAACCACGATCTGCCCAATGTTGCGAGTCGAGCGACCCCGGTCGAGATCTACGGCGTGCTCGAGATTCAGGGTGTCTACGTCAGCCGATCGATCGAACGGCTCAACGTAGCCACTCGCTCCGGGCCACTGCAGATCGTCACGCTCCCCTGGATTCCTCGATCGGGCCTGCTGGGTGTGCGGGAGTATCGGGAGTTGGATGATCTGGCGCTGGATCGAGAGACCCAGCAACTCGTGTCCGAGGCGATCGCGGATAAGCTCCGCGGGATCGACCCGACGCAACCCTCGGTCCTGATGGCGCATGTCAGCATACAAGGCGCGTCGCTGGGGCAGGAGCAGTCGATCATGCTCGGCAAGGACATTACGGTTGGACGTGACGACGTCCATGCCCGCTCGTTCGACTACGTCGCATTGGGGCATATCCATAAGCACCAGGTGATTGGCACGCATCCGCCGGTGGTCTATGCGGGGAGTCCGGAGAGGATTGACTTCGGCGAGGAACGCGAGCCGAAAGGGTATGTCATCGTCGATATTGAAAACGGCTCGGACGGGCGAGAGACGCAGTTCGAGTTTGTGGAGCTGCCGGCCCGCCGGTTTCGCACGCTCCGCATCGAGGCGCGCGGTGACACGCCGGACGCTCAAGTCACCCGTGAGATCGAAAGGGCCGGCCGTGATATCCGGGATGCGATCGTCCGTTGCCTCATCGAGGTCGACACTGGACGCGAGCGCGGGGTCGTCGTCGCAGATGTCCGCAAGGCGTTGCTCGCGGCTGGGGCATCGCACGTTGCCCACGTCGTGGTCGAGAGTGAGACCACTGCGCGCGCGCGTGTCGCTGTGAGCGACGAGGTGGCTCGTGACGCCGCGCAGATGCTCGAACGGTGGGTCGAGCAGAAGCAGTATGATGCGCGACTGACAGAACGAGTGTTGGCCAGGGGTCGCGAGATGATCGCGCGACGGCGACAAGATGAATCAGGGGAGGCTGACTAACGTGGTTGACGTGAGCAAGGTCGAGGGCCGGCTATCGAACCGGCGAAAGCTCGAGGAGATGTCCTGGCCGCAGGTGAGGGCTGCAATCGACGCCGGTCAGCGGACGCTTGTTGCGGCGGCCGGCTCGATGGAGCAGCATGGCCCGCACCTGCCGATGCAGACCGACACGCTGCTGGGCTCGTTCCTGGCGGAGGCGGTTGTCGAACGACTGCCCGGTGCGCTTCAGGGGCCGACGATTCCGTTCGGTGTCTCGGAACATCACATGCCCTTTGCTGGAACGATCACACTCGATAAGGAGCTATTCAAGAGCGTCGTTCGGCAGTATGTCGCGAGCCTCGCGTCGCACGGTTTCGAGACGATCGTGATCGTTCCGAGCCATGGTGGCAATTTCGCGCCCCTGAACGAGCTGCTTGCGGAGACGGGTGGTGTCGTGAATGGCGCGCGCTTCCTCGCCTATACCGATCTGAACGAGTTCATCCGACCGATGTTCGAGGTGGCAGCGAAGGATGGCGTCACCGCCGCCGAGGCAGGGGCGCATGCCGGCGAGGCGGAGACGTCGATGGTGCTCGCGGCAAACGGCGCTCTGGTCGAGATGGATTACGCCGAGGAAGGGTATGTCGGCGACTTCGGCCCTGCGGCGCAGAAGGTGATTTTCGAGCAGGGAATGGTTGCGCTGACGAGCAATGGCATCCTCGGCGACGCGCGGCCGGCGACCGCCGAGCGAGGATTCGCCTATCGCGAGCGGATGGCTGACATGCTGGCAGACTGGATCCGCGAGCGGTTGCCGTAACTACCGTGAACGACGACGGCCGGGCGCAGCACGCGCCCGGCCGTTTGCGTCCTGCCGATCCTAGAGGTGTCGGTCGAACCAGCCGACGATGTGCTCGAGTCGCTCGATCCGGTGCTTCGGCTTACCTGTCCGTGAGAGGTTGTGGTTTTCGTTCGGGAATCGGACGAACTCCACCTCACGACCGAGCTTCTTCAGCGAGATGAAGACCTGCTCGCCTTGCTCGATCGGGCAACGATAGTCCTCTTCGGAGTGCACGATCAGCAGCGGCGTCGTCATATCCTTGACGTAGGTGATCGGCGAGTACTTCATAAGCCGCTCGCGCTCTTCCCACGGCGTCCCGCCGAACTCGTACTCACCGAAAGTGAAGCCGATGTCGCTGGTGCCGTAGAACGAGTACAGGTTCGACACACAACGTTGAGTTACGGCTGCCTTGAACCGATCGCTGTGCCCGATAACCCAGAGTGTCATGTAGCCGCCGTATGAACCACCGGTGACGCCCAGCCGATTCTCGTCGACATAACCCTGCGCAATCGCCCAGTCGACGGCCGCCATCACGTCGGGCATGTCCTTCTCGCCCCACGCCATGTGGGTATAGGTCGTGAAGTCCTCCCCGTAGCCGGAGGAGCCGCGCGGGTTTGTGTAGACAACAACGTAGCCGCGTGCCGCCATCAGCTGGAACTCGTGCATCATCGCGTTCGCGTACATGCCATGAGGCCCGCCGTGGATCTGAAGGATCATCGGATACTTCCGGCCCGGCTCAAATCCCACGGGCTTCATGATCCAGCCGTGAATATCGGCGCCGTCCGGTGATTTGACCCAGAACTCTTCGGGCGTCGAGAGAGTTACGCCGCCGAGGAAGTCGCTGTTCAGATCGGTGAGTTGCCGCTCGTTCTTGCCATCCGAATCTGCCACAAACAGATCGCCCGGGTTCGTCGCTGCACCGGAGACATACGCAATCTGGCCACCGTCGGACGAGAGCGAAAATCCCGATACCCGGCGGTCTCCGCTCGTCAGTTGCTTCGGCGTTCCGCCGCCGGCCGCCACGCTGTAGATATGGGTCGAGCCGTTGCGGCTGATCAGCACGTAAATGCTCGCGCCGTCGGGGGACCAGAGTGGCCTGGTTGCTGACGAGGCATAGACGTCGCTCATCGCCGAGTCGCCAATCGAGCGATCGTGCGTCTCGGTCAGCGGCGCCGGGTCGCCACCCGCGGCGCCGACGACCCATAGATCATTGTCCAACGCACCGCCGGCGGTGGCGTGCCAGTTGCCCACGAACGCGAGTTGCGACCCATCGGGCGACCAGCTCGGCGAGCCAAACGAAGAGCTGTCCCCGCCGATGATGCAGCGTTCCTCCTTGCCGTGAGCATGGATTGCCCACAACTCGGAGGCGGTATTCATCTCCCGATCGTCCGTCCTGTTGGTGACGAAGGCGATCTCCTGACCGTTCGGTGACCAGATCGGGTCGGTGTCGTCGATGTCAGCGTCGGTCAGTCGGTGAGGGTCGCCGCCGAAGGCCGGCACGAGCCACAGGTGCCTGGGCTTGAAATCGAGAAAGCCCTCTCCATCCGCCTTGTAGCGGATCTTCTTGATGTGCTTGACGTCGGACTTCTCGGCGTCGTCCTTCTTGTCCGCATCCTCCGAGGGGAGATCGGTCGTCTTCGACACCGCAACGAAGCTCTGCCCATCCGGCGACCAGGCAAAACCGCCGATGCCGTCGCTCAGCGTCGAAACCTGCCAGGCTTCGCCGCCATCGACGCGCAACAACCACAGCTGCGGCTTCTCGCTGCGATTGGACAGGAACGCGATGTGCTTCCCGTCCGGGGACCAACGTGGCGTGCCATCCTTGGCATCTGCGTGAGTCAGCCGCCGCGTTCGAGAGCCGTCGACCGAGGCCACATAGATCGACGAGCGATAGTCGTTCTTCTCGCGCTCGATCGTCGTAACGGCGTATGCGACCTGTTTATTGTCCGGTGAGAACTGCGCCTCCGAAATCAGCTTGAAATGATAGATGTCATCCGATGTGATTCTGTGAGACCCGGTGTCCGCCATGCGTTGCGACTCCTCCCTCCGTGTTATCAACCGGGGGGTATCGTAGCACGCCTCGTCCGACTACTCGTCGTCACCGATCCCGCGCATCGCTCGGGATATCCGGCGCAGGTCTTCGAGGATCAACCGTCGGGAGCGCTGATACTCCGGGCTGTCTACGAGCCCAGCCGTGTGCGCAGCTTCTAGCCCGCGCAATTCCTCGGTGAGGGCTGCGCGGCGCGCTTCGAGCGTGTCTGCGAGAGCAGGCGCGACGGTGACGATTCGCGGCGCTGAAAGCCGGCGACTCCTGACGACCCACCCGGCTACGCCAGTTGCCAGGAGCAAGGCGACGATAGCAATCAAGGCCGGCTCGATCGTGCTGAGAGCTCGATTGGCGGAGGTTGCGGTGGGCAGGTCGAGAAAGCGCAGTGAGAGCACATTCCCTTTCTGAAGCATCCCGGTGGACCAGACGTGGTATTGCTGGCTGCCGATCGAGATGATGCCTCCGTCGAGCAGGGGTTTTGTGTCACTTACGACACGCGCGCCTTTCCCGTCCTCGCCGGCCGGCACGAGGATGCGGACATCCTGGGTCGGGTAGTCGGTGGTGACTGAGAATTCGAACGTCGATCCGGAATATGGAAGGACATAGCCCAGCGACGCCGGGTTGGCCGCCCCTGGGCGAAGTGGCGACGTCGCGTAGACGGTCGAGCCTTCGAGGCTCGGAGTGCCGAAGTCGAAACCGGCTCGCGGTCCAACTTCCGCCGCATTCGGTGGAACACTGAATCGAAGTGTCCTCCCTTCGTCGCCAGCGATGACGGTCTTGTTGCCGGCGTTGTCGAACGAGAACACATCGACGATCGAGGCCGCGCCTGTCTCGCGATCGACTGCATTCAGGATGAGGCCGCGCGACGACAGAGAGACTGCCGATTGGTCCGGCGTGGTCTCATAAACGGAGATATCCGCCGTTTGTTCCGGCGACGAGCTGATCTGAACCATTCCCGAAGAATAGAGAACACCCTGAAAGGTCACTGATACCGCGTAGACCAGCCCGGTGCTGGTGTCGAGACCGTCGAAGCTGTAGCGGCCATCGCCTGTGGTGATTGTTGTCAGGTCGACGCTCTGTGGCATCACACCACCTTCGGGCTTCTTATCAAAGCGAGATACGGTGACGGTTGAGCCAGATACCGGTTGGCCGCTCGTGCCGTTGGTGACCGTCCCGCTGATACGCCCATTGGTGTCTGCCGCGACAGAGAACGGGAGCAGCGCGCTGATGATCGCAAGCAGCGCAAGCGCAAAGAGAGCTCGTTTCACTGGGGAATCGCCTCTGGTGTCTATTCGTCGGTTCATCGGTCTGATTGTACCGCCCGGACCGCGGGCAGATCTGTCTGCCCGAACCGGATCGGATGCTATACTTCCGGCGGTCGTGCTAGGTGGGGAACTAGCGGTGCCCTGTACCCGCAATCCGCTCTAGCGGGACGGAAGTCCCTCTCGAGGCCCGACCCTGTAGGACTGCTCGAGTAAGTGGTGATGAAGGCCGGGTCCCGCGCGGCGCGGACCCGCGAACCGGGTCAGGTCCGGAAGGAAGCAGCCCTAAGTGGTTTCCCGTGGGTGACGCGGGGACGCCCTGCCGGAGCTAACTACTTGTAGCAAGCTGGAGGATCGCGGTCGGAAGAGGGTGCACGGCCATTCTTCTGACCCAGACGCGAACGCCGCCGGACGAAAGTCCGGCAGCGTCTCGTGTGTTCGTGTCCAAGCGTGGGTTGTCAGCGCGCGGATTTCCCCCGGGACCGGTCTCGGCTTGAGCCGTGGGCCGGAATGTACTGCTTCTTCGCCTGATGCTGAGAGTGGGCGGCGAGTTGTGCTGGCATGACCTGGCGGACATAATACGCAAAATAGGCGAGCACACCGATCAACAGGAGCATCGATAGATACAACCAGATGCGGCGCTCGAGGCTGAGAAACTGGAACTGCATAACTCGAACCCCGAAGAAGAACAGCCCCACCCCAGTCACCCACATGAGGATCTCGGATCCTTTGCGGATTGCTTCGCGCCGGATACGATCGGAGCGAAAGCGACGAGGCGCATCATAGTAGGCGAATGCGCTGAGCAGAAACAGGCCGGCGAAAACGATGAGATAGGTGATTGACAGCGGCCCGAACACCGGCGTATCGCGGGTCGATGCAGTCAGATAATCCCAATCAAGCGGATTGGTCATCGGTTGATCCTCCAGGGCGATAACGGGTCACGCGCGGGAGTATACACAGCGCCCGGGACGGCGGACCGTCCCGGGCGTGTAAAGGTCGGGTTATTCCCCGGTCAGCAGCGTGCGCTTGACCTGCTCAATCGCTTGCGTCACCTTGATCCCTCGTGGGCAGGCATCAGTGCAATTGAAGATCGTCCGGCAGCGCCAGACACCGGAGCGTTCATTTAGCATCTTGAGTCGCTCCGGGCCGCCCTGGTCGCGGCTGTCGTAAATGAAGCGATGGCCCTGAACGATCGTCGCCGGCCCCACGTATTCCTCGTTCGTCCAGACAATCGGACACGATGTCGTGCAACAGGCACAGAGAATGCACTTTGTCGTGTCGTCAAAGCGTTCGCGATCCTCGGCCGATTGGAGTCGCTCTCGCCCGACCGGGGGAGCGTCGTGGTTGATGAGAAACGGCTTGATGCGCTTGTAGCTATCGAAGAACGGCTCCATATCCACGACGAGATCTTTGATGACATCGAAGCCAATGATCGGCTCGACCGTGATCGTTGATCCGACATCCTTGATCAGAAGCTTGCAGGCAAGCCGATTTCGACCGTTGATCCTCATCGCGTCCGAGCCGCAAACGCCGTGCGCGCACGATCTCCGATAAGTGAGAGTGCCGTCGATGTGCCACTTGATCGTGTTGAGGGCATCAAGAACCCGGTCGGATGGCTCTTGCTCGACTGTATACGATTCGTAGTGCGGCTTGGTGTCCATTTCCGGGTTGAACCGGAGCACCTTGACCGTGACCTGCATTAGTACTTCCGTTCCTTCGGCTCGAAGCGGGTCAGGACGACCGGCTTGTACCGCAGTTGCAACCCGCCGGACGTCCGGTAGGCGAGCGTGTGCTTCAGCCAGTTGGTGTCGTCCCGATCGGGAAAATCTTCGCGCATATGGGCTCCGCGACTCTCCTCGCGTGTGACGGCGCCAGCGACGAGCGCTTCGGAGCAGTCCAGTAGGTACCCAAGCTCGAGCGCCTCGAGAAGATCCATATTGAAGACGCTGCCCTTGTCGTTGATCGCGACATGGTGGTAGCGATCCTTCAGGTCATGCACGATCTGCTGGATCTCGCGAAGTCCCTCACCGGTGCGGAACACGCTGGCTTTGTCCATCATCTCAGTTTGAAGTGTCTGACGGATGTCGGCTACATTCTCGCCGGTTGTTCGTTCCATCAGGTTGGATACTTCGGCCCGGCCCCGGTACTCGGGTTCCGGCGGAAGTGGCGCCAGGTCGTTCTCGGCAATGTACTGGAGCGCGTGCTTCCCCGCCCGCCGGCCAAACACAACGAGATCGACCAGTGAATTGGTGCCCAGTCGGTTTGCGCCGTGAACCGAGACACACGCCACCTCACCGGCAGCGTAAAGCCCGGGGAGAGCCGTGCCGGTATCGTCGATCGTCACCCGACCTTCGACATCGGTGGGCAGGCCACCCATCGCATAGTGCGCGGTAGGCTGAATCGGAATCGGCACGTTGTGCGGGTCAAGCCCCAGATAGGTCTCGACAAAATCCGTGATGTCCGGCAGCTTCTCCTCGAGCGCGCCGGGCGGGAGATGTGTCAAGTCGAGCGTGACATAGTCCTTGTTCGGGCCGCCGCCGCGGCCCTCGCGGATCTCCTGCCAGATGAAGCGTGACACCATGTCCCGTGGGGCCAGGTCCTTGAGCGTTGGGGCGTAGCGTTCCATGAAGCGTTCGCCATTGACATTGCGAAGGATTCCGCCCTCACCGCGGGCCCCCTCGGTGAGCAGGATCCCCTTCCGGTAAATACCGGTCGGATGGAATTGATAGAACTCCATGTCCTCAAGAGGGATGCCCCGGCGGAACGCGATCGCCATGCCGTCCCCGGTCGCGGCCATTGCGTTCGACGTTACCTGAAATGCCCGGCCGTATCCGCCCGTCGCCATGATAATCGTCTTGGCGTGGAAGACGTGAATCTCGCCAGTCAGAACCTCAAGCGCGATGATCCCGTTGCAGATCCCGTCGTCGGTCATGATGAGATCCAGCATGTGGAACTCGTCGAAGAACTCGACGTCGTGCTTGATGCAGTTCTGATAGAGCGTGTACAGAATCATGTGGCCTGTGCGGTCCGCCGAGTAGCAGGCGCGCCGAACCGGGCCCTCGCCGAAGTTTCGGGTGTGACCGCCGAACCGTCGCTGGTCGATCTTGCCTTCCGGGGTGCGGTTAAACGGCAACCCCATATGTTCCATCTCGATGACCGCGTCGATTGCCTCGCGGGAGAGGACCTCGGCCGCATCCTGGTCGACGAGGTAATCGCCACCCTTGACCGTGTCGAACATGTGCCAGACCCAGTGGTCTTCCTCGACATTGCCGAGCGCCGCCGCGATCCCGCCCTGCGCGGCTCCTGTGTGGGATCGCGGTGGGTAGAGCTTCGAAATCACGGCCGACTTGCATTTTCCCGCGAGTTGGACAGCAGCCATCAGACCGGCGCCGCCAGCGCCGATGATCAGCGCGTCGTAACGGTGGTACATCACCTATCTCCCTGCCTGGGCCGCCTGGAAAGCCTGCGGATTGAACGTCACAATTGCGAGACCGCCGAGGATGAGGAACACCACCGCGATCACTGCCAACGTCGTATGCGCGGCGATCCGCCACCCTGGCGTACGGATATAGTCCTCGATGCTGACCCGACCGCCGTTGATCCCGTGTAACAACGCCAACGCCAACAGAAGAAAGTCGAACACTCGCCAGAACGGCGAACCCCAGCGATCTGCAACGAACTCGAAGTCAATTTTGTCGACCGTGTTCACGACATGCATGATCACGACATGCAAAATCGCCAGAATGACCAGCAGCAGGCCACTGACGCGGAAGAAGAACCAGGAGAACAGCTCAATACCGTTCGCCTCGACCGGTTTCGCCCGGCCACCACCACGACTGAGCATCGCTCGTCTGTCCTCTCCAGAATCAGCTGAACAGCGGCCGGGTCATCAGGATGGCGGTAGGGATGAACGTGACCAGGAAGACAACGATCGTTCCATACCAGAGTTGGTGCTGGATGAGTGATGCGCGATCCCAGAAGTCGATCAGGATAATACGGATGCCATTGAATGCGTGGTAGTACAGGGCGCCGACCAGCAACACTTCCATAAGCCTGAAGCCGAGCGAATGATAGATGAACAGCAAAGAATTGAACTCGGCCGGCCCGTAGCTGATGACGAAGATGTCGGCAATATGGACAAGGAGAAAGAGGAGTACGCCAAGCCCGGTTAGTCGATGAAGCGCCCACGCGATCATGCCTCGGTCGCCACGGTAGATCCGCTGCATCTGCCACCTTCCTCAGCATCGCTACTTCCGACGCGAGCGCACGAGTCGAGCTGCATGGATGTTGAGGCGATTGCCCGGCTGTATGCTCACCTGCGGGTGTCACTGTACGGACCCTGTCGCGTGCTGTCAAGGATACCGCAGACGGTCGGAATTTTTCGCGCGCCAGCGCGTAATGTTTTCGGATCGTGCTATACTGCCGTCACACTTGGATAACCGCAAGCCGGTTTCCATCGCGCCCCCTGCCCCGGATTTTCGTCCGATTCAACCACCTCAGGAAGCCAGGGAGGATCATTGCCGCCGAGTCAGCGTCAGGTGGATCAGGCGCGTTCCGCTGCTGCGAAACAGGCCCTGTTCGTCGCCGACCTCACGATGCGAATCTGTGCGATTCCAGCGCCAACGGGTCAGGAGCTGGAACGCGGTCGGTTCGTGGCGGGGCTGCTGCACGATATTGGATACCCAGCCGAGATTGACGAGATCGGGAATGTCTACGCCCGACGGGGAACTCGGGGTGGACCGGTATTGATGCTCGTGGCGCATACCGACACTGTGTTCCCGGCTGGAGTGCCGATCACGGTCTCGCAAGAACCCGGGCGGCTTCGCGGTCCTGGAATTGGCGACAACAGCCTCGGCGTCGCCGCGGTGGTTGGAGCGTTGAAGGCGCTCGATGATCTCCGGGTCGAAACCGAGCACGACATCCTGGCGGTCGCGACCGTTGGCGAGGAGGGGCTCGGCAACCTTCGTGGTGTGCGCGAGGCGGTTCGGAGATACCAGGATCAGTTGGCCGGCGTGATCGCAGTGGAAGGTCACAACGTCGGGCGTATCACGCACGGCGCTGTCGGCTCGGTGCGCTGGAAGGTAACGGTTCGCGGTCCCGGCGGGCATTCCTGGGGCGCGTTCGGAAAGCCCAGCGCGATCCATGGCCTGGGTCGGATTATCGCGGCCATCGATGAGCTCGAGGTTTCGTCGTCACCGAAGACGACCTACAATGTTGGCGTCATCGAGGGCGGAACGTCGGTCAACACGATTGCGGCGAGTGCGTCGGCGGTGATTGACATGCGATCGGTGGATTCCGTGGCGCTGCGTCATCTTGTCGATCGGATCGGAAACATCGCAACATCGGCTGCTGGCGATGGCCTCGGAGTCGACATCGAGGTGCTTGGGGAACGGCCGGCCGGCGAGATTCCAATCGAGCACCCGTTTGTTCAGCGCTCGGGCGACGTGCTCAGCGCCCTCGGCATGGAGCCGATCTTCGAGGCGTCAAGCACGGATGCCAATATCCCGATCAGCCTCGGGATTCCGGCGGTTTGCGTCGGCATCTCGCGCGGAACTGGCGGGCATACGGTCAACGAGACTATCGACGTTGAGCCAATCGCGACCGGGCTCGCACAGCTCGTCCTCCTCGCAGCCGGCTCTGGCGCTACGACGAAATCTGGGTAACGTATTGATGAGGGATGTCTGCGTCGCGCTCGATATTGAGGCGACGGGCATGGACCCGAGCCGCGATGAGGTCATCGAGATCGGCGCGATCAAGTTCCGTGGCGCTAGAGTGATCGACCGCTTCGAGACACTCGTTCGACCATCCAGACCGGTTTCGTTGAGCATTCAGTCACTGACCGGGCTAGCAAACGACGATCTTCGAGCGGCCCCGCTATTCCCGCTTATCGCTCCTCGTCTTCGGGATTTTGTCAGCCAGGCGCCGATCGTTGGCCAGTCGGTTGGCATGGATCTCGACATGCTGACAGCCAGCGGGCTGCGCTTTGACAACACCCGGTACGACACATTCGAGCTGGCTACGATCATGTTGCCCGAGCTCCCTGCCTACAACCTCGCGACGGTCGCCGCCGCGCTCGGGGTTGATGTGCCGAACACACATCGCGCTGTGGCCGACGCTGAAACGACGATGGCGGTCTTCAATCGTCTCGCAGAGCGGGCGGATCTGTTCGACGACGCGACACTCGAGCGCTTGATCTCGGTCACTACATCGACTGGGACGCACGTCGGTCGCTTCTTTGCCTCGATCCTTCGCGAACGACGGCAGGAGGTTGTCGATCTGGGTGGCTCGTCGATCGGCGCGCAACTCATGGCGCAATTGGCCGGCGCAGGAACCGCGAGCTCCGAGGCGATGTTCCTTATGCCGCGTGAACGCCCGGAACGGCTCGAGCCAACTGGCAGTGATGTGCCCATTTCCCCGGACGTGCTCGACGCCGCCATGGCCATCGACGGGCCGGTGGCGCGAACTATCTCCGGATATGAGCTTCGTCCGCAGCAGACGCAGATGATGCATGCCGTAGCAACAAACCTCAACCAAGGGGGCGCGTTGCTCGTCGAGGCTGGCACTGGCACCGGGAAGTCGCTTGGCTACCTCCTCCCGGCAGCGCTCCATGCGGTCGAGCGGGGCGACCGAGTCGTGATCTCGACGGCCACCATCGCGCTGCAGGATCAGCTCATGAAGAAGGATCTCCCAGCGCTACTCGCGGCCGCAGAACAATCTGGTCCGGGCGACGATGAACTGGGCAAGCTACGAGATCTCCGGGTGGCAGTGCTCAAGGGGCGCGCGAATTATCTCTGTCTCCGGCGCTGGTTTCTGGCTCAGCGTGAGGCGCCGACATCGGAGCCGCAAGCCCAACTCTATGCCAAAGTCATTGCCTGGCTCCAGCAGACCGACACTGGTGACTCTGCTGAGCTGCACCTGTCACCGGACCAGCGTCCATACTGGAAGCGGCTGGCCGAGGAGGAAGGCTCCTGCATTCCGGGGCAGTGCGTGTTCCATCGGCGAAACCAGTGCTTCCTCTTCCGCGCCCGTCAGTCCGCCGAAGCGGCGCACGTTGTCATCGTCAACCACTCCCTGCTGCTCTCCGATATGTTGGCACGGCACTCGGTGATTCCGCCGTTTCGGAACCTCATTATTGACGAAGCCCATCACCTCGAGGCTGAAGCGACGTCCCAGGTCGGCCACTCGCTTTCGCGATCTAACGCGCTCGATCTGATTCACCGTGTTGTCACCGAATCGGAGCCGGTTGGCGTCGGTGGGACGCTGGGCCTTGCGTTTCGCGCAATCGCGGGAAGTCCTCTCGAACAAGCGCGAGCACAGGCCGGCCCGCTACAGGAACAGCTGGCGGCCGGCCTCGCTGCCGCGAAGGAATGTCTCTCTCGTGTCGATGGCTTTTTCGGCGCGCTCGGTGAGTTCATGGACCGATCTGAGCACGAGGCTACCGGCTACGATCGACAGACTCGAATTACCGGGTCGGCTCGTCGCGATCCCGGCTGGTCGCAACTGGAGATCGAATGGGACGATCTCGGCGCGCCACTCGGCCGTCTGTTTGAGGCCATGCGGCACTTTGACCGCGTGCTCGATCTCATCCCTGATGAGGATATGACGACACGCCCGGAGATTCGAACTGAGCTCGAACTCCTTCAGGAGGAACTGGATCTCTTTCGGATGCGAATGGCCGAGTTCGTTTCCAGCCCGAATCCAGACACGATCTACTGGCTTAGCCGACGCCCAGCTACTGATGAGACAACTGCCCACACCGCGCCGCTGCATGTCGGTGAGATCCTCAATGATCAGTTGTTTCATCGCTGCGACAGTGTGACACTGACCTCCGCGACTCTGACGACCGATGGCTCATTCGACTACATCCGCGACCGCCTCTCGCTCGATCACGCGGATGAGCTTCGTGTCCCGTCGCCATTCGACTACGAACGATCTGTGCTACTGGCGCTTGTCGAAGATGTGCCGGAGCCGGGTGAGGCTGGCCACCAGAAGCGCCTCCAGGAAGCGGTCGTGCGCCTGACTCAGGCAACCGAGGGACGAGCGATGGTGCTGTTCACCTCGCATAGCGCGCTGCAGACGACCTATCGGGCGATCAAGCGCCAGCTGGAAGCGCAGAATATTCTGGTTCTCGGCCAGCGCATCGACGGTTCACCGCGGCAGTTGATCGAACGGTTGAGGGCGAACCCCCGCACCGTGCTTCTGGGCACCAACTCATTTTGGGAAGGGGTCGATATCGTCGGGAGTGCGCTGAGCCTGCTCGTGATCAGCAAGCTGCCATTTCCGGTGCCGTCGGACCCCGTCTTCGCGGCTCGCAGCGAACTGCTTGACGATCCGTTTGGCCACTACGCTGTTCCGCAGTCGATCTTAAGGTTCAAGCAAGGATTCGGGCGACTGATCCGCAGCGCCGATGACCGGGGCGTGTGTGTTGTTCTCGATCGCCGCATCGTTACCCGCCGTTACGGAGACGCGTTTGTAAACTCACTGCCCACTTGCAGGATCGAGCACGGGTCAACCGATGACGTCGTGCAGGCCATTAGTGCGTTTCTCGAGGACACGGACGCGGAGGCGCGACGTGCGTTTCCGTTCTGACGAAGGGAGATACTCGGGATGAGCGAGTCACTCGTGATGCAGCCGGATCGAAACCTGGCTCTCGAGCTGGCGAGAGCGACCGAATCAGCCGCGCTCGCTGCCGCACGCTGGATGGGGCGCGGCAGCAAGGAGTCCGCCGATCAGGCTGCGGTTGATGCATTGAGGACAACCCTCCACCGGATCGAGATGGATGGCATCGTCGTGATCGGTGAAGGCGAGAAGGACGAAGCGCCGATGCTCTTCATCGGCGAGAATGTCGGATCGGGGAGCGAGCCGCGGGTCGATATCGCTGTTGACCCGATTGACGGGACCCGACTGCTTTCGAACGGAATGCCGAACGCGCTAGCGGTCGTCGCGTTGTCGGAGCGCGGGACGATGCATTACCCGCCTCAGATCGCCTATATGGAAAAGATCGCCACTGGGCCAGAGGCGGCCCATGTGATCGATATCGAGGTCTCGGTTACTGAGAACTTGCGCCGGGTTGCCGAAGCGAAGCAAATGGCAGTTCGGGACCTGACAGTCGTGATTCTCGATCGTCCGCGTCATGCATCCATTATTGACGAGGTTCGCGCGGCCGGCGCTCGAATCAAGCTGATCATGGATGGGGATGTCGCTGGAGCGATCATGGCTGCCTTGCCGGGAACTGGTGTCGATCTTCTGGTGGGAATCGGTGGCGCGTCAGAGGGGACGATCTCGGTTTGCGCCCTCAAGTGCATCGGTGGCAACATGCAGTGCCGTATCTGGCCGCGCAACGAAGACGAATGGCGAATCGTCCGCGAGCAGAACCTGGACACGACGAAGGTCTTCGGAATGGATGATCTCGTATCTTCGGATAATGTCTTCTTTTCGGCGACCGGAATCACCGATGGTGAGCTGCTCCAGGGCGTCCACTACACGGGACGCGGCGCGACGACAGAGTCACTCGTAATGCGTTCGCGATCAGGCACGATCCGACGCATTGCGGCATCGCATCGGCTCGACAAGCTTGAGCAGATCTCGGTCACTGAGTATTAGGGTTCTGGGAATTCGCATATTTGACGTGGCGCTGAAGTATTGATATAGTGCGGTATGGTACGCTACGCGTCGTGCCTGCCTCGGGCTTGTTTCAGCGCCACAATCCCATCACAATGCAGCAGTCATCACAAACGAGCCCTTCCGCACGTCTATCCTGACTCTCTCGTCTCGAATATCGCCGAGACGCCTCCCGTTGAGATTGGTTTGATGATTTGCCCGTCTCAGGGCCGCATGCGCCGCGATGGCGCGAACGTAAACGGTGAATCATGTCCCAGGAAACCAGCACTGACGTCGTCGACGAAGCGATTGAGGACGTCGAAAAGCCGAAGCCGCGTCGCGCGCCAAGGCGAAAACCAGCCAAGGTCGAAGTTGAAGCCGAGACTCCGGTCGATGAGGCTACGACGGCAGAGATATCTGTCGAAGTCGCGCCTCAACCTCCTACGGAGGTCGTGGAGGCGCCAAGTCCAGATGTGCCGGCGGCGCCGGCCGTGGTTGCCGGCACGGACACGGCGGTTACGGTGTCTGTTGAGCCCCCTGCCGAAGCGGATACTTCCACCGTGGTCGAGCAACAGGATAGCCAGATCCAGGATCGCGGGCGTCAGCCTGCGCCAGTCCGCCAGCAGCGTCCGGTGCGGCGCGAGCGCTTCGATGGCCGGCGAGGAGCGCCGGACGGCTCCGATGGGGATCGTGCGCCGCATGACGGTCAGCGAAATAACGGTCGCAATCGCGGGCAATATCGCGAACGTGATGCCGATCTCGTTCAGCGTGACAGCTTGACGATCAACATCATCGAACTGATGCAGAAGGAGCTCCCCGAGCTTCAGGAGATGGCCCGGTCGATGGAGGTGCAGAACCCCCAGCGATACAAGAAGGCCGACCTGATGAATCGCATCCTTCAGGCGCAGACCGAGACGGCTGGCTTTAAATGGGGCGAAGGCGTCCTTGATGTCATCGAAGATGGCTTCGGGTTTCTGCGTGGTGAGCGCTACCTGCCGGGTCCCGATGATATCTACGTTTCCCAGTCGCAGATTCGTCGATTTGGCTTGCGCACCGGTGACAAGGTCGCGGGTCAGATCCGGCCACCGAAGGACAACGAGAAGTTTCACTCGTTGCTACGTGTCGAAGCAGTCAATGGGCTCGATCCCGAGACGGCGCGACGTCGGCCAAACTTCGACGGATTGACGCCGATTTTTCCGTTGGAGCTCATCGATCTCGAAACACAACCCCACATCCTTTCGACGCGACTCGTAAACCTCGTCGCACCCATCGGCCGTGGCCAACGCGGTCTGATTGTCTCCCCGCCGAAGGCAGGAAAGACGATCATTCTGAAGGCGATCGCCAATGGAATTACGACAAATTGCGAGGATATGCACCTGATCGTCTGCCTGATCGGCGAGCGACCAGAAGAAGTCACCGACATGAAACGGTCGGTGGATGGCGAGGTCGTCTCGTCGACGTTCGACGAGCCGGTCGAGGATCACACCAAGGTCGCCGAGATGGTTCTGGAGCGAGCGAAGCGGTTGGTCGAGGGCGGACGCGATGTCGTAATTCTGCTCGATTCGATTACACGCCTTGCGCGAGCGTATAACCTGGCAGTGCCGCCGAGTGGGCGCACACTGTCCGGCGGCATCGACCCGATCGCGCTCTACCCTCCCAAGCGTTTTTTTGGCGCGGCACGCAATATCGAGGGCGGCGGAAGCCTGACGATCATCGCAACCTGCCTCGTCGACACCGGTTCCCGCATGGATGACGTCATCTATGAAGAGTTCAAGGGCACCGGCAATATGGAGCTTCACCTGGATCGCAAGCTGGCCGAGCGGCGCATCTATCCGGCAATCGATGTCCAACGCTCCGGCACGCGGCGTGAAGACCTGCTGCTCGATGAGAATGCGCTCCGACAGGTCTACACGATGCGCCGGATGGTCTCGATGCTTGGTGGCACCGAGGGCACCGAACTCGTCATCGGGCGGCTGGCAAAGACGGAGAACAACGCGGAGTTTCTCGTCACCCTCACCAAAGACATCTAGCTCGAACACGTGACACAACAACGGGCGGCCGGTCAGGCCGCCCGTTGTTTGCTTGAACGCCTGAGACACTGGGCGTTATCGTGAGCGGTAACCATCCTCGGCAAAGAACCGGGCGATTTCGTCGACCGCGAAGGTCGGAAGAGGCAAGCGTCGCCCCGACGTTGTGAGCCAGTGGCCGGGCGTTGCGGTCAGCGTGCCGATTCTTGCTCCAGGTATCCCTGCGTCGTTGATGGCCTGGACGGCGCGTGCCGCGTCGGAACCGGCGACAACCGCCAGCATCGCGCCGCTCGCGATGAGGCCCAGTGGGTCGATGCCGAGCGCTACGCAGATTTCGCGGGTCTCGGGCAATACATGGATGGCGTCGCCATCGATGTCCACGCCCAGTCCGGTAGCTTCGCCCAGCTCAGCGAGCGCCGTCGCTAACCCACCTTCGGTCGGGTCGTGGAGACCACGGACGGTGACGCCGGCGGATTGCAGCGCTCGCGCGGCGGGAATTACGGAGATTCCGGGGCTAATCAGCAGGCCGGCTGCCGCCGAGATCGTTCTCGCTGTGACCAGTCCGGAGAGCTTTGCGAATGCTTCACGGGCCAGAATCGCGGTGCCTTCGATCGCGATCCCAGAGGCGAGAATGATGGCATCTCCCGACTCCGAACGCGATAGATCGTACAACGCGTCTGGCTCACAGGTCCCGATCATCTGGCCGACAAGGATCAACCGGTCCAGCCCGATCGTGATCTCGGTGTGGCCGCCGACGAGGGTGACACCAATTTCGGAAGCAGCCCGCGAAAGAGACGCGAATGATTGCTCGACTAGCGCCGGGGTGGTGTGCTTCTCGGGAAATAGTGCTGTGACGAGAATCCAGCGAGGAGTCGCGCCCATACAGGTGATGTCGTTTGCATTGACGTTGATCAGATAGCGGCCGGCGTCTTCGGTTGCAAAGGTGATTGGGTCAGTCTTGATGACGAGCGCGGTCTCATCTACCCGAATCGCCGCAGCATCGCGCCCGATCCCAGGTCCGATTATCACTGCCGGGTCAGATGTTGCGTAGCGGTCGAGGAGATCCCGCAGGAGCGGGCCGGGTAGCTTGCCCGGTGGCAGCAGCCTATCGTGAGTTGCCAACGTAGAGTCCCATCGTCTCGGCAGCGCGAATCATCTCGTGGTCGTCGGGGACGCGGCGTGGGCCAATTGCGACGCTCGAAAGCGGTGTCTGCTTGACGCTGCTGCCCTCGATCCCGACCATCACTCCGTCGGCGCCATCGTGGATAGCATGAATCGCCGCCGATCCGAGTTGTGTCGCCAGCAGTCGGTCGAAGACGACTGGTGATCCACCACGCTGGATATGGCCAAGGACGAGCCCGCGAACGTCCCGGCTGGTGTGCTGCTGCAAGGCGTTGGCCAATGACGCGCAGACTCCACCGAGCTTCCAGTGGTGCGCGCCGCCATGTTGCTCACGATAGACAGTTTCACCGGACGGAGCCGCGGAACCCTCGGCGATGACACCGATCGTGAAGTGGCTGCCTCGTGCTTCGCGCTGGCGAACCTTGTCCAGAATCTGCTCGATCGAATAGGCGCGCTCAGGAATGAGGATGATATCAGCGCCACCAGCGATGCCGGCAAATAGCGCTACCCATCCGGCGCTGCGCCCCATCACCTCAAGTAGCACGATCCGGTGATGCGACTCGGCCGTTGTGTGGAGTTTGTCAAGCGCATCGGTAACTGTTGTGATGCAGGTCTGGAACCCGATCGCGTAGTCAGTGCCATGGACATCGTTGTCAATCGTCTTGGGGATGCCGACGACAGGGATGCGACCTTTCGCGAACTGGTGGGTCAGGAGCATCGTGCCGTCGCCGCCGACGACGATCAGCGCCTCGGCGCCGACCTTCTCCAGCGTCGCGAACGCCTCGCTACTGCGATCCCGTGGCTCTGTCTCACCGGGGCCGGTATAGTCAGTCGGGTCGGTTCGGTTGGAGGAGCCGAGGATAGTCCCTCCGATGCGCAGAATGCCGCGCGTGTCGTTGATGTCCAACTCACGATAGCGGCCCTCAATCAGCCCCTCGTAGCCGTCCTCAATGCCAATGACACGGTCGCCGTATTCATGCCGGGCGATCCTCACAACGGTGCGGATGGCGGCATTGAGCCCGGGGCAGTCCCCACCGCCGGTCATCAATGCGATCGTTTTCCTCATGCGTTCCTGATACCTTCGCGTGGCTGCGACCGGGTTCTCTGGCAGATCGTGGTTGCTATACTGATGCGCTGGCGTGACTGCGAGACCGGCATCCGAATGTCAATAGTACATGACGGAAACGGACACTTTTCCCGGCAAAGGCCGGCCAACACGATGAGGCAGAGAATGCAGGAAAGCGGAGCGTCCCAGAATCGCGGTTTCGTTGAGGAGCTGATCGACCAGGAGGATGATTTCGACCGCTGGTACGTCGATGTCGTCAAGCGTTCGGAGTTGGCCGACGATGCCCCCGTTCGGGGATGCAAGGTTGTGCGACCGTATGGTTTCGCCCTCTGGGAGAATTTTCAGGCCGCGCTGGACCGACGCTTCAAGGCGACGGGGGTGCAGAACGCCTATTTCCCGATGCTTATCCCCCAACACATGATGGAACGCGAGGCCGATCATGTCGAAGGATTTGCGCCAGAGGTCGCCTGGGTCACGCGAGGTGGCAAGAACGAGCTCGAGGAGCCGTTGGCGATTCGGCCGACCTCCGAGGCGATGATCTGCACGAAGCTCGGTGAGTGGATTCAGTCGTATCGCGACCTGCCGATGTTGGTCAATCAGTGGTGTTCGGTTCTACGCTGGGAGAATCGCCCGCGGGCGTTCCTCCGAACCAGCGAATTTCTCTGGCAGGAGGGACATACCGCTCACGCCACCGCAACCGAGGCGGAGAATCGGGCGATGATGATGCTCGACATCTACCGCGAATTCATCGAGACGGAGCTTGCGATACCGGTCATCCCCGGCGTGAAGAGCGAGAGCGAGAAGTTCGCCGGGGCTGTCCGCACCTACACTGTCGAGGCGATGATGGGTGGCAAGCATTGGGCGTTGCAATCCGGCACCTCACACTATCTCGGTGACAACTTCTCGAAAGCGTTCGGTATCGAGTTCCTTGATTCCGACGGCGAGCGCAAGTTCGCTCACGGCACCAGCTGGGGTCTCAGTCAGCGAACGATCGGCGCAGTGGTGATGGTCCATGGCGACGATGCCGGCCTGAAGCTGCCACCACGTGTTGCGCCGATCCAGGCCGTGATCGTGCCGATCTGGCGCAAGGATGCGGAACGTGATGCCGTCGAGGAACATGTGACTCGTGTCGTGGCTGCGCTGGACGGTGTGCGAACATTCGTCGATCGGCGTGACGACAAGACGCCGGGGTGGAAGTTCAATGAGTGGGAGCTTCGTGGCGTGCCTCTGCGGGTTGAGGTTGGTCCGCGGGATGTTCAAAACGGCAATGCTGTCGTGGTTCGGCGGGACACGCGCGAAAAGCAGGTCGTCTCCCTCGAATTGCTGGGCGACGTAGTCCCCAGTCTGTTGGAGACAATTCAAGCCGACTTGTACGCGGCGGCGCTCAAGCGTCAGACCGAGCGGACGGTCGAGGTCATGTCACTCAGCGAACTGTATGAACGGGCCGCGACGAATGCCGGTTTTTCGGTTGCTGCCTGGTGTGGCGACGAGGCTTGCGAAGCGACAATCAAGGAAGCGTCGAAGGCCACGATCCGTTGCCTGCCGTTGGACCAGCCGGCCGAGATCGGCCAATGCATTGTCTGCGGCCGGCCGGGCAAAGCCCAAGCCATTTTCGCCCGCGCGTATTGATCAGCTCGAGTTGACAGAATGACAGTGCGTTCGGCGCACTACGACTCTTCGTCCTCGAGAAGATCCATCAGGTCGTCGTCATCGCCAAGCAGCAATCGCGTGTAGGGGTTCGCCTCGGCGCGATAGGTGACGGCTTCTTCGCGCAACCTGCTCGATGAAGCGTCGATGCTGCTGACCCGCAGCTCAGCGGCATCGAGCATCTGGCTACATGAGGCTGCCAGCCGGACCGCCTCCTCGTAGGCGTCAATGGCGTCGGAGAGTGTCAGGTTCTCCTCCTCCAGCCGCCGCACCGCTTGTTGTAGCTGGTCCAGCCGTGCTTCGAACTCGCGCACAGGCGCGATAGCCCGGTCGTCGTCGATCATTCTTGCTCCTGTCGTACCGTCGCTCGAGCTCGGCCATCCTGAAATGCGATCTCAACCTGTGCCGCCTCGATCGCGCCGCTCGCCGTGGTCACCCGCCGTTCCTCGCCCGCTGTGCGCGTCGATACGATCGCGTAGCCGCGGCGCATGATTGAGCGTGGGTCGAGCAGCGCGGCGGTCGTGTCGAGGCTAGCAACCTCTCGGCGGAAGGCGGAGAGCAGGCGAGGCACGATTCTATGTGCGTCGCCGATGGTGTTGTCGACTTGTTGTCTGGCACGGTCGATCGAACGCATCGGACTTCGATGGTGAGTTGCGGTCAACCCGCGTTGGACCTGCTCTCGATCGGCGCGGATCACTTCACGAACAGACGATTGCGCCTGGGTGAGGGCGAACCCGAGTCGTACCACGATCTCCGCCGAGTCTGGCACGCATAGTTCAGCGGCGGCGCTCGGAGTCGGAGCCCGCAGGTCAGCGACAAGGTCCGTGATGCACGTGTCGGTTTCGTGGCCAACGGCGCTGACAACCGGCGCACGAGTGGTAAAGATTGCGCGCGCCAGTCCCTCGTCGTTGAATGCCGCGAGATCCTCGGCTGAACCTCCGCCTCGCCCGATGATGATGACGTCGCAGCGATTCGTATCATCGAGCGCGCGAAGGCTCCGCGTGAGCTCGGCCGGAGCATCAGGCCCCTGGACGATGCTGGGCGCGAGAATCAGCTCAACAATGGGAAACCGCCGAGTGACAACGTTCTGGATATCGTGCCAGACGGCGCCCTGTGCCGAGGTGACGACACCGATCGTCGCTGGCATCTTCGGAATCGGTCGTTTGCGCTCGACATTGAAGAGGCCTTCTGCCTCGAGTCTGCGCCGGGTCTCCTCGAACTGTAGTTGTAGAACGCCGACGCCGACCGGCGCGACGTTATCCACCATCAGCTGATATTGCCCGCGGGCCTCGTAGATGGTGATGCGACCGTGGGCGAGAACCTCTTCGCCGACTCGCGGCATCGCCAGAACACTGCGCTGGGTTCCGCGGAACAGGACACAGCTGATCTGAATCTCGTCCGCGCTGAGGTTGAAGTAGACATGCCCAGCGGCCGAGCGGGTCATGGTCGTGACCTCACCGCGAATCCACACATCGGTGAGAACCGGGTCGAACTCGATGAGATCCTTCAGGTAGGCAGTAGCTTCGGCAACCGTCAGGATCCGCACGCTGCCCGTCTCAGACGCCGTCGGGACGGATCTTAACGAGAGGACTCCCGTATTCAACTGCCTGCGCGTTGCCCGCTATGACCTCGATGACCGTTCCCGCCCGATCAGCGGCGATCTCATTCATGATCTTCATCGCCTCGATGATCCCGATCGTCTGGCCCTCCTCAACCCTGTCGCCTGACTGGACGAAGGGCGGCTCGTTGGGAGCAGACGCGACGTAGAACGTCCCGATCATCGGCGCGGTGATCGTGTGGTGCTCATCCGGGTTCGGCTGCATGTGTTCAGCGTGGGAGATATCGACAATCTGCTGCGTGAGATTGCCCGGCACTCTCGCGCTTTTCACCTGTCCCGCTCGCAACTTGAGACGCAGGTCTCGGTAATCGAGATCGAGCCGCTGGATATTGCCGGATCGCATCATTCCGATGAGTGACTGGACGAGAGTTGCCAAGTCATCTGAACCCAACGTTTCATCATGGCCGTTGTGTTGAGTCTCGCTGTCATCGTTCATGCAGCTGCTCTCCTACGTGACGCGTTCGAGATACTCGCCGGTGCGGGTGTCAATCTTCAGTGTATCGCCCTCGTTAATAAAGAGTGGAACATTCACAACGACGCCGGTCTCGAGGGTGGCTGGCTTGTTGCCGCCCGTTGCGGTATCCCCACGAAATCCCGGATCGGTCTGAGTGACGACCAGCTCGACGGTGATCGGCATCTCGATGTCGATTGCCTCTTCCTGGTACGTCATAAGATCGATCGTGTCCTGTTCCTTGAGATAGTTGACTGCGTCGCCCAGCGTTTCCTTTGTGAGCGAGAGCTGCTCGAAGCTGTCGAGATCCATGAAGATGTACGTGTCGTCTTCCAGATACAGATATTGCACACGTTGCCGCTCGAGACGGACGAGTGGGAAGCGGCTCCCCGCCTGAAATGTCTGCTGCGTCGTAGAGCCCGTCCGCAGATTCCGCATCGTCAGCCGGACGAACGCGCTGCCACGACCCTGCTTCACGTGTTGGTAATCGATGATTCGCTGCAATGTTCCGTCGTGCTCGATGATGAGTCCCTTGCGGAGGTCACCGGTATCGATCATCGTGGTCGATCTCCTGACTAGCGATCTGGGATCGCCATCTTCGACGCCGAGGTCAGGACCTCGACCCCGTCTTCGGTAAGGAGCACAACGTCCTCGACGCGGACGCCGCCCCATTCGGGCAGATAGACTCCTGGTTCGATGGTGATGACGTTGCCGGCCCGCAGGGTGTCGGTTGAATCGCGGCTGGCCGACGGCGCCTCGTGGACGCGCACTCCGACTCCATGGCCGAGACCATGGCTGAATGCATCGCCGAACCCTCGGCTAGCGATGTAATCGCGAGCTGCCGCATCCATCTCCTTGCCCGTCATCCCGACATGGATGCGTTCGATCACTTCCTCTACCGCACGCGCAACGATCGGGTAGACCTCCCGAAGTCGCTCGTTCGGTTCACCCACCCAGACCGTCCGGGTTAGATCAGCACAGTAACCCATGTACCGTGCTCCCATGTCGATGACAATTGGCTCGCCATCGCGGATGACACGGTTCCCGGGCTCGTGATGTGGACGCGCGGCGTTGGTTCCGGCGGCGACGATAGTAGGGAACGACGGACCTTCGGCACCCAGCTCGACGAACGCAACATGGATCTTCCAGGCGATTTCGTGCTCGGTTTGTCCAGCCTTGATCGTCGACGCAACGCGGTCAAACGCTTCGTTGGTGATCTCGAACGCCTTGCGCAGCAGCTCGATCTCTCCCGCGGACTTCACTGCCCGATACGCCTCGACTAATCCGTCCGCCTCGATCCACTCTACGTCGTGGGTCGCCGCAGAGAGCTGCTCGCTGATTCCGCGAAAAACGCCCTCAAGCATTGCCTGGCTTTCATAACCAATGCGTCTGGCGCCGGAGTTCTGGATGACTTCGGCGTCGGCGCGAGACCAGCCACCCTCACGCTGGACGACCCGGACGTGGGGCGCCTGAGCCTGAGCCTGGGTCACGTTCACCGAGCCGGTGACGAGCACAGCCTCACCAGGGGTCACAAGGAGGTGACCGGAGGACTCATTCGGCGCGGTGTCTTCCCCGGTGAATCCGGTCAGGTAAACCCTGTTTGACGGATGGGTGATCAGTATCCCGTCGAGTCCGCGGTTCGCGAGCTCTTCTCGCACCGCGTCGATCCGATGGCTGGCGTCATTCATCCGTTGGTTCTCCCTCTGCGTCGATAGCATCCATCAGGTAGCGAAGCGATAGCTCGTAGCCAGCGGAGCCCAATCCGGCAATCGTCCCACCCGCGACGGCCGAGATCACTGAATGATGCCGGAACGGCTCGCGCGCGGCGATATTCGACAGATGCACCTCGATAGCCGGGGAGGGAACCGCCGCGATCGCGTCTCGCAGCGCAATACTGTAATGCGTCAGCGCACCCGGGTTGATGATAATACCAGAGGCAACCCATCCATACCGTTGAATCTGATCCACCAGCGCGCCTTCATAATTTGACTGACTGATGACGATCTCGAATCCGCGGGCGCTTGCGAGATCCGTCAGGCGTTGGTCGATCTCATCGAGGGTCGTCGAGCCATAGATTCCCGGTTCGCGCCGGCCAAGGAGATTGAGGTTAGGCCCATGTAGAACCAGGATGAGCCGGCGTCGGACGATCGAGTCGCTCATCGAACCCATCCTCGTTGACGTAACATCTCGTTGCCAAGCAGCCCCAGCAACACTTCGTCCTTTGTGCCGGCGTATTCCGGGTGATACTCGAATCTGGCACGCTCGAAATACTGGACGACATATGTCTTGCCGTCCTCAGGATTTCGCTCGCGCATGGTCTCGCTGATTGGAAAGCCAAACGACATCAGCCCGCCATTACTCCGCCAGTAGGAAACAAACTCGGCGCCCATGTTATGGCCAGTCTCCGGAAAATACGTTAGCCCCGGCTTTGCCACGGTAGCGGACGCCCAGGGGTCGATATCCCGCCGCGCAAGCGCCCAGCGACCCATGTGTCCGAGCAACACCTCGAACTCGGTGCCGGCGAACTCCGGGTGATACTCAAATCGCGCGCGCTCGAAATACTGCACGGAGTAGCGCTTGCCAACAAGCGGATCGTACTCGGTGAATTCTTCCGTCTTTGGATAGCCAAACCGGGCCAGCCCGCCGTTCTCTCGCCAATAGGCGAGGAACCCGTAGGCGAGGCTGTGCCCGGTCTCTGAGAAATAGATGCGATTGGCGGTATCGGGGAATGGCGAGATACGGGCGGCCGGGGTTGCCAGGCTGTTGACGACATACCAACTGGCTGGATCCTCGTGGCCGAGCCGCCATGTTGCAAACCCGGCAATTTCTTTGTCGAGCACGAGATTGATCTTCGCCTCGAAGCTGGCTGCGTTCTCGTACCAGACCATGTGCTCGTCGCCGCTGTCGTCACGATACCGAATCCAGGGTGCTTCCTGCTTGTTGTCGTAGCCACTTTCCGCGCCGTCTCGTAAAGCGATCTGGGAGGCTCGCGGGAAGCTGACTGATTTGGCGGGTGGCCCCTTGGTCGTATTCCAGTCATAGCCGTAGAACGGAATCCCGAGCAGAATCCGATTGTCCGGCATTTGCTTCTTCGCATAGGTCACAACATCTCGAACCCACCAGATCGGCGCGACGGGCGCCGGGTCAGGCCGGCCTGCGTATCCCCAGTCATAGGCCATGATCGCGACGTAGTCATTGACGGCCGCCAGCGCCTTGTAGTCGTAGACACCACCCCACACTGAGGGGGCATCGCTTGTTCTAGCGATGACGGCCTGGCTCACGATCCAGCCGCGTGGTTTGAATGACAAGTTCAGCCGGCGCATGAAATCGGTTAGCGCATCCCGATCAGTCTGATTGAGCGCCTCGAAGTCGATGTGAATGCCGTCGTACCCATTTGTGGCAACGACGTCGGCGAGCGCGGCGACGATCGCGTCACGCTTGCCCGCCGTGTCAATCTGCTTGGAGAACTCGTCCCAACGAGCCTCGTTCTGAATGAGCGGCACGATCTTCTTGCCGTGCGCCTGCACGAACGCGGTCACGGCCGGCTCCGAGAAATCCTTGATCGAGCCGTTGGGAGTCAGATGATAGAAATACGGCGACACGACATCGATCTGCTCGATGTTCTGCTCGAGCGATGCTCGGGATGTCGGGTCGTTTCCGACGTAATATGCCCATTTCGTGACATCGCGCGCTCTCGCGACGTTTTGGTCACGGCTCGTGGCGACCAGACTGGCGGCGATTCCGAGCAGGAGGACAGTCGCGATGACTGCGGCAAGTCGGTCTCTCGTTCGGCGCTTCAGCTTCATCCTGCCGTCGCCGTCTCACCTTGAACGGCCGAGATATATACCCACATCGGGAACGCCGTCCCGTCATCTGACACTGCCGTGCCGTTGAACACCATGATCGGCATCAGGAATTCGCCGTTGTTACCTGCGCCAACCGAATAGGCAATCCCGATGCTTTCGACGGTGAACGTCGCGGTGACAGCGCCCGAGCCGGGAACACCGCTCATGTCAGCTTCAATCGCCCCATGTCCGGCGAGAACCTGGTTCCAGACTTCGGAAAGCGAGCGCATGCCGTATTCGGATGCGATGTAATCCGCGGGCCATTGGATGTTCGCTTCCCGGACTACGCCGTTTCCGGTGACGGTTATCGCCGCGGATGGGGACGCCGCCAGCAGAGGCGCAGGGTTGGATGGCTGTACGAGGACGACCGCCAGGTCCGAGCCGTCGTTTCTTCCGATGATGTGTCCTCCGCCAACACCAGAGCTGACCAATCCACTCGACGATAGCCAGCTTTCCGCTGCCGCGATCAAGGTTGCGTCATTGGCCAGCGCCGCCGAGGCTGTCGAGGAGTCACTGTACTGGATGACGCGCGACCGGACCGACAGCGATTTGCCAGAACCAGATACATGGAATGCGCCGTTCCCGGAGCTTTGAACCTCTCCGGATACGCCGAGCTGCGCGGCCATTGCCGATACGTCATCGACAGTGTAGTCAGGCCAGATGAACTTGAAGACCGTTCCGGTCTCCGGCGCGGAGACGGACGACTTGTCAAGGACGTACGTCAGTGAGAGCCGCCGGGATAGTCCGCCACTGACGATCTGGGCCGGCGGCAATGCGCCAAAGTCGCCGATAAGCGGAACCACCGTTGGTTCGGGCGCCGAAGGCTCCGTTGCCGGTTCCTGAGTCGGTTCGGCGGTTTCTTCGGTCGGGTCAGGTGATGCCGTGTCGGTTGGTTTCGCGCTCTGGTCGTTCGAGGCTGGTGTCCCCACCTTCGCCGTCGACGTGGCGCCAGCGATGGCTACCTGGGGAGTCGTCGGGTTCAGCGACGCGGTCGGGCTGCCGCCGATCTGGCGGAGCGACGCCGACGTCGATGGATCCGATGCCTGAGATGGCGCGTCGTTGCCTCGCCCGGTCAACAACATGACGCCAACGAATGTGAAGGCCGCGACAAAGAAGAGAATAGCGATCAACGCATTACGTTGCGACGCGTCGCGGGTCGCCCGGCCCGGCTCTTGCCGGCGGGCGTCATACGTGCGGCGATCTCGCAACCCGATCTTTCCTTTCCCACCCGCCCTCGCGGGTGCTCTCCCGGCATACATGCCTCGAGAGAGTCAGACTGGACGCGATTCGAAAGCCTACACCACTTCCTGGATGCGGCGCAGATGGACAATCTGATCGCGTAGGAGAGCCGCCCGTTCGTACTCGAGCGCCTTGGCTGCGGTTTTCATCTGTCGTTCGAGATCGCCGATCAGTCGCGCCAGCTCATCTGGCGGAATCATTGCGACTTCACCATCGGGAGCATCGGCGTCGTAAGGTGTCGTGTCTTCCGCCGCCATCCTCACGCGGTCGGTCAGATCGCGAATCTCCTTCACGATCGATCGCGGGGTGATGCCATGCGATTCGTTGTGGGCCATCTGCCTCTCACGTCGACGATACGTCTCCTCAATTGCGCGGCGCATCGACTGCGTGATCGTATCGGCATACATGATTGCCATGCCCTCGACGTGTCGGGCGGCGCGTCCGGTTGTCTGGATGAGCGAGCCGTAGGACCGCAGATACCCTTCCTTGTCCGCATCCAGGATGGCAACGAGGGAGACTTCGGGTAGATCCAGACCCTCGCGAAGCAGGTTGATTCCGACGACGACGTCATAGATGCCTAGCCGCAGGTCGCGGAGAATCTCGATGCGCTCCAGCGTCTCGATTTCCGAATGCAGATAGTGGGTTCGAATGCCCATCTCCTTGAGATAGTCGGACAGGTCCTCCGCCATTTTCTTGGTGAGTGTTGTTACCAGGATGCGCTCGCCGCGGGCGACGCGCTCGTTGATCTCGTGTATCAGGTCGTCGATCTGTCCCTTGGTAGGACGCACGGAGATCTGCGGATCGACGAGCCCAGTAGGACGAATGATCTGCTCGACGATCTGCTCCGAGTGTTCCATCTCGAACGGCCCCGGCGTTGCTGACACATGAACGATCTGGTGGACGTTCTCGAGGAACTCATCGAAGGTCAACGGTCGGTTATCGCGGGCAGAGGGGAGCCGGAAGCCATGCTCGATCAGCACATCCTTCCGCGCCTTATCGCCGTGGTACATACCCCGCACCTGCGGGAGGGAGATATGTGATTCGTCGACAAAGAGCAGGAAGTCGGCGGGGAAGTAGTCCAGCAGCGTCCAGGGCTTCTGGCCCGGCTGTCGCCGGCCGAGGTGCATCGAATAATTCTCGACCCCCGCGCAATAGCCGGCCTGCTGAAGCATCTCGACGTCGTACATCGTCCGCTGGCTGAGGCGCGCGGCCTCAAGGATCTTGCCCTCACGATTGAGCTCGGTGAGCCGATGATGGAGCTCGTCAACGATATCGACGATCGCGACCTTCAGCTTTTCGTCAGTCGTCACGAAATGCTTGGCCGGGTAGATGTCGGCCTCGTCGCGTTCGGCCAGGATTTCGCCGGTCAGTGGATCCAGCTCAACGATACGGTCGATCTCGTCCCCGAAGAACTCAACCCGGACGGCAAGCTCGTCGTAGACCGGATAGATCTCCAGCGTGTCACCGCGGACGCGGAACGTGCCACGGACGAGTGTCATGTCATTGCGGTCGTACTGCACGTCGATGAGGTGGCGCAGAACCCGATCGCGGCGGACCGCCTGGCCGCGTTTGAGGCTGACGACCTGCTCCTCATAGTCCGACGGTGAACCAAGACCGTAGATGCAAGACACCGAGGCGACGATGATCACATCGCTTCGCGACCGCAACGCCCGTGTGGCGGCGTGGCGAAGCTTGTCGATCTCATCGTTGATCTGGGCGTCCTTTTCGATGTAGGTGTCAGATCTCGCGATATACGCCTCTGGTTGATAGTAGTCGTAGTAGGAAACGAAGTATTCGACTGCGTTGTCGGGGAAGAACTCCTTGAACTCGCTGTAGAGCTGGGCTGCGAGGGTCTTGTTATGAGCAAGGACGAGCGTCGGCTTCTGGACGCGCTGGATCACGTTTGCCATCGTGAATGTCTTGCCAGAGCCGGTGACTCCGAGCAGCGTCTGCTGAGCCATTCCCGCCTCAACTCCGCGGGCAAGCTCGTCGATGGCTTGTGGCTGGTCGCCAGTTGGCTGCAGATCGGAGACGATGCGAAATGCTGGCATCAGACGTCGCTCCATTCTGGAGGGATGAAGAAGCCGGCCCCGAGGCTGGCCGGCAGGAACCGTCGAATTATGCCATACCCCGGACGTGTTCCCGTGCGGATGCGGGCATCCGACGCCGGCATGAATCCCGATCTGACGGGTGAATTCAGCGTACGGCTACCTCCGATGCATCTCCACCTCAGCGGCGCACGCGATGGATCCAGTCCCGGAGTCGCCCGCCCATCGAGCTTCCGTCATCCGGTGTGAAGCTGATATCTCGTCCTCTCCAGGTCCTGGGCCCATCGATCGAGCTGGCAGTGGCGCTAGGCCGGCCACGCCTGAAGAACAAGATGATCAGACACCCAAGCGACAGCACAGTCGCGATAACCTGGATGATGCCACTCGACATCAGCGCGACGAACGCGAAGACGACGACGAGACCCAGGTTCATGCTGGGGGATACCCGAGACAGGCTCGGTAGTTGGAATCGCCGACGGGTTGGGCCAGACGACGTCGGATGGACGACCCGCAGGTGGGGATACCTGGGCTTCGGCGCGTCGTTCTCCATCTGGTCGAGGATCTCAATAATCTCTTCCTCGACCCTCGTGTACTTCTTGTCAGGCATGGCGGCCTCCTCCGCGATGCGGTGTGGGCATGGATGGGAGAGCGAGGGCTCCACGCGAATCCGCGAGATTCTGACCGGAACGGCGGGTGGCAGTAGCTCAGAATAGCCTACGCGCGAAAGCACGGCGATGGCTCGTTAGTGTACGACACTCGCGGCATCGCGAATGGCGTGTTTCGCGAACTCCGCGGCTCGGTCTTTGACCGATGGTAGACTTCGACGTTCAGCTCCTGTGCCGGCCGCTCGAAGCGATTGGCCGCCGGCGACTACCTCACGATGCCTTGACACTGGATGAGACGATGATTCGATATACCGTTGCCGATGACAATGGGACCGTGAGCTTCCTCGGCCCCGCCCATGTGATGAAGATGCTTGTGGCTGCATGCGCGCGCGGCGCGGCAACCCTCGACGACTTGCTCGATCTCAGCGTGCGATACGACGATCAGTTTTCTCGGAATGTTCTGGACGGCCTCGCGATCTTCGACGAGCACAATTCTCGAGAAAATACCAGCCAGATCGAGGCGGTCTTTGCTAGCCAGCCGCCGATTGAGTGGCCCCCTTTTCGAGTGTTCAACGATGTGACCCGGCGGGCGAGCACCCAGCCGGGTCATACTGGAACGATCGTGTTCAACCTGCGTTTCAAACGAATCGTGCAGGTACAGAATAGTTATGCCGAAATTCTGCGCCGAGATCGGGGCCGTATTCGGGAGGGTGGCCGGCCCACCCGGATGCTGTACTACTACGATCTACCGTCGGAATGGTCGCTCGTGCCCTGAGCCTCTATTCGCGGTCTTTTCGCGGAGCAGGCTTCTGACGGTCGCCTGGCGAATCTACTCGCGGCTTCCGACGGAACATCCCGCCGAATAGCATCTGGGACATCTGATCGCTCATCGACGCGCGTGTCATCTCGTCCTGCGTCTGTTGCACGAGTTGGCCCTCGCGACGCTCGGTTGTTGCCCAGTCGGCCCTGGCGTCCCGAGCTTCGGTGAAGTGTGCGAGCAGTGTCTCATCGGTCTCGTCCGTTGCCGCTGCAATCAGAGACCGTTCGTGTTCCAGCTCTTCAATAGCAGTGTCAAGCCAGCGCAAGATCGCGCCACGGTTCGTTGCGCAGATATCGCGGTGCATCTCCGGGCTGCCGGCCGCGAGGCGGGACGCATCCCGGAACCCTCCGGCGCTGAGGTGCTTCATGTCCCGCCAGCCGGTGTCGCGGCTGACCGACCGCATGAGCGCGACAGAGAGCAGGAACGGCAGGTGGCTGATCCCCGCGACGTACGCATCGTGCTCGATGGCGTCGATGAAGAGCGGCTCGGCGCCGAGAGCATTGACCATACCGAGGACTGTCTGAACCGCGGTCTCGTCGGCCTGGACACTCGGCACAACACACCAGGTCGCGTCCTTGAACAGAGCAGCGTCTGCGCCCTCGACGCTCTGGGTCTTGCCCGCCATCGGATGGCCCCCGATGAAGCTGACGTTCTCCGGCAGCGTCGTTCTCGCCCAATCCATGACCTCTGCCTTGGTCGAGGTCGTGTCGGTGACGACTGCGCCGTCCTTCAGATGCGGGGCGATCGACTCCATCACTCCCCGAACCGTCAGCGGCGGCACGGCTAGCACAATGAGATCGGCGCCCTGGACGGCGCGCGTCAGGTCCCATTCGGTGTTATCGACGGCCTTGAGCTTCTTACTGTAATTCTGGTGCTCGAGGTCGAGGTCAAAACCCGTGATTGAAAGAACTGCCGAACGGTTACCGTCCTTCGTCGCCCAGCGGCTCAAACCGAGGCCGATCGACGAACCGATTAATCCGAGACCAATAATCGTCACCTTTTGCATGGTGTTCCCTTCAAGCTGTCGATGGGGCGCCGGGTAATTAAGGGCTCACTGTGGCGCGAAAAGTATAGCAAACCACCCCCAATGCTCTGGCGAAACTCATGGTGTCGGTGACGGAGTAGCGGGAACGATCGTCGGGGAGCCAGCCGGAGGGGTGATCGTGCCGGATGTCGTGAAGTCGCTCAGCAACGGGTCGATACGAATGAACAGCACGATGAACGTCACGATCAGAATGACGATGGCGATGGCAAGGGTGGCCGCCACCGCACTTTCGCGTCGTGAAGATCCGCTTCTGGTCATTGCTGCGCCATCGTCTCTGGAGAATAGCTCTGCCAGTTGGCATTCCGCGGCTCGTTCGGGTTCGTGGCCGAAAGGATAGCAGTGACGAGCGAAGCATTCGTGACTCGTTTGCTACACTGGCCTACGTTGCTCGCGCGTAAGCGCGAGGTGCGTCGGCGCGCCGCGCTGCGAGAAAAGGACAAACGAGATGACTGATTTCCGGAACTACATCAATGGCCGGTGGGTCGATGCGAAGGGCGGCGGCGCGATTGAGCGCGCGAACCCGGCGACTGGAGCGATGATCGGCAGCTTTCCGAAGAGCGGGCGCGACGACGTGGTCGCAGCTGTCGAGGCGGCTAACGCTGCGTTCGACACGTGGAGGCGATATCCCGCGCCGAAACGCGGTGAGATCCTGTATCGAGTTGGTCAGCTGATGATGGACCGCAAGGAACAGCTCGGCCGCGAGATGACCGAAGAGATGGGGAAGGTTCTCACCGAGGCCAAGGGTGATGTCCAGGAGGGCATCGACATGGCGTTCTACATGGGCGGCGAAGGACGACGGATGTTCGGTCAGACCGTGCCGGCCGAGCTGCCAAACAAGTGGGCGATGTCTGTCCGGAAGCCGCTCGGGGTCGTCGCTGCGATCACGCCCTGGAACTTCCCAATGGCGATCCCGACCTGGAAGATCATGCCCGCTCTCGTCGCTGGGAACACCGTTGTCCTGAAGCCCGCGTCCTACACGCCCCGGATGGCGGTGCGGCTGGTCGAGATCTTCGAGGAAGCTGGCCTTCCGAAGGGGGTGCTGAACCTCGTGATCGGCAGCGGCCAGGAGGCGGGCGAGGTTCTGCTGGAGCACCCTGATGTCGCTTTGATCTCATTTACCGGGTCGAACGAAACAGGCACGCATATCAACGTCGAGGCGGCAAGGTCGCTCAAGCGCGTGTCGCTCGAGCTGGGTGGCAAGAACGCGATCATCGTCATGGATGACGCCGACGTCGACCTGGCCGTTGAAGGCATCGTCTGGAGCGCGTTTGGCACCTCCGGCCAACGATGCACTGCCGCCAGTCGGGTGATTGCGGACCGCAAGGTTGCGGACGAGGTTACCCAGAAGATCGCGGACCGCGCAGAGGCGATGCGGCTCGGGGACGGTCTGGACGCATCGACCGATATTGGGCCAGTCGTCAGTAAGTCGCAGCTCGAACGGATTCAGTCCTACATCGTCATCGGCAAGGAAGAGGGCGCTGAACTGGCCGTCGGCGGCCGAATCGCCGACTGGGATGACCTCTCGAAGGGTCACTTCCACCAGCCGACTGTCTTCGGTAACGTCAAGCCGGACATGCGGATTGCCCAGGAGGAGATCTTCGGGCCGGTGACGGCAGTGATCCCGGTCGACGGTCTGGACGAGGCCATCCGGGTGGCCAACAACGTGAAGTACGGCCTCTCAGCCTCGATCTACACGCAGGACGTGAACCGCGCGTTCCATGCGATGCAAGAGCTCTACACCGGCATTTGCTACATCAATGCCGGCACGATTGGCGCGGAAATTCAGTTGCCGTTTGGCGGCACCAAGGCGACCGGTAACGGTCATCGTGAGGCCGGCCAGGCAGCGATGGATGTCGTGACCGAATGGCAGGCGATCTACGTCGACTACAGCGGCCGGCTGCAGCGCGCGCAGATCGACGAGGTTCCCAGCGCTGACGCATCCTAGACACAATAGAGATCGACGCGGGGCCGGCTAGCCGGCCCCGTTCTTCATGCCTCGTGCGCGGAAACGTGGACGCCGCCGGGCCAGACCTTCTTCTCAACCATCGCGCAGTGATGATGGATGACCTGCAGGCCGAGCTCCGTCGCATAGGCGATCAGCTCTTCGCTCTCGGCGCCCGGTTGCAGCCAGAAGATCGGGATTCCAAGCTCGGCGGCCTCGATTGCGACTCGTCGTCCAACCCATGACGGGACGACGACATCGACGACATCGGGCTTCTCCGGCAGATCCTTCAGCGTCGGGTAGATTGGGTCGCCATCGACGCTTTCGGCATTGGGGTTCACACCGTACACGGTGTAGCCGGCCTGCTTCAGGTTTCGGTAGATTCGGTTTCCGAACTTCTCGGTGTTCTCAGATGCGCCGACAATAGCCCAGATCTTGTGGTTGATGGCCTCGTCGATGATTCCGCGCATTGGCCGTTGCTCTGCCATGAGTCCTCCCATCGCGCGCCGGTTGCAAACGGCATCGCTCTTCTCTTCGAAACAATAAGAACGGCCGGGCATTCCGCCCGACCGTTTCATCATGCGGGAAGGGAGGGATTCGAACCCTCGGTGGACTTATAAGGCCCACAACCGCTTAGCAGGCGGCCCCATTCGACCACTCTGGCACCTTCCCTTACAGGGCAGTTCAGCGCAGAAAGTGCATCGACATGGGTCAATAACACCATGTGTTCGACGCTGAATGCCGGGCGCAAGTATAGCAGAGGCCGGTCAACCGTTTCCGAGACCCATGCTGCCGATCTGGATCGGATGCGTGTATAACCGAAGATCATAGGGCCGCTCGAAGCAGCGGTGGCTGGCAGGCTGGAGGAACGGCAGTTGAGTGGATCGCCCGCGCGACAGACGGGCTGGGGGGTTGAACGCCGCGCAGCGTTGCTGGGAGGCGTCCGTCCTTTTGACGAACTCTCGGAAGAGACACTCCTGTCGATTGCGGGACGTAGTCGCGTTCGATCGATCGAACGTGGTTCGATCATCTTCGTTGAAGGACAACCCGCCGATGCGGTTCACGTGCTTGCCGAGGGCGAGGTGCGTGTCATTCGCGAAACCGATGATGGACGTGAGGTCATCCTCCGTTTGATCCGGCCGGGCGAGATGTTCGGTGGCGCAGGTGGTTGGGGTGTCGACAACTACCCGGCGACGACGATGGCTGCGGAAACCTCGGTCGTTCTCGTGTTGCCGGCGATTGAATTCCAATCGCTGATTCGAGAATTCCCCGATTTTGCGATCTCGGTAATCAGAGAGCTCGGGTCTCGACTTCGTGACGCTGAATCACGCATCCAGGAATTGCAGACCGAGCGCGTCGAGCGGCGCATTGCCCGGATGTTGCTCCGGCTGGCAAACCGCACGGGGACGCGCACGGCCGTCGGCATCGAGATCGACGTCACTCTCTCGCGTCAGGCGATTGCTGACCTCTGTGGAACAACGCTCAGTACCGCAAGTCGCGTGCTGAGCGCGTGGGATCGACAAGGCATTCTGATCGCCGCGCGTGAGCGTGTCATCATCCTCCGCCCTCATGATCTTGTCGCAATCGCTGAAGATATCGCCGACACCACCAATTGACCCGGCGTCTTTGCGCTGGCGCAAAGACGCGCTCTTCTACGTCTGGCATATGTTGGTGAAGCGTGCCGGACGGCGTCGATGGCAAGGACAAGCCATGATGGTTGAAGAGATCATCTCTACTGACACCAACCTCGATGATCTAGTGACCAGGTATCCACAAACGGTGCCGGTGTTCCTTCGCCACAGGATGTTGTGCTTCGGGTGTGATCTGGCGCGATTCGAGAGTATCGGCGACGCTTGCCGGATTTACGGCGAGCCCGTGGAGAGACTGCTCGAGGAGCTCATCGAGGCGATTCGGACGGATGATCCGTCACCGACCGCGCTTTGACGGGATTGGGTCAGGAGGAGAGCGTGCTGTCCGCGCTGATGGACGAGGACATGATCCTCACGATTCTCAAGGAAGTGTATGACCCCGAGCTCGGGATCAATGTCATCGATCTCGGTCTGGTTTACGGCGTCGAGATCGTCGACAACGGCGTTATTGTCACGATGACGCTGACGACTCCCGGCTGCCCACTTCACGACGTTCTGACCGAGGCGGTCGACTGGGCCGTCCGTACCCACATTCCGGGTGTAGCGACAGTGGATGTAAATCTGGTCTGGTCGCCCCCGTGGTCGCCAGACATGATCACGGAAGACGGCAAGCGCGAATTGGGGTGGTGGTGATGGCGCTCATTCAGCGACGCCGGTCACGCGGCCAGGCCGGGGACGAGACAATCGACGCGGACTGGAAGATCAGCGAGGTGCTTCGCGTCTATCCGCAACTTCTCGAGGTGCTGATCGACACAGCTCCTGCCTTCAGCAAGCTGCGAAACCCGGCCCTACGTCGGGTTCAATCACGCCTGGTCACGGTCGCGCAGGCCGCCCAGATCGCTGGACTCGAGCCAGATGCGCTCGTCCAACGGCTCAATGCCGCAGTCGATAGCGACGCTGTCTCGCCGGCCACGGTCTCGGCTAGCCAGCCGGCTGAACGTGTCCCCGGGGAACGACCGGCCTGGCTTGACGCCGCCGATATGGCGCTCGAGCTGGACGTTCGTTCGTTTCAGGATCGCGGCGAGGAGCCGTTCGGCGCGATTATGGGCGCCGCGCGCGACACGCCAGAGGGTTCTATGTTCTTGCTACGAAACACGTTTGAGCCGGTCCCCTTGTACGACGTGCTGGCTATGCGCGGCTTCGAGCACTGGACGTCGATGGATGCGGCAGATGACTGGCGCATCTGGTTCTTCAACTCGGGTGAATCACGCGCTCCCGTGCCGAAGGAGAAGGCCGCTCCCGCGCAACCTCAACCGGCTGACACGGATTGGTCGCGTCCAGACGCAGTCGTTACGATCGACGTGAGCGAGCTGGTGCCACCCGAGCCGATGATTAAGATCCTCGAGGCGCTTGAGTCACTGCCAGACGGTTCGTCGCTGCTGGTTCAGCATGTTCGCCGGCCGATGCACCTGTACCCGCAACTCGACGCAATGGGATATCGTCACGACACGCACGAGCTGGCGCAAGATCGTATCGAGGTGCTCATCCAGAAGCCGCCATTTGGTGAGGCAGCGGAGTGAAGCCACCGGCCGCGCCGCCACGGATGGGCGGTGGGATCAGTTCGGCGAACGCTCCCGATCTCGACATTCCGGCGCGTTTCATGGTGCTGGCCATGATCGGGATACTGGTGTCCGCGGCGATCGGTCCGTGGGCCTACCCATTACTGCTGAAATCGTTCTATACACCGAAGCTACTCGCATTCGTTCACCTCAACACATTGGGAATCATCGCTCCGCTGATCGTCGGCGCCAGCTACCAGCTCGTCCCGGTTGTGCTCCAGCAGCCGTTGGCCGTCCCGCGGCTGGCGCGATTTTCGTTCTGGGTCTATCTCACAGGGATTTTGCTGTTCCTGCCATCACTCGTTACAACATGGCAGCCCGGTCTCACAGTTGGCGGGGCACTCACGTTTACTGCGCTTGTCATGTACGCAGCGATCGTCTGGGGCACGCTTGCGGAAGCGCCGGAACGTGGAGTCGTCCGCTGGCATGTCGTCGCGGCGCTGACTGGGTTGCCGCTTGGCGTGCTGGCCGGCCTCTTGCTGGCGCTCAACAAAACGACCGGCTTTCTCGAAGGTTCGGGGCTATCGCTGCTAGCGGCCCACGCAACGCTCATGATCGTCTGCTGGATCGCACCTCTTCTGTTTGGCGTCGCATATCGGTTAGTCGGGATGTTCACGCTGACCGAGGATCGGCTTTGGCACCGGGTTGCATGGGCCGAGCTTGGCTGCACCGTGGCTGGCGGGTGGCTTCTGGCAGGCGCGTTGCTGCTCTACCGAGAACGCGCAATTCTGGTGGTTGCAGCTGCGATTATTCTTGCCGGCCAGATTCTCTTCACCGTTCAACTCGCCCATCTGTACCAATCCCGCCGGCGCAAGGTGATCGATGTCCATATCCCGTTCGCGCTGACCGCCGCGTCGATGGGTGTCGTGGCGGCGACAGCGCTCACGATCGGGATGGTCCGGGAGGCTGGACCGACGTCCGGACTCTGGGTCGCCTCCGTATGGCTTGCCCTGGCCGGATTGGCGATCAGCGCCATCCAGGGCTTCTTCTATAAGATCGCAACGTTCCTTGTCTGGCTTAATCGGTATGCGCCGGTCGCCGGCCGAATGAGAGTGCCACGGCTGGAGGAGCTCTATAGCCTCAGGCTCGCCCGTATCGGGTGGGTCGCCTGGCTCTCGGCGCTGCTGGCGACGATTGCCAGTCTGCTCTGGCAGGAACCAGCGATGGCCACTATCGGTGGCGTGCTTGCCACCGTCGGACTTGGCTGTTTCCTGGGGAACGTTGTGCGGATCGCCAGCCACTGGCAATCCGGAATGTCGACGCGCGTATTGGGGCGATTTCGCCGGGCTCGGCGGGACGCTGTAGGAGAAAGGGCTGTGCATGTCGGCACAGGCGAGTGAGACCGTTACGATCGATGTCCGTGGCATGGTGCCACGTGAGCGTCATCCGCTGATCTTCTCGAAGATCGATGGCCTTGCCGCGGGAGAAACGCTGCGGCTGATCAATGACCACGATCCCAAGCCGCTCTACTATCAGTTGATGGCCGAGCGTCCTGGCGCGATTGGCTGGGAGTACCTCGAAGAGGGTCCTGAAGTCTGGCAGGTCAGGATGACGAAGCAGTAGCGAACATCGGTGCTGCAGCACAACGCCCCGGCCACAATGGCCGGGGCGTTGTTGTATCGGCGGAGAGGGAGGGATTCGAACCCCCGGGGCTCATCACCCAACTGTTTTCAAGACAGCCGCCTTAAACCACTCGGCCACCTCTCCAGATGGCGCCAGCGCAATCAGTGTCGCGCGTGCGCCATGGTGATTCTACACCGGCCCGATCTGCTGCTGGCCACCGAGATAGGGTCGTAGCACCGTCGGGATGGTGATCGAGCCATCCTCGTTCTGGTAGTTCTCGATGACTGCGATCATGGTGCGCGGCATACCGAGCCCCGAGCCGTTCAGAGTATGGACGAACTGCGGGCGTTGACCCTCGTCGGGCCGGAACCGAATGTTCGATCGCCGCGCCTGGAAGTCGCGGAAGTTCGAGCACGACGACACCTCGAGCCATTCATCGACTCCCGGCGCCCAGGCCTCAAGATCAATCTTTCGCGAGGCCACGAATGAGAGGTCGCCGGTGCAGATCTCCAGCGTGCGATACGGGAGTTCCAGCCGCTCGAGCGTCTCGGCGGCGTCGTGGATGAGGCGCATGTGCTCCTCGGACGAGTCCTCCGGTCGGACGAACTTCACCAGCTCGACCTTGTCGAACTGGAAGAGCCGCTTGATGCCACGGACGTCGCGGCCGGCGCTCGCCTTCTCGTTACGGAAGCAGGCCGAGTAGGCGGTGTGATTGATCGGCAGTTGCGAGCCGTCGAGAATCTCGTCCCGGTACATGTTCGTCACCGGGACCTCGGCGGTCGGGATCATCCAGAGATCCTCGGCCTCGTCGCGGAAGAGGGTATCGGCGAACTTCGGCAGGTTGCCGGTGCCGACCATCGCCTCGCGCCGGACGAGGTAGGGCGGGTAGACCTCCTCGTAGCCTTGCTCGCGGTGCAGGTCGAGCATCCAGGTGATCAGTGCCCGCTGGAGGCGCGCGCCATCACCGCGGAGGAAGTTGAAGCGCGATCCTGATACCTTCACTCCTCGCTCGAAGTCGATGATCCCCAACTGCTCACCGATTTCCCAGTGCGGTCGCGGCTGGAAGTCGAACGTGCGGGGTGTTCCCCAGGTGCTGGTGATGACGTTATCTGTCTCATCCTTGCCAACTGGCACCTCTGGGCCGGGTAGATTTGGGACCAGTAACTGGAGGTGCTGCTGCTCAGCGTCGAGGGCGTTGACCTTGTTGTTCAACTCGGCGATCTCGTCACCCAGCCGGCGCATTTCGGCGATATGCGCGTCGCGCTCTGCGCCGGCCGGCACCTTGCCGGTCTTGCGCGAGCCCTCGTTGAGTTGCGCTCGCATGCCCTCGACCTCGGTGAGGGTTGCGCGGCGCTGTTCGTCGATCGCCAGAATCTCGTCAATCGGCGCAGTCGTCTGCAGCTTCGCGATCTGTTCCTTAACGTAGTCGGGCCTCTCCCGGATCAGCCGTATGTCCAACATCTGTTGTCTCCGTTTCGCGTGGCGTCGAAAGTCATCGTGTTCTGCGCCTCGCGCGACTGCAGGCCAGCCCGCCACGAGTGCCAGATCGCGGGTATGCGACACGATTGATGAATGCAGCATGGTCACCGGCTGGTTGGCCTGAGACCACTTCGTTCGACCGCTGATGAATCATTGTGACATATCGCCTCTCATCAGTTTCGAGGTGACAACGAAAGACGCCCCACGATGTAGGACGTCCCGAGCAGCCGACCCGAATGGGTTGCTGGCTGCTCAATCGCTTGCACGACTGTGGAGATGGCCGATCGCGATTGATTCAAAGTCCGGAATGAACCTCAGCCACGAATCCGACACTACCGCGCTCATTCGGCGCTGAATCGTGTAGTACCGGCCGGCCTTCGGCTCGAACGGAAGGCGCGACAACCGCATCTTCGAGTCGGTCAGCAACTTCCCCCCCTTGCGGTGGTTGCAACTGCGGCAAGCCGACACCAGATTCTCCCAACTGTGCACGCCGCCACGGGAACGAGGGATGATGTGGTCGATGGTCAGGTCAGCGGTGCGGCTGCCGCAGTACTGGCAGGTGTAGTTGTCACGAATGAAGATTTCCCGCCGAGTTAACTTCACTCGTGGATGTGGCCGGCGAATGAGATGACTCAGCCTGATCACGGACGGCGCTTCGATCGTGCTCGACGCAGTGATGATACGAACCTGGTAGACATCGAGCACCTCAGCCTTGTCGTGGATGATCAGGCCGATTGCGCGGCGCATGTTGCAGACGTTCAAGGGTTCATAGTTCTGATTGAGAACCAGAACCATCTGCCGTGTGGCGATCGGTTGGAGAGGCTCCGTGGGTTGATTCATCAGTCGATGTGCTTCCAGGCCGCTCTCGCACGGAGCGTGCATACAGGCCCAGGGGACGAATTCGCACTCCGTGATCATAGCAACGCCAGCAGCCATCGCGCAAGCGTCTACAGGCTATACGGACGCAGCGTCCGGACACTTCCGGCGGCCCAATTCTTCACACTCCCGGATTCAGTCGGCTGCGAGCGCTGGCTCCGCATGCAGCACCCGTAGCGCCTGGCCAGTGTATGACGCCTCGACCTCGGCGATCGCTTCCGGCGTGCCAGCGGCGATGATCTCTCCACCGCGATGGCCGCCTTCGGGGCCAAGGTCGATGATCCAGTCTGCCGACTTGATGACATCGAGATTGTGCTCGATCACCAGGATCGTGTTTCCCGCGTCAGCAAGGCGCTGGAGCACACCGAGTAGCCGCTCGATGTCAGCAAAGTGGAGGCCGGTCGTTGGTTCGTCGAGGATATAGAGCGTCTTGCCAGTCGCCCGCCGGGATAGCTCGGTTGCAAGCTTCACTCGCTGCGCTTCGCCGCCGGAGAGCTGCGTGGCCGGCTGGCCGAGATGGATATACCCGAGGCCGACATCGAAGAGGGTCTGCATCTTGTTGCGGACCTTTGGGATATTCTCGAAAAACTCCAGCGATTCCTCGACAGTCATGTCGAGCACATCGGCAATGCTCTTGCCCTTGTATTCGATCTCGAGCGCCTCGCGATTGTATCGCTTCCCATGGCAGACCTCGCACGGAACATAGACGTCGGGAAGGAACTGCATCTCGATCTTGACGATTCCATCCCCGGAGCACGCCTCGCAGCGCCCGCCCTTGACGTTGAACGAAAAGCGGCCGGCCTTGTAGCCGCGTGTCTTCGCCTCGGGCATCGCCGCGAACAGCTCGCGAATGTGGGTAAACACGCCAGTGTAGGTGGCCGGGTTGGAGCGTGGCGTGCGACCGATCGGGCTCTGGTCGATGTCGATGACTTTGTCGATGTGCTCAACCCCGTCGAGCCGGTCGAACGCGCCGGGTCGATCGTGCGCGCGATAGAGAATCTGGGCAAGCCGACGATAGAGCGTGTCACTGATCAGTGTGCTCTTGCCAGAACCCGAAACGCCGGTTACGCAGATGAACGTCCCTAGCGGGAACTCAGCGGTGACATTCTTCAGATTGTTCGCTCTCGCCCCGGCCAGCACGAGTCGGGCTCCGTTGCCGGCGCGCCGTGTCGTCGGGACAGGAATCACCCGCCGGCCACTCAGGTAGTCGCCAGTGATCGAGCTCAAGTCGGCGATGATGTCGTCGAACGTACCCTCAGCGACTATGTGCCCACCGTGTTCGCCGGCGCCGGGGCCGATGTCGATGATCCAGTCCGCCGCTCGCATCGTCTCCTCATCGTGCTCGACGACCAGCAGCGTGTTGCCGATATCGCGGAGTTGGGTCAACGTATGGATCAAACGCGCGTTATCACGATGATGCAGACCGATCGACGGCTCGTCCAGCACATACATCACGCCCATGAGCCGGCTGCCGATCTGTGTTGCGAGCCGGATTCGCTGCGCCTCGCCACCGGAGAGACTCGCGGCCGCACGGTCCAGGGTGAGATAGTCGAGGCCAACATCAACCAGAAACCCGAGCCGTTCGCGAATCTCCTTGAGCACCTGTCGGGCGATGAGCATCTCCCGGTCAGAGAGCGCGCCGGACTGCAGGCGCTGGACAAAATCGAGCGATTGCTGGATCGAGTTCCGGGCGATGTCGACGATCGAGTGACCATCCACTGTGACCGCAATGACTTCGGGCCGGAGGCGCGCGCCCTTACAGGTCGGACATGGGCGCGACGCCATGTACTGCTCCATGTCCTGCCGGATGTAATCGGATGTCGTCTGCCGTAACCGCCGCTCGAGGTAGGGGATCACGCCCTCGTACTTGACGGTGTACTGTCTGCGCCGGCCACTGCGTGCCGTGTAACGCACCGTCAGCGTTGGGTGGCCGTCCCCGTGGAGGACGAGCTTGCGCTGTTCGGGGGTGAGGTCGCGGAACGGGATGTCCATCGGGATATCCTGCGTCTCGGCAAGGGCCGCAACCATCGCTTCATACCAGGCGTTCGCATCGCGTCCCGGTCGTGACCAGGGCGAGATGGCGCCATCGGCCAGCGTCAGGTCCGGATCCGAGACTACGAGATCCTCGTCGAATTCCATCGCAATGCCGAGCCCTGTGCAGGTCGGGCAGGCTCCATGTGGGCTGTTGAACGAGAACGAGCGCGGCTCGATGTCACCGATCGAGACACCACAGACCGGGCAGGCGAAATGCTCCGAGAACGGCAGTTCCTGTCCATCGATGATCTGAATCGTGACATTGCCGTTGCCGAGCCGCAGTGCCGTCTCAAGGGAATCGATCAGGCGAATGCGCAGCGCGTGCAGATCCTCATCCGACTCGTGGCGCACGACAAGGCGGTCGACTACCACCTCGATCGTGTGCTTCTTGTACTTGGCCATCGGGATCGTCTCGTCCAGTTCGCGTATCTCGCCATCGACGCGGACGCGAACGAACCCACCCTTCCGGATCTGGTCGAGGACGTTCTGGTGCTCGCCTTTGCGATCGCGGATCACTGGACCAAGGACGAGGATGCGCGAACCTTCTGGAAGAGCGAGGATCGTCTCCGCCATCTGTTGAACAGACTGCTGGCTGATCTCGCGCCCGCACTTCGGACAATGGGGGTGACCGATACGCGCGTACAGTAGCCGCAGGTGGTCGTAGATCTCAGTGACGGTCCCGACGGTCGAGCGAGGATTACGGCTTGCGCCCTTCTGGTCGATCGAGATTGCTGGGGAGAGGCCGTCGATCTGGTCGACATCTGGCTTCTCCATTTGCCCGAGGAACTGCCGGGCATAGGCCGATAGTGACTCGACATATCGACGCTGTCCTTCGGCGTAGATAGTGTCGAACGCGAGCGATGACTTCCCCGAGCCGGAAAGGCCGGTCAGAACGACCAGCTTGTCCCGAGGGATCTCAACGTCTATGTTCTTCAGATTGTGCTCGCGGGCGCCTCGAACGACGATCTTATCTATCGGCATCTGGACTCCGGTGTCGCTGCGCGGGTGGTCGGCTGTTGACTGGCACTATCGATCGTGCGTAGAACATTCATTCGTATTCCCGAATTGTAGCAGCCCCCGAACACGTTCGGAACGCACCGGACGAAACGTTCGTTGACATGCAGTCACGATACACGAAATGGCTGCGGATTCCCTGTCCGCGCTGGTATCCTATGAAGCAACTGAGAACCGCCAAAGGACGGGAGGAGTAGGTCCTCCGCGGCGGCCAGAGAGGCGAGGCCCGAGGCTGCAAGCCTCGCCACGCAGGCGCGGCTGAAGTCGCCCGTTCGGTCGAGCGCTGAGGTGTCGATCGACACGCCAGGCTCTCGCGGGTTCGCCCGTTATCGCGCACGAGCGCGACGGCCCAGCCGTCGAAGCAAGGTGGAACCGCGGGTGAGCCCGTCCTTGGCAGGACGGGTTTTCTGTTTCTGATTGAGCATGAGCGCCACTGCCGGCCGGCTTCTGGCAGATCAAAGGAGAACGAGTATGACGACGCAGCCCGGGGTCGCGTCCGGCGCGGATGAGCTGGGTAAGGCCTACGATCCAGGCGCCACAGAACGCGGCTGGTACGAGTTCTGGCACTCTCGCGGTTACTTCAAGCCAGTCGATCGTGGCCGCGGTCCATACGTCGTTATCATGCCGCCACCCAACGTCACTGGTGAGCTGCATATGGGGCACGCGCTGTTTTCGGCGGTCGAGGATCTGATGATCCGGTATCACCGGATGCTCGGCTTCGCCGCGCTCTGGCTGCCAGGCGCAGACCATGCTGGTATTGCGGGGCAGTGGGTCGTCGAGAAGGAGCTCGCGAAGGAGGGATTGACACGCCATGATCTCGGGCGCGAGCAGTTCCTCAGCCGCGTCTGGGACTGGATGGAGTCGTACCAGGAGCGAATCAAGGGTCAACTCCAGTCGCTCGGCGCGTCGTGCGACTGGTCGCGATATGTCTTCACGATGGATCCTGGCCCCGCCCACGCAGTTCGCGTGGCATTCAAGCATCTGTATGACAAGGGCCTGATTTATCGCGGGGAGCGTCTGATCTCCTGGTGTCCACGTTGCATGACGGCGCTTTCCGACCTCGAGGTCGTTCATGAAGATGTCTCGTCGTTTCTCTGGCATCTGCGCTACCCACTGGCCGATGGGAGTGGCGTTATCGAGGTTGCGACGACCCGGCCCGAGACGATGCTGGGGGACACCGCGGTCGCGGTCCACCCAGACGACGAACGGTATCGCGCGCTGATCGGCCATGAGGTCATCCTTCCGATCCTCAACCGTCGGATTCCCGTCGTCGCCGATGAGGCTGTCGACCGTGCATTTGGCAGCGGCGCAGTCAAAGTGACTCCGGCTCACGATCCGAATGATTTCGAGATTGGCCGGCGACACAACCTGCCGATGGTGAATGTCATGAATCTCGACGGCACGATGAATGACGAGGCCGGGCCGTTTGCAGGGTTGTCAATCGCCGAAGCACGCGAGCAGGTCGTTGCGCGACTGGAACAGGATGGAGCGCTAGCCCGCGTCGAGCCGCACGAGCATTCGGTGGGGCATTGTGACCGTTGTGGGTCAGTTGTCGAGCCGCTCATCTCGAAGCAGTGGTTCGTCCAGATGGCGCCACTGGCGAAGCCGGCGATAGAAGTCGTGAAGGACGGCCAGATCCGATTCTATCCATCGCGATTTTCCACCGTGTATCTGAGCTGGATGGAGAACATCCACGATTGGTGCATCTCGCGGCAACTCTGGTGGGGCCACCGGATTCCGATCTGGTACTGCCGCGACTGTGGAGAAATGACGGCAACCGACCAGGAGCGCCTCGGGAGCTGCGACGCATGCGGGTCGCGCAATATCGAGCAGGATCCTGACGTGCTCGATACCTGGTTTTCGTCCGGCCTCTGGACCTTCTCGACGCTTGGCTGGCCGGAAGAGACGCCGGACCTGCGCATGTACTACCCCGGTCATTTGATGGAGACTGGCTACGACATCATCTTCCACTGGGTGGCGAGGATGATCTTCTTCGGCATCGAGCTCATGGGCGCGCCTCCGTTCAAGGATGTCTATCTTCACGGAACCGTCCGCGATCAGCACGGCCAGCGCATGAGCAAGACCAAAGGCAACGTGCTCGATCCGACGACAATCAGCGCGGAGTATGGGACCGACGCGCTACGGTTCGCGCTTCTCACAGCATCGGGTCCAGGCAGCGACCTGAAGCTGTCCACCGAACGCGTCGAAGCCATGCGTAATTTCGCCAACAAGCTGTTCAACGCGACTCGCTTTTCGTTGCGAGCGATCGAAAGCGCACAGATCGTGCGGGACGACGACGGCGCTCCTGCTCGCCCTGTTGACGAAGCACTCTCGATCCCGGATCGGTGGATTCTCAGCCGGCTCGCCTCCACGATCGAAGATGTCACCCGGTTGATGGACGGGTATCAACTGCACGAGGCCGGCCGGGCGCTGTATGAATTTATCTGGTCGGAGTTCTGCGACTGGTATATCGAGGCAGTGAAAGTGCGGCTCTACGCCGAACCGATGGATCCTGTTGTGCCCCAGACGCTCGCCTATGTGCTCGAGAGGACGCTTCGGCTGCTGCACCCGTTCATGCCGTTTGTGACCGAAGAGCTTTGGCAGCAACTTCCGCATTCCGGGGATGCGCTGATCGTAGCCGCATTCCCGGAGGCGGGGGAGTCGTTTCCAGAGGCCGTCGCCAGCTTCGAGCTGCTTCGTGAAGCCACCCGGGAGATCCGGAATGCTCGCAGCGAACATGGGGTCGATCCGGGTCGTCGGATCAGCGCGGTCATCTATCCTGGCCAGGCGCGGGCGACGTTCGAAGAGCTGGCGGGCGAGCTGCAGTCTCTCGCCCGGATCGATCGCGATACCTGGGAGGTTCGCGACGGCGAGCCGGAGTCTCCTGCGACGAGCACTGTGATCGTCGTCGGCGGGTCGACGATCTACCTACCACTGGCTGGGATGGTTGACCTTGCCGCGGAACAGGCGAGAATCGAACGGGAGATCGCAGAAGTCGAGGCAGAAATCGCTCGAGTTGATGCGATGCTCGCCAATGAGCAGTTCGTAGCCAAGGCGCCGGAGAAGGTCGTCGGAGCTCAGCGCGAGCGTCGAGCGGCGGCAGCGGAACGTCAGGACTTGCTGCGCAGGAGCCTGACTGAGCTTGGTTGATGCATCTGACGCTCTGCCCGCCGACTGGTTCATGGCCGATGTCGTCGGTGTTGCTCGTGGGCTCGTCGGACGATGGTTGATGGTTGACGTAACGACGCGGGCGTTGATTCTTGAGACCGAGGCGTACGGTGGGGCGGAAGACCTTGCCTCGCATGCAGCTTTCCGACCGGGTGGGCGCGCGGCAGTTATGACAGATCATGGCGGGACCGTCTATGTCTATGCGGCGTATGGCATGTATCCCTGCTTCAACATCGTCACCGGCGCTCGGGGGTCGGCGTCGGCGGTGCTGCTTCGCGGCGTGCTCTTGCCAGATCAACAACGACACGTGTCCGGGCCGGGACGAACAGCCCGGGCGCTGGATATCGTGCTGGCCGACCATGGTGAGCGAATTCCTGGCCCTCGCTTTTCGATCAGCACCGAACGCGTGCCTTGTGTCATCCAGCAGACAACGCGAGTGGGAATCCGGCGGGGAGTTGAGACGCCGTGGCGGTTTGCTGGCCGGCCACTCGTGAGGGATCACTGATGGGCATTCAACGGCTGCCGGAAGAGATGATCGGGCGCATCGCCGCCGGCGAGGTGATCGAACGCCCGGCGGCGGCGGTGAAGGAGCTCATCGAGAATGCGCTTGATGCTGGCGCTACCGCAATCGATGTGGCGATCAGCGAGGGTGGAGTCGCGTTCATCGATGTCCGGGACGACGGGGCCGGCATGTCTGACAAGGACTTGCTGCTGGCTGTCGAGCGCCACGCGACATCGAAGATCACCTCGATCGACGATCTGATGTCATTGAAGACGCTAGGCTTTCGTGGCGAGGCGCTCGCGTCGATGGCCGCTGTCAGCGACCTCACCATCCGCACCCTCGATGGCGCCAGCGGCGAGGGATGGTCCAGGCGTGTGAAGTTCGGCGTCGGCGGCCCGGTCGAGCGCATCGCCTGGGCCAGTGGCGCAGCAATTTCCGCGCGGAGCCTGTTCGAGAATGTTCCGGCGCGTCGCAAATTCCTCCGCCAGCCGCAGACAGAGGCGTCCTACGTGACGCGCGTCGTGAGCGCATATGCGCTTGCCTACCCCGGTGTCGCGTTCACGCTGGAGATTGACGGCCGGCGGACGATGACGACCGACGGGCGTGGCGATCAGATCGCGGCAGCCGTCGGTGTCTGGGGTGATGAAGTTGCCGCTGCGCTTGTGCCGCTGCGCACTCCAGATGACATGCCGGAGGGATACGACGTTGGTGGCCTGGTGTCACTCCCGCATCTCGATCGAGCGACCAGACAGGCCCAGCACCTGTTCGCGCAGGGGAGACTCGTGGCGAGCCGTCAACTCGGAACCGCATTCGAGCAGGCGTACCAGACGCTGCTGATGGTTGGCCGCCATCCGGTTGGCTGCATCCGGCTGACCGTGCCGCCCGATCGTATCGACGTCAACGTTCATCCGACGAAGGCAGAGGTTCGGTTTGCCGACGAGCGGCTTGTCTTTTCGCTCGTCCAGCGCGCCGTTCGCGAGGCGATTGTCGCAATGGCGCCTCCGCCGGCCGTCCCCACGGTCGTCGCGTCGCCGCTCAGCGACTGGGCGGTCCAGCGACGCTTCGCGCTGGCGCACCCCGACCGCCACCCATCGCTGGCGTCATTGACCGACACGCTTTCTTCGGGAACCAGCGAGTCGCTCGCGCCGGAGCCAGCGGCGGAACACCGGCTGCCAGTTCTTCGCGTCCTTGGCCAGATCGCGTCGACGTTCATCATCGCCGAGGGACCGGACGGTATGTATATGATCGACCAGCATGCCGCCCACGAGCGGATCATGTATGAGCGGTTGATGGCGGACTACGTCGCCCGTTCGCCAGACCGCCAACTTCTGCTGGAGCCGGCTACGGTCGATCTGGCGGCGCCAGCCTGGGAGATGTATCGCAATTGCCGCGACGACCTGGTGGCGCTTGGCTTCGACCTCGAGGAATTCGGCGGCACGGCGATTCTCGTCCGGGCTGTGCCGGCCAAGCTGCGTGTCCGACACCCGGCTCGAATGATTGAGACGATACTTGAAGAGCTGGTGGCTGGTGGACGAGGGGAGTCACGTCTGGAGTCCCTCGCCATCAGTGCGGCCTGTCACGCTTCGATCCGCGCGAACCAGCCGCTTTCATTGCTGGAGATGCGGGAGCTCGTCGTTCAGCTCGAACGATGCTCCTCGCCGCTTGCGTGCGGCCATGGCCGGCCGACGATGTTGAGGATGACCTCGGAAGAGCTGGAAAAGCAGTTCTCACGCCGATGAACGGAGGAGCGCGTGCTCGGATTGGTGACCATCGGCCAAGCGCCACGGGATGATGTCACAGCGTCAATGTTCGGCGATGCTCGGCCCATGCTGATCGAAGCCGGCGCTCTCGACGGCCTCGACAACGAGACGATCGAGTCGCTGAGACCGACTCGTGGAGACCACGTCCTGGTCACGCGTTTAGTGGATGGACGGGAGGCGGTGGTCGGCAAGGAGCGGCTACTGCCGTATGTGCAGTCTGCGATCGACCGCGTGGTAGACCTTGGCGCGTCGATTGTCTGTGTTCTCTGCACCGGCGCCTTCCCGGAGCTTCGCTGCCCAACGCTGCTTATCTTCCCCGACCGGATCCTGTCCGGTGTGTGTGACGCGTTCCTTACCAATGGCACGCTGGGAGTGTTGATGCCGCATCCCGATCAACACGAGTCAATGGTTGCGAAGTGGTCGACCGATGGTCGGGCGGTCGTGACCGCCAGTGTTTCGCCATACGCAGGAGCCCGCGCGGTAGGCGAGTCGATGCGGCAGCTCGCTGCGGCTGGCGCACATGCGATCGTCATGGATTGCATGGGATTTGATCGTCAGATGCTGGCCGATGCGCGCCGGTCCGTCTCGACGCCGGTGATTCTGGCCAACGGGCTTGTCGGCGCGATTCTCAGCGAGCTCGTCGGGGACCCGACGAGCGATCAGGGTCGTGCGGTCGTGTCGTAGCGCCCGCGAAGCGCATTGACGCGGACACGGACAACGTCGAGAAACATCAGCGCCGAGTCCTGGATCGGTCTTACCTTGCTTCCCGGCACGTGCTCCCAGTAGACGGGAACTGTTGCGATTCGATAGCCCAATCGTCGCGCGATGAACAGCACCTCGACATCGAAACCGCTGACGCGCGGGCCGCGGATCTCACCAGGGTCGTGGAGTTGCGTTCTCGCGAAGATCTTTCGGGCAGCGTCTGCGCGGAAGGCCTTGAAGCCGCATTGCGTGTCGCTGATGCCCGGTACGGCCAGAGCCTGAACGACGAAATTGAAGACACGTCCCATGAAGTGCCGGTAGGCGGGCTCGCCAACGCGGCGCGCCCCGATTCCCTCGCGCGAACCGATCGCGACCCCAGCCCCTCGGCGGAGCTCATCGAGCAGCAGCGGCGCAAACCTCATCGGCGTCGACAAGTCGGCGTCCGTGAACAGGACATAATCGGCAGTCGCGCTGAGGATGCCGTCGCGGACTGCGTACGCCTTGCCGCGATGGGGCAGGGATAAGACAACCAGGTCGGCGGACGAGGGAGTGAAGCGGCGCGCGATCTCGGCAGTTCTGTCGGTGCTGCCGTCGTCGGCGACAATGATTTCGGCCACAATTCGCTCGTCTACGAGGTAGCGATCGATCGCGGCCAGTGTCGCTGGCAGCCGCTGTTCTTCGTTGAAGGCCGGGATCACGATCGTGAGCTCGGGCCGTTGCGCTTCGATCACTGTCTCCCGATGCCCGTCAACCGGCTGTCCCGTCTCGTGTCTGCGAACTCCGGCTGCAAAGTGTAGCAGCGGCCGGCAGCCCCGGGCTCAATCGGCTGTCGGACAGCAGTGCGCGGAGGCGTTGCCGCTCCCCATCGCTCACAAGCGGGCGGCGGCGCCAGTCGCCTGCTGCGAGCGCGAGTCCGGCCAGAGTGCCGCGTAGTGCCGCGCGGGCTGCCGGTTCCCGCGCGTGCCGGAGATCACGGGCGAACCTGCCGAAGTGATACGCGATGACCCGCTGCCGATCGGGCAGCACTCCCCGCGGGATCGAGCGGGCAATGACAAGCCAGAGATTGCGCGCGACGTAGTAGCTTGCCAGCTTGCCACCAGCCGTCGCGGACAGCGCGTGGTAAACGACAGCGTCTGGACAGTACACGCACTCCCACTTCTGTCGCCAAAGACGCCAGGCAAGATCGACATCTTCGCAGTACATGAACAGTCGCTCGTCGAATATCTCGCCGCCGCCCCGATCGACAGTGGCGAGCGCCGCCCTCCGATAGAGCGCGGCGCCACCACAGGCGCTGAAGACATGCTTCTGTTGATCGTACTGGCCGGCATCGAACATCCAGACGCCTCGGTTGCCCGGCATCCCTCGGACGGAATAGTAATCTCCCGCGGAGTGTAATCGAGTGCGATCGCTCATCAACCGCATTTTTGACGCGACGCTGCCGGCTCGGGGATGCTCGTCGGCGCATCGAACGAGCGAGGCGAGCCAGTCCGGCTCGACCTCGGTGTCGTTGTTGAGTAGCACGACATATTCACCAGCGCCGCGGGCAATGGCTGCATTCAGGCCCCGAGTCAGACCAACATTCTGCTCGAACCGGATGATCTGCCCACGCTGCGCTGCCCGAGCGACCACCGGCGCGATCGGCTCGGTCGACCCATCGTCAACGACCCAGAGCTGGTAGTCGGTGAACGTCGACGCGCGGAGGCTCCGTAGACACGCGCGCAGCAGGTCAGTGCCATTGAAAGTAGGCACGATCAGATCGACTCGTGTCATTCGCTGAGGCAGCGTTGTAGCGCGTCGCGCCAATCGGGCAACGTGACACCGAGTGGCGGCAGCGCGAGTGATGCCAGCGCTCCATTCGTAGGGGGATTCGCGGCACGCCGGTAATCTGCGCCGGGTATTGGCCGGATCTCTGTACCCGCTCCAACCAGGCCGGCGATGGCAACGGCCCACTCATGCCACGATGCGACGCCGGCGTTTACTGCGTGGTACGTGCCACCTGGCCCGCGAGTGACAATCGCCTCGATCGCGAGGGCGAGGTCGTCGACGAAGGTCGGGTTGCCTCGTTGATCTTCGACGACGGTCAGATAGTCTCGCTCAGCCATGAGCCTGCGCATCGTCGATACGAAGTTGCGTCCCGTGCGACCGTAGAGCCATGCTGTCCGCACGACGTAGCACTCGGCCGTGGCGCGCGCTTCAATCTCCCCAGCCAGCTTGGACGCGCCGTAGACACTGATCGGCCCGGTGGAGTCGAACTCGTGGTACGAGTCAGGTTTCCGACCATCGAAGACATAGTTTGTTGAGATGTAGGCGAGCGATGCGCCACACGCGGTGGCGGCGCGGGCAACGTGTCGTGTGCCGATCGCGTTGACTCGGTAGGCCCAGTCGGGTTCGACCTCGCACCGGTCGACATCGGTCGCTGCCGCGGCGTGAACGACGATCCGCGGCTGAATCGCGGCGATGGCGTCGCGGACGGCCGGCCATGACGCCAGGTCCAACGACTGTCCGCCGAGCGGCACGACATCCCAACGATCGGCCCAGAGGCGCACGATCGACTCCCCGAGCTGACCGGTGCTGCCGGTGACGGCGACCCTGTCCTTCTTCACAACTGTCCTCCAACTGGCCCGACCGGCCAGGTACCGATGATACAATGCGGGGAAAACTGTACGTACACAGTGGGGAGGCTCAATGACCCTGCGCGCCTACGTCCATCCGACCTGAACGAGCTGCAAGCGAGCCGAGGAGTTCCTCGGCGAAGCGCATCTGGATTTTGATCGGCGTGATTTCTTTCGCGATCGCCTTACCGTTGAGGAGCTCGGCGGGCTGCTCGCTGCTGCCAGCGCTGAACCGATGGACATACTTTCGAGGCGCTCACGTGTCTATCAGGCCAGGCGCGATGAGATCGACGCGATGACCGGCGGAGAGTTGCTCGACGAGATGATCCGCGAACCGACGTTGATCCGCCGCCCGCTCATTCTCGATGGTAACCGGCTGATCATGGGCTTTGACAAGAAGGCGTTGGCGGCGATCGCTGCTAATGAGACAGAAGCAGGATAGGTGACGATGTTGCGACTAGGCGCCCACATGTCGATTGTTGGCGGATTCGACAAGGCGGTCGAACGCGCGAAATCCGTCGATTCTGAAGCGTTGCAGATATTTACCAAGAATCAGAACCAGTGGCGGGCAAGGCCGATCGCCGATGATGAAGTGACCCGTTTCAAGGCAGCACTCCAGGAGCATGACATCCACCCGGTAGTCGCTCATGATTCATATCTCATTAATCTGGCATCCCCGAAGGATGAGCTCTGGGAGAAGTCGATCGCAGCGTTTTGCGTGGAGCTCGAGCGCTGTGAGCTGCTCGGCATTCCATTTCTGGTCACCCACCCCGGATCACACACGGGTAGCGGAACCGATGCGGGCATTCTGCGAGTCATTGAGGCACTCGACCGTGTCCATGCCGATCTTCCGGAACTGACCACCGTGACCCTTCTGGAGACCACGGCAGGCCAGGGGTCGAATCTCGGCTCGACCTTCGAGGAGCTGCAGGCGATGCTCGCCGGTATCAAGCATCCGGAGCGGGTCGCGGTTTGCTTCGACACGTGTCACGTCTACGTCGCCGGATACGACATCGTCTCTCCTGAAGCCTACGCCGCAACGATGGACACCTTCGATCGGCTCATCGGCATCGAAAAGATCGAAGCGTTCCACTTCAACGATGCCAAGCAGTCACTCGGGTCGAAGAAGGATCGACACGACTTGATCGGGCAGGGCAGCATCGGTATCGGCGGGTTCTGGAATTTCATGAACGACGACAGGTTGAGCGGTAAGCCCGCGTTGCTGGAAACCGAGAAGGGCGACGACCTCGCGGAAGACCGCGAGGCCATCACATTGCTGCGCGCGCAGCAGGGCGCGGCATATCCGACCGCGACTACGACAACCGATTGACCACCAGCAGCCGTGTCTCGGTCATATCGTCGATCGCGTATCGGATGCCTTCTCTACTGAGGCCCGAATCCTTGACGCCGCCGTATGGCATGTGGTCGATCCGGTAGACCGGGACATCGTTGAGGATGACGCCTCCAACGTCCAATCGGTCGAATGCCTGAAATGCGTGCTCGATGTTGTTCGTGAAGACGCCGGCCTGTAGCCCGAAGACGGAGTCGTTTGCCGCAGCGAGCGCGGCTTCGAAGCTTTCGACCGGGAACACGGTGACGATCGGCGCGAACGCCTCGCGCGAACACACGAACGAATCCGGGGACGCGTTGACGATCACCGTCGGCTCGTAGAAGCGGCCGCTCGCCTTGCCACCGGTCAGAAGCGTGGCGCCTTCGGCAACCGCCGCGCGGACCCACTCGTCGACCCGGCTTGCCGCCTTCGCGTCGATCATCGGCCCCAGCTCGGTGTCCGGGTCGAGCGGATCGCCGGTCTTGATTGTCCCGACCGCGGCAACAAGCTGCTCGCAGAACGCATCGTAACTGTCGCGATGGACGTAGACGCGCTGGACGGAAATACAGACCTGGCCGGCATAGGCAAACGCTCCAGCGCGCACTCGCTGGGCTGCCAGACCGATATCGGCATCTGCGTCGATGATCACGCCGGCGTTTCCACCCAGCTCGAGCACGACCTTCTTCTTGCCCGCTCGCTGCTTCATCTCCCAGCCAACGTCCGGTGAGCCGGTGAATGACAGCAGCTTGAAACGTTCGTCGGTCACGAGCCGGTCACCCGTCTGGCGATCCATTGGCATGATCGAGACAGCTCCTTTCGGGAGCCCGACTTCATCGATCATCTCGGCGAACGTTAGCATTGTCAGTGGATCGTGCGTGGGTGGCTTGAGGACGACCGAGTTGCCCGACGCGATGGCTGGCGCGACCTTGTGTAGCGCCAGGTTCAACGGAAAGTTAAACGGCGAGATCGCCGCGATAGGGCCGATCGGAACCTTCCTCGTGATGCCGAACCGCCCCTTTGACGACGGCAGTAGATCCAGTGGGATCATCTCACCGCCGATCCGCTTGGCCTCCTCCGCGGCAACCCGGATAGTGAACACTCCTCGCATCACCTCGACCCGAGCGTCGCGCAAAGGCTTGGCTGCCTCCTGTGCGAGGAGACGAGCAACCTCTTCACCACGTTCTTCGAGGGAGTCGGCAAGCTTGTCGAGCGCGGCTGCCCGCTCGTAAAGCGGCATGACGCGCATGATCTCGAACGCGTCCTCGGCGGCACGGATGGCGTCCTCGACGTCATCCTCCGTCGCAAACGATGTTGTGCCGACGATCTCATCGTTCCACGGATTGCGAATCTCGAGCGGACGATCGCTCGACCTCCACTCTCCGGCGCAGTAGTACGGATATTGCTTCGCCACTTCGAGGCTCCTCTCTTCTGTTTGCCAGTCTACACGCCATCGAGGGCGCGTCGGGGAGTACCCGCGCGCCCTCGATTCAACTGTTCGATCCGTGAACTAGTTCTTCGAGAACTTCGGGCTGTCCGCCCCCCACCAGGTCTCGTTCTGCGCGCCGAACGCAGATAGCTCGGTCTTGGTATAGATCAGACCGTCGCGATCCATTACCGACCGCTCGTACGCGCCGCTCATCGTGATCGCGTCGACCGGACATACCTGCGCGCAAAAGCCGCAGAACAGGCAGCGACCCGAACGAAGGATGAATTCGCCCAACTCCCGGTCGCCTTCTTCGGATGGAACGACATGCATTTCAAGACACGAGGTCGGGCAGATCCGCGCGCATAGTCCGCAGGCGACGCAGAGCGCCTCCCCTGTTTCGGGGTCGGCTCGTAACGACGGCAGCCCGCGGAAGCGTGGTGGCATCGGCCGCTTCTCGTCGGGATAGAAGAACGTCACTGACTTACGCGGCAGTCGTCTCAAGGTGACTGCGAAGCCCTTGAACTCGTCAAACATACGCGAAGGCTCTCTTTCTGCCCCGTCCGGGTTCTACCTAGTCAGCGACGATCCGGATGGCGTCTGCTACCAGACCCTGGCCAATAGATAGCCGGACTGTCCCTTCCGCGCCGAAACCTGACACTGGCCACTGCATTCCGTTGCGCTCCAGGCGCGGGAATGAGACACCAGCGTACCCGGGAACGATTGCCGAGATCTCGTCCATGATGACGGCGGTGTTGAGGTATCCGAAGTGATAGCCCAGCCGCTGCGCGATTTCTGACACGTAATAGGTGGTTGGGTGCGAATCGCCAGGCGCCGACACCGCGAAGCGTAGCCGCTGAACGGTTCGGTCGAGGTTTGTGAACGAGCCGTCCTTCTCCAGGAACATTGCCGCCGGCAGGACGATGTCCGCGCGCCGAGTCAGCTCGCTGTCGAAACAGTCCTCGACAATCAGAAGCTCGAGCTTGTCGAGCGCGGCCAGTAGCTCGGCATCGAGTGGCTTGTTCCACTTATGCGATTGCGCTGAGATGTACATCGCGCGCACCTGGCCGGCCTCGATGGCTGCGGCGAGCCCGCCGATTCCGACGCCCGGATCGGACGGGAGGTCTAGCAGTGGAGCGAAGCCATTCTCGGACGCAAGCGAAGTGGCCCATCGGTCGCGCCAGATTTCCGCGAGCGCGTCGCGGGCTGTCGCGTCGCTAACCAGCTCTCCACCCGGCAGAATCGCCGGATGGCAGCCGACATCGAACGAGCCCTGCATATTCGCATTGCCGCGGCCAGCCAACACGCCGCCGCCCGGCCGGCCGACGTTGCCGGTCAGCACAGCGAGGTTATGAGCCGCGATCGCGATAGCGCCTGCATCGCCGGAGTCGCGGCTTGCGGCGGTGTGCCAGATCGTGCTCGAGGGATATTCTGTTCGTCCGTCCCGTTTCCCGACTCCGCCGGTTGCGTAGAGGACGGCGCATGTCCGAAGGAATTCCGTCGAGACGCCGGCCGTCGCGGCAACCTTGTCGATGTCGATGCCATCGACCGCGCCACGCAGCGTTTCCATGTCTGCGCCCGGCGCTGCCAGGCCCTCGGCAATGATGATCTTTGCCATTGCGTTCAGGACATCGGCTTCGCTGCCGGCCGGGGCAGGGATCCAGTGGTCAGACCGATCGCACATGTACGAGTGCTCGGGCCGGACAACGACCATCTTCACTTCGCGATAGCGCAGTGCCCAGAAGAGCCAATACGAAGCAATCGGCTCGGTTACTCCGATATCCGGCCCGACGACCAGCACCATGTTCGAGTCAGTTCGCATCTCCTGCATGCCCGCCGGCGATGCTGCTATGCCAAACGAATCGACCAGGGCCTGCTCGACCGATGCCTGGCTTCGGGTCATCAACCGATCGACATTGTTCGACCCCATCACCGCGCGGCTGAACTGCTGCAGCGAGTAGTTCTCTTCGTTGGTGTTGTCCGGGGAGACAAGCGCCGCGAACGCCGGCCCCTGGTAATGCTTGAGCTTCTCTGCCGCCGTGTTCAGCGCCTCGTCGAGCTCGACCTCAATGTATTCGCCGCTTTCGCGGATCAGCGGGTATCGGAGCCGCAGGGGATCCTGGACGTGCTCGTGCCCCCATTTGCCTCGCTCGCAGGTATAGCCCTCGTTGACGCCGCGGTTCCAGAGATGCGTTACACGTCGCACCAGACCACGGTTGTGCTCGACATTCAGCGTGCAGCCGACGTCGCAGAAGCCGCAGACCGTCTCGACCGCGTCCAACTCCCACGGGTGGTGGCCGAAATGGCGATCGGTGAGCGCGCCAACCGGGCAGACCGCGATGCACATCCCGCAGTTGGTGCAGGCTGTCTCGCGAAGATCAGCGCCATAGGAGGTCGTAACCTCGGCCTCCAGCCCCCGTCCCGCGATGGTAATTGCGGTGACACCGATCATCTCATCGCAAACACGCGTGCAGCGGGAGCAGATGATACAGCGATCCCACTTGTAATCGATCGTCTCGCGAAGATGGCGATAGGGCTGGGCGATCTTCGGACGCAGGTAGGGGCTGTCATGGACGTTATGGAGATACGTGTTGTCCTGGAGATAACACTCTCCCGACTTGTCGCAGGTCGGGCAGTCCAGCGCGTGGTCGATCAGATACATATGGAGGACGAACTGACGCGACTCGATTACCGCGGGTGAATGGGTGGAAACCTCCATGCCATCACGAACGGGAGTCGCGCATGACTGGATCAGCCCGCCCCGGGGACCCAGGATCTCGACCGTGCACAACTGACACGAGCCCCAGGGTCGGAGAAGGGGCTGGTAGCACAGGTTCGGCAACTCAATGCCGGCAGCATCTGCGGCCAACAGGATGTAGGTCCCCGCTGGAACCGTAACCTCCTGCCCATCGATCGTGCAGGTGACGAGCTTCGTGTCGGACTTCACCACCATATCTGGCTGCCCCGTCTCCTCAAGGTCCGGCCAACCGCGCCGTTCTGGCGCTGTCGTTTCGTGATCCGGGCTTTCCGAGTCCGTCGATATGTTTCGGCGCAAGAGAAAATGCTGACGACCCCACACACCAGCCCGGCGCACCCGTCGAACGGGTGCTCTATCCGAGTCGATTCTAGCATGGCTAGCGGGCAGCCTCACAAAATCGACGCTCCGGACTCTGAGAACTCACCCCGCGAATCACATCGTCCGCTGGTGAACAGGGAGTAAACGCCATCATGCTATACTCGACCGGCATTTTCGCTGGCTGAATACCATCGTCTTCGGGGAGGTCGCGTGGAGTTCGAAACGGTCATCGGACTTGAAGTTCACGTCCAGCTATCGACTCGAAGCAAGATGTTTTGCGGATGCTCTGCAGAGTACGCGAGCGCCCCGCCCAACACGCACGTCTGTCCGATTTGCCTGGGGTTGCCCGGTGTGTTGCCGGTCATCAACCGTGACGCGGTCCGCAAGACGGTCATGACCGGTCTGGCACTCGGCGCGGAGATCCCACCGTTCAACAAGTTCGATCGGAAGAATTACATCTACCCGGACCTCATGAAGGGGTATCAGGTCTCACAGTATGATCTCCCGATGGCGGTGGGTGGATACCTGGATATCGCGGTTGATGGATCCACCCGGCGGATTGGCATCACGCGCGTCCATCTTGAAGAAGACACGGCTCGTCTGACACACACCGCCGGCCATGCCGGCGATTACAGCCTCGTCGATGTCAATCGTTCCGGCGTACCGCTCATGGAGATCGTCACCGAGCCGGATCTGCGTTCTCCGCAGGAGGCGCGGGAGCTGCTGATTGAGCTTCGACGCATGCTCCGCTACATCGACGCGTCGACTGCGAACATGGAAGAGGGCCAGTTTCGTTGCGATGCGAACATCTCGCAACGGTCGGTTGATGGTGCCATCGTCGGCGCCAAGGTCGAGATAAAGAACATGAACTCGTTTCGGGCCGTCGAACGGGCGCTGATATTCGAAACCGAACGTCAGCGAGCTGCGCTTCGAGCGGGAGAGACGATTGTCCAGGAGACCCGGGGTTGGTCAGATGCCGACGGAGTGACGCTGGGGCAGCGGTCCAAGGAATTCGCGCACGATTATCGTTATTTCCCCGAGCCGGACCTGCCGCCACTGGAGATTAGCCGGGAGCTGGTCGCGGAGATTACCACCGCGATGCCGGAGTTGCCGTGGACGCGTGTGTCACGGTTCGAGGCAACCTATGGACTGTCTCACCAGGAGAGCGCACTGCTGACCGACGAGGCTGCGGTCGCGAATTATTACGAGCGATCCGTGAGCGCCGCTGGGGGCCACTACCGAGATGTCGCCAACTGGCTGGTTGGAGATGTGTTCGCGATTGCTCGGGCACGCGGAGGATTCGATCTCGTCAGGATCACGCCAGAGCAGCTTGCCGATATCGTCACGATGGTTCGGTCTGGAGATATCAACGCGCAGGCGGGCAAAGAAGTCCTCGGGGTGGTTGACGAGACCGGTCAATCACCGAAGGATGTCGTCGATCAGCGTGGTCTCCGCCAGGTGTCTGATGTGGATCTCGTAGCCAATGCGGTCGCCGAGATCATCGCGGCGAACCCGTCAGCCGTCGAAGATTACCGCTCCGGGAAGCAGGCGGCGCTTGGCTTTCTGATCGGGCAGGTCATGAAGGCAATGCGCGGAACGGGCAACCCGGCGGTCGTCAGGCAAGAGATAAGCAGACGTCTGAACGAGGACGCTCAGTGACCGATGGGGCCAGGCCCGGCTCTCCGGGCATTCTCGGTGAAGTCCGGCAGAACTGGCGCGATAGACCGCCCCTGACGTAGTGAGGAACGGACGGCGGCGCCGCCCGATGGGAAGATCGGTGGTGCGGGTATGGCTTTCACGACTAGCATCCGTTCTCACGAGCCCAGCCTGTTCGAGATGGCGGTCGACCGGTTCTCGGAGGCGGCGGATGTCATCGGTCTTGATGATGATATGCGGCGGATCCTCAGCTACTGTCGTCGCGAGCTTACCGTGCACTTCCCTGTCGAGATGGATGGTGGCTCGGTGCGTGTATTCACCGGCCACCGCGTCCACCACAACCCTGGGCCGGGCCCGACGAAGGGTGGCATTCGCTACCATCCAAACCTGACGCTGGATGAAGTCAAGGCGCTGGCGATGTGGATGACCTGGAAGTGCGCCGTTGTCGGCTTGCCATATGGCGGCGCAACAGGCGGCGTTGCTTGCAACCCCAGGTCGATGTCCCAACATGAGCTTCAGCGTCTGACGCGTCGATTCACCACCGAGATCTCCCTGCTGCTCGGTTCGAATCGAGATATCCCGGCCCCCGACCTCAACACTGGCTCGCAGACGATGGCCTGGATGATGGACACCCTTTCTATGCACCATGGGTATTCGATGCCCGGAGTGACGACGGGGAATCCTCTGAGCCTCGGCGGCATCGAGGCGAGGACCTACGCGACCGCCCTTGGCGTTGCAATGACGATCCGCCAGGCAACGAGTCGACTGGATATGCGCCTCGATGGCTCGTCCGCAATCGTTCAGGGATTCGGCAACGTTGGATCGTCGCTAGCTGTTCTGCTCGACGAGATGGGCGTACGCGTTGCTGGCGTCTCTGATTCGTCGGGGGCCATCTACCAGCCCACCGGCCTGGATATGCTGCGCGTGAAAGCGCACAAGGCACGAACCGGTTCGGTGGTCGGATATGATGGGGCCGAGACACTGACGAATGACGAGCTCCTGACGCAACCATGCGACATTCTGGCGCCTGCGTCGGTCGTGGAAGCAATCACCGAACGGAACGCCGATGACATCAGGACGCGTCTCGTCGTTGAAGCGGCAAATGGATCGACGAATCCAGAAGCCGACCTGATTCTTCATAACCGTGGGATCGTCGTGGTGCCGGATATCCTTGCCACCGCCGGCGGCGTGGTTGCTTCGTACTTCGAGTGGGTTCAGGCAATCCAGGCGTTTCCCTGGACCGAGACGGAGATTCACGAGCGGCTCAACCGAATCATGATGCATGCGTTCGCCGCAGTTGCCGAGACGGCCGAGAACTACAACGTCCAGTTCAGGACGGCCGCGCTCTGCCTGGCCATCCAGCGCGTCAGCGGATTCGCGCGCGATCGTGGGATCTATCCATAGCCGCCTGAGATACGAGCCTGCGCGGCCCGCATCCCCGTCTCCGAGCTGTGGAGGTGGCCACGGCTACTCTCCGACGAGCAGCTCCCGGAGCTCCTGCTCTGACTCGCGTCGGGCAATCGCGATGATCTCGTCGCTCGCCTGAATGCTGGTCGTGCCAGTGGGGATCACGATCTTACCGCCCCGCAGAATCGCGATGATCGAGGTGTTTTCCGGCAGATCGATCTCAGCGAGCGTTCGGTTCGTGATCGGTGAGGATGGGGACACGCTGGCTTCGACAAGCGTTACATGCGCATGTCGAAGCGCGAGAAGGTGCACAAAATGTAGGCCAGGAATTTGCTGCTCGATCAGGCTGAGAATGACGTTCGTCGGGCTCACTGTGACGTCAATGCCGAGCAGCCGGAATAGCTCTTCGTTCTTCGGGTTGTTGACCCGAGCGATAGTGCGCCCAACGTTGAAGCGATGTTTCGCCATCTGACAAATGACGAGGTTGTCTTCGTCGTCTCCAGTCACCGCGATGATCACGTCGGCCCGTCCCGCACCCGCGGCGGCGAGTGTCGCGGCTTCGGCGCCGTCGCCATTCATCACGACTGCCCCAAAACGCTCCGTGTATGTCTCGACCTTGGCCGGATTCTTTTCGATCAGCAAAACCTCATACCCCTCGTGGACGAGTGTCTTGGTGAGGTAATAGCCAACCTTCCCGCCGCCAACAATAATCAGATACACAGAGAACTCTCTTTCGTCCGCTTGTGCAGGAAACGCTAGCTCGTCGACAACGAATCGAGCAGCAATGATGCAATGGTCGTCGTCGGACAGACGGTGTAGATCCCCATCCGCCGATAGGTCTCGGCGCGGACAGGATCATAGACGCGAGCGGCGACCTGAGGTGTCTGGAATCGTTTCTGGGCGAGCTGGGCGGCCATCAGATTCGTGTTGTCGCCATTGGTCACCGCAAAGAAGGCATCAGCCTCCTCGATACCCGCAAGCTTGAGAACATCCTCGTCGACACCCGTCCCAACGACCGCCGTGCCGCTGAACTCCGGGGAGAGTCGTCGAAGCGCGGCGCTCTGGATATCCACGACGGAGACCCGATGGCCGGCCTGGTCGAGCGTCCCGGCCAATCGCGCGCCGACCCGCCCGCAACCAACGATCACGATATTCATAGTCGTTCCCATTCTACCGGTGCGCGCTCACAGATCCGTCGCCTCACGGGTCAGAATGACCTCACACGACGCGGACCGCAGGACATATTGCGCAGTCTCGCCCATCGTTGGCTGCCCACGATAGTCGACAAGCTTGCAGGCCATGACGATCACATCGCAGTTCCGTTCGATCGCCTCATCGACGATGGCTGCGCCAGCGGTGCGCGCCTGAAGCAACTCCGGAAACACTCGGTGGATCTTCGGCTCTGCCTGTCCTCGAGCATATCGTTCGGCTTCGGCCAGACAAGCCTCACCATGGGCAACTTCCTGTGGCATGTCGGCATCGAGCGGAAGCGACTGCTTGACCTCCACAACGTACACGAGCACGACTTCGCTGTTTCGTTTCGCTGCGAGGATGCTCGCCAGGTCGAGAACTCGTCGATCCCCGGGTCCACCCGTAATTGGGACGAGAATGCGTCGGTACTGCACCCAAACCCCCCGCAAAGATGCGCGTTGGTCGAATACCCCCTCGACCGCGCTCTATCATACGCCCGATGACAAGCGCGCAATAAGCGGCGAGGGAAGCCCTGCCGATCGCATTGCCGCCTGAGTCCGCTCAATATCGTAGCGAACGCGACGAAACACCACTCGTTGCTCGATTGGCTCAAAAAGCGCGAACGCCGCCTTCGGATTTCCGTCCCGCGGTTGACCGACGGAGCCGGGGTTCACGATGAATCGTTCCCCGGCTAGATCGAGAGTATCGCCATCCTGAGGCAGTGCCGGAGCAATGCCGTTGCTGGCCATTGCTTCTGTGATGAACAGCTGCAAATGGGTGTGGCCAAGGAAGCAGACGGACTCATCGAACGCTTTGAAACCCGCATTCGCGATTCTCGCTGAGTAGACATATTCCCATAATGGATGACGAGGGCTTCCATGAACGCACAGGCAATCGCGAATAGACACGCTGGAAGGCAAGCCGGCCAGGAATACTCGCTGTTCGCTGGTCAACTGGTCGGCAGTCCAGAGCGTCGCGGCACGCGCGATCGAGTTGAACTCGTCAAGGGAAAGGAGCGCTGTTGCCGCGGCGTCGTGGTTGCCGAGGAGCATGACTTCCGGGCGGAGGCCGACGATCCGGTCGATGCAATCGCCAGGAAACGGTCCATACCCGACGGTGTCTCCGAGGTTCCAGACGGCATCGACCGGGCCGGCCGCGACGAGAACTGCGTCCAGTGCGGCCAGATTCGCGTGAATGTCGGAAACGACTAGTATCGTCATCGAGTCTGTCGCCATCTCAGGATGAGACGATGGACGCATCGCCGGATGAGGGTCTGGGTGCAGACCGAAGATAGATGAGCAGCACGCCGACATCGGCTGGCGTGACCCCTGCGATCCTGCTGGCCTGTCCAATGGTCGACGGTCGCACAAGCTGCAGTCTCTCGCGTGCCTCGTTTCTCAACCCGGGGATGCGCTCGTAGGCACACGTGGCCGGGATGGCCTGATGTTCCATCGACTTTGTGCGCTCGACCTGTTCGCGCTCCTTCTCCACATATGCGCCGTAGCGCAGGTCGGTCTCAATGCGCCGGATCGTCTCGTCTCCAGGCGGCGTGGTTGGTATCAGGTCCGGTCGGAGGCGCGCTATCGCGATGAGGAGCGCCTGCAGATTGGAATCTGGACGCCGCGCGTAGTCGGCTGCGGTCATGCTCCGACTTGCAGGAGGAAGGCCAACCGCCGCCAGCGCTGCCGTGACGATGTCGTTGGGAGTCAGATAGACCTGAGTCAGCGCGGAGATCAGCGCATCACGCTGGAGGCGTTCCTGCTCGATTTCGCGAAGTCGACCATCGTTGATCAGCCCGGCGGTGTGGGCAATTGACCCGAGCCGTTCGTCCGCTGTGTCGGATCTGAGGAGTATTCGATGCTCGGCTCGAGATGTCAGCATCCGGTATGGCTCGACAAAGTCCTGCGTGGAGAGATCGTCGGCCATCACCCCGATATAGGCTTCATCCCGGCCCAGCGTCAACGGTTCGATCCCGCCTACGTAGCGCGCCGCGTTCAGGCCGGCGATCAGCCCCTGGCCGGCTGCCTCCTCGTAGCCCGAGGTTCCGTTCACCTGGCCGGCAAGAAACAGGCCATCCACGCGCTTGGACGCGAACCAGGGTGTTAGCTCCGTCGGCTCGATTGCGTCGTACTCAACGGCATATCCGAAGCGGGTGATTCGCGCGTTGCGGAGCGCCGGGATCGTGCGCAGGAACGCAAGCTGGACATCATGAGGCAGGCTGGTGTTCGCGCCCTGAACGTAGACTTCAGTCGTGCGCCACCCCTCGGGCTCAAGGAACAGCCCATGACTCTGCTTCTCGCGAAAGCGCATGACCTTATCCTCGATCGACGGACAATACCGAGTTCCAACCCCTTGAATCGTTCCGTTGAACATTGGCGATCTGTCGACGTTCCTGGCGACAAGGTCATGACCGTCCATGTTTGTCTGGACGAGGTAGCAGGAGAGCTGCTGGCGCCAGCCATTGGTTCGGCCCGGGTAGATCGGGAGAGGCGGCAGCTCGAGTCGCTCGATTCGCCCAGCGCGACCGGAGCGCGAGAACCAGAGCGGGCTCTCGGCGCCAGCTTGCTCTTCGGTCAGGTTGAAGTCGATCGTTCGCGCGTCTACTCTGGGCGGCGTCCCGGTCTTGAGACGGCGCAAGCGAATTCCGACATCTCCGATTGAGAGCGCCAGGTCGCTGGTTGCGGAGTCGCCGGCCCGTCCGCCCGACGAGCGCCACTCCCCAGCGATCAGATTGCCACGCAGGAACGTGCCAGCAGTAATCACGACCGAACCACAACGGTACTCGTTGCCGAAATCCGTGATCACCGCGCTCACGGATGGCTGCCCACCGTTGGCTTGCAACTCGATTGCGCGAGCCGATTCCTGGCGGAGATCGACTCCCGGCTGCGTCTCGAGGGCTTCCTTCATTGCCATCGAATAGAGCGTCTTGTCGGCCTGCGCTCGAAGTGCCTGAACGGCCGGCCCACGCGATGCGTTGAGCACCCGAACTTGCAGAGCCGTCCGGTCGATCGCTTCTGCCATCGCGCCGCCGAGCGCATCGATTTCGGCGACAATGTGACCTTTCGCAGGCCCGCCGATTGAAGGATTGCAGGGCATGAAGCCGATGCGGTCGAGGTTCGGGGTCAACACCAGAACCGACGCGCCAACCCGTGCGGCCGCTAACGCAGCCTCGCAGCCAGCGTGGCCAGCGCCAATCACCACGACATCGTAGGTTGCGGTACAGGATAGAGTCATTGCAGGTGCCATATCTATGGTGAAGTATAGGATCTGGACACCGTAACCGGCAATGCAGGGGGAGACCCCTGGGGGCTGTGGCGCGCGAAATGGTCAGTTGAGGAGGTACAGGCTCGTGAGCTTTATGCGGGGTGTGGTTGAAAGTGCCATCAAGAACATGTCACCCGAGGAGCGCGACCAGGCGCTCAACGCGGTGATGCAGCAGGTGGTGTCGTCGATGTCGACCGAGGAGCGCAAGGCGGCTCTCGCCGATATCGTAACGCTGCTCGCGAGTGATCTGAGCGCCGAAGATCGGGTCGGGATCATTCGCTCGATAGAGGGTTGATGCTGATTAGGAGGACACAGGATGGATCGATCGACACGAGGAACACTGGAGGTTGTCGGGATCGCCACTGCAGCCGCGGCTGCCATCGGGGGTATCGTCGTGGCGCTGAGTCGAGCGCAGTCAGCGCAGCACGTCGATGGTGAGCCTCCGAACGCAGTGGCGTCGGTCCCGCCTGTGACGTCGAACGGTGGCGATCGAGATTCTGATGCGATGGCGACGGCGATGGGTTCGCTGGCGGAGGTGTATCCGGAGATTCTCGATAGCATCAGAAATCTGTTGACGAATGCCGGAGAAGCTGCCCGGCCAGCGGTGGACCGCGCTGCCACTTCGTTTCCATCGGCGACTGACGTCAGGGCAACAGGCGCATCAGCCATCAGCAAGCTGCAACACGCGGCTCTCGACACGATTGTCCCTGCTATGAGTGAGGTGTTCCAGTCGGCCCGGGGGCGACTGGAGTTGGACCATGAGCCAGCCGAGCCGGCCGAGTCAGCTCGAGCCGGCCGTCGGCGTCGTGAGCGCAACAGACGCGGCCGCGCGACGAGCGATCGATCGAACGTCTCAGTCCGCCCACGCTGCCCTCGCGGCATCGGGGAATGTTGCGAGGGAGTCGGCAGCCGCCGCACTCTGGCTCACGCTCGCCAGCGCATTGGTGTTCTTTCTGATTCTGAGCGATCAGCAACGCGAGAAGGTTACGGCAGCCATCGGGTCGGCGGTTGAACAGGCCCAACTGCTTATTCGTGACTTCAAGGGGTATGAAGACGAATACTAGGCTAACGCCACGGAGAACGTGAGACACCGCGGGAACATCCCCGCGGTGTCTCACGCTGGTGTCAGGTTGATTGTCAGCCGACGCGTTGGGCGGCTGGCGCTCCGTGGCAGTTCTTGAACTTCTTTCCACTGCCACACCAGCACGGGTCGTTGCGGCCGATCTTCTGTCGCTTCTTGGCGGCTGGCGCGTTGCCCTCGATCGGCTGGTTTGTGGTGAGGTTTCGGGGCTGCGCCAGGACCGGCGCACGCTGAATGTTGGCGAAAAGGATCTTGTGTCCTGTGTCGTAGTCGATGTTAGCCAGGAGCTGCTCGAACATCTCGAACCCCTCCGTCTTGTAGGCTACCAGCGGGTCCTTCTGTGCATACGCCTGAAGACCGATGCCTTGGCGCATGTCGTCCATAATCGTGAGATGCTCGCGCCAGAGCTTGTCGATCACTGATAGCATGACCGCTCGCTCCAGATATCGCGTCATCTCTTCGCCGGTCTCGCGCTCTTTCGCGTCGTAGTGCGCGAGCGCGTCGTCGATGAGCTTCTCCTCGATCGCGTCAGTTGACAGCCCGGAGATATCTTGTGACCTGAGCGTTGACATCGGAACGATCGCCCGATAGGCGCGAATGATCTGGTTGTCGTCGATGTCATCGCCAGCGCTGTGGGCTGCTATGGCGACTCCGATCTGGCCCTCAATGATCTCCAGCATCCGCTCGTGGAGATTCTCACCCTCAAGGATGCGTCGACGGATGGCGTAGATTACTTCGCGGTGCTTGTTCATGACGTCGTCGTATTCGACAACGTGCTTCCGAAGGTCGAAGTTGTGACCTTCGACCTTCGTCTGGGCGTTCTCGATCGATTTCGAGATCATGTTGTGCTCGATCGGCTGATCGTCTTCGAGTCCCAGACGATCCATGAGCCCCGAGATGCGGTCAGAACCGAATCGCTTCATCAACTCGTCTTCGAGCGACAGGAAGAAGCGGCTGGATCCCGGATCCCCCTGGCGACCGGCACGTCCGCGGAGCTGGTTGTCGATTCGGCGGGATTCATGGCGCTCCGTGCCGATGATGTGAAGACCCCCGTTATCGGCAACGCCCGTCCCGAGCTTGATGTCGGTGCCGCGGCCGGCCATGTTCGTTGCGATGGTGACCATGCCCGGCAGACCAGCGTCCGTGACGATCTCTGCCTCGCGCTCGTGCTGCTTGGCGTTGAGCACCGAGTGCGGGACACCGTCTCGCATCAACATCTCCGACAACAGCTCCGACTTCTCGATCGAAGTCGTGCCGACCAGAACCGGCCGGCCGTGCTCGTGCATGTCCTTGATCTCGCGGACGACAGCTCCGAACTTGCCCAATTCCGTCTTGAACACCTGATCTGCCTGGTCGTCGCGAACCATTTCCTGGTGCGTCGGGATTACGACGACGTCCAGTCCGTAGATCATGTGGAACTCTTCGTCCTCCGTCTCCGCGGTGCCGGTCATTCCTGCCAGCTTGTCGTAGAGCCGAAAGTAGTTCTGGAAGGTGATGGTCGCCTCAGTGACGTTCTCGCGCTGAACCCGGACGTTTTCCTTGGCCTCGATGGCCTGATGGAGTCCCTCGGAGTAGCGCCGGCCGAGCATCTTTCGCCCGGTGAACTCATCGACGATGACAACCTCGCCATCCTCGATGATGTAGTCCTTGTCGCGATGGAAGAGTGCCTGCGCCTTCAGAGCCTGCTCAAGGTAGTGGGTGAAGTCCTGGTATCGGTCGTCGTAGATGCTTTCGCCCTCGGGGATTTCAAGCAACTGCTCGACCTTGTCGATGCCGTCCTCGTTCAGGGAAACGGTGCGGCGCTTCAGGTCGACCTCGTAGTGGCGTTCGTTGCGAAGTTGTCGGACGATCTGGGAAAACTGGGCGTATCGGTCGACTGACTCGTCGCCTGGCCCCGAAATGATCAATGGCGTCCGCGCCTCGTCGATGAGGATATTGTCAACCTCATCGACGATGGCATAGTGCAGCGCTCGCTGGACACAGTAGCGCAGGTCTGGCGCCATATTGTCGCGCAGATAGTCGAAGCCAAATTCGTTATTGGTGCCATAGGTGATATCGCAGCCATACGCTTCGGTGCGCTCAACTGGCCGAAGGCGCTGCAACCGCTCGTCTTCGTTGACATATTCAGGGTCGTACACGAATGCCTCGTCATGCTGGATGCAACCAACAGACAGCCCGAGCGCGTGGTAGATCTGCCCCATCCATTGCGTGTCGCGCTTGGCCAGGTAGTCGTTCGGCGTGATGAGATGACTACCCTTCCCATCGAGGGCATTCAGCGCTAGCGCGAGAGTCGCGGTGAGCGTCTTGCCTTCGCCTGTGCGCATCTCGGCGATTTTCCCCTGATGGAGCACCGCGCCACCCATCAACTGGACATCGAAATGGCGCTGACCGAGAGTTCGTTGGGCGGCTTCCCGGGTTGCTGCAAACGACTCGGGCAGCAGGTCGTCCAGTGTTGCGCCGTCTGCGAGTTGCTCGCGCAGCCGTGTTGAGACCTCGGCCAGCGCGATGTCGTCCATTGCGCGATACTCATCTTCGAGTGCGTTGACCTCGTCCGCGATGGCGCGAAGAGGGCTGAGTGTCTTCTGACTTGAGGGACCGAAGACCTTCTTGAGCAGGGATTTCATGTGGCTATTCTCCGACGGCTATGGCGGATTCATGGAAGGTGTGCCGGCATCGCTGCCGGCTGTCCGGCGAGGCGCCTGTTCCAGGGGAGCTGGGCAGCGCGCGCCGAGGCAACCTTGTTATTTTACTATAACCATACTGGCCGACAGCGGTTATTGCTCCGATCTGAAGGGAGCCGATGATGTCCGCGAACTACCTCGATCGACCCGAGCTGGCGACGTACCTGCGATACGACGAGCTCGCCGCATTGCTTCGCCAGTGGGAGCGCGACTTTCCGCGATGGATATCCGTGTCGATCATCGGCCAGTCTGCGGAGGGTCGGGACTTGCTGCTGGCCACCGTTGGGGATCGGGACTCCGGTAGATATGGCGGGGTCGATCGGCGGCCAGCGATCTGGGTGGATGCGAACCACCATGCTGGTGAGGTCATCGGTTCTGCGGTGGCGCTTGGGACGATCTGGTCGCTGATTAAGCGCGCGGAGGGTGGCGACGATCTGCTGGCTGAGACGACCTGGTACGTCCAGCCACGCATCGCGCCGGATGGCGTCGAGGTGTATCTGTCGACTCCCTATCGGCTTCGGTCGGCGGCAATCGACTATCCGGCAGGTGACCCTCAACCGGGCCTGCACCTGGCCGACATCGACGGAGACGGCGAGATTGTCCAGATGCGTGTCCAGGATGATTGCGGGGACTGGCGCGTCTCGGATCTGGACCCACGCCTCATGGTTCGCCGTCTGGACAGTGACGATCCGGACATCGTCTACTACCGGCTGTATCCGGAGTCGACGATGGTCGGCACGTCTTCGCCCGCCAAGGTGGCAACGGCGCGTTGGGGTCTTGATTTCAACCGGTCGTATCCGCACAACTGGCAGCCTGACTATCGACAATCTGGAGCAGGGCCGTACCCGCTCTATCCACCGGAGACGCGAGCAAACGTCGACTGGATCGTGAGCCATCCGAATATCGGCCTCATCGTCTCGTACCACACGTTCGGCGGCTTTGCGTTCCGCTTGCCGTCCAGCGCGCCGGCCTCGTCCTACCGGCACGGCGACTTGTCTGGCGACTATGCGGTCCTCTGTTGTCGTTTCACTGAGTTCACCGGAGGCCCAACGATCCAGTCGTATGATGAGGAAACTGCTACGGCTCGTTATGGGTCGCTCATGGACTGGGCCTACAATCAGCATGGGCTCTACGGCTGGGTTCCCGAGCTTTGGGATGTCTGGCTCGCGGCCGGCATCGACCGGCGCGATGACGCCGAGCAGTTTCATGCGTCCCATGGTGAAGAGGAGCAGGCAGCGCTACTTGCCTGGAATGACGCCGAGCTTGACGGGGCAGGGTTCGTCGAGTGGCATCCGTTCGACCATCCCGCGCTGGGCAAGGTCGAGATCGGCGGATGGACGTATAAGTACACGCATCAGAATCCACCCGGTGTCTTTGTTCCGAGGATCGCCGAGTCACACATCCAGTGGACCGATCATCTCGCGACGACGCTTCCTCGGCTCGACATCTCTGATGTAGTCGTCGAACCGATCGGTGACAGCTTCTGGCGAGTGAGTGTCGAGGTGACAAACCGGTCGTTCTTGCCGACCAATATCTCCCAGCAAGCGATCGACGTGAGGCGCGCCGATCCGGTCACGGTCGAGCTCCGGCTGGACGAGGGCGTCCTGGTCGATAGCCCGCGGCGGATCGTCGGTCATCTGGCCGGCCGTGGAGCCGGCGCTCCGCGCCCCTGGGAGGAGCCACGGCCGGCGGCGAATGTTGCGCGCGTGTCGTGGATTGTCCGAGGCGCGCCGGCCGGCCGAGTGATGGCGTGGTCGAACAAGACCGGGACCGTGGAGGAAAAGATCGATGCGCCAGAGCAATCTGTTTGACGAAGCCGCCGAACCGGAACGGGCGAAGCCGCTTGACGCAGATCCGAGCTTCCCGAGCCGGGTCTATCGACTTGCGCTGCTCATCCCACCGGGCAAGGTGACGACATATGGGACGATAGCCGCCGTGCTTGGCGACCGACGCGGAGCACGCATGGTCGGCTGGGCGATGTCAAACTGCCCTCCCGAGGTATCGGATGTGGCCCACCGCGTTGTCAATCGGTACGGTGAGCTTTCGGGCGGTTGGGCCTGGGGACATCCTGACGTGATGAAACAACTGCTCGTCGACGAAGGGGTGACCTTTGTCGACGAGTATCGTGTGAACCTCGACAAACATCTCTGGATCCCGCCGATGGAAGAGGAGATCGAACCGCCAGACTGGTAAGAAGCGAATGCTATACTCGCGCCGACGGAGAGGAGAGCTTCGATGAATGCGCGAGACGGACTCGAGCGCATCCGCGAGCGGCTCATAGCGAACGCCGCCGACCCGGATACGCTTTCCCTGCTCGACACGATGATCAGCCGCGCCTCCGCTCCCGGAGCTGAGCGAGCGCAGGCAACCCAGTCGCAACTCGTCCGGATGCTCGTCCGGTCGCCGGTCGCGACCAACAATTTCCACGTCTATAACGATCTGGTGCGGCTCGAGGCAGAAGTCAACGAAGTGGCTGCGCAGCGTGCTGCCGCCGCGGAGGCCGAGGCGGACAAGCCGGTGCCGAAGAGCAAGAAGTATTACAAGCAGCTCAAGGAGCGCGAGAAGCGCGAGGCGTAACATCCCCTCGCGCGTCAAGGGAAGGTCATGTATGGCTGCAACCCATGGCGACCAGATCGTGGCCGCAGCGACTGCGCGCGTCGATGCCACGCTTGGGTTACTACGCGCGCTCGTCGAGCTGGAATCACCGTCCAATGAGAAAGTTGCGGTCGACCGCCTGATCGATTGGCTCCAGACGGAGATTCAGAACCGTGGCGGTCAGGTGGAACGACTTCCGCAGGAGCAATGGGGAGATCTGCTCGTTGCCCGGTTCGCCGGCACGGGCGATGCGCCGATTCAGGTGATGACCCACATCGACACCGTCTGGCCCCTGGGCGCCATCGAGCGTCTGCCGTGGCGGGAAGACGGAGACAGGATTCACGGGCCCGGGATTTACGACATGAAAGCATCCGTCGCGATGATGCTGACGGCGCTCGACATTCTCGCCGATACAGGGCTGGATCACCGGCAGATCGTCTGGACCGTCAACACGGAGGAGGAGGTTGGTTCGCCGGTCTCACGATCGGTGCTGGAGCGTGTCGCGCGCGAGGCTTGTTGTGTGCTCTGTCTTGAGCCTCCTGTTCCGCCGGATGGCTCACTCAAGACAGAACGCAAAGGCGTCGGCATGTTCGAGATGGAAATCGAAGGACGTGCGTCCCACGCCGGCGCGGATCACCAATCTGGTGTTAGCGCCAACGAAGAGCTTGCGCGCCAGATTCAACGCCTCCACGCGCTCACGGACTATTCGAAGGGAACAACCGTCAACGTCGGCGTCGTCGCTGGCGGATCCAAGCGCAATGTTGTCGCTGCCTCGGCGCGCGCCGAGATCGACCTGCGCGTGACCTCGATGTCCGAAGCCGAACGGATCGTCCCATTGATTCTGGATTCGACGTCGCTCGTTCACGGCACGACGGTCCGTATCACTGGCGAGATCAATCGACCTCCGATGGAGCGTACCCCGTCCATCGTCGCTGCGTTCGAGAGCGCGCGCGAGATCGGTCGTTCGGTGGGCCAGGTGTTGACTGAGGCTTCGACCGGCGGTGCATCCGATGGCAATTTCACCGCCGCGATTGGCGCGACGACGCTCGACGGCCTCGGCTGTCCGGGCGATGGTGGCCATGCGGACAGCGAGCACATCCTCCGCTCAGCCGTCGGGCCGCGGACGGCGCTCATCACTGCGCTTCTCGCCGGCCTCTGAGCGGGGCTGCCGCTTGCCGGCATCGCGAATATTGCCAAGAGAGGAAGAGGACCGTGACAGTAGCACCCGATCAGTATCTGGAGCGCCTCCCGCGAGTGCTCGGTCGTTATTCACCCGTGATTGTCGATCACGGTGAAGGCTCGTACATATGGGGACACGACGGTCGACGATATCTCGACTTCACCACCGGGATTGGCGTGACCAATACGGGGCATTGTCATCCTGCAGTCGTCAAGGCGATTCAGGATCAGGCAGCGAAGATCATTCACGCACAGGCCAATATTCTGATTCATGAGCCGATGATCGAGCTCATGGACGAGTTGACCTCGACGATGCCAGACAAGCTGAACGCTGTCTTCTTCGCCAATAGTGGCGCCGAAGCGATTGAGGCGGCGGTGAAGCTCGCGAAGATCGCGACCGGCCGGCCGGCCATTGTGGCCTTCCGCGGTGCTTTTCATGGACGCACCCACCTTGCGATGTCGCTGACGACCTCGCGCGTCAAGGTTCGCGGTCATTATGAGCCGCTGCTGCCGTCGATCTACCACACGCCGTTCCCGTATCCGTTCCGCAACCCATACGCTACCGACCCGTCGGACGCCTGCATCACCGAGCTTGAGCGCCTGTTCGAGACGGTTGTCATGCCCGACGATGTCGCGGCGATCATCGTCGAGCCGATTCAGGGAGAAGGCGGCTATATCGTTCCTCCGGATGACTTCCTGGGTCGGGTTCGCGAGATCTGCGACCGACACGGCATCCTGTTGATCGCCGACGAAATCCAGACCGGAGTGGGGCGAACCGGGCGCTGGTGGGCGTTTGAGCACTCGAATTTCGTCCCGGACATCGTCGCCGTCGCCAAAGGTATTGCCAGCGGGATGCCGATGAGCGCGATCGTCGCGCCGCAAGAGATCATGGATGCATGGGCGCCGGGATCCCACGGCGGCACCTACGGCGGAAATGCGGTGACGTGTGCTGCTGGCGTCGCGACGTTCCGTGCGATTCGCGACGAAGGAATGATCGCCAACGCGGTGACGATGGGTCAGCGGATGATGGACGGGCTTGATCGGATCGCCGAGCGCAATCCGCTGATTGGCGATGTTCGCGGCAAGGGGCTCATGGTTGCCGCGGAGTTTGTCACACCGTCGGGGAAACCGAACCCCGGCGCTGTCGCCAGCGTTGTTGCGCGAAGCATCGACGATGGCGTGTTGCTGTTGACGGCAGGGACGTGGGATCAGGCGATTCGAATCATCCCGCCGCTCAACGTCAGTGCCGATGAGATCGACGAGTTTCTCACGGTATTCGAGGCAGCGGCTGACGCCGCGCGATAATCAGACCAACCAGGCTAACCGATGCGGCCGGCGTTTATCGCCGGCCGTTCTTGTGCTGCCATCGCTCAGGATGCGTCCGAAACCTCGCCCGGGCAGCAGAGATTCTCCCGCTCTCCCTCGGAAAGCCGCTCGTATAGATTCAGCATCGCCGGGCCAACCGCGTGCCACGAGAAGCGAATGGCAGCCTGACGCGCGCCGACCTGGAGCGATGACCGCAGCCCCGGATCACGAATGACGCGCGACATTGCAGACGCGAACATCCGGGGTTGTTCGGACGGGACGAGGATGCCGCTCCGTCCGTCCTCGACCGTAAACTTCAGCCCGCCAGCGCGTGACGCGACCACTGGCAGCCCGCAGGCCATCGCCTCGACCGCCACTAATCCGAACGACTCGTAGCGTGACGGCACGGCAGCGACTGTTGCCGCGGCGTAATAGTCGGGCAGGATCTCCTGGGGCGCTGAGCCGCGAAACAGCACGTCGTCGCGTATCCCGAGTACTTCCGCCCGGTGGATGACCGCCGAGAGATCGGGGTCAGGTCGCCCGTCGATCAGCGTTCCGCCGATGAAGATGAGCTTGGGGGGCAGATCAGGCCACGGCTCTGCGCGTAGTGATGCAAACGCATCAAGCAGCGTATCAATACCCTTCATCGGGTCAATCCGGCCGACGAAGAGCACGAGTGGATTTGCCGGAAGATCGAGCCGAGCCCGGGCATGGTGTGCATCACCGGGGTGAAAGCGCGTCAGGTCAACACCCGGCGGGATGATGCAGATTCTGGAATTGACCCCACCCATTCGCCAGACCATTTCGGCCCGTTCATCCGGGTTTGGCGCAATGACATAGTCGATCACATCGAGCAATCGGCGCTCCACCTGGCTCCGAACGTCCGATTCAGCGACGCCGTTCTGGTAGACGGCATTCTTCAGCCGGGCGAGAGTGTGAAACGTGTGGACCGTTGGCGCATTCCAGTAGCGTTGCAACAGATGCGATGCCCACCCGGAGAGCCAGTAGTGGCTATGGACGATGTCGTATCGAGTCCCGGCGCGAAGTGAGTACAACGCACACTGCGTCGCAAATTCGGGCAGCACACAGAACACGTCGTCCTTGGTCATTGGCTCTGGCGGGCCGGCGTCGATTGTTACGACTCGAACCCGGTCGGCAATCTGGACGATCTCCGGCGTGACCGGGTCCGACCGTCGGGTGAACAGGTCAACCTCGACGCCTTCGCGACCCAGCTCGTAGGCCAACTCCCTGACGTGCACGTTCATGCCACCAGCGTCCTTGCTGCCGAGCGTCGCCACTGGTGACGTATGAACGCTGAGCATCGCAACCCGTTCGATTGCCGCGTGTTGCCCGATCGTCGTCATTGGCACATGACTCCGCGGGGTAGTGGTGAACCAGCTCATGCGATCCTCATTGCACGATTGAGGCCGCCGGGACGCCGCGATGTGCGCGTTGGAACGCACAAAAAAAGGACAGCCCGGATGGGCCGTCCTGATTGGTGTCTCAGCAGGCTGCTGTGGCCGATTGCGCTCGACGATGCGAAGCGCTGAATCCAGGTACGGAACCAGGCCGGGCGGGAGGCTCCATATCGGGTGGGCATGGTCATGGTCGTTGGCGCCGACGCTGTCATCATTCTCCGATCAGGAACCGCGCATTTACGGATCACTGAAGGACGCCGTTTCGCGCTCCAAGACGTGTAACCATGACCGATCCTGGCATATTCCCGCGCGATCGTCAGGCGAGCTCTGGTTCGAGCACGCCCAACTTGCCATCATGCCGGCGATACAGCACGCTCATCCGGTTTGTGTCAGGGTTGAAGAAGACGAAGAAGGTGTGACCCAGTAGCTCCATTTGCTCGATCGCCTCGGCAGTGTCCATCGGGAGGATGTTGAATCGCTTGGTGCGGACAATCTGGCCAAGCTCCTCATCCTCGTCGCCATCCACTGCTGGTTCAGTCAACAACAGGTCCGGGTTCATCTGGTCGGCGGCGAACTCTCCGAGTCCGATCGCGGCGCGTCGGTCGCGTCGAGTACGACGATCATGGAATCGGCGGATCTGACGAGCCATCTTGTCGGTGACGAGATCAACCGCAGTGGTGATATCGGTGTTTCGTTCCTCGGCGCGAAGGATCGCGTGCTTCGTCGCGATGGTGAACTGCGCGACGAACCGCTGAGTAGGATTGTGGTGAGGCTCTTCGCGCAACTCGAGCTTCGCGTCTGTGATGCGCTCGTTGATCCGATCGAGCTTCCCGACGCGCTTATCGATATATTCGCGCGCGCCGTCAGTCAACGTGATGTTGTGAGTCTTGACCTGAACTTCCACAGTAACTCCTCCTCGTCGCACGGTGGCGGTCCAGCGCTGCGTTGCGCCTGGACGAAACGGCGCCCGCGGAGGGATTCGAACCCCCGGCACAGGGCTTAGGACGCCCCTGCTCTATCCCCTGAGCTACGCGGGCCTGATCGAGCCGGTCCGACCTTCCGTCGGGGATGCCACCTGACGGACTCTACAACGACGGATCTGCGTGTCTCCGGTTGGCCCGGACCTGAATCTTACCGCGTTTAGCGCGCGGACGAGCCGATTCCGACCCGTTAGCATAGCGCTCCCGATTGCCATCAGGAACAGGGATTGATAGGATTGTCCGGTCATCGGGGAGTGGCGCAGCCCGGTTAGCGCGCCGCGTTCGGGACGCGGAGGCCGGAGGTTCAAATCCTCTCTCCCCGACCACGAGGATGCGAGGAGCGGTCGTCCGCTCCTCGTTGCGTATCCGGCGCTCGTGCGCCGGGACATTGGAGGAATCGATGACCGAGCAGCGCGATCGGCTGTTGCGCGGTCTGCCGGCCGTTCACGTCATGATGGACGACGAACGTATCCAACGCGCGTCCGCCGGCGCGAATCCTGCCATTGTCCGCGACGTGATCCGGGAATGTCTCGATGCTGCTCGTGCTCGCATCCTGTCCGACAGCCTAGACCAGCAGCCAGCTCTGGTCGAGCAGATCATTCATCAACTTGACCTTCTGCTCGGTTCTCGACCCACATCGGTGATCAATGGCACGGGTGTGATCGTCCAGACGAATCTGGGCCGAGCGCCCGTGTCTGCGTCGGCGGCGCAGGAGATGGCGAAGGCTGCCGCGTCGTATGTTGCGCTGGAGACGGACCTGGAAAGCGGCCAGCGCGGTGGGCGCGGCCGTGAAGTTGAATCGCTGCTGCGCGCACTCACGGGCGCCGAACGGGCGCTCGTTGTGAACAACAACGCGGCTGCGGTGATGCTCGTGCTGGCTTCGCTATCGGCAGGCCGTGGCGTAATTGTCTCGCGTGGCGAAGCGGTCGAAATTGGTGGCGGGTTCAGGGTTCCCGATGTTCTGCGGCAGAGCGGCGCACGCCTCGTTGAGGTCGGCACAACGAATCGCACCTACGCGCGAGATTACTCGGAGGCGATAGACGACGACACCGCGGCGATCCTTCGGGTCCACGCGAGCAACTTCGAGATCATTGGCTTCACTGCTCGGCCGGAGCTGGATGATCTGGTCGCATTGTGCCGCGAGAGAAATGTGCTCCTGATCGAGGACGTTGGCAGCGGCTGCCTGCTTGATACGCACCCGTTCGGCCTGGCGCACGAGCCGACTCTCGGAGAGAGTATCCGAGCCGGCGTGGATATTGTCTGCGCGTCCGGCGACAAGCTACTCGGCGGGCCTCAGGCGGGGATCATTCTCGGTCGCGCAGCGGTGGTTGATCAGGTTGCGCGCCATCCCCTGGCGCGTGCTCTCCGCGCCGATAAGACCTGCCTGGCGGGACTGGCGGCCACGTTGCGGCACTACATCCGTGATGAGGCGACCGATGAGATCCCGGTCTGGTGGGCTATTTCAAGGACACCCGAATGGCTGGAACGCCGGGCGCGCAGGTGGTCGCAGGCGCTTGGCGATTGCGCAGAGGTCGTGCGCACCGATGCGGTTGTTGGCGGTGGTTCATTGCCTGGAAAGTTGTTGCCGTCATTTGGCATCGCGATCTCGGCGGGCAGCTTGAACGTTCAGCAGCTCGCGCAGCGTCTTAGGATCGGGGATCAACCTGTCGTGCCACGCGTTGTTGACGAGCGGCTGATCATCGACGCACGGACTGTGCTGGCGGATCAGGAGGAGGCACTGATCGACGCCCTCCGAGCCGCGCTCACGATATAGCCGGATCAAGACCGGGGGTTGATTAGCGAATCACTGGCTGGTCGCTTCGAAGATCCCTGAAATAGGGGCTTTCGTCGGGCGCAAGGTTCGGCATTGTTGTGGTGAGATCGGTGATCTGACGTGTGCACGCTTCGACAGCCGCGGTATCCCCTGATCTCTTCGCGTCGGCGAGATCGACCCGGAGTTGCCGGAGTCGGTCGTCATTACGAGCCTTCGCGAGCCGGCGGATCGCGTTCGGAATCTCCTTGGCGGACGGGCGTGGAGGCTCGCCGGTCTCCGTCGTCAACGAGGTTTGCAGGTCACGCGCATAATCCGCGAGCTCATCAGGTAGCGCCTGCATTGCCACATCGAAGTTACCCTGCGCAATCGCCAATTGCTCGAGAATGACGCGGTGGCGAGCATCGATCACGTCCTCGCGGCGAAGGTGCGACAGGCCCTCAACACCTGCCATCGGGTAGTTGAGAATAACCTCGACAACAAAACGCTCGGGATCGACTGCGAGGGGCCGATCGATCGTCAACCCGTCACGCCGCGATGCCTGGGGCTGGTGAACTCGTGTGGCCGGCGGCGACACGTTTCGTCGGAGTGACCGGCGCACCTCCTCTGGCCCATCCGGTCCGTAGCCAAGCAGCCGAGCAGTGAGGTCCACATAGAATGTGAGCACCTCGGCGTCGCCGATCTCCAGCAGAATCGGAACCGCGATATCCCGCAGTGCGTTCGCTCGCGCGTTCGGCGATCGATCGATATCCGCCAGTGCGTGGGTCAGATAGTATTCGACCAGTGGAACCGAGCTCTTCAGCGCCTCGGGCCACGCATCTGGATGAGCCCGGATGAACTCATCTGGGTCCTTACCCTCGGGCAGCACGACGATGCGAATCTCTGCGCCGAGCGTGCGCTCGAAGCGAATCATTCGGTTGGCGCTGACCTCTACCCGGGAATCATCGACGAACGATTCGCGCATGGAATCAATCCCGCGCAGTGTCGCCATCTGACCTGCTGTGTCCGAATCCAGCGCGAGGTAGACGCGATCGAGGTAGCGTCGAATCGAAGCGACCTGGTTCGGCGTTATCGCGGTTCCCATCGACGCGACGACATTCTCGTAGCCGCACTGGTGCGCCGCGATCGCGTCCATGTATCCCTCGACGATCACCATGCTGCGCTCGCGTCTGATCGTGTCGTACGCCTTATCGAGACCGTAGAGGATGGATCGCTTGTCAAAAATCGGAGTCTGTGGCGAATTGAGGTACTTCGGCTTCTCATCTCCGAGCGCCCGCGCGCCGAAGCCGACCACTCGACCATCACGGTTACGGATCGGAAACGTCAGTCGATTACGGAATCGATCGTAAGTCCTGCCCGTATTCTCATTCTTTGTGAGTAGACCAGCAGCAAGCATGTCCTGCTCGTCAATCTCACGGGCCAGGAAGTGCGACTTCAGGGCGTCGAATGAGTCGGGCGCGAAGCCGAGCCCGAATCGATCGGCGGTCGGACGATCGACTCCTCGCTGCTCGAGCACCGCGCGGGCTGATGACCCGGCTGGGGATGTCCACAGGAGGTTCGTGAAGTAGGATGCGGCCCGTTCATTCAGCTCGATCAGGCGCGCTCGTTCCCGGTCGATCTCCGGGTCGCGACGTTGTGGGCGTTGGCTCTCCAGCTCGACTCCCGCACGTGCGGCGAGGAGCTTCAGCGTGTCACTGAAGTCGAGATTCTCGGTATCCATGATGAACGAGAACGCGTCGCCGCTCTTTCCACAGCCGAAGCAGTGATACGACTGGGATTCGGGGTAGACGACGAAGGAGGGCGTTTTCTCCTCGTGAAATGGACACAACCCTTTGAGATTCCGGCCGGCCTGGCGCAGTCGCACCTTTGCGCCGATCAGATCGACGATATCCGTGCGCTCCCGAACAGCCTCGATAGCAACACCAGCCATGGGCTACAACTCCTCGGCTTCTGGGAGTAACAAAGTCATCCAGGCGTGAAGCGCGTAACGGTCGGTCATCCCCGAGATCACGTCAGCGGCACGGCGTTCAGCCGTTTCGTCGCCACGTGACGGCGCGATTCTCGCCGGTATCTCCGGCTCGTTGGCGACATAATACGCGAACAACTCCTCGACCACAGTCTCGGCGTGGCGTGTCGTTGCCTGGAGGTTGACCGGGTGATAGACGCGCTCGAAGAGAAATGCGCGCATGATGTCCGCGGCCTCGAGCACAGGAGCGCTCATGGTGATCACTCGTCTGCCATCCACCGGTGAACTCAGCGCAGGGAGCGAGGCGGCCACGACATCACGGACGAGCGAATCGATGCGTTGACTGTGTGATACGCCGAGTGATTGTGCAACAGAGGAGGGGAGGTCATCGGCGGCGATGAGTCCTGCGCGAACCGCGTCGTCGAAGTCGTGGTTGATATAGGCAATGCCGTCGGCGATCTTGACGACCTGAGCTTCGGCAGTGGCTGGCGTGCCGGCCATTTCCCCGGCAATGCCTTCTTCCGGTTTCGAGTGCCTCAGGATGCCGTCGCGTGTTTCATCGGTGAGATTGAGGCCGAGACCATCCTTTTCCAGCAGATCGACGACTCGAAGGCTCTGCTCATTGTGACGGAACCCTGGATAGACCCGGGCGAGCGCCCGTTCGCCAGCGTGGCCGAATGGAGTATGACCGAGGTCATGGCCGAGCCCGATCGCCTCGGTCAGATCCTCGTTCAGGTCAAGGGCGCGCGCGATCGTCCGCGCGATCTGTGTCACCTCCAGCGTGTGCGTCATTCGCGTCCGGACATGGTCGCCATCAGGCGACAGGAACACCTGTGTCTTGTGCTTCAGGCGGCGGAACGCCTTCGAGTGGAGAATGCGGTCACGGTCGCGCTGGAATGCGGTTCGCAAGTCTGACTCGTCCTCGGGGCTGCGGCGAGTTGCGTGTTTCGCCATCGCCGCAGCCGGCGCGAGCCATTCTCGTTCTCGTTCCTCGATTCGCTGGCGTACGTTCATGGCATGACCGTCCGTTATCATCGTCGGAATCTAGTGTACGTACAGTCATGCCATTCGTCTACGGGACTACTTATCGCGCTCGGTGTCTCCAAGCGCGGCCTGCGCTGCCGCGAGACGGGCGACGGGGACTCGGAACGGGGAGCACGAGACGTAGTTCAGCCCCGCCTGATGGCAGAATCGGACACTCGCTGGGTCTCCTCCGTGTTCTCCGCAAATGCCGAGCTTGATATCAGGCCGAGTCGAGCGGCCTCGCTCCGTGGCGATCTCGATCAACTCTCCAACGCCGACCTGATCCAGCGTAACGAACGGATCGACAGGCAGAATGCCATTCTCGACATACATCGGCAGGAACCGGCCGGCGTCATCACGGCTGAGGCCAAACGTCGTCTGCGTAAGATCATTGGTGCCGAACGAGAAGAATTCCGCCTGTTCCGCAATCTGAGCCGCAGTCAGCGCGGCGCGAGGAAGCTCGATCATCGTGCCAACTGAATAATCGACGACCACGCCATGCTCGGCGAAGACCTGCTTAGCGACCGTGTCAACAACCTCACGCTGGCGACGGAGTTCCTCGACATCAGCCACAAGGGGAATCATGATCTCCGGATGAACGACGACGCCATCCTGGACGCAACGAGCAGCGGCGTTGAAGATCGCTCGCGCTTGCATCGCGGTGATCTCCGGATACGAAATCCCAAGGCGGCACCCGCGATGGCCGAGCATCGGGTTTGCCTCGCGGAGCGCGGCAGTCTTGTTTTGTACCTGCTCGACTGTCATGCCTGTTGCGTGCGCAAGCGTTTCAATGTCGTGTTCGGTATGTGGCAGGAACTCGTGAAGCGGAGGATCGAGCGTTCGGATCGTGACCGGGAAGCCGTCCATGACGCGGAAGATGCCCTCGAAGTCCTCCTGCTGCATTGGCAGCAACCGATCGAGCGCCACGCTTCGCTCGGCGGAATTGGCGGCCATGATCATCTCCCGCATTGCCTGAATGCGGTCGCCTTCGAAGAACATGTGCTCCGTTCGGCACAACCCGATTCCCTCCGCGCCGAGTTCACGCGCCTTCGCGGCGTCGGCGGGAGTATCGGCATTCGCCCGGATCCCGAGGCGCCGGTCATTGTCGGCCCAGCCGAGAAGCGTCGCGACGCTGCCGCCGACGTTCGGTTCGATCGTCGGCACCTCGCCGAGCATCACCCTGCCAGAAGCGCCGTCGATCGTGATGAAGTCGCCCTCGTGAAGCGTCTGACCGCCGACCTTGACCGTGCCCGCCCGATAGTCGATATCGAGCGCGCCACAGCCAGCCACACAGGGCTTGCCCATGCCACGCGCTACGACCGCCGCGTGCGATGTCATACCGCCACGAGCGGTGAGAACCGCCTGTGCCGCAACCATCCCGTGGAAGTCCTCGGGAGATGTCTCGATGCGAACCAGAATCACTCGTTCGCCGTCGTCACCGAGGCGCTTGGCGTCGTCTGCATCGAATACGATCTTACCCGTAGCTGCGCCGGGACTGGCCGGCAGACCGACCGCCAGCACCTCGGGGTGATAGGCCGGGTCGATCATTGGATGCAGCAGCTGGTCGAGCTGTGATGGCTCCACCCGCTGAATCGCTTCCTCTTTCGAGATCAACTCTTCGCCGACCATTGCGACGGCGATGTTGACCGCCGCCTGGCCGGTTCGCTTGCCAGTTCGGGTTTGCAGCATGAAGAGTCGCCCGTTCTGGATCGTGAACTCCACATCCTGCATCTCGCGGTAATGCCGCTCGAGCAAGGCGGTAATGTCCTGAAATGACGACCAGGCGACGGCAAACGCGGGAAGCGCTGCCATTTCGGAGATTGGCTGTGGAGTTCGAACCCCGGCGACGACATCTTCGCCCTGTGCGTTCACCAGAAACTCGCCGAAGATGCCATCCTCGCCTGTGGCCGGATTGCGGGTGAAGGCAACGCCTGTCGCGCTGTCCTGGCCCAGATTGCCAAACACCATCGCTTGTATGTTGACGGCAGTTCCGAGATCATGTGGGATCTGATTCTGGTTGCGATAGTTGATCGCGCGGCGGTTGTTCCACGAGCCGAAGACGGCCTCGATCGACCCGCGCAGTTGATCCCACGGATCCTGCGGGAACTCACGCCCGGTATCGCGGAGCACGATCCTTTTGAACTCAATGACCAGCTCGGATAGCGCAATGGCCGACAGCTCGTAGTCCAGCCGTACCCGTTCTCGACGCTTCAGTGCGTCGATCGCGTCTTCGAAGTGGTCGCTTTCGACGTTCATCACGACTTTGGCATACATCTGAATCAGCCGTCGGTAGCAGTCCCAGGCGAATCGTTCGTCGGCACTGGCCGCCAGGCCGGCCACCGTCTGATCGTTCAGACCCAGATTGAGGATGGTGTCCATCATGCCAGGCATCGAGAACTTGGCGCCCGAACGGACCGAGACCAGGAGTGGATTGGTCAGATCACCCAGCTTTCGATCGAGCTGCGCTTCGATCGACGCCACGCCGTCGACGACCTCGGCCCAGAGCCCATCCGGAAGTGCTCCGTCGGTTGCCAGATAGGCTCGGCAGGCATCGGTGGTGACGGTGAATCCTGGAGGAACGGGCAGCCCCAGGTGGGTCATTTCGGCGAGGTTGGCGCCCTTGCCACCGAGAAGATCCTTGTTCGCGCCATCGCCCTGGTCGAATGCCGATACCCATTGAGCCATCTGCTGCCTCCGTTATTCCTGGTCGATCGTAAGGTTTGCAAGACTCCCGATCAGCCGCTTCTCCCCATACCGCTTGAACTCGACCGTAATCTCCTGGTCGCCACCGCGGTCGGTAGCGCTTGTCACAATCCCGTCGCCGAACTTCACATGGAAGACGCGCTGGCCGGCCACTACGCGGATCGAGGCTGGCGCTGGAATCGCGTCTGGAACCAGCAGCTTGCGCGTCGTCGCCCGCGCAGGCTCGTGGCTCCGACTGCCAGCAGCCAACGAGCTGGCTGGGATTGATGACAGAAATGACGATGGCGCAGAAGGTTCAACGCCACCAAATCGCGACCTCCGAAAGGCGTGGCTGATATAGAGCCTCTCCTTAGCTCGTGTGATGCCGACATAGAACAGCCGACGTTCTTCCTCCAGCATGGCCGGATTCTCGGTAATCGACCGCTGGTGCGGAATCAATCCTTCCTCGACGCCGGTGAGGAAGATGACTGGAAACTCCAACCCCTTGACGGCATGCAAGGTGATCAAAGTCACCTTCTCGCGCACCTCCTCGATGGTGTCGGCGTCGCTGACGAGCGCAACCTCAGTGAGGAAGATGGCAAGCCGTTCTTCTGGCGCCTCGTCATCGAACCGTTCGAGGTTCGCGCGAAGCTGCTGGAGATTTTCCCAGCGAGCCATCGCTTCGTCGTCACCTGCGGTGAAGTATCCCGCGTATCCCGTCTCCTCGATGGCACGATCGAACAGCTCCGACAACGGCATCGTGGGCTCGAGTTCGCGCAACGAACCGACCCTCTCGCGCATCCCGATCAGCAGCTTGACCGCGCGTGAGGCGAGCGCAGGGCCGCCGGCATCGCCAACAGCGTCGAGAGCCGCCCCGGAGCCCAGGTCGTGCGAACGAGCCCACCCCTCAAGATCGCTGAGCGTCTTGGCCCCGATCCCTGCGCCAAGTGGATATTCCGCTACGACGCGCTGGAAGGCCGCGAAGTCGTCCGGGTTAGCGATCAATCTCAAGAGCGCGAGGGCGTCCTTGATCTCCTTTCGCTCGTAGAACCGCACTCCACCGATCAGCTGGTACGGGATTGACGCGCGGATGAGCGCTTCCTCGATCGGCCGGCTCTGCCAGTTGGTGCGATACAGCACAGCGATGTCGCTGCCTGTGTATTGGCCGCGCTCGGTGAGACTCTGAATCTCCTCGACGACATAGCGCGCTTCCTGTGCCTCGTCGAAGCACTCACGCAGGACGATCTTCTCCCCGGCTTGATTCGACGTCCGAAGCTTGCGGTCGATGCGCTGAACGTTTTCGCGAATGACACCGTCGGCGGCGCTCAGAATCTCCGGTGTCGAGCGGTAGTTTTCCTCGAGGTGGATCTCGACAGCGTCAGGGAAGTCCTCTTTGAACGTCAGGATATTGCGGATGTCCGCGGCTCGCCAGCCGTAGATCGACTGGTCGGGATCGCCGACAACGCAGATGTTGCGATGCTCGGCTGCTAACTCTTTGACCAGCAAGTACTGGATACGGTTGGTGTCCTGGTATTCATCGACCAGGACGTAGTGATATCGATTGCGAAGCGCCGCAAGCGCCTCTGGCGACTCGTACAACAGCCGTAAGGCTGTGGTCAGCAGGTCGTCGAAATCCAGCGCCTGTCGCCGCCGCAGTGTCTGCTGGTAGACGGGGTAGACGCGAGCAACAACTTCCTCGAAGTAGCTCTCGACTGAATCTGTGAACTCTGTCGGGCCGATATTGAGGCTCTTCGCGCGCGAGATCATGCTGAGAATTGCGCGCGGGGAGAAGTGCTTCGGGCTGATATCCAGCTGGTCCATCGCCGATTTCACGGCGCCCATCTGATCACCGTCGTCGTAGATGACGAACCGGGGATCGACGCCGATGAGATGGCCGTATTGTCGGAGCACGCGAGCGCAAAAGCCGTGGAACGTGCCGAGCATGACCCAACGAGCGCGGTCGCCCACGAGATGCTCGACGCGCTCTCGCATCTCGCGCGCCGCCTTGTTGGTGAATGTAACAGCAAGGATGTTCCACGGCGCGACGCCGTGACCCTGGATCAGGTTCGCGATCCGGACCGTCAGCACTCGCGTCTTGCCGCTCCCCGGGCCTGCGACGATGAGGACCGGACCGTCGGTCGTTGTTACCGCCGCTCGTTGCTCGGCGTTAAGATCCTGCAACAGCGTCGACCCCGCGGTGTCCTGGGCGCCAAGCATTGAATCCCCGTTCGATCGCATTCTGTTTGGAGCCGTGGCCGGACGATCCCCGGCAACGAGTGCTGATTGTACCCGACTGTCTGTGTGGACCCTGTGGTTGTTGCGATTGAAATTGGGTTGATATGCTTACAGCCGTTGACCGAGCCGGTGTAGCTCAGCGGCAGAGCAGGGGACTCATAAGCCCTTGGTCGCAGGTTCGATTCCCGCCACCGGCACCAACCCACCGATCCCGACAATCGCGCCGAATGGCGCGATTGTCGTTCCCCGCAACCGAGGTGACCGTGAGCGACTACTCGATTGCCAATCTGAACGCGAGTCGTTTTGCCCACGATCTCGCGGTGACGAATCTGCAATGGGACCAGCCCGTAGCGATTGCCTGCTCGGGCGGCGTCGATTCAACCGCGCTATTGCTCCTGTCCGTGTTGGCCCGTCCGGAACACGTTGCTCCGTTCGTCGTGGTTCATGTTAATCATCTGATGCGGTCGGGGTCTGAGGCCGATGCGTTGCTTGTCGCTGGGCTGTGCGCCTCGTTGGAGGCGCCGTTTGTGTACGCCACGGTCGATGCCGACTGGCAGATCGGAGATCATGTCGCGGAGCATCGTCTCCGGAGCGCCCGATTCGAAGCGCTTGGGCGTATCACCAGCGTGCTGGGAATAGACACGATTGTCACTGCGCACACGATGGACGACCAGGTTGAGACGATCCTCATGCGTCTGTTCGGCGGCGCGGCTCCCTCGGGCGCGAGCGGCATGCGGCCCGAGGTGACGATAGGGACCGCGGCCGGCCCGCTGCGCGTGCTTCGACCGCTGCTCGGCGTCACCCGTCGCGAGCTTGTCGAGATCCTCGATCTGGCGCAAATTGTCCCGACGATCGACCCAAGTAATTCGGATATTCGGTATCGACGGAACGCGCTCCGCAGCTCGATCATTCCGTCGCTACGCGACATCTTCCCGGGGTTCCCAGCGACGTTTTTGCGATCGATTGAGCTCGCCAGGCTCGACGCTGAGGTGGTGGACTCGCTCGCGATAGCTGAGCTCGGCCGGTTGATCATCGAGACGGATCATGGGGTGGCGATCGTCCGCGCGTCGTTTCGTGCGTTACCACGCGCCGTAGCGACGCGAATCGTCATCGCAGTGGCCTGCCGTGTTTCCGTGGCGATGGACGGCGACTCGCGTGAGTTGACGACGGAACGCATCACCGCAGTGGTGGAGGCGGCCGGCGGGAGGACCGGATCGTTGATCCAGTTACCCTATGGCGTGGATGTCCGCATCGATCGTGAAGTTCTCGTATTCATGCCGCGAAGCGCAGGAGATGTCGAATGGTAGACGACTCGAATCTCATGGCAGGAATATCCCGCGAGCTGGTGTCCGAGGATCAGATCCGGCAGCGGGTTACCGAGCTTGGCGCGGAGCTCGCCGAGATCTACCGTGGCCGGCGGCCACTGCTCGTCGGCGTCCTTACCGGCGCGTTCGTCTTCATGGCGGATCTCTGTCGCGCGATGCAGATTCCGCTCGACGTTGAGTTCATGGCCGTGTCAAGCTATGGCGAGTCGACACAGACGAGCGGCGTCGTGAAGATCCTGAAGGATCTGGATAGCCCGATCGAAGGTCGGGACCTCCTGATTGTCGAGGACATTATCGATAGCGGGCTGACACTCGCCTATCTTCTCGACGTGCTGGAACGCCGCGGCCCCCGCGATATCAAGGTCGTTGCCTTATTGATGAAGGACCGCGAATATCTGGCGAGCGTGCGAGTGGATTATTGCGGCTTCACGATTCCCGACGAGTTTGTCGTCGGTTACGGACTTGATGTCGCCAACCGGTATCGCAACCTGAGCTTCGTCGGCGTCTACGGCGAATCGGTGAACGCCGAAAAGTAGGGCAATTTCATCCTGCTATAATCCAGTTACGCTGTTTCGCTCGCGCGCTGGCTGTGCTTCAACGGCTCCGGATTATAGAGCGGAACGCTATCAGAGGACACTCCATGACCGACAATAAATGGCTCCGAAACGGCTTTGTCTGGATCATCCTGATCATAGCGGTAATCGCGCTCTGGTTCATGGTGACCAGTGGCGGAGAACGGACTCAATCGCGGGATCTAAGCAGCATTGCGGCGGATATTCGATCGGGCCAGGTGGCACGGTTGGAGCAGTCCGAAGATTCCAGCAAGGTGATGGTCTTTTACAAGGGCTCTGACCAGGTCGAGACGTTCCGCCTGCCCCCGAACGTCAACATCTACGATGCGCTATTGCAGTACGGCGTTGAGCCGAGCGATGTCGACATCAACATCAAAGCGGCCAGCCAATGGGGGAACTGGCTCGGATTGTTGACCTTCATCCTTCCGACAGTAATTCTGATCGGGATCGTCGTTTTCATGATGCGGCAGGCGCAGGGCAGCAATAGCCAGGCTATGTCATTCGGTAAGAGCCGGGCGCGAATGTTCACTGGCAACAAGCCGACGGTGACATTCGCTGACGTCGCCGGCGTCAACGAAGCCAAGGAGGAGCTCGTCGAGGTCGTCGAGTTCCTGAAGTATCCCGAGAAGTTCTCGGCGCTTGGCGCCCGTATTCCACGTGGAGTCTTGCTCGTTGGCCCGCCGGGCACCGGGAAGACACTGCTGTCCCGCGCGGTGGCCGGCGAGGCTGGCGTGCCGTTCTTCAGCATCTCCGGGTCGGAGTTCGTCGAGATGTTCGTCGGCGTTGGCGCATCCCGCGTTCGTGACCTCTTCGATCAGGCGAAGCGCAACGCTCCGTGCATCGTCTTTGTCGACGAGATCGACGCGGTTGGTCGCCAGCGAGGGGCTGGTCTGGGTGGCAGCCACGATGAGCGCGAGCAGACACTGAATCAGATCCTGGTCGAGATGGATGGCTTCGACAGTGCGACCAACGTCATCGTGATCGCGGCAACGAACCGGCCCGATGTCCTCGATCCTGCGCTACTTCGTCCCGGGCGCTTTGACCGTCAGGTGATCCTTGATCGACCCGATATCGCCGGCCGGCTCGCTGTCCTTGAGGTGCATTCCCGCGGGAAGCCGTTCGAGGACGATATCGCGCTGGAGGATCTGGCTCGTCAGACGCCGGGCTTCTCCGGCGCGGATCTGGAGAACCTCGTCAATGAATCGGCGATCCTCGCGGCGCGACGAAACAAGAAAACGATCGGACGCAGTGAGCTGGCCGAGGCGATCGATCGCGTCGTTGCTGGTCCACAGCGGAAGAGTCGTGTGATCAGCGAGCGCGAGAAGCTCATGACTGCCTACCACGAAGCAGGGCATGCGCTCGTGGCGCGGATGCTTCCATATGCGGATCCGGTGCGGAAGGTCTCGATCGTTGCCCGCGGGATGATGGGTGGCTACACGAGCGTTGTCCCTGACGAGGATCGGTTCTTCTGGACCAAACGCCAGTTTGAGGACATGCTGGCCTACATCATGGGCGGTCGTGTTGCCGAGGAGATCATCTTCAACGAAATGTCGACTGGCGCTTCCAACGACATCGAACGCGCGACCGGGCTAGCCCGGAAGATGGTGACTGAGTACGGGATGAGCCCGACACTCGGCCCACTCGCGTTCGGGAAGAAAGAGGAGCTGGTTTTCCTCGGACGTGAGATCAACGAGCAACGCAACTACTCCGATGAGGTCGCGTTTCAGATTGACCAGGAGATCCGCCAACTCATCAATAATGCATATGCACAGGCCCACCAGGTGCTGAGCGACCACCGTGCCAACCTTGAGGCGATTGCGATGTTGCTGATGGAGAACGAGACAGTGGATGCCGAGCAGCTCGAAGCGCTGTTCGACTCACCGAAGCCACAACCGACACTCCACGGACCATCAAATCTGCCGGCGCCAGTCACGGGCGCTGAGTGGACAGAGCGGCGGGAACCGGATCCGGCCCCGCGTCTTCGTCCCCAGCCGGCATCTGGTTAGTCTCGAATCTCAAAAACAGCGACGGCGGCCGAAGTCGGCCGCCGTCGTTGCGTTCATGGGGTGGAGGCGAGGGGATTCGAACCCCTGACCTCTACAGTGCGATTGTAGCGCTCTCCCAGCTGAGCTACGCCCCCACGAGCCGCGCGAGAATCGCGCGACACGGAACTATACCATGCACCCTCACCGGCAACGAAAGCTCTGGGCCGATATCCAGACCGAATTCCAGTCGCGAGATCGTCGATACGTCGACTGAATACCACGCTGCTAAAACCACTCCGGCGCCGGCCGCGGTCTTCAAAGAAAAGCCCACCTCGGGCGGGGCTTCGGGGATGATCGTGATACGAGGGGGAGCGGGTGATGGGATTCGAACCCACGACATTCTGCTTGGGAAGCAGACACTCTGCCAACTGAGTTACACCCGCGTGTCGAAACTGACGGTCATTTTACACAGAGAGCGGAGACGCCACAATCTCGAAATCCTGTCACTCATGCTCAGCGGGTTCGCTCGGCCATGAGCTGGCCGAGCAAGCGGAATCCGTCTGCTACGATAGCCAACGGGCTTCGCGCACTATGAACTGGAGAGATCGAATGAGCATGGGCAACCAGACTGACAGTATCGCGAGCACGCTAATTGGCGTCGTTTGTTCGAACTGCGGGCGGCGATACGACGCGGATACGATTCTGACTGTCTGTGACGATTGCGGCAAGGTTCTGTTGGCCGAGTACGATCTTGAACGTGCGAGCCAGCTGATGACGCCGGACGCGCTTGCAGGGCGTGACTGGAATCTCTGGCGCTACGCTGAGATCATGCCCGTCCGCGATGCCGCTCATCGGCTCACGCTTGCCGAGGGAGGCACGCCGCTCCTCAGGGTTGATCGCTGGGCGCGCGGAATCGGTTTGTCGAATGTGTTGGTCAAGGATGAGGGCCGGAATCCTACTGGCTCGTTCAAGGCGCGCGGGCTTGGCGCTGCGGTGTCGCGGGCGCGGGAGCTTGGAGTGACGGCGATCGCGCTTCCTTCGGCCGGCAACGCGGCTGCCGCCGCGAGCGCGTATGCGTCTCGGGGTGGGATGAGCGTGACCGTTTTCATGCCCCAGGATGCGCCGGAGATCTTCAAGGCGGAGTGCCGCGCGCTCGGCGCGCGCGTCTATCTCGTCGATGGCCTCATCAATGATGCCGGCAAGATCGTGCGTGAGAATGGCGCTGCGCGCGGCTGGTTCGATGTCTCGACCCTCAAGGAGCCATACCGGGCTGAGGGCAAGAAGACGATGGGTATTGAGCTTGCTGAGCAGCTCGGCTGGCAAGTGCCAGACGCGATCATCTACCCGACCGGTGGTGGCACAGGGATCGTTGGCATGTGGAAAGGTTTCGCGGAACTGGAGCGGATGGGACTCATCGGGTCTGCGCGCCCGCGAATGATCGTCGTTCAATCGGAGGGATGTGCCCCGATCGTTCGCGCTTTCGAGCGCGGGGATCGGCACGCGCCGCTCTGGGAGGGCGCTGACACGATCGCGCCAGGTATCCGGGTGCCTGTCGCCATCGGCGACTACCTGATCCTCGATGCTGTGCGGGAGAGCGGCGGGACGGCAATTGCGGTGAGCGACGCTGAGCTGGAGGCCGCGATGCGGTCCGTTTCAGCCAACGAAGGGCTGTTCGTCTCACCAGAGTCTGGCGCGGCCTTCGCGGCCGCTGCACAGCTCCGCGAGACTGGACAGCTGGCCGAATCGGATCGAGTGGTGGTGTATGCCACTGGCTCGGGGTTGCTGCACACCGACCTGATCGGCGGGGACTATCCAGTCCTCGACCCGAATGATCCGGATATCGGACTGGTCATCGATTCAGCATATGGGCAATTGTAGGCTGGCATTCGGGACAGAATGTCGTCGAACGCTGGTCGACGGAGATACGCGCGAGCGGGGCGCCGCATCGTGAGCAAGGGCTGCCGGCCGGCTTTCCGTACACGTGAAGACGATGCTGGTTCGTGCCCGGCTCGCCGAGCCCCGAGCGATAATCGCGCAGCGTGGTGCCGTGGCCGGCGATGGCGGTCGACAGCACATCGACGATTGCGGTCCGCAGTTCTGCCACCTCCGATTCACCAAGGGTGTTGGCCGGACGGAGCGGGTGCAGCCTGGCTGCGAACAGAGCCTCGTCCACATAGATATTGCCAAGGCCTGCGATCAGGTGTTGATCGAGTAGTAGTGACTTGAGACGCCGTTCCCTGCGTAAGATTATGGCGAGCGCGGCGGTTGTGAATCCTGCATCGAGCGGCTCAATCCCGAGTGTCGTGTCAAGGCTCGCACTGGTCTCGCGAGTATAGAGCGAAATCCGCCCGAACTTCCGTGTATCGTAGAAAAGTAGCTCAGCACAGGGCGACAAACCGAATATGGCGCGAAGATACGGTTCCCGTTCGGTGGCGCGTGGCAGAATGCCGGCATCGCGATATAGAAGCTCTCCCGTCATTCGGAGATGAATCGTGATCAGATCTCCAGAATCCAGCTCTAGCACGACGAGCTTTCCGCGCCGGCGCACGCCAGCGATGGTCGTGCCGATCATGGAATGTCGAGCATCGGTTAGCGCGGGAAAAGCCAGTGTCCGAGCCCACAACAGCTCGAACGACTGGATTCGTTTCCCGGTGAGAAGCGGCTCGAGCGTCCGGCGGATTGTCTCGACCTCGGGGAGCTCGGGCATAACGGCATCCCACTTTCGTCAGTTGTCGTTCGGTTCGACGGGTCGGTAATGGAGGCGGTTGTGTTGGTTGATCCAGATTGCATCTTCTGTCGTATCGTTTGCGGCGACATCCCCAGCGCGCAGGTATATGAGGATGAAGAGTTCGTTGCGTTTCGCGACATAGCCCCGGCCGCGCCGGTGCATATTCTGATCGTACCGCGACAGCACGTAGCATCGATCGATGATCTGGGTCCGAGTGATGCCGCGTTCGTTGGCCGGCTTGTACTGGTGGCGGCCCAGATCGCTCGTGACGAGGGCATCGCCGGCGATGGCTATCGCCTGGGGACGAATGTTGGAAAGCTGGGCGGCCAGTCCGTCTTCCATCTCCACTTTCATTTGCTCGGTGGTCGCCAGATGGGACAGTTCTGATTCTCGCGTACGTACGCAGCCAGCCATCGATTGTCGGTTGACGGCGGATGTCTTGAGCCGATATACTGGCCCGATCATTTGCCAACCCGTTGTGCCAGGTGCGTATGTCGCAGTTCGGTAGCGGCGTTGTGGCGAGGGGTATGAGATCCATGAGCCTGGCAGAACAGCTGGTTAGCGACTTGCGGACGGCGATGATCGCGGGTGATACGGTGCGCCGGGATGTTATCCGCTTTCTTCGGGCATCCATTACCAACGCTGAAATTGAACTGCATCGCGCGTTGACCGACGAAGAGATCCTGGGCGTCATCCGCGGTCAGATCAAGCAGCGACGAGACTCAATTGAGTTGTTTCGGAAGGGCGGGCGCGAGGATCTGGCCGAGTCTGAAACCGCCCAGATCGGCATCCTTCAGGATTACCTTCCAAGCCAGATGGACGAAGCCAGCGCGCGCGAAATCGTGGCCCGTGTTGCGAGTGAGCTGGGGGTTCATGGCCCTCGCGACATGGGACGGCTGATGCCAGAGTTGATGAAGGCGACTGCGGGCCGAGTCGAGGGGCGTACCTTGTCGATGCTGGCCCGGGAGGAGCTCGACAGGCGGTCGGCCGGCGCGTAGATAGGTTCCTTCGGGATCGGCGCGAGAGTCGGAGGCACGATGCCCCTTCGCTGGATATATCGGCACGCTAACGCAACCGAGACATCCTGGCGAGACCTGACGCGACTCCTGTTGTTCAGTGTTTCGCTCCTGGCGCTGTCGGTGGTCAGTGTGGCCATTGACTGGCGTCCGAATGACGCGACGCTGCAGACCGGCAGCATCGCCGATCGCACGATCAAAGCCCCTGAGAGCCTGTCGTTCACGAGCGCGCTTCGAACTGCTGAGCGTCGCAAAGAGGCGTATGACGATCAGCGTAACGTCATCACTGTCCATGATGAAAACGTACGCACCGAACAGTTGGCTGCCTTGCGGCAGTTCCTCGATGCCGCCGACGAGTTGCGCGTCAAGCGTGACGTGTCGCGCGAAGAGGCCGCTGCGGATCTTCAGGCGAAGTTGGGAGACCTCCCCGTAGCAGACGCGACCCGCATCCTCGGACTTTCCAGCGCCAGTTGGGAGCGCGTTCGAGCTGAGAGTATCCGCCTTGTTGGCCTGACCCTCGCCGACCCTATTAAGCAGGATGAGGTGCGCCCTCGCAAGGACAGCCTGGCTGATCGGCTGGCGCCGCAACTGTCGTCGGAAGAGCAGTCGCTGGTGCTTGCGATTTCCCGGCCATTCATCCGCGCGAATGTGCACATCGACGACGATCGCACGCACGCGAACCGTGAAGCCGCCGCGTCCGCCGTGGAGCCAGTAACAGTCAATGTCCTTGCCGGCCAGGCCATCGTTCGTGATGGCGACATCGTGTCAGCCTACGACATCGAGAAGCTCGAGAAGTTCGGGCTACTGAACCGAGCGATCGATCTCTCGACTCGGCTCGGGCGCTCAGCCCTCATGGTAATACTGACGATGGTGACAATTGGCTACCTCTTGAGATTCCAGCCGCAACTCTGGCGAGGAAGACAACTGCTCCTCTTATCGATCGTCATGCTGATGCCGATGATGGTTGCCCGGTTGGTGCTCCCGCATGCGAACATCCAGTACATATTTCCGATCGCAGCGTCGGCGATGCTTCTTGCCATGCTGCTGGATTACCAGATCGCGCTGACGATCGGCACTTTGCTGTCGTTCTACGTTGCCATCATCGCTGATATGTCGATGGAACTGATCTTTCTCTATGCTGTCGCGTCGGTTGCGGGGGTGCTGGTCGTCTGGAACGCCGAACGAACCATCAGGTTCGTTTGGGCAGGTGTTGCAGTCTCCGCTTCGATGTTCGTGGTCGCGCTCGCCTTCAATGCGCTCACGATGACAGTGACCTGGAGTATCGTCGGCGAGCGCGCAATTGAGGTGGCTGTTGCTGGCGCGCTCGCCTCCTCAATGACGTTTTTGTCGTTCAGTGTGATTGGATCGGCGCTCGGCATTACGACGCACCTTCAGTTGATGGAATTGGCGCATCCCAGCCGGCCGTTGCTCTACCGGCTTGCCCGGGAGGCCCCCGGGACGTACCACCACTCGATCGTTGTCAGTAATCTGGCCGAGAGCGGAGTCGAGGCGGTCGGTGGGGACCCGTTGTTTGCGCGGGTTGCCGTGCTCTACCACGACATCGGCAAGCTCGAGCGACCGACATTCTTCATCGAAAACCAGGGCCACATCGAAAATCCGCACGATCTGCTCGATCCGCAGACAAGTGCCAGGGTGATTCTGGACCACGTGAGTGATGGCGTTCGTCTCGCCCGTAAGGCGCACCTGCCGGCGGCAATTGTCTCGATTATCGCGCAACATCACGGCACCTCGCTCATCCGTTACTTCTATCAACGCGCGTTGGATATTGATGGCACGGTTTCTGAGGCTGATTTTCGGTATCCCGGCCCGAAGCCGCAGACCAAGGAGGCCGGGGTGATCATGCTCTCCGATGCCGTCGAGGCAACCGTTCGAGCGGCGGCCGGCAGCGGCCGCCTGGTGCGCTCGAAGGAACATGCCGGCGAAGGCAAGGACACGTTGGACGCGATCGTGACCCATGTCATCCGGGAGCGCGTCGACGATGGTCAGCTCGACGAATGTGACCTCACCCTCCGAGAGATCGAGCTCATCCGGCGTACGTTCGTTCAGATGCTCGAAGGTGTCTACCACCCGCGTGTTGAGTACCCCGCCACTGTCGAGCCAACAGCATCCCCGGTTACGCCAGTAACGAGCTCAGCGAGTGAGTGATCGCTGCTTTCTGCTCGATCTCCTCGTCGACCCGGATGTGGCAACGCCACCGATTGAGATGCTTCGGCGCCTGGTGGCGTTTGCCGGCGACGTTGAGCCAACATTGCCCGCCGGTGACTGGACGGTCACGCTGCGTCTCACCAACGACGAGCAAATCGCCGAGATCCACGACCGCTTCTTCGGTGACCCTACCCCGACGGATGTGATCACGTTTCCGTCGGGCGACTCGTTGACATCGGAGGGAGGGTATTTCGGTGACATCGTCATATCGGTCATGACCGCCGCCGAGAACGCGGCTGCGATGCAGCATTCGGCCAATCGGGAGATTGCGTTCTTACTGTTGCACGGATTGCTGCATCTCTCTGGCTACGACGACGCCACAGACGACGATCGCGAAATCATGCTCGCGCGACAATCACTGATCCTTGATCTGTTCGAGCAGGCCGAGGAACCGGATTGGTGAGTCGGCCATTGTCGGTCGCGCTGATCGCGACGGTTCTGAACGAGCAACCACGACTCGCGACATGGTTGGCCGCGCTGGACGCGCAGACACGCGTGCCGGACGAAATCGCCATCATCGACGGCGGGTCGGTTGATGGAACCTGGGAATGCCTTCAGGACTGGGCCAGTCGAAGTGGCGCTGTCGTTTGTCGCTGTCCCGGCGCGGGAATCCCCGAGGGTCGGAACCTGGCCATCTCGCTCGTGACATCAGAGATTGTGGCGGTAACCGATGCTGGGACCAGGGCGGATCCCCGGTGGCTGACGAAACTCGTCGCTGCGTTCGAGGGCGGCGATGTCGATGTGGCCTCGGGCTTCTTTCAGCCTGAGCTGACAGACCGCTGGAGTCGAGCGCTCGCGGCGGCGACCCTGCCAGATGTTGGAGATATTGATCCCGATCGATACCAGCCGTCGAGCCGGTCGCTCGCCTTCCGCCGCTCGTGGTGGGAGGCTGGCCTCCGGTATCCGGAATGGCTGGATTACTGCGAGGATCTGGTTTGGGATTTCGCAATGCGAAGGGCCGGCGCGCGGTTCTGTTTCGTTCCCACCGCGACGGTTGAGTTCACGGTTCGGCCGTCACCGCGAGAGTTTGCCGTTCAGTACTATCGTTATGCGCGCGGCGACGGCAAGGCAGGTCTCTTTCCTCGGCGCCACCTCCTGCGCTATGCGACGTACGGAGGCGCTGCTGCAGTGGTTGCGCTTCGTCACCGAGGCGCGCTATTCGCTGCGGGCGGTCTCGGCGTGGCCTATATCTGGTCGTCGACTCGCCGGCTGTGGCGTCGAGACCGCGCGCGAGGCGTGCCCCGGCGCGAGACGGTCGCGCTGTTTCCTCTTGTCGCGGCGCTTCGGGCGATCGGCGATATCGCGAAAATGATCGGCTATCCGGCCGGGCTTCTCTGGCGAATTCGGCGGTTCGGCGGCCTTGGCTGGCGGACGAGTTGGCAGCGGATCAGCCCGGCCGGTGTCGTGTGGTCTCCCGCAGAGTTGACCAGAGGAAGTCGGCCGCCCACATCGTTGCCCGACGACGGATCTCGTGCGGCACGGCAGTGATTTCATGGCGACGGCTCGTGATGCCACCCGGGTGCGCCAGCGCGATTCCCACCTGGCCGGTCGAGCGGTCGGCATCCGCGCCGGCGGCGAGCTGCACGACCACCGATATCCCGTACGCGACATCCAACTCGTTGGCTGACGCGCGAGCGCACCAGGCGGCGGTCCCCTGCACGTCCGGGTCGTCAGTTCGCTGAAGCGCGAGCGCGAAGCTTGTGGAACGAGCGCCTGCGATAACCTCGTCGGCGAGAATCGACTCTTCGACCAGGCTTGCTAATCTCCCGGCGTTGCCGGCTTCCCAGATTGCGATGTGCTCGCCACTCATCTGTATCGGTCGGAGGAGCGCGTCCGCGAGCTCGTCGCTGAGCTCACCGTAGATGAATGCATCGAGCTCCCCCGGATTGATTCGATTGTCGCGGCGACTGCGCTCTCAGCTTCGTCACGATCGCTGGCCATTGCGGTAATCCGGATGTGGACACCATCGTCCTTCGCGTAGGTCGCGACCGTTGGATATCCGCGCCGAACGAGATCGATCAATCGCTGCTCGACAGCCGACTCGCCGATGCCGATTGTCTTGAGAGTCCGTGAGACGATTGCGGATTGATCGAGTCGATCGACGATGCGTGGCAGCGCCTGTTCTCGCCACATCCTGAACATCTCACGTGGCACGCCTGGCATCGAAACGATGACCTTGTCGTGCCGCCGCACGAACCAGCCTGGCGCCGTTCCCATCGGGTTGGCGAGAAACTCCGATGAGGGGATGCGCCACGCCTGTTTGACGTTCTGCTCCGGCATCGGCGCTCCACGCAGCGCGAAATAATCGCGGATCTGCCGCTCCGCATCCGGGTCGACCGCGACCTGCTCGTTTTGGACAGCGGAAACTGCCTCGCGGGTCAGATCGTCATCAGTCGGGCCGATGCCGCCCGTTGTAATGACGATGTCGGCGTCACCGAGTGCGCGATCCAACGCCGTAACGAGGCGGTCCAGTGAGTCTCCCACCTGGGCCACACCGATGAGCTCGATACCCAGCGCGTTCAGCTCCTGTGCGAGGAACGTCGCGTTCGTGTCGGTCAGGAAGCCCTGCATAAGCTCTGACCCGATCGACAGGACTACCGCCCGCATGTGCCACCCCTTGCTCCCACGACTCGACGCCGCCATTATCGCACGCATGGCGTCCTCGCCCGCTGGATTCGGGAACGTGGATAGGCTGTGATGGCGGAAGAGGTACCCTCGGAGGGATTCGAACCCCCAACCCCTGGTTCCGAAGACCAGTGCTCTGTCCATTGAGCTACGAGGGCGTGAACCCGCAGCGGATTGTACATGGTATCGCCACTGAAGGAGAAGTCGGGTTGATTCTTCGGGGTTGGGAGATCATCGGGCAAGGCGTCACCAGATATCATGAAGCCAGAGGATAGCGCGTTAACTTCCTTTGTTGCGTTAGGAGGGGCCATGACGACAACAACCGCCGTGAATGCGTTTCGCATCCCGTTGGATCACGAGTCCGACACATCCGGGCTTGCTGCCCTGGTTACCGAGGGGAAGCTTGACGCATCGGCCGTTATCGGTGTAACCGGCAAGGTGGAGGGCAACTGGCCGGGCGAGCAGACGCGAATCGCGGCGGACACGGCAGTGCGTCGATATCTCACCGGGGCCGGCGCGACTGCAGAGTCTGTCGCTCGTATTCCGATGATCTTCTCGAGTGGTGGCGTCGGCATCATGACACCTCATATCGTGGTGTATGCGCGAGTCCCCTGGAATGGCGTAATCGATAGCCAGCCCCGGCTTGTTGTTGGCTCAGGACGCACACAGCCACTCGATGCGCGCTGGCTTGGAAGCTCGCGAATGGTTTCCGAGTGCGCCAATGCCGTCAGAAGCGCAATGGAGGATGGCGACATGACGCGCGATGAAGCGCGGTTTGTGATCGCGAAGAGTCCGTCGCCATCCGAAGAACAGCTGGATGAGGCCGATGTGTCGCCTGCTATACGGAGGGCCTTGCTTCCACTCGTGAGTGGCGCGACTGCCCTGGGGATTGGTGTTGCGCTCGGTGAGTTCGAACTGCCAGATGAATCGCGGATTGGCGTTGACCAGTCGCTGTGGACCGGACGCGCGTCGTGTTCGGTTGGGCGGGAGCGCCCCTTCTCCCAGATGCTGGCCCTTGGCAATTCAACGCGCGCGGGTGGCACGCTGATGGTTGGCGCGAGCGTGATGCACGATGTTATCGATGTCACAGCACTCGACCGAGCGCTTACTGACGCCGACCTGGAAGTTGGCGACGGTGGAATCACTGACGAAATACTCCAGCGAATCGTCGCGGTCTATCTGAAGATCGGCGAGCCGGACGGCACGATCCGCGGCCGGCGGCAAGTGCAGGATGCCCGCAACAGTCGCTACGGCAGCGAACTGAAGGCCGCAGTTGGCGGAGCGTTTGCCGGACGCCTGGGAGACACCGCGCTCTACATCTCGTCGGCCGCGGTTCACCAGGGGCCGCCCAACGGCGGCACCGTCGCCGTGGTTGTCGATCATAGTTGATCGACGATGGCGACAAACGAAAACACCCTGCCCGGAGGCAGGGTGTTCGGCCTGAACAATCGCGTAGGGGGATCGTGTCGACGGAGTGATGACTGAGCGGGATGAAGGGGGGTGCCCCACGGGGCTCGAACCCGTAACCACTGGTTCCACAGACCAGTGCTCTGCCTATTGAGCTAGAGGCACCATGACGTTGGTGGCACTGACAATACCGGACTGTAAGCCGAGTTCTGTTTCTGACGGCCATCTATCTCAGCCGTAATGGCTGGACGCGAATCGCGTCTGCTCTCACCTCGGGCCTCGGCGAGCAACCTGGTAACGGCCCAGTCGGAGATTGCTGCGGGGAGGATTGCCCTTTTCACCCGCGAACGACTAGCGCCCGCGGTCTTGTTTCTGTTGCTCTCGCGCCGGCCTGAGCCAACGCGCCTGTCTGGACTGTCAACGCACACCGACATGCGTTTCCCCGACTTTCGCCGGGCACCCGCGCTCTGTGCAGCTCGGACTTTCCTCTGGCAATGCCAGCGACCGTCCGTCCGGTATCGTTCAGTTATTAAGGCACGATCCAGTTTCCTGGGTCATGATCGGTGGTGCCGAAGGGGAGATTTGAACTCCCACGCCCTTACGGGCACTACGCCCTGAACGTAGCGCGTCTGCCGGTTCCGCCACTTCGGCAAGTAACTCTCACGAGCGGGCGACAGTATATCATCACCCTGAAAATCGGCGCAATGTTCTGGATTTGAGAAAGCATCCGATCCAGAGTGTAAGGGCATCAGAGTGTTGACGCAGCTTCGATCGATGTTGATCGGTCGAGAACTTGACGTAACGTTATATAGCAAGCCCGGTTGTGAGCTTTGTCGGGAAGCGGAGCGGGTCATCGATCGTGTCTTTGGCAAGCGGCGTGTCAACGTCGTCAACATTCTCGACGATCGTGTGCTCGAAGATCTGTACGTGTTCCGCATTCCAGTCCTCGTCGTTGACGGGATCGAGGTCGCAGAAGGATTGATCACCGGCGAGCAGGCACGCGGAGCAAGGCAAGCGGCGATTGGGGCGCGAGCAGGTCGATGAACAAGCAATCGCCACGTGGACGCCGTGGCTCACACGTCGCGTTCATCATTCTGGCGGTAGTGGTGGTGACGCTGATGATCGGTGGCACTCTGGTGGCAGTCCTGCCGCTCGGCGACTCATCTGACTCTACGTCTTCAGCCGATCGTCCAGCCGTCCAGGTGACTCCTGGCGCGGAAATCGCCCGACTCCAAACGCAGGTTACGGAAGACCCGATCGACTCTGCTGGGGTGGTGGTTCTCGCCGAGGTACTCGCCAACAGTGGACGACTGAGTGAATCCTACGTCTGGTACCAGAAGGCAACTGCTCTTCGGCCGGACGACGCCTCGTTGCGGCTGGCGTTTGGCCGCGCATTGCTGCGCGGCCAACAATGGTTCGATGCAGAGCTGCAGCTGACTATGGGCAACGACCTCGATGTATCGAGCGCCGCGATCGCATTTTCGCTCGGTCAGCTGGCCGACCAGCGGCCAGGCGGCGACCCGGCCACTGCAAGAGCCTGGTATCAGCAAGCCATCGATCGCGACCCGACGTCTCTATTCGCTCAGCAGGCACGGACGCGACTTGCCGAGCTTGGCGGCAGTCCCGCGACGCCATCAGTCATGACTGGCCCGTAAGGATGCGTCTACTCCACATCAACCATCGGTATGCCCCCTACAGCGGTGGATCGGAAGTAGTCATCCAGCGTATCTCCGAGGCGTTTGCCCGCGATGGCCATGACGTGACAGTCGTCACGTCTGACGCGTTTGACCTTGAATACTTCTGGGATCGCCGCCGGCGGAAGATCGATGCCCCACCGACGGAAGACCTCGGCGGGGTTCGCGTCATTCGGGTTCCAGTTCGACATCTCCCAGCTAGCCCGATCGTCTTCCAGGGTTCGCGGCGGCTGATGGGGGAGCTGTCGCGGGTTCTGCGCCCGGCCTGCCCGTTCGAGTATGTGTCTCGTATCCAGCCGTGGATTCCGGGGCTGCGAGATGCGATGCGATCAGCCGGCCAGGTGGATGTGGTGCTGGCGACGAACCTTGGGCTGGAGAGCCTCGCGGTCGCCGCCCACGAGCATGCCCGTAGAATCGGGGCGGCGTTCGCGCTGATGCCGTTTCTGCACCTCGGTCCTGACGATAGTTCGGTGGCCCGGCGCTACGTCACCATGCCGCACCAGCTGAAGCTGCTCCGAGACGCCGATGTCGTCATGACGATGACGGAGCGCGAGCGTGAGTTCATCACCGGCCTGGGTGTTCCTCCCGGCCGCGTCGTTGTCACTGGCGCGGGCGTGGACGTCGATGCGGTGACTGGTGGCGACGGAGTCGGATTTCGCAACCGCCATCAACTGGACGGCTTCGTAGTTGGATCGCTTGGGCCTCCATCGGCTGAGAAAGGCACGCCGGATCTTGTGCGAGCCATCGCCAGCTTGCGACGGGCCGGCCGCGACGTTAGCCTCGTAATCGCCGGCCCGCCGCTCTCGGGCTTCACGCGCTGGTTCGAGTCGCTGACGCCTGATGAGCGCGCTGGTGTCCGCATGCTTGGCTACATCGATACTGCCGAACGACGCGACTTGCTTGCCGCGATCGACACCTTTGCCCTGACCTCCCGTACGGAGTCCTTTGGTATCGTCTATCTTGAAGCTTGGGTGAATCGGAAGCCTGTTATTGCGGCGAGAGCCGGGGCTGTGCCAGAGCTCGTCCGCGATGGTGAGACTGGCCTGTTGGTCCCGTATGGCAATCCAGATGCTCTTGCCAGAACGATCGGGCTGTTGATGGACGACGAGGGTCTACGGCAGTCGCTCGGGGAACACGGACGGCAGCTCTCTGAGTCGCGATACACGTGGCCAGACGTGTTGCGGCGTGTCGAGCGCGGCTATCTGATCGCCACGGAGCGAATGCCACCATTGCCGGAGGGGGCAGAGTGACGACATTACGCCGGCCGTTGGAGGAGCAGATCGAAGCGATTCGCCATGCCATCGCCGCGCGGCACGGCGTCGAGCCAGGCGGGCGCGCGGACACGACGGCTGCCGCGGCGATCGAGCGCGCCCAACGTCATGCGACCGTCAGCGGACATTGGGGATTGGCATCGTCGGCGCCAGTCGTTGGTCGGTTCATCGTGCTCGGCCAGCGTGTCCTCCGGATTGGGCTCCGCTGGTATATCAACCCGATCGTCGAGCAACAGAACGCGTTCAACGACGCGGCGGTCGCAGCATTGTTCGAGCTTGAGCTCGAGAATCAACGACTTCGTCGCGTTGTGGCCCAGTCATCGCGCGACGATGCTGGAGAGCCAACCCCATCGTGAATATCCTGATTCTTCACAGCCAGGTGCCGTTCGTTCGCGGTGGGGCTGAAGTGCTCGTAGAGGGTCTGCGCGACGCGTTGATCGAGTACGGGCATACCGCAGACATTGTCGCGCTCCCGCTTGGCTGGAATCCTCCTGAGAAGCTGCTTACCACGGCGCTTGCCTGGCGGTTGCTCGATGCCACGTCGTTCAACGCTCGCGCGGTGGACCGTGTCATCTGCACGAAATATCCGACATGGGCCGTCGAGCATCCGAACAAAGCGCTCTGGCTGATCCATCAACACCGTCAGGCATATGATCTCTTCGGCGCTCAATTCAGTGAATTCGGCGTCGACACCCGGTCGCGGGCGCTGCGCGAGAGGGTTGTTGATATCGATCGCGCTGGCATCGGAGAATGTCGACCGCGATACGCGATCAGCCGCAACGTGGCCGGTCGTCTTCGTCGCTACTGTGGCATCGACGCCCAGCCACTCTACCCGCCAGTCCCGCGAAGCGGTTTGCGAGCCGAGCGCTACGATCCGTTTGTACTGAGCGTTGCGCGCCTGGATGCCAGCAAGCGTATCGACCTCGCGATCCAGGCGCTGGCTGAGTCACGATCGGCGTTGCGCCTCGTTGTTGTCGGCGACGGACCGGATGCGGCATCACTGCGAATGCTCGTCGAGAGGACAGGAGTTGCCGACCGCGTCGACTTCCTGGGTCGGATATCGGATGACCGGCTCCGCGAGCTCTACAACACCTGTCGTGCCGTCTACTATGCACCGGTCGATGAGGATTACGGGTACACGACCGTCGAAGCGTTAAGCGCGGCCAAGCCCGTTCTGACGACTGACGACGCTGGTGGGGTCCTCGAATTTGTCGATCATCGCGTCGATGGCTTTGTCACCAACGCCGACCCGACATCTCTAGCCGAATCGATCCGCGCGGTCGGGGACGAGCGCATCGCCCGACAGCTCGGGGGACATGGGCCGGATCGGGTTACGGCACTGTCGTGGGACGCTGTCATCGAGGCGTTAGCAGGATGAGCGGCAGGCCTGGCGACCCGGTGCTCCAGATGGTAACGCCGCTCCCGCCGCTTCAAACCGGCATCGCGCAATACAGCCGCGACCTCCTGGGGCGCTGGATGGACGTTGGCAGGTTCGTGTCGTCGCCGAGCGTGGATCGATGGACCGGGGGCCATGGTCGACAATCGATGTGGCCACGATGCGTCGTGCAGGGCGTCTTGCCGATCTTCCAACGGTGTACCAACTCGGCAACAGCGGCTTTCACCGTATCGCATTCGAGGCTTCCCTTCGCCGGCCGGGCGTCGCTGTTCTCCACGATACCGTCCTGCACCACGGGCGATTGGCGTCGATGTTGCGCGGCCGCGGAGCCGGCGACTATCGGCGGCTGATGCGCATGCTCTATGGAGATGACGGAGAACGCGCCGCGCTTGACGCAGCAGCCGGAAAGATCGTGGATCTGAACGACTTCCCGCTGGTCGAGGATATCGTTGCCGGTTCGCGTCTGGTCGTCGTCCATTCTGACTACGCACGGCACAAGTTGCTGGCGCGATGCCCGGATGCGGCGATCGTTCGTGTCCCGATGGGTATCCCGCTGCCTCACCTGACAGATCAGGCGGCAGCGCGTCGGTTGCTTGAAATTCCCGACAGCGCGTTTGTCGTCGCCTCCGTCACTCATGTGAATCCATTCAAGCGGCTACCGGTGGTGTTGCGCGCGGTTCGGATGCTGCGGCATCGGATTCCGGAGCTGATTCTGGTTATCGCCGGATCATCGGCGCCTGGGATCGATCTTGCGCGACTGGCTCACGCCTATGGCGTCAGCGATCAGGTTCGATTACTGGGTTACGTCGGCGATGACGTCGCGCGATTGGTTGCGCGAGCATCCGACGTCAGTGTCAACCTGAGATTCCCCAGCGCAGGGGAGACATCAGCGAGCCTCTTGCGGCTGATGGGGGCTGGCCGGCCAGTGCTTGTGACCCGGGATGCATCGACAGTTGAGTACCCATCCGACGCTGTGCTGCCTGTCGATGTCGGACCATTCGAAGATGAGCTGGTGGCAGAGCTACTCCTTCTGCTGTTTGGAAACGACGAGTTGCGTCAGTCTGCTGGAAATGCTGCACGGCGATTCATCGAGGCAGAGCACGGCGTCGGCCGAATGGCGGCCGGATACCGCGATGCGATCCATCTCGCGTTCGGGCGCGATTTCGCGCCTGTAGCCGATATCACGTCGTTCGAGCCACCGGTGGTGACTGAGCGTGGCAGTCCCACGACAGCGCGGGCGATCGACCCGCCCTCGGCTGTCGACCGGGATGTTGCGCGGGCGATGACATGGCTGGGGATTGACGATCGCGATGATACGATCCAATCTGTGTCCGCAGCGATGGTGGCGCTGCGGTTAGATCGGCTCCGCGACGAGCGAAAGGTGGATCCGAGGATGACAGACACCTCGCTGATTCGTACCGAACTGCTGGAGATCCTCGCATGCCCCGCCTGCAAGGCGAGAGTGCGCCTGGAGGACGAAGAGTTGACCTGCGAAGGCTGCGGCCGGCGCTATCCAATCGAGGATGGGATCCCGATCATGTTGATCGAGGCAGCAAAATAGAACAAGTGTTCGTCGCCGTTTGCTATACTCTCCATGTGAATGTGGAGCAGCGCAGGACGGGCAGTACTCTATGACGGGCCGTGTCGTTTCGGGGAAGCATCGCGACGAGGACGCGGCTATTGAGACGAGCCTGCGACCCAGGCGTCTGGCGGACTACATCGGCCAGGACAAGGTCAAGGACACGCTCTCGATCTTCATCGAGGCGGCGTTGGCTCGTGGCGAGCCACTGGATCATGTCCTCCTCTACGGCCCACCCGGGCTCGGCAAGACGACCCTGTCGAATATCATCGCCGCCGAGATGGGCGTGGGTGTCAAGATAACCTCCGGGCCGGCCATCGAGCGCGCTGGAGATCTTGTCTCGATCCTCACCAACATCAAGGCCGGTGACGTGTTGTTCATCGACGAGATCCATCGGCTGAACCGTACGGTCGAAGAGGTCCTCTATCCGGCGATGGAAGATTTCGCGGTCGATATCATCATCGGTAAGGGTCCAGGCGCGCGGTCGATGCGACTGAACCTGCCGCGATTCACACTCGTCGGCGCGACGACACGGCTTGCGCTGCTCACCAGTCCGCTGCGCGATCGTTTTGGCAGTGTGTTCCGCCTGGATTTCTACGACGACAGGGCGATGACGCAGATCGTCACGCGTTCTGCCAGGATTCTGGACGTTGAGATTCTCGGAGACGGCGCCACCGAGATCGCCAGGCGATCCCGTGGGACCCCGCGCGTCGCGAACCGACTGCTAAAGCGGGTTCGTGATTTCGCGCAGGTTCGCGCATCCGGCGTGATCACCGAGGAGGTGGCGCGCGACGCGATGTCGTTGCTTGATGTCGACCAACTGGGTCTCGATGACGTCGACCGGCGCATCCTGCTGGCGATCATTGAGAAGTTTGATGGCGGGCCGGTTGGCGTTGACACACTGGCGGCGGCGACAAGCGAAGAGACCGACACAATTATGGATGTCTATGAACCGTACCTGATTCAGCTTGGATTTCTTCAGCGCACGCCACGCGGCCGGGTAGCAACAAGACACGCCTATCTTCACCTGGGCCTGCCTGCTCCGACACTGTCGGATGACGCTCGGCAGGCATTGCTGTTCAGTCGCGAACCGGACAACGAGTGACCGATTCCGCGATCCCGCTCAACTGGTTCGATTACAAGCTTCCACCAGATCTGATTGCCCAGCAGCCGGTTGAGCCGCGTGACGCAGCGCGACTTCTGCTCGTAGATCGTTCTTCCGGCGCGCTCTCCGACCGGACCTTTCGTGATCTTCCCGATCTGCTGAACCCTGGCGATCTGATCGTCGTCAACGACACGCGGGTGTTGCCGGCACGGCTGTTCGCTCGCAGGCTGAGCGGCGGTCGCGTCGAGCTCTTGTTGCTCGACCGCAACGCTGATGGAGTCTGGCGGGCCATGGGTCGCCCGGCACGGCGGCTGCGAGCGGGAGAGCGCCTCGAGTTGCTGGATTCACAAGACGAGGTTACTAACGACGGAGTCGACGTCGTGGGTCGCGATGCGGAGCAGGTGTTGGTGCGGTTCGACGACGAAGAGGCGATCGGGCGCCACGGTCACGTGCCACTGCCGCCGTACATCCACGACCGCGTCGACGACCCGGAACGTTACCAGACGATCTACGCTCGGGATCCGGGTTCGGCGGCGGCGCCGACCGCCGGCATGCACTTCACGGTCGATATTCTGGAGCGTTGTCGGTCACGGGGCGTCCAGGTAGCTCCGATCACTCTCCATGTCGGTCTTGGGACGTTTCAGCCAATCAAGACGGTCGATGCGCGAGATCACCAGATGCATGCGGAGATCTTCTCGGTGTCGGCCGCTACGGTTGAGATGATCCGGGAGACACGGGTATCCGGCGGTCGGGTGCTGGCAGTCGGGACGACATCGGTGCGGACGTTGGAGACAATCGCGAGCTCGGTATTAGCGGGTGGTCCTGCCCGATCTCTGGCGGGAGAGACGCGACTGTTCATCACCCCGGGCACGCCGTTTCAATTGGTCGATCTGATGCTGACGAACTTCCACCTGCCGAGAACGACATTGCTCCTGCTCGTGGCTTCATTCGCCGGGGAAGCGTTGATGCGTCAGGCTTATCAGCATGCGATCGCGGAGCAGTACCGTTTCTACTCCTTCGGCGATGCGATGCTGATCGTGTAGGATGTCGGGTGGCCCGCTCAGCGGGATACGATCCGATCTGCAAAGGAAGGGCGCGGCGGATTGGCCGAGATGGAGCTAACGCGCGACAACGCATGGTCGCTGCTGACCGAATACGTTCACAACGAGCCATTGCTACGGCATTGCCTCGGCGTCGAGGCGTGCATGCGCGAGTATGCCCGTGTCTTCGACGCCGATGAGAATCTTTGGGGATTCGTGGGGCTGATCCACGATTTTGACTTCGAAATGCACCCGACCCTCGACCAGCACCCTCAGGATGGCGCTCCTATTCTCCGTGAGCATGGAGTGCCCGAACATGTGGTTCAGTCGGTTCTGTCGCACGCCGATCACCTCGATGTCCCGCGGGCGACATCGCTGGAACGAACACTGGCGGCGGTAGATGAGATGAGCGGCTTTGTCACCGCGGTTGCGCTCGTCCGGCCGACGAAGTCGATCGACGAGGTGACGCCTCGCGCCGTCCGGAAGAAGATGAAGGACAAGGCCTTCGCGCGGGCAGTGCACCGTGAGACGTTGATCGCGACCGCAGAAGAGCTGGGCGTCGATTTCGACGTTCATATCCAGCACGTCATCGACGGGATCGCGACAATCGCTCCTCAACTTGGCCTGACGCGCACCGAGACAACACAGGTGGTGGACTAGTATGCGCACTGTTCTTGTGATCATGCTGATCCTCGCCAGTGGGGTTTTCGTTGCGTGTGGCAATAGTGGCAATTCCGGGGGTGGCCCGGACGCGGCATCGACGAACGCCAGCGGCAGCTCGTCGTCGGCCAGTGATTCGACCGAAACACCAGGAGGACAAGTGTCCAATCCCAAGCAATGGAGCTCCCCACCAGCTATGCAGCTGGAGGAGGGCAAGGACTATCAGGCGATTCTGCACACCAACAAGGGCGACATGACGGTCGACCTGCTGGAGAGTGATGCGCCGAAGACAGTCAATAATTTCGTCTTCCTTGCCAAGCAGGGATACTACACCAACGTGCCGTTTCATCGGATCATCAAAGGATTCATGATCCAGACCGGTGATCCGACGGGAACCGGGGCTGGCGGCCCTGGCTATCGATTCGCCGACGAGCCGGTCACCCGCGACTACGTGCGCGGAACGGTCGCGATGGCGAACGCGGGACCGAACACAAACGGCTCCCAGTTCTTCATCATGCACCAGGACAACCCGCTGCCAAAGAACTACACCATCTTCGGTGAGTTGATCGACGGGTTCGACACGCTTGACGCGATCGCGAATGCACCGGTCGGGCCGAGCAGAAGCGGCGAAATGTCGACGCCGAAGGAACCACTGACGCTGGAAAGCGTCGAGATCGTTACCAAGTAAACAAACCTCGAACGCTGCGCGGGCAGGGCCGTGACCATCTGCCCGCTCGCGCAGTACACGGGACAGGATGGTCGGGACTTTCATGCGGCTCTGGTTGATTCGTCATGGCGAGACGATGTCGAATGCGCGTGGCGTGTTCCAGGGTCATCTGGACATTGAGCTGAACGAGCGCGGCGTCTCGCAGGCTCGCGCGGTCAGCGCCTATCTCGCGCCGATCGCGTTCGCGGCTGTTTTCTCCAGCGACCTGCAGCGAGCGGCGCGGACAGCCGAGCTTCTTGCGGGCGATCGCGCTGTTGCCTTTGACCCTGACCTGCGGGAAATGAACTACGGTGTCCTGCAGGGAGTCGCCTATCGGGATGCGGCAGAGACGTTGCGACCGCACAGGCTCGAGGAGGCCTGGCTACGTGGAGAGATCCATCGTGGTCGCCAGTCACTGCCGGCGGGCGAGAGCCTCGCGCAGTTCCGCCGCCGGACATCGAGGTTCGTGGACAAGCTGGACGATCGGTTTCTCGATGACGAGTCCGCAAATGTCCTGGTCGTCGGACATGGCGGCCAGTTGGCGGTGCTGTTGACTGTTCTGCTCGGCATGCCGGCGCGAGCTCGATACTCGTTTCGTTTCGCGAACTGCGGAATCTCGGTCCTTACACGCATACCCGGGAACACCACGCTGGATCTGCACAACCTCGTGGTTTGGGATGAAGGGCGCGTATTCAGCGACCGCGGGCTATCCGGCCAACTGCCTCAACGAGCCGAGTAATATCCGAATCATCGGTGAAGTAGGTACAGGAAACGCGCACTGCGCTCGGCTCCTCGACGCGACGCTGGGCGATCCTGTCGCGATCCCAAAGCTCCTGGCTGATATCAATTCCGCTCATCCCGGCGATCGTGAAGGTGACGATTCCTGAGGAGTCGTGCCATTCGACCGGCGTGATGACATCGATGCCAGGGGTTTCGTTCAGCGCTTCTTTCATTCGACTCGACATCGTATTCACGTGACTGAATATCGCGTCCCAACCGAGGGTTGCCTGATACTCGATCGCGTCGGCGAGAGCTTCATAGGTGTGCCAGGCACGTGTGCCGTACTCGAAACGCGAGGCGTCCCCCGCGAAACGAAGCGTGGGAGGTGGATCGGTCTGGTAGTAGCTCCGTGTCCACTGTGGCTCAACCGCTCCGTCGCCGAAATAGGCCGGCGGGACGAGATCGATCTTCCCCGGATCGAACCAGGCAAAGCCGCTTCCCTTCGGGCCGGCCAGCCACTTGTGGCCGTTACCGATGACGAAATCGGCGCGCAACACAGGAATGTCGATCGGGAACTGCCCAACGGACTGCGATGCGTCGACCAGAATGACGACATCTGGCCCGACGAGGTCGCGGATTCGTTCAACTGGCACTCTCGTTCCGGTCTCGCATGAGACGTGGCTGATTGCAACCACCCGGGTTCGGTTGCTGAGGACGGCGTGGATATTGGCAAGGAGTGCGTCCGGGTCGGAGCTCAACTGCGTAAATCGCAACCGGGCCTCGGCACGCTCGCAGGCTGCCAGCCATGGATAGATCATTGCCGGATGCTCTTCGGTGGAGGTAATGACCTCATCACCGGCCACAAGCGGAAAGCGGGCTGCAATCCAGTTGATTCCATCAGTCGCGTTTCGATTAAGAGCGACGTCGGATGGCTCGACACTGAGGAACGACGCGAGCGTTCGACGAGCGCGTTCGTACCCCTCTACTGCTCGTGCCTGCGTGGCGTGCCCACCGCGCTCGTGGTCGACAATGTACGCGAGATGCCGGGCAAGCACTGGCTCGGCCATGATCCCTACAGTGCCGGTGTTGAGGTAGGTCCAGTCATCCAGTATCGGAAGCGCCGACCGGGTTGCCGCGAGATCGTAGCCGGTGGTGTTTGCCGCGTCGTTCATTGCCTCTTTTGCCTGTCGTTCACGACGAATTCACGCGACCGGATGGTAGCAGAACGCTTGGTCGTGGTCGATTGTGGGTCGGATGGCGAACGGACCCGACGCATTGCCGGGTCCGTTGGACAGCACGCCGAAGATAGCCGGGTGATTACGCGACGAGCGCGTCGTAAACACGCTCGTAATCGTTGAGCAGCTTGAGCCAGTGACGTTCCCAACGTGTCACGTCCTGACCTTCTTCGAGACCGCTGTCGATCATCCGATACCCGTCCTCGAGGCGGGCTTCGATCTCACGGAGGTAGGCCAGCAAGTGCTCAGTGTCTTCGTTCGTCTCGATGATCATGGTTGGCATCGCCGACATTTTTCAATCCTTCCTGGCCAGTCCCGGTGAATCAGGAAGCCGCCCGCTCGGCTTGGAGTAGCTCGATCAGTTGCGAGATATCTCGACGGCTCAGCTCGGCAACAACCTGGCCGAATGACTGCTGTGCTCGCTCTTCAAGTCCGTCGCTGGTGATACCAGCCTGGCGCGCAATAGTCTGGAGGTAGTGGAGTTGGCGGTCCGTCGCAGCAAGGCGAGCGCCATTGGTTGATGGGTCACCGTCGCGGGCCGCGCGGATATCGACCGGGGAATCCACGACACGTTGCTGTTCCACGCCAAAGTCGAAGTCCCAGCAGAACTGCGTGCCGAAACCAACTGCCGCGAGTGCCCGACCGAGCGCCTTCGTCTCTGCCTTCTCAAGATAGTCAGCGAAGTCGCCGGCGCGCTCGCTGCCCCATCCGGTGGCAGAAGCGCCCTCTGGCAGGATCACCCGCGCGCGGAAGATAGCGGCGTCATCGCGGTGCTCAACGAGCGCTGTCTCGATCTGTGCTTCTGGATGGGTCGACCGCAGCCAGACGAGTCTCCACTTCACTTCGAGGTAGTCGCGCCCGCTGATCTTCGTCAAATAGCGGGTGGGGTCGAATGCGGACTGCTCGCTCACCGTCTGCTCTCCGTTTCAATCATCAATCTGGCGTCCGCCTAGAACGTATGTTCTGAATGCATGATATACGGAACTTGTCCGAGAGTCAAGTACCCTCGGAACTGGGGATATCAGAAGATGGGTCGGTTCTGACAATCACGGCGAGGCCGGAGCGCTGTGCTATAATGCGGCTCAATTTGAGTGTACGGACACCAAGGAGCGAGTCTCGTGCGGGTAACGTGCTCACAGGGTAGCCTCCACCGCGCGCTGTCGATAGCCGGCCGCGCCGTCGCGTCGAAGAGCACACTCACAGTGCTCGGGAACTATCTCCTCGAGGCCGCTGAGGATGCGTTGACGGTCTCCGCGACGAATCTGGATCTCGCAATAACGTGTCGTATCCCGGCGGAAGTCACCGAGTCGGGGCGAATCACGGTTCAGGCGAGAGTCCTCAGCGAGTTTGTCGCGAGTCTCGACGACGACACGGTGGAGCTGAGCCAGGAGCAGGGGCCACTGACGGTCACTGTTCGGCAGCGTGCTACCCAGGCGCATGTGCGTGGCACCGACCCGGAGGATTTTCCGACAATCGCGCGGGCGATCGAGGGCGGCGCCTCGCTGGCGCTGGAGCCGGGCGCGTTTCGCGACGCGATCTCTCGCGTCGTGTTCGCGGCGGCAACCGACGATAGCCGGCCAGTTCTGGCCGGCGTGCAGCTCACCGCGCGGGATGAACGACTCACCCTCGCTGCGGCCGATGGGTTTCGGATGTCCGTCCAGCAGGTCAATCTCGGCCGACCGGTCGATCAGGATCTGTCGATCATCGTCCCGGCTCGGTCGTTTCAGGAGGTCTCGCGCGTCCTCGCGGATGCCGGGGATGTCGTTACCCTCACCGTTACGCCGAACCAGAGCCAGCTCATGGTGACGCTCGAAGACGTCTGGATCACAACTCGACTTATTGACGGCACATTCCCAGACCTGAGCCAGATCATCCCGAGGGACTGGAACACGCGCACAACAGTCCAGCGGGACGACCTGCTTGATGCAACCAGGCGCGCGACGATCTTCGCTCGTAGCAACAACGACGTTGTCAAGCTGGAGATCGCGCCGTCCAGCGAGTCGCTGGATATCGGCCGGATCACCGTAACCGGGACAGCCGCGGACACCGGCGACAACCGCGACGATATCGACGCGCAAGTGGAAGGCGGCGAAATGCAGATCGCCTTCAACGGTCGCTATCTGAACGACGTGCTGTCGGTTCTCCGAGACGCCCGGGTTGCCTTTGAGCTTCAGGGCCCCAACAGTGCCGGGGTGATCAAGTCGGCTGAGTCCGAGGACTTTGTCCACGTCATCATGCCGATGGTCATCGGCGCGAATTAGCCGCGCTCCTCAAGTGACGGAGATTGAACAAGTCGCCGTTCAGCGCCTGGAGCTCGAGCAGTTCCGCGTGTACGAGTCGTTAAGGCTCGAGGTTCCCGCTGCCGGCCTCCGCATCGTCGGAGCGAATGGCACGGGAAAATCGTCGCTCCTTGAAGCGCTCGAGCTGCTGTCAACAACGCGACCCAGACGCGGCGCAAATGATGGAGACCTGATCGCCCATCGGAGCGGAGTCGAGCTCGGCGTGCCACCGTACACGCGGGTGGAGGCGCATGTGCTTCGAGGCGACGCGTTAGCTGTGCTCGAGGTCTTCATTCAGCAACGTGAGCATCGATCGGGGACGAAGAAGCTACTGAAGGTCGCGAATCGATCCCGACGAGCCGCCGATGTTGTTGGGATCGTGCCGACTGTATCGTTTGCTCCCGATGATCTCGATCTGGTGCTCGGCTCTCCGTCAGTGCGGCGACGTTTCCTCGACATCATGCTGTCACAGACTGATCGTCGATATCTCGGACATCTGTCGCGCTACGCGCGCATCCTGGCGCATCGCAACAGCCTGCTGAAGGATCCGGGATCTTCTGTGCCAGGGGGTGACGACCAGTTCTCGTACTGGGACGAACAACTGGTCGCGCTCGGTGCGTACATCATCGCGGCCCGGGCAGGGGTGATCAGGAGTCTGGATGATCTTGCCCGCCAGCGGTTTCACGAGCTATCACCAGATTCAGGAACACTCCAGATCAGATATACGTCGACGCTGACAGCGGCGGAGTCGTGGTGGGATAGCGTGAACACCGTGAGCGGTGACGCACTTGACGGCGCGCAACGAGTGGGCACGCTCTTCGAGAGTCAGCTCCGGCGAGGGCGACACGCAGATCTGGCGCGGGGCGTGACGTCGATCGGTCCGCATCGCGATGATCTGGAGTTTCTCCTGGATGGACGACCCCTTGCGCGGTTCGGATCACGCGGCCAGCAGCGCCTGGTCGTCCTCGCTCTGAAGCTCGCGGAGCTGGGAGTGGCTGAGACGAGAATCGGGTTCAGGCCGATTCTGTTGCTCGACGATATGCTCTCAGAGCTCGACCCGGCACATCGTGAATCGCTGCTCGCGGCGGTCGCGGCCGGTGGCCAGGTGTTTATCACGGCGACAGAGCCGGGACTGGTCGATCGAGCGGATCTGTCGGCTCTCGGGCACGTGTGGCTGAAGGAACCAGGGCAGATCGGCCTGTAGTAGCACTCGTCGGCGTTGCGTGAAGGAGTTGGCGACCGTATACTTCGTGGTCGTGGTCAGACGATGGGGAGTCGTCTAACGGTAGGACGTGTGACTCTGAATCACAAAGTTGGGGTTCGAATCCCTGCTCCCCAGCCTGTTGAGAGATGAACATCGCCCTCGCACGAACTTGCGAGGGCGATGTTCTTTTTTTCATGTTCGAGGCCTGCTACTCGACATTCCATTCCTGGTAGATGAGCTTGCGCCGGCGAGCGCGAACACGCAGGAGGCGCATTCGCACGCGCCCGGTAACGCCGAAGTAGAACAGCGCCGCGATGAACCATGGCACCGAGAGCGCAACGACAACGGCGACCGCATCAAGAGTCGGAAAGACGATCAGTATCAGAATCGATGTTACGACCTTGAATGCGAACAGCGTCCAGACCGACGCCCAGACGACCGTCCGCATCTCGGAGGGGTCTTCGTGATAGACGTAGCGGGAATCGGCTTCGTCCGGTTCGGGACGTTGCCGCTTAGTGTGGGGAGACATATCCCGCCTGCTCGTTTCTATCCAGACTAGTTCAGCCCGATGATCTCGCCTTCGTCGTTGATGTCGACCTTGAGCCCGCCTGGTGACTTGCCAAGGCCGGGCATCGTTCGCATTTCGCCCGCGATGGGATAGATGAATCCCGCGCCTGCCGAAGCACGCACCTCCCGAATGAGCAGGTCGAACCCTTCTGGCCGGCCGACCAGTTGCGGATCCCCGCTCAGCGAGAGATGTGTCTTGGCCATGCAGATCGGTAGATTGTCATAACCAAGTGCTGTGTAGGTGCGAATCGCCCGGTTGGCCGCCGGCGTGTAACTGACCGATCCTGCGCCATACATCTCCTTCGCGATGGTCTCGATCTTCGACTTGATCGGCGCGTCGAGCGGGTAGAGGTGGTGGAAGTTGCTTCCGTGCTCGGCCGCTCGCAATGTTGCGCGCGCGAGATCCGTGCCACCGGCGCCTCCTTCGGCAAAGACCTTGCTGACTGCAACATCGAATGCGCCAGCCTCCATCGATACCTTCCGAACGAGCTCGATTTCGGCTTCGGTATCATCCGGGAAGTGGTTGATCGCCACAACGACCGGAATGCCGTACTTCTGGACGTTCTCGATCTGCTTGACCAGGTTGCCGATTCCCGCAGCGAGGGCGTCAAGGTTCTCGGTCCGCAGTCCTGGGTCCAACGGTTTCCCTGCGATGATCTTGAACCGGCCGCTGTGCGCCTTGAGCGCCCGAATCGTTGCGACGAGGACAGCGGCATCTGGCTTCAATCCGCTGACGCGGCACTTGATGTTGAAGTTCTTTTCAGCGCCAAGGTCGGCGCCAAATCCCGCCTCGGTGATCAGAATGTCGGCAAGGCGCAGGCCAATCTGATCGGCCAGAACCGACGAATTGCCATGTGCGATGTTGCCGAATGGTCCTGCGTGAACGAGCGCGGGAGTGTTCTCGAGTGTTTGCAGCAGGTTCGGCTTGATCGCGTCCTTCATCAACACGGTCATTGCGCCAGCGATCCCGAGCTGCTCGACGGTGACGGGTTTCTTGGCCTTCGATTGACCGACGATGATGCGCTTGAAGCGCTCGCGGAGATCGTCGAGGCTGGTCGCGAGCGCGAAGATCGCCATCACTTCGGAAGCGGCTGTGATGTCGAATCCGGTCTGGCGCGGGACGCCATTGCCATCACCGAGACCCGTCACGATCTCCCGGAGCGCCCGATCGTTGACGTCCAGAACGCGCCGCCAGGTAATCGTTGATGGATCGATATCCAGCGGATTGCCCTGAAACAGAGAATTGTCGAGGAACGCTGAGCAGAGATTATGGGCTGCAGTGACAGCATGGAAGTCGCCAGTCAGATGGAGATTGAGATCCTCCATCGGAATCACTTGCGCGTGTCCGCCGCCGGCCGCCCCGCCCTTGATACCGAAGACAGGGCCGAGTGATGCCTGTCGGACGGCGATGATGGCGTTGGCCCCGACGTGCGCCATTGCCTGCCCAAGCCCGACTGTCGTCGTTGTCTTGCCCTCGCCAAGTGGAGTCGGGGTGATCGCCGTGCAGACGACGTATTTCCCGAGCGGTCGATCGGTCGGGCGGTCCAGCGCAGTCAGATTGATCTTCGCCTTGTGACGTCCATAGAGCTCGAGGTCGTCATCGTGAATGCCGAGATCGGCCGCGATCTCGGTAATTGGCTTCAGCGTCGCCTGACGCGCGATTTCGATATCGGACAGCATCCTAGCCCCTTTCGCCCGTAACTCGTTCGACCAAGTTGTCGCCAGCACTGTTTCGTTGATATTGAAGCGTGGCTGCCTTGATTGTGTTCCGCAACAAGACCGACGTAGTGACGCGGCCGGTGCCGCCCGGAACCGGTGTCAAGGCTCCTGCAATCTCCGCGACCGCCGGCGCATCGGCGTCACCGACCATCTTGCCATCAACGAAGTTCACACCGAAGTCTATTACGGTTGCGCCGGGACGGATCATATCCGCTCTCAGGCTTCCAGGGCGTCCGACGGCGGAGATGACGATATCTGCTTCGCGAGTGAATCGTTCGGGGGTTGGCGTGCGCGAGTGACAGGTTGTGACGGTTGCGTTCTCGGCGAGGAGCATCGCTGCCATCGGCCGGCCGACTACCGGGCTACGCCCGAGCACGACCGCGAGTCGTCCTGCGATCGGGATCTGATAGTGCTTGAGGAGTGCCATGCCACCGGCGGGTGTCGACGGCGCCAGGACATTGCGATCGTCGTGGAAGAGGCGCCCCGCATTGAACGTGGTCACGCCGTCAATGTCCTTCAGCGGGTCAAGTAAGTCGGCCACCTGGATACGTGAGAGGTGTGGCGGCAACGGCTGGAGGATGAGAACCCCGTTGATCTCGGGGCGATCGTTGAGCTCAAGCACGTGACGATTCAAGGCTTTCTGGCTAACCGTGCTCTCCAGCTCGACGATGGTTGTGGGCATGGAAATACCATCCGCCGCTTTGACGATTGCGTTCAGGTAAGCGCGCGCGCTGGGGTCGGCGCCGACCAGCATGATGGCCAGCCTGGGGGTGGTCGCGTAACTGTTGTGGAATCGCCGTAACTCGTCAACGGCTCGCTCCCGTAGCGCACGTGACACGGGGCGACCGTCAAGCACATGTGCAGTCAACTGACTCCACCCTTCCTCTGTCCTCCGATTACCGCCTCCCGAGTAGCTTGTTCGATCTCGGCCGCGTGCGCCACCACGCGTGCATGGATGTCATCCCATTGCTGGCGCAGTTGCTCGGAGCGTTCTGCCGACTCGGGATTCTCGGCAAGGAGCACGATGTTTACCTCCGCGGTAAGAAGCGCGCCTCGCGCCGCGCCTTCCGCGATCGTCGCCGCCGCGCCGAGATCGCTGACCGTGAAGCGCGTCGCGATGGGCAGGTGTGGGGTGATGATGCTCAGAAGCTTCCCAACCTGCTCGGCAATATGAATGGGCGCCAGCGCGGCGCGCTCGAGCGCGGAGTAATAGGTGGTCCAGTCGCCGGTTGCTTTGGCGTTGCGCTGTGCGGCAAGCAGTTTCTGAAGCGACGCGATGTCATCGTCGGCGGCAGCGTAGAAGCTGTCGATCAACATTTCGAGGTCGTTGATCGACGCTGCGATATCGTCGCGTCGCGGCGCGTTTGACTTCCGGCGATGGCTGAGGCGAAACACGAGCAACGCGCTGGCTGCCGCGCCCGCGCAGGCGAGCGCGGCAACGCTCCCGCCACCACAGAAGACATCCGGGTCGGCGATTCCTCGATTGAACTCGCGCGCCGAGAGATCGGCGACATCGTCGGATCGGTCGTTCGTCGTCATGGCGTTCCCTTCTGAATCGGTGAAACAGCCAGGGTATCTCCGCGAAGTTATAGCAGCCCGCTCGACACAGAGCCTCCGAACAACGCGCCACGACAACGGCGCGATACTGTGTCATTGATGGCGCGATGTTGACACCTGTGGATTCTCACCTCACCACTTGACCACCTGTCACTTGCGTGTTAGTCTATGCAACACGAACGGACGATGTGTTCGTTCGCAGGCAACGGTCCTCGGGCGAGGCGGGGCCACCGTGCGAAATGGATGAGCGAGGAGCACGAAATGGATGACCTCCAAGGGGCACGCGGTCACGAACCTTCGATCCTTGGTTTCGCGTTGCTGCTGCGTGAATTGCGCGACCGACGAAAGCTCTCACAGAGTCGCCTGGCAGGGGCCGCCGGCTTCGATCATTCCTATGTCAGTCGTCTCGAGAGTGGCAATCGCATGCCGACGCGCGACGCCGTTCAGAAGTTGGCTGAGGCGATGGCGCTTGGCGAAAGCGAGCGCGACGCGCTACTCGCCGCAGCGGGATTCATGCCGGGCCGAATTGAGAGCCTCTTCGCCGACGAGCCTGTCCTCTCCGAGGTTCTCGGGCTGCTGCAGGACGGCACGGTGCCCGATGAAGTTCGCGATGATGTGCGGCGAATGATCTCGCTGCTTGTCCGACAGGCCCAGCGGGCGTCGTACCCCGCTGCGGTTGGCGCTGGACATGCCTCGGTGATTGCTGCCGCATGAGCGGCCCTCGAGCCTGGCGCGGAGGCGTCGCTGTCGGTTGTCGACGGGCGACGCCTGGCGTATCCTGACCCCGTTGTACGTACAGCGCGTGAGCATGGCCGGCCGTAGGCGCGGACGCTACAGCGCGAGCCCTGCTGGAGGGACTGATGTCGTCGTTTGCCCACCTTCATCTACATACCGAATTTTCGTTGCTCGATGGGTTGGGGCGGATCGACGACTACATGGCCAAAGCGGTCGAGTTCGGTATGCGACACGTCGCGCTGACCGATCACGGCGTCATGTATGGGGCTCTCGACTGGTATCGAGCCGCGAAACGCCACGATCTCGCCCCAATTGTCGGTGTCGAGGCGTACCTCGCCCCGAAGAGGATGAGCGATCGAGACAGCCGTTCTAACTATCACCTGCTGCTCCTTGCTGAGAATGAGCGCGGATACCGCAATCTATTGAAGCTATCCAGCAAGGCCAGCATTGACGGGTTCTACTACCGACCGAGAATCGATCTCGAGCTGCTCAACGAGCTGCGGGATGGGTTGATCTGTACCTCCGCCTGCCTGGGCGGTCCGATTGCCAACAACTACCTCGAGGGCCGTGACACTGAAGCCGAGAGGCTCGCGGGGTCCCTCGCGGAGATATTCGGGCGAGATCACTTCTATCTGGAAGTGCAGGATCATGACATGCCGGAGCAGCAGCGGGTCAATCGCCAACTCGTTGATCTGGCGCGGAAAATGAACCTGCCGCTGGTCGCTACCAACGATGTTCACTACGTCAACCGCGAAGACGCAGCTACCCAGGATCTACTGGTCTGCATCCAGACGAACACCACTCTCGACGATCCCAAACGAATGAAGATGGACTCGGATCAGCTGTACTTCAAATCGCCACAGGAGATGGAACAGCTGTTCGGTGACCTTCCGGAAGCCCTCGAAAACACGATCCGCATCGCGGAACGCTGTAACTTGTCGTTGGACTTCGACCGGCTTCTGCTGCCCGATCCTGGAATTCCCGAAGGGCTCACGCCGCAACAACACCTGGCCGAGCTGTGCTGGGGCGGTCTGGCGGCGCGCTACCCGGTTCTCACTGACGAGGTTCGCCAGCGCCTCGAATATGAGCTGTGGGTGATCGAGCAGACCGGGTTTGCCAGCTATATGCTGATCGTCCGCGACTTCGCACAATTCGCCCGTGATCGCCGGATCCCCTTCGGGGTACGCGGATCGGCGGCGGCGAGCATCGTCCTCTTCACCCTGGGGATCACTGATATCGATCCGATCGCCAATCGGTTGGTCTTCGAGCGTTTCCTGAATATCGAGCGACGCGAGATGCCGGACATCGATATGGACTTCGCCGACAACCGGCGCCAGGAAGTCATCGACTACGTGGCCCAGAAGTACGGTCACGATCGGGTTGCGCAGATCATCACCTTCGGCACCATGGGCGCGAAGGCCTCAGTTCGCGACGTTGGCCGCGCGCTCGGCTGGGCTCCCGTGGATGTCGATCGAGTCGCGCGGCTGATCCCCACCACATTGGGAATGACACTCGAGCGGGCATTGATCGAGAGTAGCGAGCTCCGTTCGCTCTTCGATGATGACGAGCGTGTTCGCCGGATGATTGAGGTCGCCCAGAAGCTGGAAGGGATCTCGCGACACGCTGGCACACATGCGGCAGGCGTCGTGATCAGCGCCGAGCCATTGGTGGAGCACGTCCCTCTGCAGCGGCCGGCGCGCGGCGACGAGAACGCGCTGCCGACGACGCAGTTCTCGATGGAGAACGTCGCGGCGATCGGTCTGCTGAAGATGGATTTCCTCGGGCTCGCCAACCTGACGATTCTCGGCGATGCCGTCGATATCATCAAGCAGACGCGTGGTGAGTTGCTTGAGCCGAACGATCTACCCGATGGCGATCGCGTTACCTATGAACTGCTCGCGCAAGGCGAGACGTTCGGGGTCTTCCAGCTGGAGAGCGCCGGCATGCGGCGGGCCATTCGGGAATTGCGGCCGGGCTCTGTCGCCGAGCTTGCAGCCCTGGTCGCGCTCTACCGGCCGGGCCCGATGCAACATATTTCGACATTCTGTCAGGCCAAGCACGGCGCCCAGGAGATCCGCTACCCACACCCCGACCTGGCGGAGATCCTCGACGAGACGTATGGGGTCATTGTCTATCAGGATCAGGTCTTGCTGATTGCTCAGCGCTTCGCTGGATATACCCTTGGCGAGGCCGACATCATGCGGAAGGCGATGGGCAAGAAGATCCCGGAGAAGATGCGCGCGGAGCGCGAGCGCTTTCGTTCTGGGGCGGTCGAGAAAGGCTACACGCCGGCCGATGCCGACAAGATCTTCGACCTCATCGAGCCATTCGCTGGCTACGCGTTCAACAAGGCGCATGCCGTGTGTTATGGGACGATCGCCTATCAGACGGCGTACCTGAAGGCGAACTACCCAGCCGAGTACATGACGGCCGTCCTGAGGCTAGCGCCGAGCCATCCCTCTGGCACTGCCGTCCGGGTGGCGGCAGCGGTGGCAGAGTGCGCGAAGCTGGGGATTCAGATCCTTGGACCCGACATAAATCACAGCGATGTGAACTTCAACATCGAGTCACTCGACGATGGGCGACTGGCAATTCGATTCGGCCTTGCGGTCATCAAGAACGTCGGCGAGGGCGCGGTCGAGGAGATCTGCCGGGTTCGTAACGAACAAGCTGGTGGATTCGCATCGCTCGAGGCGCTTTGCGAGGCCGTTGATCACAGCTCGCTCAACAAGCGAGTGTTCGAGAGCCTCATCCGTGGTGGAGCCCTTGACACCCTCGGCGGCCGCGCGTCAGCGCTCGCGCGGCTTGACACAGCGATAGCGTCGGCGCAGCGTTCGCAACGAGCCCGCGACCGTGGACAGATGGATCTCTTCGGCGGATTCCTGGATGATGCTGCCCCGACGGCAACGACGGAGATCGACGTGAATCCGCTACCGAAAAAGCAGTTGCTTGCCTGGGAGAAGGAATACCTCGGCACGTATCTGAGCGAGCACCCGTTGACTGACATAACAGCTGACGCCCGGGCACATGGTCGGCAATATCAGCCGATCGCCGATCTCGATCCGGAGACTGCCGGCCAGAACATCCGCATGCTCGGCATTGTTGCAGCGATTCGAAAGCTATCGACGAGAACGAATCGGACGATGGCAGTGCTCCAGTTCGAAGACCTCACCGGAGCGGTCGAGGTTGTGCTCTTTCCTGAAGCATTCGATCGCTTCGGCGCGCTCTGTGTCGAAGATCAGATCCTTGTCGTGCGCGGGCGCGCTGATTCACGGAATGATAGCGTCCAGGTTATCGCCGAAGATATCAGCCCCTACGAAGTGACGGATGAGCCTCCGCCAGCGATGGCGACAGTTGTCTGGTTGCGCCTCGCGGGCAGCGATAACCTGGATGAGGACGTGCGGCGAATGGAGCAGCTCGCGCGATTGCTCCGTGACTTTCCGGGAGACGACGAGGTGCTGCTGGAGATCGAGACCGCGCGAGAAGTTACCCATCTGCGCTCGAACCTCCGCGTCGATTGGTGCCCAGATCTCGACCGCGCTGTGAGCGACATCCTCGGGCGGGACTGCGCGCGTGTCATCTCCGTCGCTGTACGCGAGAGACGATAAGCACGACGCGACTGCTGGCCGCTCGCACATACGACATATCCCAGTAGCGCTAATACCCGTCAGGCTGCCCCGACCATCGGTCAATGATTCTCTGTCACCGGACGCGGCGTAGCGTCCCGGCGCACGGCATGCGTCTGGACGTTATGAGTTGTGGGCGCCTTCGGGATTGCCGTGGCTGCTCCCCCGTCGTCGCGAGCTGAGATTGATTGCCGGAGCCGGCCAGAGGTGCGAAAGCGCCACCTCGGCGTCATCGACAAGGACAAGCGCGAGATCGTCGGTACCGATTGTATTGAGCAGTTGATCGACGGCCATCTCCTCATTCGCGACATTGATCACGATCGGTGGCACGGCGACTGTGGCTATTCCTGCCTTGATTGCCGCTATTCGTGCCTCATCGTCCGTTTCACCGTGCAGGAGGATGATTCCACCGATGCCACCGATAACGCGACCTGCCTCGTGGATCTCCGTGTCGGACAATCGAGGCAGACGCCCGCAGACGACAAGCGACCGGCGGTGGGGGATGTGACGAATGCCTCGCGCCAGTTGCTTGAGTGTCGCGACGAGCTCGGGCGCATCGGCAATGACGGTGGCTTCGTTGTACGCGAAGACATTTGCCGCAGCAGGCTGCAGATCGGGTTCTGTGGTGAACGAGAGCAGTGCAGCCTCAATGATGAGCGGGTCGATCCCGATCGCGACAGCAGCCGCTGTCGCGGCGAGGAGATTCTGAACCTGGAAGAGCATCGTGCCGCCCAATGTAGCAGGGACCGAGGCGACATCGATGACATGAGAGGACTCGTGTCGGTCACCGACGACTACTTGCCCGTCCTGGATCCAGCACCCGATCCCTCCCGCATTGAGGCGGGCCTGCAGGACGGGGTTGTCGTTGTGGAGCGCATAGGGGAACACCAGGCAGTGTGCCTTCGATGCAACCTCGTTGACATCGTAATCGTCGGCGTTGACAACAAGCATGCCGTCGGGTCGCATCGATTCCACGACGATATGCATAGCCTGCCGTTCCCGACTCGCATCCTCAGATAACAGGCAAGCCTCATTGTTGCCGCAGAGCGTTGTCATGATACCGACGGGGTATGTGTCCTTCGGAAGGCCTGCGGCGACAACAGTCGCGGCGGCCATCTCCTGAACGACGACCCGCAACTCCCCATAACGGGCGGCAAGGAGAACGCGAGCCCATGGCCCGAGCTCGCCATCCTGCTGTTCTCCCTCGACGTAGACGCCGGACGAGAGCCAGGCGGCGTCGGGCCATCCGGCCTTGTTGAAGATGCTGTTCAGCATCCAGGCGATCGTCGTCTTGCCAGACGTCCCAGCGATGGAGATGAGCGGGAGTGTCTCAGATTGTCCGCGATCGACGACCCGGCTTCTGAAACCGGGCGGTCGTGTGATGGTGTCGGTCACCAGCCTCTACTCCTGTACTTCGTCAGCCGCGAGATGAGCCAGTAGCCCATGCGCGCGAAGACCGACGACGAGCGCTCGAATTGCCCGTCCCCGGTGCGAGATCGCGTTTTTTTCCTCTATCGACAGTTCGGCCATCGTTCGGCCGGCGAACGCGGGCGCGTCTGAATCGTGAATCTCGAAGAGTGGGTCGAAGCCGAAGCCATTCGAACCGCGCGGATGTTCCAGCACGATCCCGCGAATCGCCCCTTCGGTAACGCGCTCCTCACCGTCACGAGTGACAAACGCCGCCGCCGACACGAACCGTGCGCCTCGTTGGGCGCGGGGAACCCCGGCGAGTCGTCGGAGGAGCTCGCGATTGTTCGACTCGTCAGTTGCGCCGGGGCCGGAGAACCGCGCCGAGCGGATTCCAGGCTCTCCCTGAAGCGCATCGACCACGATCCCGGAGTCGTCGGCAATCGCGGCGTCGGCTCCCCCGGCCGCGTGCCGGGCCTTCAGAAGCGCGTTCTCTACAAAGGTCTCGCCATTCTCTTCGGGTGACTGAAGCCCCATCTCACCAAGCGTGAGTAACGTGACGTTCGCGGGTAACAGATGCTGGAGCTCCGCGATTTTTCCGGCGTTGTTGGTCGCGACAACTATTCGCATGCGCGCCTCCGCGTTCCCGCCTTAATGGCGTCGGCAAGCGAATCGCCAAAGAGCTCGATGGCATTGTCTGTCGTTGCCTTGGCCAACTCCGCGAGATCCATTCCATGAATGCTGGCGAGCGTCTCGGCTGCGCGAACAATCATCGCTGGCTCATTTCGTGAACCGCGATGCCCCTGTGGCGCTAGATAGGGTGCGTCGGTCTCCAGTATCACTCGATTGAGGGGCGCAAACGCGAGCGCATCCCGGACCGAATCGGATGACTTATACGTCGCGACTCCGCCGACGCCAAGATACAGCCCGAGCTCGAGGCAACGCGACGCGAATTCCCGGTCGCCTGAGAAGCAATGCAGCACTCCCCGGATGGGGCCTTCCTGCTTGAGGAGGGCGATGACATCGTCCTCGGCGTTGCGCTGGTGAATTACAATCGGCGCATCAAGCCGCCGGGCGAGTCGCAGTTGCTCTTCGAACACAGCCCTCTGGATCGCTGGCTCGGCATGATCACGGTAGTAATCCAGCCCTATCTCCCCGATGGCGACAACGCGTTGGTCGGCGGTTTCGCGTTCCAGGAGTGCCGGGAAGTCGTCAGTCCAGTCCTCGGCATGATTCGGATGCAGACCGACAGTCCGGACGATCATGGGGTAGTGCTCGACCAGTGCCGCCGTCGTCGCCCAGCGTTCCTGGCTGAACCCGATTGCGATCATGGCGCTGACTCCGGCGGCGATGGCGCGCTCGATGGCCGCCTCCCGATCATCGTCAAACACCGGCAGATCCAGGTGCGCATGCGTGTCGACGAGCGTGATCATTTCACGGTCACACTCTTCGCGAGGTTTCGTGGCTTGTCCGGGTCGAACCCACGACGCAGCGCGAGCTGATAGCCGAGCATCTGGGCAGGAGGCGCCATCACCAATGGTGAGGCATCGGCGACGTCAGCGATCGGCAGGTGAATATCGAAGACCTCGTCGTTCTCGGGCGAGATACCGATGATCAACCCTCCACGGGCTTTCAGCTCCATCGCCCCAGAGATGATGTCCGTCCGCGTCTCGTCGAGCGGCGAGTATACGATGCACGGAGTTCCGGGCTCGATCAACGCGATGACGCCATGTTTGAGCTCTCCCCCGCGAAACCCTCCGCGTGGAGATACGAGACCTCCTTGATCTTGAGCGCGGCTTCAAGGGCGGTCGGGTAGGAGAGTCCGCGGCCAATGATGAACAGGTTCTGGCTTGCGTTGACGGTCTCGGCAACGCCGTGAACGCGGTCGATGAACCCGGGTGTCAACGCCGCGCTGACGCCATCCACCGCGCGCCAGAGCAGATCACGTCCGACATGTTCCGAGCCGTTGAGGATATGCGCGGTGAGCAGCAGCGTCGCGACTTTTGCTGTGTAGGCTTTGGTTGACAGAACACACTGTTCTGGGCCGGCATCGAGATGCACGGAGAAATCGGCGATTCGGTCGAGAGTCGAACCTTTGACGTTCACGAGCGCCACGATCTTCGCGCCGCGCTCGCGGGCTGCCAGCACCGGCTCGATGACATCCACCGTCTCGCCCGATTGCGACAACGCGACCACCAGCGAGCGATCGGTGAGGAAATGTTCCTGGTATTCGAACTCGCTGCCCACCACGAAGTTGACGTGCCGTCGGGCGATCCGCGAGAACAGGTAGCTTCCCGTGAGGGCGGCGTATGACGCGGTTCCACAGCCGACCAGGAACGTGCCATACGACCTCTGGATCAGCCGGGCGAGCTCCCGCGTCTCATCAAGCTTGTCCCGCGCGATTCGCTCGAGGACGGCCGGCTGCTCGTGCATCTCCTTGAGCATGTAGTGTGGATAGCCGCCGAGCTCGGCCGAACCCTCCTCAACGGGAATGTCGGCCCAGACGAGCGGCCATGCCTGACCGTCACGAGCATCGATCGAGGTGATGCCGTCATGCTCGAGCTGGACGAGCTGATAGTCCTCCAGATAGGACACGCGCTCGGTATGCCCTGCGAGAGCGAGTGTGTCTGACGCGATGAACGATCCGGATTCGCGTTGCCCGATGACCAGCGGAGAGACGTGTTTGATCGCAGTCAGTGTTCGCGTTGAACGATCGAGCACGATGATTGCGTTCAGGCCCCGCAACTGCATGAACGCCCGTGCGACGGCGGAGCGCACAGCCTCGGGGGTATCACCCTGGCCCAGCAGATCGCTGACGAGGTGTGCCACGACCTCCGTGTCGGTTTCGCTGTGAAATGCGTACCCGCGCTCTGTCAGTGACGTGCGTAGCGAGCGGAAGTTCTCGATGATGCCATTGTGAATGACGGCCAGCCGGCCAGATGCGTCCGGTATTGGATGTGCGTTCGCTTCGCAGACGCCACCGTGGGTGGCCCAGCGCGTGTGGCCGAAGCCGATATCGGAGGCCGGCAAGTCGACCATGGCAGACCCGATCTTGCCGACGTGCTTCTCTATCTCGATGTGGTTGTTGATTCCGACTGCGACACCCCAGGAGTCATACCCCCGGTATTCGAGTCGTTTCAATGCCTGAAGGACCATCCCGCCGGTGTCAGTGTACGCTCCGACATAGCCGAATATTCCACACATGCGCGCAACCTTCCGGCCCGCGCGGTAACGCGGGCGAGTGCGATGTCAACATCACGAGCTTGTTGGAAGCGCGGCGGGCGGTTTGAACCCCGTCGGGATCCTCTATCTGCACATGGGATCCGATTGTGCGGTGAATTGCTCCACCGGTTTCCGAAAACCCTGCGAGCGTGCTACCCGGAAGGCCATCCGCCGAATCGTTCGATCAGGCCTTCTCCTCGTCACCTCACGCCTCCACGTGAGGCCAGGCGCTACAGTGCCGGAACCTTCATCCCAGCGCGCATTCCATCGTCACTATACCCGCCTGCCATGCGCCGGACAAGACGGCGCGCCATCGGTCGCGAACGTTCGGTATACTCATGCGGACTGGCCGTTCGGGCGCGGCGGAGATGCATGAACGATCGACCAAGACGCGAACCGATCCTCAGCAGGTCGGCATCCTGGGCCGGCCCGGTCTCAGCGCACACCCGCCATTTTGAACTCACCACCACAGTGAAGCAACGAGAGAGCGACGCGCACGCGTGATCGAACGCTACACGCTGCCCGAGATGGGCATCATCTGGAGTGAGCAACACAAGATCGACCAGTGGCTCGCCGTTGAGAAGGCGGTCTGCGAAGCCTGGGCCGCACGAGGCGTGATTCCGGCAGACGCGATGCCGGCCATTCGCCAGGCCACCTGCAGCGTCGATCGAATGAAGGAGATTGAGCGCGAAACCGACCACGATGTCATCGCGTTTCTGCGCGCCACCGGGGAGACAGTCGGGGAAGCGGCGCGGTTCATCCACCTCGGATTGACAAGCTCCGATGTCATCGACACTGCTCTGGCCATGCAGACAGTCAATGCGGTCGATCAGCTGCTTTCGCGGCTCGACATTGCCATTGATGTCGTCGGGCGGCAGGCGCTCGCGCATCGGAAGACGCTGATGATCGGTCGGACCCACGGAGTGCACGCCGAACCAATCACGTTCGGCTTCAAGCTCGCAGTCTGGTACGACGAGCTCCGCCGTAATCGCGTCCGCTTGCAGGCTGCACGGGAGACGATACGGGTCGGCAAGATCTCCGGCGCCGTGGGCACTCATGCAAACGTGCCACCGGATATCGAAGAGGATGTCTGCGTGGCCCTGGGTCTGGCTGTCGCGCCTGTCTCAACTCAGATCATTCAGCGCGACCGTCATGCGGAAGTTGTTGCAGCGCTCGCAGTTCTGGCGTCGTCGCTGGACAAGTTCGCTGTCGAGATCCGCCACCTCGCGCGCACTGAAGTGCGCGAGCTCGAGGAAGCGTTTGACCCGGGCAATCAAGGCTCGTCCGCGATGCCACATAAGCGCAATCCGCACGAGAGCGAGCGTCTCAGTGGACTGGCCCGACTTGTTCGCGGCTACGCGGTGACGGCGCTTGAGAATGTCGCGCTGTGGCATGAGCGGGATATCTCCAACTCATCAGCCGAGCGTGTCATCTTCCCGGATGCGTTCATCATCGTCGATTACATGCTGCACCTGTTCGCCGATCTCGTTGACAACTGGGTGGTATATCCGGAGCGGATGCGCCAGAACCTCGATATGACCGGCGGCGCGATCTTCTCGCAACGCGCAATGCTCAAGCTCATCGAAGGCGGCCTCGATCGACAGGTCGCCTACAAGCTCATTCAACGCAATGCGATGCTGGCGTGGGACAAGGGCGGTCACCTTCGCGATTACTTGCGGAGCGAGCCGGACGTTACCGCCTTGCTGACCGACGATCAGATCGACGATCTGTTCGACTACGGCTATCACCTCCAGCATATTGACCGCGCATTCGAACGCGTTGGCCTGTTGGATCCAGCGCAATCCGGACCAGGAGGTCGAGCATGACGATGCCACTCCGCAGCATCGACATTCCCACGCTGCGCCGCTTCCGGCAGGGGAAGGTGCGTGACTCGTTCGACCTGGGCGATCGTTTGCTAATGGTTGCGTCGGATCGTGCTTCGGCCTTCGACGTGATTCTTCCGGACGCCATTCCGGATAAGGGCCGCGTTCTGACGATGCTCGCGTCCTGGTGGTTCCGTCAAACGGACGCGATCGTGCCGAACCACCTGCTCTCTACCGACGTAGAGGACCTGCCAGACGAAGTTCAGCCGGTCCGGGAGGTGCTGAGGGACCGCTTCATGCTGGTGCGGAAGGCTGAGCGCATTGATATTGAGTGCGTCGTCCGTGGCTATCTGGCCGGCTCGGGATGGGCGGAGTACCAGAAGTCAGGGTCCGTTTGTGGTGAGCGGCTGCCCAAGGGACTACGGGAGAGCGATAAGCTGCCAGCGCCGATCTTTACTCCCGCGGCCAAGGTCGATGATGGACACGATCAGAACATCTCGTTTGCCGAAGTCGAACGACGGGTTGGCGTCGATACAGCTCGCCGGCTTCGCGAAGCATCCTTCGCGCTCTATACGTTCGCCGAGCGCAAGGCACGCGAGCGTGGAATCCTGATCGCCGACACCAAGTTCGAGTTCGGGATGATCGATCGCCAGCTCATCGTCATTGATGAGATGCTGACGCCGGATTCGTCGCGGTTCTGGGATGCCGCTCTCTATGAGCCCGGCCGCGCTCAGGACAGTCTCGATAAGCAACCGATTCGTGATTGGTTGCAGCTGTCTGGTTGGGATAAGACTCCCCCCGGACCGCCACTCCCTGCGGAGGTGATCGAGGCTACAACACGGCGTTACCGAACAGCCTTCGAGCGACTGACCGGGATGGAGTTTCCTGAGGCGTGAACCTGAAGAAGGATGGGGTGGGTCTAGCGGTGAAGCAGTCGTACCTGGCCGAGGTGTTCATTTCGTTGAAGCCGATTGTGAACGATCCTGAAGGGCTGTCGATTCGCGATGGACTCCGGTCTCTCGGCTACGCCGACACCGAGAGCGTCCGCGCGGGCAAGTATCTGCGAGTTACGCTGAGCGCGAGTTCGACGGCGGACGCCGAAGAGTCGGTGGCGCGAATGTGCGACCAGTTGCTAGCGAATCCGGTGATGGAGACGTATCGGATTCAGATGACGGCGTTGGCCGACAATTAGGGGGAGTGCGATGCGTTTCGGGGTCGTGATCTTTCCCGGATCAAACGGTGACCATGACGCTCTGTCGTCGATTGAGCATGGGCTGGGCGAGGAGGTCGTGCCAGTCTGGCACAAGGACCGCGCAGTGGATCACTGTGATGCGCTGCTGATACCTGGAGGCTTTTCGTATGGTGACTACTTGCGGGCCGGCGCGATCGCGCGATTCTCGCCGATCATGGACGCAGTCATCGAGTTTGCGAACCAGGGCGGGCCGGTGCTTGGCATTTGCAATGGATTCCAGATCCTGACTGAGGCGCACCTGCTGCCTGGCGCTCTCCTTCGAAACGGCAGCCTGCACTTCGTCTGTACCTGGGTCCACGTGCGCGTCGAGACCGATAAGACCCCGTTCACCGCGGAGATCGACCCGGGCTCGGTGCTGCGGCTTCCGATCGCCCATGGCCAGGGTCGGTATTTCGTGACGCCCGAGCAATACGCGGAGCTGGAGGCCAACGATCAGGTCGTCTTCCGGTACTCGGACGCTCGTGGCGAAGTTCATGACGATCACAACCCGAATGCGTCGATCGGGCATGTTGCGGGTGTCTCGAACCGGCGTGGCAACGTCGTTGGGCTGATGCCGCACCCAGAGCGTGCCTACGATGGCGCGCTAGGCGGCGATGATGGTCTACGAATTCTCGGGTCCGTCAGTCGGGCCATGTTGCGGACGGTGGGCGCGTGAGTACCGATATCGTCACTGACGCCGTGCTTCGGGAGGTCGCGCTGACGCGGGCTGAGTACGATCAGGTGGTTGAGCTGCTCGGCCGGCCGCCGAGCCCCGTCGAGCTTGGGATGTTCGGGGCGATGTGGAGTGAGCACTGCGGCTACAAGAACTCACGGCCACTGCTCAAGCACTTTCCAACGTCCGGCGACCGTGTGCTTCAAGGTCCGGGCGAAAACGCCGGGGCGGTTGATATCGGCGATGGACTCGCGGTCGTGTTCAAGATCGAATCGCACAACCACCCATCGGCGGTTGAGCCATACGAGGGTGCGGCGACCGGGGTCGGAGGCATTGTCCGCGACATCTTTACGATGGGCGCGCGGCCGATCGCGTTGCTGAATTCGTTGCGGTTCGGCTCGCTCGATCGCCCACGGAACCGCTACCTGTTCGATGGGATCGTAGGTGGCATCGGCGGGTACGGCAATTGCCTGGGAATCCCGACCGTGGCCGGTGACATCTTCTTCGACGACCGCTACAACGGGAATCCGCTCGTCAACGCCATGTGCGTCGGAATCGTCCCGCACGACAAGATCATGCGCGCGACCGCCTCCGGTGTCGGCAACCTCGTCGTGCTCGTGGGGGCTGATACTGGACGCGACGGTATCCATGGCGCGACGTTCGCCTCGGTCGAGAATCCGGAAGAGTCCCATCGCGGCGTGGTCCAGGTTGGCAACCCATTCCTTGAGAAGCTGCTGCTCGAGGCATGCCTCGAAACGCTGGAGGTTTCCGGCGTTGTCGCGATGCAGGATCTCGGCGCTGCCGGGCTGACCTCTTCCGCCGTTGAGGTCGCCAGCAAGGGCGGGCTTGGGATCGAGATCGATGTGCAGAAGGTGGCGCGCCGCGAAGTCGGCATGACGGCGTATGAGGTGATGCTCTCCGAGAGCCAGGAGCGCATGCTGATTATCGTCGAACCTCCGTCGCTCGATGAATTGGTCACGATCTTCGATCGCTGGGATCTGCATTCGGATGTGATCGGCGTTGTGACCGACGATGGGCGAGTCCGCATTCTCGATGGCGAGGATGTGGTTGCCGATGTCCCTGCAACCTTCTACACGGATGATTGCCCCGTCTATATTCGCGATGGAGTTGAGTCGGCCGCTATTGTGGCGCTGCGAGATACCGACATCTCCAGCTGGGATGCGCTGGAGGCTACCGATGTGTTGCCGGCGCTGGGCCGGCTTCTGGCGAGCCCGAACATTTGCTCGCGGCGGCCGGTCGTCAGCACCTACGACCACACGATTCTCTCGAACACTGTCGTAGCCCCGCTCGAAGGTGACGCGGCCGTTGTTCGTATCAAGGGCACTCGCCGCGGACTGGCGCTGAAGACCGACTGCAATCCGCGCTACGTCTATCTGGATCCGCGTCTCGGCGGGATGCATGCTGTCGCTGAGGCGGCGCGCAATGTCTCCTGCGCTGGCGCCACACCGATCGCGCTGACGAACTGCCTCAACTTCGGCTCGCCGGAGAAGCCAGAAGGCTACTTCCAGCTCGAACAGTCAATCCTCGGTATGGCGCAAGCTGCGGAGGCGTTCGGCACGCCAGTTGTTAGCGGCAACGTCAGCCTCTATAACGAATCAGAGGGTGAGGCGATCCTGCCGACGCCGACGATCGGTGTCGTCGGTGTTCTCGATGATGTGACGAAGCACTCCGGGTCTACCGCCCCGTCGGGGACGGAACTCTGGCTCATCGGCAACCTTGAGGCGACGCTTGGCGGGTCAGAGTATCTCGCCGAGATTCACGGCATTACTGCGGGCCGGCCGCCCGCGCTCGACCTGAACCTGGAGCGGCTGGTCCAGGCAGCAACGAGGGCGCTGGTCGGTGAGGGGATCGCGCGCGCTACCCACGACACGTCAGAGGGTGGCCTGCTGGTTGCGGTCGCCGAGATGCTGGCGCCCAGCGGCACGGGAGCATCCATCGATATCAGTGCGGTGGTCACGGCCAACGACAACAGCCTGGCGCGCGCGTGCTTCGGTGAGGCCGCATCGCGAGTCATTGTCGCGATCGAGCCGGCGGATCGCGATCTGTTCGTTCGCCGATGCGCCGAGCTTGGAGTCCCTGCGACGGCGCTCGGCACGGTTACTGGTCGCTCGCTGGAGGTCGCAACCGTTGGTAGCGTCGCGATAAGCGACCTTGCCGCACAGTGGACGAGTGGGCTAGGCACGAGCGATGCGATTGTATAGCGCGGACACGTGGAATTGAACGCAGAGGACACGGACGGGTGAGCGACTGATGTACCTGGACGATAACGATAAGCCGGCGGAGGAGTGTGGGATCTTCGGTGTCTACGCTCCGGGCGCCGATGTCGCTCGTATGACCTTCTTTGGCCTGTTCGCGCTTCAACATCGCGGGCAGGAAAGCGCTGGAATCGCCGTTTCCCACGTCGGCGAGATCCGCTTGCGCAAGCGGCTGGGGCTTGTGGCAAACGCATTCTCAGAGTCCGACCTGCGACATCTGCCGGGACAGATCGCCGTTGGCCACACCAGATACTCGACAACCGGCTCGACGATGCCGGAAAATGCCGGGCCAATGGCGGCTGAAAGCGACCTCGGCACCATCGTGGTTGCACATAACGGCAACATCATCAATGCTCCCGCGCTGCACGATGAGCTTGTTGAGGCGGGCGTCCGTCTGCAGACCACCACCGACTCCGAAGTGATGACTCATCTCATCGCCCGCGCGCCCGGAGCGACGATTACCGACAAGCTGGCGGTTGCGCTGCCACGCCTCGTCGGCGCCTACAGTCTCGCGATCCTGACTCCGACACGCCTCATCGCCGTTCGCGACCCGAATGGCATTCGGCCGCTCTGCCTGGGTCGGCTTGACGATGGCTGGGTCGTGGCATCTGAAACGTGCGCCCTGGCGACTGTCGGCGCTCGATTCGAGCGCGAGATCGAGCCGGGCGAGATCGTCTCGATCGGCCCGGGTGGGATCGAGACGACCACGATCGACCAGCTCCGACGGAGCAAGCTCTGTGTTTTCGAGCTGATCTACTTTGCCCGACCCGACTCCCTGATGCAGGGCGAGCGCCTGTACCTGGTCCGTCAGCGTATGGGCGCGGAGTTGGCACGGGAACATCCGGTCGATGCCGATATCGTCGTTGGCATCCCCGATTCTGCGACCCCGGCAGCCATCGGTTATGCGCGCGAGGCGGGCATCCCGTATTCCGAAGGGCTGATCAAGAACCGCTACATCGGGCGGACATTCATCCAGCCCGACCAGCGGCTCCGTGAGGTTGGCGTTCGACTCAAGTTCAACGCCCTGCCCGAGGTTGTCGAGGGCAAGCGCGTCGTTCTCGTCGACGACACGATCGTGCGCGGGACGACGAGCAGGCCGCTCGTGAACTTGATCCGCGACGCGGGCGCGCGGGAGGTACACATGCGCGTCCACGCGCCACCGGTGATGTGGCCATGCTATCTCGGTGTGGACATGGCAACTCGCGAGGAGTTGATCGCCGCCAACTTGACCTTGGCCGAGATCACGCGCGAGATCAACGCCGACTCACTGGGCTATCTCTCGCTGGACGGGCTGTTCCGCGCGATCGGGCAGGAGAGCGGACGATTCTGCTCGGCGTGCCTGACTGGCACATATCCCGTTGAGGTGAATGGTGTGGTCGGGAAGATGGCGCTTGAGCGAACGGTCTCACACAGCTGACACGCGGGCGTTAGAATACTGCGTCGAATGGCATGATAGAGTGTCCCGGCGCGATATCGTCGCGTTGTGAATGGGGAGGGCTTGATGAAGAAGACAGCGCTCGCTGAAAAGCACGAGCAGCTTGGCGCGCGGATGGTCGATTTCGCCGGCTGGTATATGCCGGTCCAGTATTCGGGCATCATCGAAGAGCACCGCACCGTTCGCACCGCCGCCGGCCTGTTCGACCTTGGTCATATGGGGCAGGTCGGAGTTACTGGCGCGGACGCCCTCACGTTCCTGAACTACATCGGATCAAATGACGCCAGTGTTCTCGCGCCGGGGCAGGCAATCTATTCATTGATGCTCAACCCGACCGGCGGCGTGATCGACGATATCATCATCTACCGCAATCCCAGCGGTGTTGGCTACTTCGTCGTGATCAATGCATCGAACACCGATAAGGACGTCTCCTGGCTGCAAGAGCAAGCCGGGAAGCGCAACGATCTCGCGGTGCAGGTCGATCACCTGTCGGACACGATGGGAATGATCGCGATCCAGGGCCCGAACGCAGCGTCGATCGTCGCAAAGCTATCGTCGGTCGATCTGTCCGACATGGAGTCGTTCTCCATGCGCGAGACGCAGATCGCCGATGTGACCTGCATGGCTGGACGCACCGGCTATACCGGTGAGGACGGCTGGGAGTTCTACTGCCCGGTTGATGATTCCGCGCAGGTCTGGGATGCGCTGATGGCGGCCGGCCAGGATGAGGGCTTGCGACCGATCGGCCTTGGCGCTCGTGACACGCTACGTCTTGAAGCACGGATGCCACTCTATGGCAACGAGATGAACGACGAGATCAACCCCTACGATGCAGGGCTCGGCTGGGCGGTCAAGCTCGATCGAGATGACTTTGTCGGGCGCGATGCGTTGTTGGCAGTGCGCGAACGCGGCGTCAACAAGCGCACCGTCGGATTCAAGATGGTCGAACGAGGTGGCGTGCCTCGGTCGCATTACGAGGTGCAGGTCGATGGCAAGGTCGTCGGCTTCGTGACAAGTGGCACCGCGTCGCCGACGCTGGGCGAAAACATCGGCCTTGCGATGATTGACAAGGCCTATGCAGGCGTTGGCAAGCCGCTGGACATTATGGTCCGGGGTAAGGCCGTGCGGGCCGAGCAAATCAAGACGCCGTTCTACAAGCGCGGCGCATAGTGTGGGGAAGCGCGCGTCACTGGACGCGGCACATTGACGTTGGGAGGTTGGACTGTGGAGATTCCTCAGGGCTACAAATTCACCAAGACGCATGAGTGGGTCAAGGTCGACGGTGACATCGTGACGATTGGCATCAGCGACTTCGCACAGGGCGAGCTGGGCGATATCACGTATCTCGAGCTTCCAGCGGTCGGACAGTCAATCACGAAGTCAGATCCGCTCGGCGTCGTTGAGTCCGTCAAGGCTGCGACCGATGTCTACTCCCCGGTCAGCGGTGAGGTCGTTGAAGAGAACGAGAGCGTGATCGACGCTCCTGAGCTCGTCAACTCATCTCCCTACGGCGATGCATGGCTGGTCAAGATCCGCTTGAGTGATCCAAGCCAACTCGACGAGTTGATGGATTCCGGCGAGTACGCGAAGCATGTCGCGGAGTCGGGCGGCCATTAGGAAGCTGGCATGCCGGTAGCCGTCTGCGGCGCCGGCCGGAGGTCGTAATGACGTTTAACCCACACACTGAGGAGGACCGCGCAGCGATGCTCGCGGCGGTCGGGGCTGCAGGGGTGGAGTCGCTCTTCGACGCAATCCCCGACGCGGTCCGCTTTCCGACGCTCGACCTGCCGCCGACGTTGTCGGAACAGGAGGCGTATTCTCGCCTGTCCGAGCTTGCGGCGAAGAACCTGAATACGATCGAGCATCCGAGCTTCCTTGGCGCTGGACTCTACTCCCATTACGTTCCGGCTGCTGTCCAGCAGATTCTGTTCAGGGGCGAGTTCTACACTGCCTACACTCCGTACCAGCCCGAGGTGGCTCAGGGGACGCTGCAGGCGATCTACGAGTACCAGACGATGATCGCCAACCTGACGGGAATGGACGTATCCAACGCGTCGCTTTACGATGGCGCGACCGCGCTCGCTGAGGGCGCCTTGCTGACGGTCTCGCTGCCGCGAAAGCGCACGCGCGTTGTGTTGTCCGGAACCGTCCATCCCAACTACCGCGAGGTGGTCCGGACCTACACCAGCGGTCTGGGCCTCGATATTGTCGAGCTGCCGGTCCCGACCGACGGTCTGGCCACTGATCCGTCGGCCTTCGATGACTACCTCGACGATAACCTGGCTTGCCTCGTCGTCCAGTACCCGAACTTCTTCGGGACGATCGAGGACATCGCCGCGGTAGCCGAAAAGGCGCACTCCGTTGGCGCCAACCTTGTTGTCTCGACATATCCGACATCGCTGGGGTTGCTCAAGCCTCCCGGCCAGCTCGGAGCTGATGTTGTCACCGGCGAAGGCCAGTCACTTGGCAATGGCCAATCATTTGGCGGTCCGGTCGTCGGACTGCTGGCGACCCGAGAGAAGCTGGTGCGACAGATGCCGGGCCGGCTTGCCGGCATTGCATACGACAGTGAGGGCAAACGCGGGTTTGTGCTCGCGCTGCAAACGCGGGAGCAACATATCCGGCGTGAGAAGGCCACCAGCAACATCTGCACGAACCAGGGCTTGATGGCGCTGGCAGCGGCGGTTTACCTGGCAACGCTCGGGTCACAGGGCCTGAAGCAGGTGGCAACGCTCTGTTATCAGAATGCTCACTATCTGGCTGCGCAGCTGGAGGCGACCGGCAAGTTCACGATTGAGAACGATGGGCCGTTTTTCAACGAGTTCACCGTTCGGACGTCCGAATCTCCGGCCTCACTGAACGCCCGCCTGCGGGACGCCGGGATCATCGGCGGATACGAGCTATCCAAGGTGGATCCATCGTTGGATGGGCGGATGCTTCTGGCGGCAACCGAGATGACCGGCCGCGACGCAATCGACCGCTTCGTCGCCGTCGCGTCATCCTAGGCTCGCGATCGAGTTCCGAGGCCCGCGGGTTGTACGCCCGCGGGCTTTCGTGTCCGTCGTTCGTGGCATGACTATCATTGTTAGAATTGGCTGGACGGATCTTCGTCTACTCGTCTGGAAGTGTTTCTCATCGTGAAACCGATCGTTGCAATTGTCGGCCGGCCGAATACCGGAAAATCGACGCTGTTCAATCGTCTCGTCGGTGAGCGACGCGCGATTGTGTCGGATGTGCCTGGAACAACGCGTGACCGCATCTACGGTGACGCGGAGTGGATGGGTGTCGAGTTCTCCGTCATCGACACGGGTGGTCTGCAGGATGACGACGAGCTGGGGCGACTCACCACCCGCCAGATCGGGGAGCGCACTCAAGCGCAGGCGCGGGTTGCGATCGAGGAAGCGGATGTCGTTCTCTTCCTTGTCGACGGCAAAGGCGGCCTGACTGCCGCCGATCTCGACGTTGCGGGAGTTGTTCGTGAGTCAGGCAAGCCGGCCGTGCTTGGCGTGAACAAGACCGAGACCGAATCGCGTCGCGAGGCTGCCTGGGAGTTCTTCGAGCTTGGGCTCGGCGAACCCGTCCCCTTTTCGGCGTTGCATGGGATTGGAACCGGCGACCTTCTTGATGAGGTCGTTCGTCAATTGCCACGCGCCGATGAGACTGAGGAAGAAGAGGATCTCCCCGCAATTGCCATTGTCGGCCGGCCAAACGTGGGAAAATCTGCGCTGCTGAATTCGCTGCTGGGATCCGAGCGATCGATTGTCGCCGATCTGCCTGGCACGACTCGAGACACGATCGACAGCATTGTGGACTGGGCCGGGAATCGTGTCCTGCTGATCGACACGGCCGGTATCCGGCGACGGGGCAGGATCGAGTCGGGTATCGAGAAGTACAGCGTTCTTCGCTCGGAGCGCGCGGTCGATCGCGCCGATGTCGCGCTGGTCGTCATTGATGCTGACGAGGGGTTTACTGCCCAGGATCAGCACATCGCAGGCTACGTTGTCGAGCAGGGCAAGGGCCTCGTGCTGGTTGTCAACAAGTGGGACCTTGTCACAAAGGATCACCGGACGATGGATGCATTTCGGGCGAAGGCGGCCGAGGCATTCAATTTCGCGTCGTGGGCGCCCCTCATCTTCGTGTCCGCATTGAGCGGTCAGCGCGTCAACCAGATCATCGAAGTGGCGCTTCATGTCATCGGGGAGCGCCATAAGCGGATCGGCACCGGCGAGCTCAACCGCCTTCTTCGTGATGCTGTAGCCCATCATCCGCCACCTTCGCGATCGGGCAAGTGGGTCAAGTTCTACTATGCGACACAGATCGACATTTCGCCGCCGCGTTTTGTCTTCTTTTGTAACGATCCGAAATCGGTTCACTTCTCCTACGAACGCTACCTCGAGAATCAGCTCCGCGATCAGTATCGGTTCGACGGAACACCGATCGTGTTGCACTTCCGTGGTCGGCGTCGTGATGATGAGTAGAGGCCGAGGGTGAGCGAGCTTGCCGCACTGCTGATCGCCTATCTGCTGGGAACCCTCCCAACCGGCTATCTGCTGACTCGCTTTATCGCAGGGGTCGATCTTCGCAGTATTGGCAGTGGCGGCACCGGGGCGACAAATGCGCAACGCGCGCTCGGGACACGTTGGGGGATTATCGTCCTGGTCGTCGATTTGCTAAAAGGCGTCGCAGCGATCCTGCTGGCTCGCTGGCTGGGCGTCGCGGAGCTGTGGGTCTCGTTGGCGGGTGTTGCTGTCGTTGCCGGCCATTGCTGGCCCGTCTGGCTGCGATTTCGCGGTGGCAAGGGCGTTGCCACTGGCGCGGGCGCCGCATTCGCCCTGTCTCCATGGATGCTTCTGCTGATCCCGATCATGGTCATTCCGATCGCGACATCACGCTACGTCTCCCTCGGCTCCGTCGTGGCGGCGCTATCGACGCCGGTGCTGTTTGCGGTGCTGGCCTGGGTGGGCGCTGTGTCGTGGGAGACCGTGGTGTTTGGTCTGGCAGCCGGTGCGATCATCATCTATCGGCATCGGTCGAATATTGATCGTCTTCGCGCGGGCACCGAGCGCAAGCTTGGCAGAACCCCGGCGGAGGCGCATTGACCCTCGTGAGCGCCCTGGGGCGTGCGCGTATTGAATGAATCGGAGCGCAGGTGAGCGAGCTTGAGAAGGTAGACCCGAACATCGCCGAGATCATCCGGTTGGAGGAGCGCCGGCAACAGAGCACGATTGAGCTCATCGCATCGGAGAACTTCACCAGTGCCGCGGTGATGGAGGCTGTCGGCAGCGTCCTCACGAACAAGTACGCCGAAGGGTTGCCCGGCAAGCGCTACTACGGCGGTTGTGAGTTCGTGGACCAGGCCGAGAATCTGGCGATCGACCGAGCCAGACAACTGTTCGGCGCATTCCACGCGAACGTTCAACCTCATTCGGGCGCGTCAGCGAATCTGGCCGCCTACCTCTCGGTGTTGAAGCCAGGAGATCGCATTCTCGGGATGAACCTGTCAGAAGGCGGCCATCTGACGCACGGATCACCGGTCAACTTCTCCGGGCAGATCTTCGAG